>JBBRPE010000013.1:0-1731 GCA_038228545.1 Minisyncoccia bacterium | reverse complement strand
GCGCTGTCGTTCGAGAAGAGCGTCATACCGGAGAGAAGGTTCCGAATGATCCTGCCGAACGAATTGAAGCATATACTGATCGCCTCGAAAACATCTTCTTGAATTCTGACGAGCGCACCCGCGAGCGCAACTTAGAACTATTCCGTGACAAGATATATGACGCACTCATTATAAAAAAAGAGAATTTCCCCGAGTCATATTTTGAACTTCAGAAGCGTATCGCTCGTGAGCGAGGTCAGCACGTGGAAGAAATTCCACAAGGTGTGCGGGAGCAGATGATGGATACCGCTATCGAGGATCAGAAGCATTCCCTCGATGCGTGGATGGACTACCTCACTTCAAACGACGCCGTATATCCAGCATGGTTCAAGTACTACGCGTGGACACAAGTTACAAAACTATCACAGTTCGACAAGGAGCGTGGTGAGTTCAAGAAGCGCACGGATTCTACGGTCGCGCCATTTCCTGACATATACCGTGAGCCGTTGGCGCAGATCTCCGACCTCTACGAACGTGTAAAAGACGACAACAAGGATTCGGAAGCACGTCTGGAGTTCGACAAGAAATTCCCGTCCTTGTATGCCGAACTCACTTCTAAGTCCTTGGCAGCTTCCATGGAGGGCCGAGAGGAGATTCAGGGTCAATGGGTGAAATACGAGCAAGGCGATGATGCGGCGGCGCAGAAATTATTTGAATCTCTAGAAGGTAAAGGAACCGGTTGGTGCACTGCAGGCCGCTCAACTGCAGAGACCCAGATAGAATCAGGCGATTTCTATGTATATTACACGAACGATGCCTCAGGCACTCCCACTCATCCTCGTCTCGCCATTCGAATGGACGGGAGCGACCGTATCGGCGAAGTACGAGGCACATTGCCTCAGCAAAATGTTGAGCCACTCATGCAAGAAGTACTTGAGGAAAAATTGGGTGAATTCGGCACCGAGGCTGGTGCATACCGTAAGAAGAGTGAAGACATGCGACTGCTTACCTCGCTCGAACATAAGCATGAAAAAGAAGAGTCATTTACTAAGGATGACCTTACGTTCCTCTACGAAATTAACTCAAAGATTGAAGGTTTTGGATATGAGGAAGACCCGCGAATCGCAGAGCTTCGCGAAGACCGCAATACCGAAGAAGATATGCTCACCATTTTCGAAGCCACGCGCGGCCAGATCGCCCATGTACCAAGCGAAATTACTGAAAACACTAAAGCGTACGTCGGACAGCTTGAGCCAGGTATCTTTCAAAAGCTCCCAGCAACTCTCGAGCATGTGTACACGTCGTTCCCTGAAGGAAAAATCCGCAGGGAAAGCGTTGAGGTCGGCGGCAAATCCGCCGAGCAGCTTATTTCCGAAATGGAGGCAGTAAATATGAGTCTGGGAGGCTATGCAGAAAGCATGATGAGGAATTCGAAAGAATTTATTCCTACACCAAATGCCGAGAATATGACGCTCATTCGCCTTACGGTTGCCGACCTTGGCTTCAGGACAAGCGCGACTACCGATCAAATATATGAACGAGCACAACAACTCGGTCTTGAACTCTGCCCAGCTGACACCGGACCAAACTATCGTCTCCAATACCGCAGTCAACCTTTAGGAGAATGGTTGCGTATCGGGATGAAGCAGATTACTGGCTCTGACGGCAACCCGGACGTGTTCAGCCTGGAACGCCGCGGGGGCGGGCTGTGGCTCGACTACGATTGGGCGTATCCCGACGACGCGTGGTATT
>JBBRPE010000012.1:0-4723 GCA_038228545.1 Minisyncoccia bacterium | reverse complement strand
TCGCAGGCTCATTCTTCAATAGGCACACTGGAACGGACCGAAGCCCGCCCCAATCCTTTGTAAGTACACGGTTTCAGTTCTATTTCACTCCCCTCCCGGGGTTCTTTTCACCTTTCCCTCACGGTACTAGTTCACTATCGGTCTTGCGCAATATTTAGCCTTACCGGTTAGTTCCGGCAGATTCATCCGAGCTATTCGTGTCTCGAACTACTCAAGAACAGAGACACATAAGGGATATATATTTCACGTACGGGGCCATTACCCTCTAGGGCGCTGCTTTCCAGCAGCTTCCGTTATATATATCTTTTGTAACTTATGCCGTACAAGTACGGCGTCTCTGCCTTACAACCCCGATATCCGAAGATATTGGTTTGGGCTATTCCCGTTTCGCTCGCCGCTACTAAGGGAATCACGAGAGGCGCTTTCCATCCGTCCGAAGCATCGGGCGAACGGAAAGCGACTCAATATTGTTTTCTATTCCTCCAGGTACTGAAATGTTTTACTTCCCTGGGTTAGCTTCTCAACTTAAAAGTTGGATACGTCATTAAAGACGTGGGTTTCCCCATTCGGACACCTCCGGATCAAAGCCTACAAATCGGCTCCCCGAAGCATTTCGCAGATTAGTCACGTCCTTCATCGCTTGCGCAAGCCTAGGCATCCACCGTGCACCCTTCTTGTCTCCTGTGCGGAAACTCGAACACCACTAACGTTTTCTTTGTGATTTTTCCCCGCAGCGTTCTTATACTCGCATTACTGCGAGCCTCGCCCCGCTACGGGGTGTGCAATTTCTAGTCATCCGTTATCGGCTCGATAACGAAATGACGTTGATTACCTATTTTGCATATTCGTGTGTCAACGAACGGTGCTGCCCTTTCCTCCAAGTCTCCGATGCTTTTAAAATCCGAAGATTAAAAAAGCCCCTTCACGGGGCGGTTCGCGTTTTCACGCGCGAGGCCTCCTGGCCCCTAGCCGCTCCGTTTTTGGTTCGTTTTCTTAGTGGTCAACACGTAAAAGGCAGTATACGCGGGGGTATATTCCCTGTCAAACGATTTACGGACTATGGAAAAAGGCCCCACCTGGAGCCTTTTTCCTACGACGCGAATGACAGGATTAGCCCGCTATTTCGTCGCGAACACGGTCGATATACTTCTCTGCGGCTTTGGTGCCACCGAGCCCGAATGCAAGGCCGAACGCGAGCGCCAACGCTACCACTACACCCGTAAAGAGGGTCTGTACGAGCGGGGTAATGCCGAGGCGATCGAGAGCGGCTAGGATAGCGAACACCCAGATAGCCCAACGAGCGAGGGTACCGAGAAGTCCTGCTGCCTTGAGGCCAGCGGCCCGTGCAGAGCCCGCGACGACACGATCAGCTGCGTCAGCAAGCACTGCCGCAACGAAGAGAATGAGTATCGCAACAATAACCTGTGGAATGTAGGTGAGGACAACGCCACGAAGGAATGCCGTGACATCAGTCAGACCAAGTACATCAAGCGATGCCACGAGGAATACGATGATGAAGACCCACTTCACAAGCTCACCGAGAAGTTTCCCGGAATTGAGCGTGAAGCCTGCGCGTTCAACCACCTTCTCAACACCAGCGGCACGAAGTGCCTGATCTACTTTGAGTGCAGTAATGACTTGGGCAACAAGACGACCAAGTCCTGCGCCGACGAGCCAACCAATAATGAAGATAATGATTGCGACGAGTAAGTTGGGAACGAACTGAACGAGTCCCCAGAACAAGCTCTGGAGCGATTGATTCAGAACATCTGCCCAGGTGGTAAGAAACATAAAGATGGCTTCAGCGATTTATGTGAGTAATGCTGCCCCAGGAGAATGGCCCCTAGGACCTGCCTACCTAAAAGTGTAGCACCAGAGGAGGGTAGGAACTGGCCTATGTGGATACAAGCCTTACGACGTCACTTTGTCCAAAATGGTGCGATGTGGGTAGTCGAACACATCGCGTACAAGGCGATCATATACACCCACGCGATATTTAAATTCTTCTGTGGTAAACGATGCATAGCGAAGCTCGCGACCGAGTTCCGCTTCAAGTGTGTGAATCGCATTTATGAGTGGCTTCTCTTCAAGATTGTCGCCGACGATAAGCACGTCAATCTTCGGCTCGACCGCTCCACTAAAAAGTCCGGAGAGTGCAACGACGCGAAGTGTTCCTGCTTTGCGAAGCGTGCTCAACATGTACGCATCACTTATATCGGTCGTCTCACGCATAAATTTCTGCAGTGAGGTGTAGTGCTCAAACTTTTTGTTAGCCGTGTAACCGCTTCCCTGCTTTCCGGACTTCTTGCGAATGACTCCAGCGTTCATAAGAAGCGTGAGTTCTTTACGCGCCGCATCCTTCGCCGTCTTCGAACGAAATGCTGCGTCGCTGCTCGAGAAGACGGTGTCGTCATTAAAGAGGAACAACCGAAGAAGCTTCAAGCGGGCAGGGTTTCCAAAGAGGCGTGAGAGAGGGTCCATAGCTAGTGGGGTCATTCTACCCACCCCTACTCCCACCCGCAACCATATGTATTACGCAACGAAAAACACCCACTGTCGTGGGTGTTTTTCAGAATGGAGCGAGCACTTTAAATAGAAAGACTTCCTGAAAGCAGCCGAAGAATCAGGAGGACCTGAGAGAAGTATCCGACCGAGCCCGCGAGTGGCGGTACTTCTCGATAGGGTACAACTACATTCTTCGTGCGCGCTGTAAGGCGAAGTTTTCTTTCTATTTCGAAGTGCGAGCGGAACCTTATTTAAAGGTTACCTTGCCTCCGGCCTCCTCAATCTTCTTCTTGAGGTCTTCTGCATCCTCCTTGCTCGCGTTCTCCTTGAGCATGGATGGGACACCGTCGACAAGGTCCTTAGCCTCCTTGAGACCAAGTCCGAGAGCTTCCTTAACAACCTTGATCACCTGGATCTTAGCTGCACCTCCGTCAGTAAGTTCAACATTCATTGTTGACTTACCTTCGTCAGCTGCGGCACCTCCTGCTGCAGGACCCGCTACTGCGACTGCTGCTGCTGAGACACCGAACTTCTTCTCGAATACCTTCACGAGCTCGGAAAGTTCAAGAACAGTCATCATCTCGATTTCCTCGACGATTTTCTTGAACTTAGCCGGGACTTCTACGGAAGCTTCCTCTGCAGCTGGTGCTGCGACAGGAGCCGCCTCTTCTGCTGGAGCAACAGTCTCCTCGACTGCGTCCTGCTGGATTTCTTCTTCAGACATAGTGTTTGAATTTAATTTGGTTATGCTGCCTTCTTCTGTGCAATCTGATCAAGAGCAATAACGAGACCCTGAATAGGGCTGTTGATGACGTTCACGAACATGCCGCGAAGTACTGGTACTGGCGGAATAGTCGCAATCGCGTTCATAGCGACAGCGTCAGCAAACGCGCCTCCCCAGATACCACCCACGATAGTGAGTGCACCCTTATGCTTCTTGCCAAACTCGTAGATGTCGCGAGCCGGAGCGGTCGCGTCATCCTTGCTCCATGCAAGCGCTACTTCGCCAGGCATATCGGAAAGCTCTCCCGTGTATCCCTGTGAATTCAAAACGCGTTTGATGAGCGTTTTCTTAGCTACGTAGTAGCCGACACCACCGTCGCGAAGCGAGCGGCGCATCTCTCCCGTGTCCTTCACGGAAAGTCCCTTGAAGTGGACGAATACGACAGAAGCCGCATCCTTCACTGCCTCAGAGATTTTCTCCGTAATCTCCACTTTCTTTTGCTTGGTAATTGCCATGTATTTTTGTTTTCGTGTACGAAACGGAAACGGGTCCAACTGCCGGAGCAGAAGGACCGTTGGAGACAGTCGACCCCAAATCCTACTTAGTGTAGAGCTTGGTTTCGTCCCTCGGCAGGGCTTCTTTCCTAATAAGGAATGCCTGCTGTCTTCGGTCCGTACTCCGGCACTATAGCGTTTCTACTTCCCTATCGCAACTAGGCAGTCGGACCCGTGAAATGAATCGCCAAGAGAGCCGCACTAATCAGGATGACGAATCCACATAAAAAGCCTAAGAACTCTACGAGGTACTTCATGGCGTCGCCGTTGTCTGCGTGTGATGTATAAGGAAATTCTCTTGAGACGTTTTGTAGATAGGATTCGTTGGCTCAGCTGCCACAGCGGCATCGTACGCCTTATGGGCGGTTGTAAACGCGCCCATCTCTTCCATGAGATGTCCCATGTTCATGTACGCGAGCCCACGCTTGGGGTCGAGCGCAATCGCTTTCGAAAGATACTGGTAGGCACTCTTGCCGTCGCCGAGAAGCTCGTACTGTGATGCAATACCAACATCGATATCGTAGTCGCTAACTCCCTTCTTTCCGAGCATGCCCTTCAGAGTGGAAATTTCTTTGGTGACATCTGCCTGCTTTTGAGCACCATCAAGGTAGACACCTTTCCAACTCCATGTAGCAATATGATCAGTCTTCTCAATTGGATACCCTGTAGCTCCACCACCAACAACGATAGGAAGTACCAGGAAGACAGCGCCGACGAGTATAACGAATGCGAGTGCGAGCGCAGGAAGCGTTTTCATATTCGACATGCCAGGGAGATTCATAATCTCAGAATACCACGCACAAAAACCGCCCCGTAGGGCGGTTTTTGCTTCTAGATTCTAAGAGATCGTAACCTCTAGGAAGTACTAAGTACTAATCCGTGGATTAGTGGATCTGGATGAACTGGTCGGTGCTCTTGAACTGATCGAGTCCGGAGGTGA
>JBBRPE010000011.1:0-13951 GCA_038228545.1 Minisyncoccia bacterium | reverse complement strand
ATTGCGGAAGATTCTCGACTGCGGCCTCCCGTAGGAGTATGGGCCGTGTCTCAGTCCCATCGGTGGGGGTCAGCCTCTCAGCTCCCCTAAACGTCGTAGCCTTGGTAAGCCATTACCTTACCAACAAGCTGATATTACGCAGGCCTCTCCCAAAGCGATAAATCTTTACCCTTTCGGGACCATCCGGGATTACCCCGTCTTTCGACGAGCTATACCAGACTTTGGGGGGAGTACCTACGTGTTACTACCTCGTCTGCCACTGTCCTTGCGGACCGTTCGACTTGCATGCCTTATCCACGCCGCCAGCATTCATCCTGAGCTAGGATCAAACTCTAATTAAGAATAGGCGGAACACAAGAAATGATTTTCTTTGTTCACTACCTTACAAACTATTTAATTATCAAAGGTCTCTTTACATCCGATACCCTCCGCAAGCGGCTGGCATAAAATGACGTAAAAACTAGCCCGCCCTCACATGAGGGCGATAAAGGCATATTATAGTAAGCAAATACGGGCGTCAAGCCATTTCCTATCCCTCCGGAATGCGTCTTGAGTGGCTTACAATAAGGGTATAATGGGCTACACGCGATTTCTTCGTACCATCCAGTTTGTGACCTTAGCCTCCCTTATCGCTTCGTACTGGATTCTCGTCTACAGCGCGCCTTATATCGGCCAGTACTTCACCCAAAAGAGTGCAGTTATATTCCTTGCCGGTGTTGTTCTTCTTGTTCTTCCTGCGGTATTCATCGCCGGCTGGTTCCTCCGAAAAATCTCTAAGTAAGAAACGAATATTTCTTTCCACAAGTTGTTGTTATGCCGAAGCGCGGTAGAATAGGCGAAGCCGTCAAGCTTTGCTCAACTAATTTACATGCTACGCAGTAAGCGAGAATACGTTGTCGTTTCCGTCGGGGGTTCTTTAATAGTTCCCGACCAAATAGACACCGTATTTCTCAAGAATTTCCGCGAACTTCTCCTGCGGAAAGTGAGTGAGGGTCTTTCGTTTTATATTATTGCCGGTGGTGGCAAAACCGCACGTCGCTACCAACACGCTGCTGAAGAAGTACGTGGCGGACTTTCTCGTGAGGACCTCGATTGGCTCGGTATTCATAGCACTCGTTTGAACGCGCATCTTATGCGCGCTTTATTTTTGGAAGAAGCGCAAGCTCGTATAGTTAAAAATCCTACACGCGGTATACGTGGAACGTCCTCCGTTATCATTGGAGCCGGATGGAAGCCAGGAAACTCTACCGATTACTGCGCAGTAATGGCTGCGAAGAAACTTGGCGCGAAGAAACTCGTGAACCTTTCTAATATTGATTACGTATACACCGCAGACCCGCGTAAAGACCCGACCGCTACCAAGATTGAGAAAATAGGTTGGCAGGACTTCCGTGAACTAATACCGAAAGAGTGGGACCCAGGTCTCTCTTCCCCGTTCGACCCGGTCGCTGCAAAAGAAGCGCAAGCAAACAAAATGGAAGTGGCTATTATGAATGGCTCTAAGCTCGATGAGTTCGAAAAATACCTCGACGGAGAGACCTTCGCCGGAACGATTATTTCGTAATCGCTTTGAGAGCGGCTTTTGCATAGTCCCGAACGCGCGGTTGAATGTCATACTGCGGGTCGTCGAGTTCCTCCCAGGTAAACCACCGAATTCCTTCGGTACTCTCGCCTTCTCCAGGGACTACATCCCGTGTATCTGACGTACCGAAATATTCGAACGAAATGTGCTCGTGCGATTCGTTTATTCGGTGCCGATTGATGAACCGTGGCACCATAACTTCACGTTCATCAGAACTGATAACCGCAGGTGTCTCTCCGATAAGCGTCACGTCGAGACCGACTTCCTCCTTTACTTCCCGAAGCGCCGCCTCAGAAAAGTCTTCATCGAGTTCGACGTGACCACCTGGTGGAAAATATGTGTGATATTTATCATGCATACGCAGAAGCACCGCGTCACCGTTCACAATGTAGACATCCGCGGCGTAATCAATCTTTTCGTGGATATGTGGCATAACAGCTATTGTAACTGGGTAAGTACAGCTTCTATTTGCTTATGGAGCTCCGCTAACGAGCCATCGTTATGCAACGTAAAGTCCGCCATATTCATAACTCCTATGATATTCATGTCATGAGCTTCCGTTTGAGCCAACTCCTTATCTTCTTGCTCTGAAAACTCTTCGAAGGTCACATTGTCTTTTACACTCCCTCGACGTGCTATGCGTTCATAACGAGTCTTACGATCTGCGTCTACTGCAATGAGTGTTACGCCCTTTTCCTTCAGAAATGCACCTTCCGCTATCGCGCGAGGTGCTTCTAATACGGCATCTCCACCGGCAACCGTAGCTCGTTCAAACAATGATTCAAACAGATACGCCGGATGTTTAGTGAGTCGCAAGTCATTTGCAACCAATCGCATGGAATCCCGATTCGCTGTCATACCGCGGCGTTCTATTTCTTCTGTTATAAACCCGCTCGCAGAGAAATGTTTAAAGCCTTTGCCCATCAAGTATTCAACGACAGCACCTTTTCCTGCGCCGTTCGTACCTGTAATGCCGAGAATCATATTACTTGAGATTCTTGAGGGCCTGATCTATGTTCGCCCGCAGTTCATCAAGTGTGCCATCGTTTTCAAGACGTACATCCGCCATCTGCATGACACCGAACACGTTCATATCCCACGGTTCGCTTGAGGCCATCTCGCGGTCCTCCATGAGGGTGAAGTCCTGGAATGAGAGCGGTGTCGCGTCGTGCGACATAGAGAGGACGCGCTCATAGCGCGTCTCTTTCTTCGCATCTACCGCAATAATGTATGCTCCCTTGCTCTTGAGGAATTCTGCTTCTCCGATGGTGCGGACTGATTCCAGAACGGCATTCGTATCCTCCTTGGCCATAGCGTAGAGTTGCTCCACGATATATGCAGGACCGTGCTCCTGACGAAGTGCATTCGCTACCTCACGCATAGCACCACGCTTCGATTCCTCGCCACGCTCGTGGAGCGCCTCGAGTATAACGGTGCGACCTGAGTAGCGAGAAAAGCCTTTCTCAGCGACAAGGTACTCGACGACTGCTCCCTTCCCCGCACCGTTCGTACCCGTGATGCCGATAAGCATAGCGAGTCTACTTACTTTTCGCGAACACCTTAGCGAGCGGAACAAGAAGTGGTGCAGCAAGAAGAATTGAAGAGTACGTACCTGCGATGACGCCCGCGAGGAGCACAAGTGCGAAGTCGAGTGTAACCGGACTACCGAAGAATGCGAGAGCGATGAGAGCAAGTACAACAGTAAGAGACGTATTGATAGAGCGTCCGAGTGTCTCAGTAATGGAGCGTCCTACTACTTCATCAAAGGGTGGATGTGCGCCTACCTTCTCGTCGCGACCGAGGTGCTCGCGTACGCGATCGAAGATGACGATAGTGTCATTTACCGAGTAACCGAGGATAGCGAGAAGTGCGACCACAAAGAGTGTATCTGCCTGTGCGCCGGTGAAGTGCGCGAGTATAGCGAAGAATCCAGCTGGAATAAGGATGTCATGCACGAGAATTGCAACGACGATAAGACCGTATACCCATGAGGAGACCGGCTTTGATACTTTGCGAAACGCCCACGCGATGTACAGCACGATAGCGGCGATGACAGAGAGAAGTGCGTAGAGAGCCTTGGTAGAAAGCTCGGAGCCAAGCGACGGTCCTATGGTAGTGGAGCGACCTTCTACGAAGGGTGTGGTGCTTCCCTCGGAAAGCACACTCAAAAGTGCTACATGTTCCTCAGGAGTAAGAGTGCGCGTACGCACCGCAATGCCGTGATCACCACTCTCGCGGAGTGAAGCATTACCAAGACCTGCTCCAGCAATTGCAGTGTGCAATGTATCAACGCTTGGACGAGCATTGGTGTATTCAACTTCAACCAGCGAGCCGCCGGTGAAATCAATAGAAAGCGGTGGCGTCCACACAACGAGTGCAGCAATAGCGGCAATAGAAAGAAGACCGGTAAGAAGGAAGAAAACAACGCGATATTTTACGATAAACATATTAGTTTTTGTGAGACTCCTTGAATGCGTGTACACGGAAGCCGCTTGAGAGCAGGAAGTTCCAGAATCCTCCCTTCGCCTTCTCCGGCACTACGGCGAGCAGGAAGACACGGGACACGAAGACGGCAGAGATGAGCGATGCAATAACACCAAACCCGAAGACGAGCGCAAAGCCCTGGACGATGGACGTACCGAGCCAGAAGAGAATTATCGAGGAAATGAGCATAGTGAGATGACCATCACGAATAGCCGGCCATGCACGCGCAAAGCCGGTGATGACCGCGTCATGCGCGTCCTTACCGTGACGCAGTTCCTCTTTCATACGCTCGAAGATGAGTACGTTCGCATCCACCGCAAGTCCGATGGAAAGAATGAATCCTGCGATACCGGACGCAGTGAGCGTAATCGGTACAGTCTTTATGACGAGAACCGTAAGGAGCACGTAGATAACGAGAGCCACGGTAGCCAAAACTCCTGCAAGGCGGTACCAAATAATCATGAAGAGTGCGACCAAGAGGAAACCGATAAGTGCGGCCATGAGGCCTGCATGGAATGCGGCTCCGCCGAGGGTTGGTCCGACGGTGTTGCTCGAGACGAGGGTAATGGGAACAGGAAGTGCACCGAAGTTAAGATTGCGAACAAGGTCACGCGCCTGCGTCGGCGTGAACTGGCCAGTGATAGTCGCTGTACCGCCTGGAATTGCCTCTTGAATAACTGGTGAAGAAATAGGCTGACCGTCGAGGAAGATTGCGAGTTGCTTGCCAACGTTTTCGCCCGTTATCTTTCCGAAGAGCTTGGTGCCTTCGTCATTGAAATGAATGACGACCGTCGGAGCGCCCGCAGCTGAACTCGACTGACCACTCGCAAACTGCAGCTCAGCAGATTTTAAATAGCGCCCTGTAAGTCCTGTATCTATATAGGTCGCTGTCGAGCTCGCATCCGTTCCGTTTGTTCCCACGAGTTTGAACTCAAGTGTTGGCGTCTTCCCTATTGCGTCGACAGCTGCCTTTACGTCCGTCACACCAGGAAGGTCGACTAGAAGACGGTCTTCCTGAGCTCCTGCCACAATGCTCGACTTCTCAAGTTGTACGATAGGCTCCGCAACGCCGAAGAGATTCACTCGGCGATCAATAACGTCACGAAGTGAATTGAGTGCACCGGCTTTGTCACCGGCTACAGCAGCGCTATCGGCCTTATAGATAAGCTCTGTGCCACCCGCGAGGTCGAGGCCAAGCTTCACGCCCCAATGGGAGCCAACGCCATTAGTCGTGAGGACGAAGTAGCCGAGAAGCCCAGCAATGATAAGGACGCCGAGCGCAGGAATGAATCGCATAATACGGCTACTATACGGCTTTTTAGTCGGCCTGCAAACCGTGTCTTTGGGCAAGCGCCGCCGCATTACGGAACAAGCAAGCGACGGCTATAGGCCCCACTCCGCCGGGTACGGGGGTAAAAACGGAAGCAACTCCAGCACATGCCGGGTCAGCATCTCCCACCACGGCCCCACCTTGCTCTGACGTACCTGCATCAATAAGTACCACGTCCTTCGAAAGGTGCTCGGGCTTAATAAGGCCGGGCGAACCCGCTCCTGAAATGATGATTTCAGCATTTTTAAGCAGTCCGAAGTCGCTTGCCTCACGCGTGAGTATGGTGACTTCTGCTCCTACCTGGCTGAGCCAGGTAGCGCACGGTTCTCCGACCAACCAGCCGTTTCCGATGACGATTGCGCGTTTACCATTCGGGTTCACATGTGCCCGGTGGAGAATTTCTTTTACCGCAGCAAGGACCGGAGGAAGTAGCGATAGTTCGTTCCCCTGTTCAAACAAGTGATGCGCATACGTCGAGAGAACGTCCGCATCTTGCGAAAGCGGTATGGAATCAAGAACTGCCGTTCTATCGATTGATGCCGGAAGCGGAAGTTGAACGATAAGAGCGTCTACTGCGTTTGAATCAGTGATGGCAACTATCATGTCCTGTGTTGTTGCTCCCTGCTGAAACGGAATAATTTCCATTTCTATCCCCGCCTTCTTAGCCTGCCGTTTCTTAATCTTGAGATAGGAATCAGTTGCCGCAGAAAAATCCGCAACGAGGGCCCGTACACGCACGGTTCGTCCGAGCGACATACATTCTCTCTTCGTTGCCTCCAGTATCTCTGAGGCGATAGTTCGTCCGTTAACGATCATTGGTTTTTGTGCGACGGATGTCGGGTGGAACAGAGTATTCGTATGTGCCGTCAGTGTAGTAGAACGCATCAAAGCCTGCGTACTGGTAGACATAGCCGAGCTTCGACGTGACCTTGTCTCCGGTAACCGCTATTGGATACGAGTAGCCCTTCCAGCTACCGCGAGCAGTAGGTACCTTCCCGCGTGTTAGGTGCCAGAACCAGAAGAACACGATACGTATCATCCAAGGGGCAATCATAACGGTTTTCTTCCCCACTGCCTTAGCCATATCCTTTCCGCGAACAACATCACCCGGCGGGCATATATTAAATACTTCGTACGCGCCTGCAGGCTCACCAAATGCAAGACGCTCCACAATACCAACGACATCATCTTCATGTATGAACTGACGTAGCCACTTCGGTGTTATCGGCACAAAGCGCGTCATGCCGGAAATGAGGTTGTAAACAAAATTGTCCTTCAACTGTCCCGAGAGCGCAGACTGCAGTCCAAATCGAATGCGCATAAAACGACCGCGCGGTCCCGTAATAGCAGCGGGTCGTAGCACGGCGACCTGGATATCAGGGCGTTCCCCTTCTGCGAGCTGGTACTTCTGATGCAGATGTTCTTCGGAAATGCGTTTCTCTTCTGCGTATAGGTAATCGGTAACACGGAACGGCTCCTCCTCGGCATAGCGATGGTCGACAGAGTTATCCGGGAATGAACCATATGAAGCAACGGTTGAGAAATGTATGAGACGCTTCACCGTGCCGTGCTCAAACGCGTAATCAAATACTTTATCGGAGCCGTCAATATTCCACTTCCAGGAGAGCTCGCGATTACCGTATATCTCGCGTATCTGCCACGCGGTATTAATGACAATGTCAGGTGAAAATTGTTCTACTTCTGTTTCCCAATGGTCGGCCGTATTTATCTCGAGATACTCGAGCTTATCGATGCCCTCAAGAAATTCGGGAAACGCTTCTTTGTCTATGCCAATGATGCGTTCGACGTCATCGCGCTCGGCGAATTTCTTTACGAGCATGCCGCCGACGTAGCCGGCCGCTCCAGTTATTAAAACGGTGTGTTTCTGATTCATGTCTTAGATAACCTTAGAGTATGTCTAAAAGCTTCCGGATGCTAGGCGTGGGTGAATGATATTCGTAGGCGTACTCATAGTACGACGGAGAATATCATTGGGACCCGCAACAACGCAGACGGAGATTTTAGGCATGCTCACCAACTACTAACTCGGAAAAACATGCGTTTAATGGTCTTCAGCGCGATGATGATATCAAGACCGAGACTGCGATGTTTTAGATAATAGAAATCATACGCGAGACGCATTTTGGTCTCCTCTATAGACTGCGGACTTATGTTCCCCTGCTCGTACTGCTGGTTTATCTGGGCCCACCCTGTAATACCGGGCGTCACCATGTAGCGAAGGTCATAAAATGGAAGTGCTTCGGAAAGACGCTCTCCCAGAGCGGCCATGTCATTGCGCGGTCCTATCAAAGAAAGTTCACCCTTCAGAACATTAATGAACTGAGGAAACTCATCGAATGATGTCCGTCTGAGTAGATTTCCAACCTTGGTAACTCTGTTTGAGCTCTCTCCCTCCCATTTACCTTCGTCGTTGCGCTGCATCGTACGAAACTTACGTGTACGAATATGTGTATCGCCGCGTCCAAGACGGTCTTGCTCGATGAAAAGTGTTCCCGGTCCTTCAAATCCCTGGGCAATCCATATGAATGGTGCGCTAAGAACGGTAAGTACACCCATCAAAACACCACCAATAATATCAATGGTGCGCTTGAGCACGATATAACTCATTGGAACAGTGCGCGGTACATGTTCAATAAACCATCCAGGACGAAGCTGTGAAAGCGGAATACGATCAAAGACTTCTTCATAGACATCATCGAACGACATGAACTGCGCCGGCTGCTTGAAGCTCGCGAGGTCATACAATTTCGGAATAAGCGGCTCAGTGCGTACATCTCCCGATGGGGTGACGACAATAGTCGCACCCGCTTGGCGAATCTGCTCCGCGAGCTGCTCAGGATTCTCTGCCGCAGCTGCGGGCGTAATGACTATGGGAAATTCGAGATGATACCGACTGTTACCGTTTACCTCGCGTGCAAGCTCCTGGGCTTCCTCCCCTTCCGCGATGAGTACTGCGGGAAAGCGTGTGCGCGGAATCGATATATTCGGATAGAGTGCTAGACGCCACAGAAGTATGAGTACGAGAGAAACGCCAAGGTAAATAACCAAATTTGTTTTGGGAGCAATGCCAATGCCCGGCACAATGAAGAAAAACAGTGCGGCAAGAATTATATTGAAAAATTGCGTTTTAACGATGGCATCAGCAAGCGAGCTTTTCTTAAGTAGGATACGTTTTCCATAGAGGCCCGACATATAGAAGATGAGAGCCCACACGATGAAGAGAATACTGAACGGCCCGATATGGTCCATGAAGGTATCGAGATCAAAGAGCTTTCCATAGCGAAGTACGAGCGTGACAAAAAGCGATACGGTAAATACGCCGATATCGCCAAGGAAAAGAAGGGTCGCGGCACGTCTGCCACCGTAGATCATAATAGTGAGGTTATACTATAGAACGCCAAAAATAGCATGGAAGTTGCCCACTCAAGTGCACACCCAGCCTCTCCAAAGAGGATTTTGTATGTGATAACAAAGTCCAACTGGGGAGGTGCCCAGCGATATGTGTATGACCTCGCAACGGAAGCTAAGAACGCTGGTCACACCGTTCTTGTCGCTTCCGGACGCGAAGGAGAACTAACTGACCGCTTACGGGAAGCAGGTGTTGCTGTGTCCCCTATTCCATCCATGCAGAGGGACGTACGACTTTCTTCGGATTTGAAAGTGTTTGGTGAGCTTTCCCGTATTCTGAAAGAATTCAAACCGGATGTCGTGCATGGTAATTCTTCAAAAGCTGGTGCGCTAACGGCACTCGTAGCGCGACTGCACGGAGTGCGACGCGTCGTTTTTACGGCTCACGGCTGGGCATTTAATGAAAACCGCCCCGTGTGGCAGAAAATACTCATAGGCGGTGTCCACTACGCAACCATCATTCTTTCCGACGTGACCATTTGTAATTCTGAAGCGACTAAACGCGATACGCGATATATGCCATTCGTGGCAAGTAAGCTCCGTGTCGTGCATCATGGCGTGCATCCCTTTGCTCTACGTACGCGCGCAGATGCTCGCACAACTCTCGCACCAGACTTCAGCGCACATACATGGGTAGGAGTTATCGCAGAGTTGCACCCCGTAAAGGGACTCGACGTACTCATACAAGCTATTGAGCATGTACTACCTGACTACGCAGATTTGGGATTAGTGATTATAGGCGAAGGTGAGGAACGCGGGTATCTCGAACACCTTCTCAAGATTCAAGGTGTTCGCAGTCGCACTATTCTTATCGGACATGTTCAGAATGCGCCGGAATATCTCTCAGCGTTTGATATTTTCGTACTTCCTTCTCGCTCAGAGTCCCTTGGCTATGTGTTACTCGAAGCAGGATTCGCCGGTCTCCCGTGTGTAGCAACGAATGTTGGTGGAATACCTGAAATAATCGAAAACAACGTCACTGGTATCCTTGTGCCACCGAATAACCCCGAAGCACTCACCACAGGAATTGAGACACTCCTTAAAGATGAGGTTGTACGGGCCCGTATGGCGAAAGCCCTTAAGGAGCGAGTGGAAACACAATTCACTCCGGAACGAATGGTGCACCAAACGTTTGCGCTCTACGAAAAAAATTCTTGACCAGCGCGTGTTCTCGGAACAGTTCTGCCTTCGCGCGCTAGAGACGCGACGATACCAAGTGCGACATATTCCATAAGCAAGTGCGATCCGCCGTAACTCATAAATGGAATAGTCGTTCCTGTTACCGGTAGCATGCCGAGATTAATACCGGCATGAATGAATACGTGAGCGAGTATAAGAATGGATACGCCGATAGTAAAGAAGGAGTCGAAGTTTGTTGCCGAGCGGCTTGCAATGGCCAGGATGCGCGCCAGAAGAAGTCCGTACAGTAAAAGCACGAGCGCAACCCCTATAAATCCCCATTCTTCGGCGAACGCTGCAAAAATAAAGTCTGTTTCGTATTCTGGAAGGAAGCGAAGCTTTGATTGCGTACCGTATCCAACTCCCTTTCCGAGAATCTGGCCCGAACCTGCGGCGACGGTCGCTTGATAAGCGTTATACCCGCGTCCATGAATATCGGATGCGGGATTAATGAACGTCATAATGCGCGCTCGTTGATACGAGTGCAGTCCACCGAACCAAAGAGCACCCATAGCAACGAGTCCGACGAGAAGCACGACAGCAAGATGCTTCTTTGAAATTCCAGAGACGAGTACCATACCGAACCATATGGCAGCAAAGATTGCTGCGGTGCCGAGGTCTGGTTCCAAAAGAAGCAAAAGGATAGGGGCCGCGGCGTATGCTCCGGACACAATGATATGACGGAAGTCCCCTATTTCCATATGACGCCGCGAGAAAAACTTCGCCAGAAGTGCAATAAATATAATCTTTCCAGGGTCTGCCGGTTGGAGTGAGAATCCACCGAACGTAAACCACGACTTCGCACCCATCACGGCATGTGTAGCAACCAGGAGAAGTGCGAGAAGACCGAGCAGTATCGAGTAGCCGGTAATGATGACCGAAGTACGTCGTATAAAACGCATATCGAGCGTTGCACACACAACGTAGCCCGTCAGTGCTATACCGAGCCAAATGAATTGTTTGGGCGCAAGCGAGGACGCTCCGTCAAACGGATGCATGGTAAGAATACCGAGTAGCGAGAGTGCTATCGGTATGACAAAAAGCGGCCACTCAGCGAGCAGTGCTCGGAACGGATTCTGTCGCACGCTTTCACTCATGGCTGTTTAGCGAGGAGCGGTGGAAGGGGCACCACCGGTACGACTTCAATCTTTGAAACGGTCCCAGTAAATGGAGCACTCCAGGTGAATACGAGCGGGACGCTTCCAAGTCCCGGTATCGAAGGTGTAACAGTCTTTGAAGAAGCTACGGCGTTCCCACTTGCGTCAAAGAGTGTAACAACGAACGTAACGTTTGTGAGCGTAGTTGTTGAAGGATTCGTGGCCGTGGTCGTAATGCGCGGCGTATCGCCCGCTTCATACTGAACAGTCGCTACCACCGGGACAACCTGTGTAGCTGTGAAGCTGTACCAAAGGTGCGCTGGTGTATCAAATGTTATAAACGCACGCGCAACGTCCTGCGAACCGGAAAATATATTCGGAACAAAGACGGGAACGGTGCTTGAAGGTGGCAAATCAATACTTCCCTCTTTCTTGGCCACGACGGTATTCGTTGGGCTGTAAAGCTCGATAGTGTAATGAAGGCCTTGTGCTGCTGCGTGTGAATTTGGATTATCAACGTACGCGATGATGTCGGTACGACCGGGTACGGGCGTAAGCGGGCGAACGAATCGCACCGAAGGAGCGGAAAGCCCTTCTGAACAGAGATAGGTGCAGGGCCCGCCACAGTCAATTCCTTCTTCTCCCTGGTTCTGTGTGCTATCGACGCACGACGGCGCTTTGTGTACGGCGAAGTAGTACGTGCCACCAACAATTCCCGCAACGACAAGCGCAATGAGAAAGACTATAAGTAGCTGACGACGAAGTCCCCAAGACATAGGAACAGTATAGGGCAAAGAGAGTCTCACTTACAGGCCATATTTGACATATATAGATAAGTGTGACACAATGAATATTCCGGTTCCTCTGTTGGTATTGCCCTTGGGGTGATAGACGGAGATGTTCCGGTATGACTGCTTGAAAGAAAGAGAGACTGAACATGAAAAATATGTTACTCGCCGGTGGCGCACTTGCGGCCCTGCTCTTCGGAGCTGCCACAATGCCTCTCGCGCAGGCGGAGCATACCTCCCCTGCACCGGTCACCAGTGACTACGTCGTCCAGCCGGGCGACAATGCGTGGAATTTGTCGGGACAACACCTCGGCGATTCCCGTGTCTGGCACCGCATCGTCGAAGAGAACCCCATCCTGCAACAACGGGGTCGGGTCTTCACGCGCGGCGGCGTGACCTACGTGATGATGAAGTCGGGAGAGCACCTTCAAGGACTCGCCCAGTTCGGCATCACAACGGTCCCTGCGCAGGCTTCGGCCAACGCAGCGCCACCAAGCTCGATGATGGCGGTCGCCACCGACATCCATTCGTCCCCATTTCCTCAGGTGCCTTCGTGGGCCTGGTGGATTCTCGGGGTGGTGATGGTCGGCGGCGCGGTGTTCTACCTCGTTCGACGCATGCTACTTGCAGACCCAGCAACGTCGGGTCCGCAAATGGTCCGTGACGGCGTGAATGCCGAAACGGCTCGAGTGCGCTTCGAAGGAATGGCAGAACGCCAGAACTTCGACATCCTCGAACAGACGGCTGGTCGCATTTCGGGCGTGATGAACGTCCGCTATGCGGACGGTACGGAACGTCCTCGCGCGATGCGGGACGAACCGGCGTTCGAGGCGCGCGTCAGGCATCAGAACGGCTCAATCGAGTCGCTCTACATGCTGCAACGCTGCGGCAACGATCTCCGCTACGGCGGGATCAGTCGCTACCTGCCCGGGCCGGAATTCCGGTTCGTGGCCGATCAGGTTGCGGAGGCCGCTCCGGCTCCCCAACCCGAACCGGCGGCCGAAGTGGCGCCGGAATCCGTAGTGGAAACCCCGCGGGAAGAAGCCGGACCCGAAGTAGACCTGCCTGACGGCACGGTCAAGTTCGAGTTCAGGCGAGGAAGGGGCGACCAACAGAACCTGATCCGCCTGACCGGCATCGAAGCGGAGGATATCACCTTCGAGCGCCAAGATCGTACAACAACCCTACGTTATACCGAGACTCCCAAGCCTCGGACACGGAAGGCGGTTCCGGCCGAACTCGTCGCCGGTTAGGCGACACAGTACGCGCGCTCATGCGCTTCATGAGCAAGGGCCCTTCCAGCGATGGGAGGGCCTTTTTTTATAGATATGAAATGCAAAATACCGCCCGTGAAGGCGGCTTTTGCGTTGTAAAACATGAACAGTATCTTAGTCGAGAAGAAACATGCCCATGATGCTGGCGACAACCTACTCTCCCCCAATGGAGTACCATCGGCTCAAGAGGGCTTGACTGCCGTGTTCGGAATGAGAACGGGTATGGCCCCTCCGATAAATCACCAGCATCATAGGCACGTTTCTTTCCTTCGAAAGCTCGTAACCACATGAATATGCAAAATAGATAACTTGAATTTACCATCACTTTCTAACGTTTGTGTTGTACAAGGTTCCGCACAAGAGACTGGGCATATTAGTACTTCTCAGCTCAACGCATTACTGCGCTTCCACTTAAAGCCTATCAACCAAGTCATCTTCTTGGAGCCTCATAACGATTTCTAATCTCAGAGCGTGCTTCCCGCTTATATGCTTTCAGCAGTTATCACTTCCCGACATAGCTACCCTGCGATGCCACTGGCGTGACAGCAGGTAGACCAGAGGTCAGTTCATCCCGGTCCTCTCGTACTAGGGACAAGCCTCTTCAAAAATCAACGCCTACAGTAGATAGGAGACCAACCTGTCTCACGACGGTTTGAACCCAGCTCGCGTACCTTTTTAATTGGCGAACAGCCAAACGCTTGGGACCTTCTCCAGCCCCGCGCTAAGGTGAGCCGACATCGAGGTGCCGAACTCCGCCGTCGCTATGGACGCTTGGGCGGAACTAGCCT
>JBBRPE010000010.1:0-21484 GCA_038228545.1 Minisyncoccia bacterium | reverse complement strand
GCATCGTCCTCAGTGGTTGCTCTCGTAAATGCTAATACAAATAGCCAAGTAGGAACTCTTTCTACTACGGTTACCACTGCCTCCAGCTCTATTGGCTCACTCGTAACGAACGCGTCGACCTCACTCTCCGCTCAAATTTTGAATATTCCGGCACTCGTGTGGGCATCTGCAACACGAACCCTTACGTCGGGCACCTCGATTGCAGCTGACATCTGGGCGGCTGGAACGAGGACACTCACGGGTGCAGGACTCAGCTCTGGAAGTCTCGCAACGCTTAGTGACATACAAGACGCCTCTTCGTCGGTGGTTACACTCGTAAACGCAAATACTAATACGCAGACCGGAACGCTTTCAACAACAATAACGAACGCTTCCAGTTCGATAACCAATCAGGTAAATGCACATACGGATATTGCATCAAGCTCCATCGGTTCGCTCCTTGCGACAATAACGTCATCGATAACTTCGCTACCAACAAACGTGTGGGCTGCGGCGACTCGTACCCTCACGGGCGCTGGACTCAGTTCGGGCAGCCTCGCACTACAGTCTGACGTAACGACTGCCTCTTCGTCGCTTGGTGCAGCCATAACGAATAGCCAAACAGCTATCAATGCTCACACAGACATCGCCTCTTCCTCACTTGCGGCGGTCATTAACGGGAATACCAATACGGCCTCGTCATCAATCGGTTCGCTCATAGGAAACGCGTCGACGTCGCTTTCTGCTCAAATACTCAATATTCCATTTGCGGTCTGGAACGTAGCGACTTCGACCATGACTGCTCCAGGAACGATAGGGAAGCAGATTGCTATCAATCTCGACGCAACTATTTCTAGCATCGTCGCAAGCGGTGGCTCTCTTACAGCAGCAGATGTCTGGACGTATGCAACTCGTACACTTACGGGCGCAGGACTCAGCTCTGGAAGCCTCGCACTTCAGTCTGACGTAACGACAGCATCGAGCTCACTTGGTGCTGCAATCACGAATAGCCAAGCCGCAATTAACGCGAACACCAACACCGCTTCAAGTTCTCTCGGGTTCGTCATTAATGGAAACACGAACTCCGCGGTGCTTGCTGCATCAACATCAATCGGTTCACTTGTAACGAACGCATCGACATCGCTTTCAGCGCAAATCCTCAACATCCCAGCACTTGTATGGGCATCTGCAACCCGAACCCTCACCTCGGGCACGAGTATAGCTGTTGATATTTGGGCGGCTGGAACGAGGACACTCACTGGTGCTGGTCTCAGTTCTGGTTCGCTCGCACTTCAGTCTGACGTAACCGGCGAAACAACGAATATAAATGCACATACAGACATTGCTTCGTCTTCCCTTGGGGCGGCAGTAACGAATAGCCAAACAGCAATCAACACAAATACGAACTCTGCAGTTCTAAACTCTTCTACATCTATCGGAAGTCTCATAGGAAACGCGTCGACATCACTCTCGGCTCAGATTTTGAATATTCCAGCGCTCGTATGGGCTAATGGCACTCGAAGTCTGACAACATTCGGAACACTTGCAGCCGACGTTTGGATAAATGGTACGAGGACGCTGACGGGAGCGGGACTGTCGAGCGGTTCACTCGCTACGCTTAGTGACGTAACGACCGCATCATCATCGATTGCGACAGTCGTAAATGCAAACACCAATACCCAAACCAGTGCACTTAACACCACCATACTGAATGCGTCGAGTTCGATAACCAATCAGGTAAACGGTCATACGGACATAGCATCTAGCTCGATTGGATCACTGCTCGCAACGATTACATCATCCATTACTTCACTGCCGACGAACGTGTGGGCTGCGGCGACACGCACTCTCACCGGAGCAGGTTTGAGTTCGGGTAGTCTCGCTCTTCAGTCTGATGTGACCACCGCATCAAGCTCGCTTGGTGCAGCCATAACGAACAGCCAAGCCGCAGTCAATGCGAACACCAACTCAACCGTTACGACGGCGACAAGTTCGTTGGCTACGGTAATTAATGCAAATACCAATACGCAGGTACTAAATGCTTCAACATCGCTTTCGGCTCAAATACTTAGCCTTCCAGCTTCAATATGGAATGTAGCAACGTCAACACTGACGGTACCAGGCTCAATAGGTAAGCAGATTGCTATAAATCTGGACGCGACTATCTCGAGTATTGTTGCAAGCGGAGGTTCACTAACCGCATCGGATGTATGGACCTACGCAACCAGGACACTCACCGGTGCTGGTCTCAGCTCTGGAAGCCTAGCGCTTCAATCTGACGTAACGACCGCATCAAGCTCTCTTGGCGCAGCTATAACAAATAGTCAGACAGCTATTAATGCTAATACGAACTCAACTGTTACGACTGCGACAAGTTCGTTGGCTACGGTAATTAATGCAAATACCAATACGCAAGTCCTGAACGCTTCTACGTCTTTGGGTTCCAGTTTGAGCAGTATTGCTTCCTCGATTACATCGCTACCTGGAAACGTATGGGCAGCGGCAACACGTACTCTGACGGCAGCCGGCCTTTCCTCTGGTTCACTCGCAACACTTAGTGATGTTCAGAACGCTTCTTCATCTATTACCAACCAGGTCAATGCAAATACAAACATAGCTTCAAGCTCTATAGGTTCGCTCCTTGCGACGATAACGTCGTCAATTACGTCAGTGCCGACAAACGTATGGGCTTCAGTAACTCGTACTTTGACTGGTGCCGGTCTTTCGAGCGGTTCTCTCGCACTTCAGTCTGATGTGATCACCGCATCGAGCTCGCTTGGGTCAGCGATTACAGCAAGTCAAACTGCTATCAATAGCAACACTAACTCGAGCCTTACCACAGCAACATCCTCACTCGCTGCAGTCATAAACGGCAATACTAATAGCATTGTTGGTAATGCTTCAACATCGCTTTCGGCTCAAATACTTAGCCTTCCAGCTTCAATCTGGAATGTAGCAACGTCGACACTCACAGTGCCAGGGTCGATAGGGAAGCAAATAGCTCTCAACCTGGACGCTATGGTATCGGGTATCACGAGTGGTGGAGGTTCACTAACCGCATCGGATGTATGGACCTATGCAACTCGCACCCTTACAGGCGCTGGCCTTTCCTCGGGTAGCCTCGCACTTCAGTCTGATGTGACCACCGCATCGTCTTCACTTGGCGCTGCAATTACGAATAGTCAGACTGCAATCAACGCGAATACCAATACTGCTTCAAGCTCGCTTGGCGCGGTTATAAATGCGAACACCAACTCGGCAGTCCTAGCCGCGTCTAGTTCTATAGGCGCACTTGTAACAAATGCATCGACGTCTCTTTCAGCGCAGATCCTCAACATTCCAGCGCTCGTGTGGGCTAATGGAACCCGTTCGCTCACCACGTTTGGCACGCTCGCGGCTGACGTTTGGATTAACGGCACGAGAACTCTTACGGGCGCAGGACTCTCGAGCGGTTCTCTCGCAACACTTAGCGATGTACAGACTGCTTCTTCGTCCGTTGGCTCAGCAGTTACCGCAGGTACAGCAAGCGTAAATAGCAACACCAATAGCATTGTAGGTACTGCGTCGACATCACTTGCTGCTGCAATAGCAGCGGTGCCGGTAAATGTCTGGAACGCTTCGACACGTACACTCACGGCATACGGCACGCTTGCGGCGGATGTTTGGAACGCTTCGACACGTACACTTACCTCGCTCACTCTCTCCTCACAGTCACCATGGACAGTGAGCATGTCTGACTTCAGCACCATCGCCGCAGGAGATACCTACCGAGCTACAGTAACGACGATATACAACGGCACACTCACCGACTCGGCAAACATACCTACAATTATCGTCTACGACCCGAATCGTAACGTTGTTGTGAACGGTGCCGCCATGACGCGAACAGCGACCGGTACGTATCAATATGCGTACGTAACGAGCAATAGTGCGACAGCGGGCGTATGGGAGAGTGACGCATCGGCGACTGTGGAGACCGGTAAGACGCTCCCTGGCAGTGACTACTGGAACCTGACTGGTTCACCTCCACAGGTCATCATAAACGGCATCACAAACACCGTTGTACCGAACATTGCTGCGAGTGTTCGCATTACAAACGAAGGTGACGTCGCGTACGAATATCAGTACGAGTGGTGTATCGTCTCGAGTCCTAGTAACGCCTGCGGTGGAGGCGATGATGTGGCGTATGCGTCAGCCGCCAAGCTCATCCAGCCGGGTGCTAACTTTGACACTATACTGAGTTCATCGGTACCAAGTGCCGGCACGTACTACTTCAAAATAAACGTCTTCTACGGTACTGAAGTCTCTCGCGCTTCTCGACAGTTCACTGCTACAGCTGGAACCGGTGGTACCGGAGGTGGTGGGGGAGGAGGCGGAGGTGGGGGAGGTGGAGGCACCGGAATAACACCGCCGCCGCCCGTAACAGGGACATGCAACAACCTCATTGCAGACCTCAATGGTGACTGTAGGGTAAACGCTATCGACTTCTCTATCTTGCTCGCATTCTGGAAGACACTTCCACCATTCCGCAATCCACTCGTTGACCTCAATACGGATGGAAAGGTGAATGCAACCGATTTCTCCATACTCCTTTATCACTGGGGTTCGCATAGCCCGTAGCTTTTATATGACACAATCCATGCGTATCATTCTTCTGTTCGTTCTCCTCTCGGTTGCGAGTGGTGCCTATGCCGCTGAGCTCTCAATAACACCCGCTCCAGCGGGGGCAGGTGCGACCTTCTCGATACCGGTCATGGTAGATGTCGGCAACGACAATGTTAATGCCATTGAAGGCTCTCTGACTGTCCCGGATGGGCTTGTTATCGATACCATTAGTACTGCCGGCTCCGTGCTTGCACTTTGGGCGGAGGGGCCGTCCTATGTCGTCACAGATAGGGCAATCGAGTTTACCGGCGGGTCGCCACATTCAATTGCTTCCGGAAAGCAGCTTCTCTTTGTCGTACATGCTCATGCGGCTGCGCAAGGCTCCTACGTACTCACTCCCAAATCTTTATCAGCATACGCAAACGATGGAAAGGGAAGTCGCTTGGCCATTACTTCTGCACCGGTCACGGTCATGGTCGGTGCGAAGGGAAGCGTACCGGCTGAGTCCGGACAATCGACTCCTCATACCGCCACTACACTCGTCGCAGATCTTGGTCGTGACGCATCACTCTTTGATGGAAAATACTTTATTGCCTTCTACGGCGGTGATAACGGTAGGGGAGTCGACCACTATGAAATTCAGGAAGGCTGGTGGAGCAGAGCAGTACGCGCTGACAAATACTATGTAGTGAAAGATCAAAGTCAGGGAACTAGTCTCTACGTGACAGCCATAAACGCAAACGGTACGGTTGCAGTCACGACCATACCGGCAGCTCACCCATGGAAGGAGCGCGGTGTGCTCATCGCACTTTTGCTCGTACTTGCAGTTAGTATTCTTTCGATTGTGAACAGGTTCAAGGTACGTCATACACGCTCATGATGAAAGGGTACCGAGCACTTCCCTTCGTTTTCGGTCTTTTTTTTCTCGCTTTGCCGAGTGCTGCATTTGCGGCTTCGCTCTCGCTTGTACCAGCAGCAAGTTCTGTTGCAGCTGGCAACATCATCACTGTTCGGCTTGTCACAAGCACGGCGGGCGCAGCAATTAACGAATCTGGCGGCACAATTCAATTTCCTACAGACCTCTTTGATGTCATATCGGTAAGTAAATCCAACTCCATTTTCACACTGTGGGTTGAGGAACCTTCGTTTTCAAACTCTGCCGGCACCATAAGCTTCGACGGAGGCCTGCCGAACCCTGGCTATACCGGAGCCGGTACAATTCTTTCAGTTACTCTTCATGCGAGGAAGCCCGGCACAGCGACACTTTCGCTCTCGGATGCTGCGGTACGTGCGAACGACGGATTCGGCACGAACGTGCTCACGAGCGCCGGCACAGCTCAAATAAACATTACGGGAGCAGCAACACCTACACCGACTCCTATACCGACTCCGACCAAGCCAGTTACATCACCTACAATAAGCGGAGGCGATTCTATCCGCGACCTTACGTCGCCATCGCACCCAGACCAAGGTCTCTGGTACTCAGATAACAACCCCCGTTTCAGCTGGACACTTCCAGACGGTGCTACGGCTGTAGAAACAACGATGGCAAGTACGACGGACGTTGTCCCAACTGTTGTGTACCAGCCTGCAATCTCACAGCGTCAGGTGAAGGATTTGATTGATGGCAGTGCGTATTTCAATATCCGCGCAAAGACCAAGAACGGCTGGGGTCCAACCGCAAGCTACCGTGTGCAAATAGATGCAACACCACCAACGCTCGGTAACCCCGTCTTTACGTATGATCTTATCGGGCGTCAGCTCCTCATCACCAATATTGTCCCTGCAGACCAGGGCTCTGGTATTTCTAAGTTTGAGCTTGTTATAGACGGAGCCGCACCGGTTCTCATTCAGCCGTCTGAAATCGTAAACGGCACGTACCGCTACACCTACAAGACCGACATTCGACTACTCTCAGCAGTAGCGACGGCACAAATACAGCCTTCTATCGGAGGCACGCACACGGCAAGTCTTACGGCGTATGACTTTGCAAACAATCACACCACTGCCACCGGCGCATTCGTCGTTCCAGTAACACTCATCAACCAAACGCTCTTCAGTATCTTTGGCATCAACATCACCCTTCTCTGGTTCATCCTCCTCATATTGCTTCTTACACTCCTATCACTCCTTGCGGCTGCGGCAGCATGGTACCGACTCTATGTACTTCGTCAGTCGAGCCGATCAAAGACAGCCAAGCGTGAACAAGTCGTACATCGAGCACTATCACTCTTTAGAACTGACCTTGAACGCCACATAAAGACGCTTGAGCAGACAAGCACGTCACGCAAACTCACTGAGGAGGAAGAGAAGCTCCGCGCGGATCTTGCCGAAAATCTTACAGATCTCGAACGCTACCTCAAGAAAGAATTTAAAAAGTTTGACTAACTAGCCAAGCTGAATTGGGCTCTCAATACCGCCTTCGGTCTTTGAGATATCAATCTTTCCATTCTTGGTTTCGTAGCTCTTAACCTGCTCAGCAAGCATCTTGCTCATGACTTTTGCCGCTTCAGGCAAGAGCGCAAAGCCGAAGAAATCCTCACCGGAGCGAAAGCCCACATTGAATATTTTATCCGAGTGATTCATCGAGATTTGGTCAGTAAAGAAACGAGGTATTTTATTGAAGTCCATATCCTCCCACTATAGACCTATTTCCTCGAGAATTCCTAACGCGTGAAGGGAAGTTGAGCTCCCCTGCTTGCAGAACGGCCCACTGAAGCCATATCTCGGTCATCTTGGATGCCGAGATTACTAGCGGGGAAGTGGAGTAGGGGAGTACTCCCCTACTAAATCTCGGCAAAACCGGGGAAGTGCTCCATCTATCAAATCCTGTGTTTACATGGCTATTCAGGGAAGTAAGGCTCCGCTACTCCGTACAAACCCATGCGCAAAGCAGGTTGTACAAGGCAGGGAAGCCCTGCACCCGTACAACCTAATCTTTTGCTCAAGGCAAAGCCTAGGGGCTTTATTTGCGCAAAAGATATATTGTGCGCACTTTATATATCTTTACGGTACGCTACAGAAGCACCTACAAATCATGAAACTTTGCCTCTTCTCTCCCCTACCGCTCGTCTCTAATTTTCCTATGACAAGTTCGTCTACCATTCCTCAAAATATATCCCCGGAATTTCCGGAATAGACAACCCCTTCCCCGGAAATCACCAAAAGAGCGGCGGGGGAGACAAAACGAAAGGATCCCGAAGGACCCCTTTCGCTGACTCCCCTACTCCACTACCCTGCTCGAATGTCTTATTCATTTCGGGCAAAGCGAAAGGAGTCCAGATTCGAGGCGCAAGCGAGAAGCAGAGCGAACCGTATGAGCGATACGGCGAGCGAGCATCGGAGCGGCAACAAAGAAGATGGGGTTCTTTCGCGAGACCGCTAACATTTAACGTTTGCCACAATATACTCGTACGCCTCATCAACACTATCCACCAGATGGAAGAGCTCCATGTCTTCGGCATTGATGGCCTGATGCTCGCCCAGGAGCTTATTGGTGAAGAAGTCGAGAAGTGGTTGCCAGTATTCTTTTCCGTAGAGAACAATTGGTACCTTGCGGATTTTCTTGGTCTGCACGAGGGTGAGAATTTCCGTAAACTCATCGAGGGTACCGAATCCACCTGGAAAATAAATATATACCTCTGACGCAAATGCGAGCATCACTTTACGAACGAAGAAATGGTCAAACGTTACCGAGTCCGTCAAATACTGATTCAGATGCGGATTTTCATCAAGACGAATATTGAGTCCGACTGATGCGCCACCAGCTTCAAATGCTCCTTTATTGGCAGCCTGCATGATGCCGTCATTACCACCGGAGATGACTGCAAAGCCTGCCTTAGCAAGACGAGCAGCGAGCGCTGTAGCGTCCTCGTAGAAATGCGATTCGAAGGTTTGGCGAGCGGTACCAAAGAAGGTAGCAGCAAGACCGTACTTACGGAGTACTTCGAAGCCCTCAACGAACTCGCTCATAATCTTGAAGACTCTCCAACTTTCTATCTGCTGTGGCTTACAGACGAGGGGCTCTGGATTTTCTGGTACATCAGATTTCCCTTCCTCTATTGCGCGCGAGAGCACATTTCCCATTTCGCGATGCTTGGCATCGGTCTCTGCTCCTTCTGGCGGATAGATACTCGTGGTTGGCGTCATGATGAGCGGCGGCTCTGTGACAAGTGTCGGTGTCGGTACAGACACAGAAACCTCCGGAAGTGGAGTCTTACCAGTCTCTATGTCTTCTATGCCTGCGACTATGTCATCTAGCTTGCTTGGTTCATCAGCCATGGTATCGGTACGGTACTAAAGTCTTCTATTATAGTTCGATTATACGCTACGCGTGCGATGACTTCCGCGTGACAGAGAGCACCCGTAAGCGCGTTATGCGGCTTCGGCTCTGCCGCTATACCGCAGTATGCAAGCGCGGCATCGAGACTTATTGCGGAGTTACCATGTTCGTTCACTGGTGGAGTGAGTCCGCGTGTTTGCATATGCATCCACACGAGGGAATGTGTATCAATAGTACGCTTACCGAACGGACACTCGATACCTGCGCGTTTGCAGGCTTCCTGCACATACTCGAGATCAAATGAGACGTTCTGCGCAGCAAGCATGAGGCTATGCGGCCTATCGGTTGCCCAGGCAACAAACGCGGAGATAAGTTCCGCCTCACTTTTCTTTGAAGAATCGACTATCTCCGCTCTTGAGAAACCATTCACCGCAAGTGCGGCGTCCTCCACGTGCGCACCAGGCCACACGCGACATTCGTCGTAAAATTGATTCGTCGGCTCGTCTAAATCGATTGCACCAAGCGAAAGTATGGAGCCGGTCTCAGGAACGAGGCTCGTTGATTCAACGTCGAGCACTATCATAACCCTGGACAGTTGCTAGCTGGTGTTCGACCGCTCGCTTGAGCATCTGCAACCGTGGAAAACCAAACCCTATTCGCCTCTTTTATTCGTGTTGCCCCACTACACGTCGGGAGATAGTACTTCGTGCCATTTTTTGATGCGACATACTTCCCTTCTTTCGGGGTAACTGCGCTTCCTGCAGGTACGACACTAATTTTTCCGGGCATTATAGCCGGCCCACTTGCGGCAGTTGCCGCAAAGGCTGCCGAAGCGGCTGGAAGGACAGCTGCAGACGAACTAGCTACGTTTTCAATCCAAAAGCCGTCATATTGTGCACCTCCCTGCCCTGCCTGCTGGCCCTGCGCTAATTCCCGCTCAGCCAGCATGCCAAGTCCGAATGAGGCGGTGGACGCCAGGACCACCACACCGACGACAAGCAGGTCCTTAGGGACCCCGGAAAGGGCCATATTGCTTCGTTCTCGCATTTCTGCTATAGTCATATCAACGAAATTAAGTATAGCGTATGGCACATACAAAAGCGGGCGGATCAGCAAAAAACCTAAATACTTCAAACCCGAAATACCTCGGAGTTAAGCTTACTGACGGTCAGGCAGCTCGTCCGGGTATGGTTATTGTCCGCCAGCGCGGCACGAAGGTAGATGCAGGCGCAAACGTGAAGATCGGCAAGGACCATACGTTGTACTCCATGATTACTGGCAAAGTAGTCTTCAAGGACCACCGCAAGACTAGCTTCGACGGAAGTGTTCACCGCAAGAAGATAGTCAGCGTCGTAGCCGCATAATCTATCAGTCAAAAGAAGCGACCGCCCTCACGGGCGGTCGCTTCTTTTTTGGAGCGGAATGAGGGTTGTTGATTCCCGAATGAAGCCTACTCGGCAACTATCTCAACCGTAATCTTTCCAAAGTCTGCACCGATAGCAACAGGGACATCGTGCATACCAATTTCCTTAATGGACTTCTCAAGATGCACTGCGTCAGCAGGAATATTTGCAGCTTCTGCAATCTCAGCTGCGTCCACTCCGTCGTACAGATGACCCTGTTCGTTCGCTTTTTTGGTGATGGTCACCTTCCCTTCTGAGAGAGCTCCGAGGCGCTCGCGAATAAGTTCAGCATCAACCGTGCGCTTCTCAACTACCTTCTGCTGCTTACCTTCTGCATTCTTGAGGTTAGCTGCGGTTGCTGGAATAGCGAGCTTGCGAGGAAACAGGAAATTGAGCGCGTGACCGTTCGAGACCTCGATTACTGAGTGGGCTCGTCCGACATCGCGAATATCTTTGGTGAGTACGACTTTCATAGTAAGGCTACTGTACCCTTTTCAGGAAAACGACGCAAATGCGCTGTAGTTTGGGTATTTACAGCCTCAAAAAATCTTCAGACTACTGTCCCGTCGTGAGGAACTGCACGGCACGCTCCCTCTGCGGGTCCTTACCCGAAGTGTAGTCTGCGTCGGTACGTTCCACCTTAATGTCCGGTGTGAGTCCCTGCTCGCTTATCGAACGGCCAAGTGGGGTCAACCAGCGTGCAACCGTAATCTTGAGCGAGCCCCCGTCGATGTCGATAAGTTGCTGAACTGAGCCCTTACCGAACGAACGTGTGCCGATGAGCGTCGCAATCTTGTCGTCCTGGAGAGCTCCGGAAAGAATTTCAGACGCAGATGCCGAGCCCTGATTAATGAGAACTACCATCTTGGTACCGGCAGGAAAATCATTAAAGCCCTGGCTCTTATGAACGATATTGTCCTGCTTGCCCTTATAGTCTTCGGTCACTACGATGGCGTCCTTCGGCAGGAAGTGGCTGGCAATGAGCGTTGCCTGGTCAAGATAGCCACCCGGGTCACCACGAACATCAAGTATGAGCTTCTTCGAACCTGACTTCTTAAAGTCCGTAAACGCCTTATCGAACTGCGACCCGCTCGTCTCCGTAAATTGGTAGAGAGCGATGTAGTAGACGCCGGTCTTAGCATCGTACGAGTTATCAATGGTCGGAATCGCAATGGTGTCGCGTGTCACTTTAATAACCTGCGATTTTTTGTCGCGCACAATAGTGAACGCCACCGACGTGCCCTTTGGCCCACGAATAGCCTTAACCGCCGCATCAGTAGACATGCCTTCTGTGGTCTTTCCATCGATGTCTATGATGAGGTCTCCTGCACGCAGTCCGGCCTTTTCAGTAGGAGAATCCTTGAGTGGAGCGACAATCGTAAGGATGTTGTCCTTGGTGAGACCAATCTCCGCACCAACGCCACCGAAGTTACCCGTCACATCTTCTTGGAAGACTTTCGCTTCTGCAGGTGGGAAGAACACGGTGTACGGGTCGCCGAATGATGCAGTCATACCCTGGATTGCTCCCCATATCTTTTTTTGCGACGTAGGAATTGTCGTAGAAGAATGCGTCTGCACATAGTGAGCATTGAGTGTGTTCCATACCTTCCAGAAATCTGCGAAGTTTGCGTCCGGTGCAGCGGTCGTATCGAGTCCATCGCTGAGAAGCGGAATGCTATCTATAAGATGTGAATTACCGGACGCTGCCGAAACAGCAATACCACCACCAAATCCGACAGCAAGTACAACAGCGAATGCGATGCCGAGCTTCATCGTTTTAAAAAAATTGGCACCCTGCGTGCGAGGAACCGTGTATGAAGTTTCTTCGTTATCCATTTGAAAAAGTATATCACGCAGGTTTCTATCCCCTTATTTCGTATAGAACGAGCATGAATCACGTATATCGTTTGTATACTGCAGAGAATGGTGACACGTCATAAACGCGGGAAAATAACCTGGATAGACCTCGAAAGCCCAACACATGAGGAGTTGGACTCAGTCATGATTGAGTTTTCCATAGATGAGCGTATTGAGGAGGAGATAATAGCTCCCACACACTACCCTATTGCGATATCGTTTCCGAAGTATCAGTACCTCATTCTCCACTTCCCCACATCTGACCCGGGCAGTGGTACACGCAACCAGGAGATAGATTTTATCGTCGGAAAGAATTTTATAATTACCGCACGTTATGAAGTCATAGATACTATCCATAACTTACATCGTGTATTTGAAGCGGAAGAGCTTCTTGGACTTCCAACCCCTGCAAGCCGAGCAGATGACTTACTTGAGCGATTACTGCGCCGACTCTACGGCGCAATACGCGAGGAAATGGAGCACGCCGCGCGTGTCATAGACCGCATCGAGAACGACATGTTCGCCGGTAAGGAACGCGATACCGTGCATACAATTTCTGATATCGGGCGTGTGTTACTCCGCTTCCAGACGACCCTCGTACGCCACGAAGAACCTCTCACGCAATTTTTGCGTTATCTGCAAGCACCTACGTTCTTCGGCAAACGCTTTGCCGAGCACGCGGCTCACATTGAAGCTGAGCGTGATCACGTCGCGGACCTTGTTCGTTCGTATCGGGCAGCAGCAACAGAACTACGTGCCACAAACGACTCACTTCTGAATGCGTCTCAGACGGAGATTACAAAGCGCCTTACGGTACTTGCCATGCTAGCGCTACCACTCAGTACATTCTCTGCAATATTTGGCACCAGTATTAATTCATTTCCATTCAAGGAAAATCCGAATGGATTCTGGATTGTCATAGGACTTTCCCTTGGAGTGAGCATCTGTATGTATGTGTTCTTCAAAATTCGTAAGTGGCTGTAGGCATTTCGCGGAGTGTAGTCTCTGGTACAGTTAGGCTATGTGGCCATTTAAGAAGCGCGAAGCACCCCCGAGCTCTGCCCCCATTTTCTTTACCAATACGCTCTCCGGCAAGAAAGACCTTTTTGTTCCGCTTAAACCCGGCTTCGTCTCGCTCTATTCGTGCGGACCAACTGTCTATGGTCCACAACATATCGGCAACTTACGAGCCGCGCTCTTTGCGGACACCATTGCTCGCGTTCTTATCGCCAGCGGTCTCCATGTACGACGTGTCATAAACATCACGGACGTCGGACATCTTGTCGGAGATGGCGACGAAGGTGAAGACAAAATGGCTGTGGGAGCCAAGCGCGAGAAAGTCACTCCTGAAGAAATAGCTGACCGCTACGCCAAGCTCTACCTTGATGACATTGCAGCTCTTAATATCGATGTTGCACATATCCAGTTCCCACGAGCAACACACTACATAGATGACCAGATTGCGATGGTCAAGACACTTATGGAAAAAGGCTATGCCTATGTAGCTGACGACGGCGTGTATTTCGATACAGGCAAATATTCTGACTACGGGAAGCTTGGCGGTGTTGCTGAAGTACGATTGATGGGTGGTGCTCGTATAAAGATGGAAGGCGGTAAGCGCAATTTGCACGACTTCGCACTTTGGCGCAAAGCAAAACCTCATGATTTACAGCAGTGGAAGTCTCCATGGGGCTCGGGCAATCCAGGCTGGCACATTGAATGCTCCGCTATGATACGCTCGCTTCTTGGTTCCGAGATTGATATCCATACCGGCGGCATGGATCACATACCCGTGCACCACAATAATGAAATCGCACAGTCAGAGATAGCAAACGGAAGACCACTCGCCCGCTACTGGCTCCATGAAGCATTTATCACTATTGAGGGTGAGAAAATTTCCAAGTCACTCGGCAACGAGATATTCCTCTCCGACATTGCGGAGCGTGGATATGACCCCCTCGCTCTTCGCTATTTCTACTACCAGGCTAGTTTCCGGACACCAATTTCCTTCTCCTGGGAATCAATGAAAGCTGCCCACGAGGCCCTTCAACGCCTATGGAGACTTGCGCGGGACGTACTGGAAGCCAGTAAAGGAAAGACGGCCGTGTCTGATGTGGAGCGTCGCATGATAGCACTCCTGCGTGACGACCTCGCGACTGCAGCGGCGCTCGCACTCCTTTGGGAGACGCTTCGCGACGAAGATATACCGGCAAGCGAGAAATATTCGGTGCTCGTCGCAGCAGATGCCGTACTCGGACTTTCACTCCTTACTCCTCCGGTTATTGCGGGCCCACTAGCGACTGAAGACCTGCCCCAGGAGGTACAACTGTTGATACTGAAGCGCGATGAGGCTCGTGCAGCCAAGGAATACAAGCTTTCAGACGAACTTCGCGAGGAACTTGAATACAGGGGATATCGTGTGGACGACGGGCCTTCTGGGACCGTAGTCACACCCACCGTACGTTGATACAATTAGCGGAATGAGTGACCCCACTGTCCGCATTCCTCCACAATCACTCGAGTCAGAGCGAGCACTTCTCGGTGCACTCCTTCTGAAGCCCGATGCTATTCATGACGTCTCGGATACTATTCACACCGACTCGTTTTACGCTGAAAAGCATCGTCTTATTTTTGAAGCAATGCGTGCGCTCTCGGACCGTGGTGAACCTATAGACCTTCTCTCACTTTCCGAACGACTTACTGCCACCGGCCAATTGGAGCGAATTGGAGGACGTGCCTACATTGCAGAACTTTCGGGCTCTGCTCCGTCTCCAGGTAACTACGCGCACTACGCAGACCTCGTCTCGCGTAAGCATGTGATGCGTTCACTTATCGAAGCCTCGTATGAGATTACCGAGTCGGCGTACGAGGAAGGAAGCGACGTTGTACAGCTCCTTGATGACGCTGAACGCAAAGTCATGGCAATTGGAAACGCTTCTGCCTCGCACAAGTTTATCGCCGTCTCAGAAAAGGTTGAAGCTGCGTGGGAGCGTATAGAAAACATGTCGAAGAATCAGGGTGTGGTGCGTGGAGTTCCCACCGGCTTCCCTGACCTCGATAACTTACTTTCAGGTCTGCATCCCTCGGACCTTATTATTCTTGCCGCACGTCCTTCCGTCGGTAAGTCGTCCCTCATGCTCGACATTGCGCGCCATGCAGCAATTGTGCACGACGTACCGGTCGGCATATTTTCTCTTGAAATGAGCTCGGAGCAGCTCGTTGACCGTATGCTTTCTGCTGAATCACGCGTTAATTCCTGGAACATCCGCACCGGCGCAGTGCATGCTGAGGATGATTTTGCGAAGATTCGCGATGCACTGGAAGTACTCTCCAAGGCTCCTATTTACATAGACGACAAACCTGCTCAGAACATTCTTTCCATGCGTGCCGTAGCACGCCGTCTTAAGCGTGAGCGTGGTATAGGTCTTATTATCGTTGACTACCTCCAGCTTATGGCGCCCACCAACACGAAAGCATCGGACTCTATGGTGCAGCAGGTTACGGAAATATCTCGTTCCCTCAAACAGCTCGCGCGTGAGCTTGAAGTACCGGTACTCGCTCTTTCACAACTCTCACGTGCCGTGGAGCAGCGCGGAGGTAAGCCTCGTCTTTCGGACCTTCGTGACTCAGGCTCCATTGAGCAGGACGCAGATGTGGTTATGTTCATTCACCGTGACGACAAGAACAGTCAAGACGGCGAGCGTCCAAATATCGTTGAAATTCTTGTGGAAAAGCATCGTAACGGGCCGACGGGAAAGGTTGACCTCTTCTTCGATCAGAAACGTACGTCGTATGTGTCGGTTGATAAGTCAGGCTACGGCGAGCTCGCTTCAGAGTTTTAGTACATGAATGACCGCATTGAAGAGTTGTCGCGAGCGTTCGAACGTTTTCCGGGCATTGGCCCGCGCCAAGCGAAGCGCTTCGTCTATTACTTGCTATCCGCAACACCTTCAGACCGTTCGCGACTTTCGGATTTAATTACAAAACTTGGTGCTGACATTCGTCAGTGTTCGATGTGCATGCGTTTCTCACCGACCAATAGCAATGGTCTGTGCAATTATTGTGGCGATAGCGCCCGCGACGACGGTCTTCTTATGATTATAGAAAAGGACCAAGACCTCACCGCAGTGGAGCGTGCGAATGCTTACAAGGGTCGCTACTTCGTGCTAGGAGGCATCATTTCCCTTTCCGGTAAAGGTGCCATACGCGAACGCGACCTTATCCGCGTCGTAGAGGCGCGTTCAAAGACGGGACTGTCTGAGATAGTGCTTGCCCTTTCAGCTACCAACGAAGGTGAGCACACGGCAGACCGTGTACGCGAGTTATTGCGCCCGCTACAAGGCTCTCTTCGCATCACTCAGCTTGGTCGCGGACTCGCGACCGGTAGCGAGCTTGAATACTCCGACCCGCAAACGCTCTCTTCTGCACTGCAAAATAGGAAGGAGACATAAATGAAGACCGCCCTGTTTCCAGGGCGGTCAGACATCTAGAGTGCGTGAACGGCTGGCTACGTAAGACGTTCCCAACCGCTCGCGATTAGGGTGCGCAGTTCATCCTGCGTAGCAGCGAGATGGACACGTGTCGGGTGCTCCGACCAGTCAATGTGTTCGACTGGGAGTTTCAGCGACACATCCCCTTTCAGGTGAAACCGCGGGGAATCGCCCTTATGGACTGGACGTGTCCGTATGCTCACCGTGGTAGCACCGAGGATAAGCGAGCCGTCGGTGATGGTCTCCTTGTCCTTGTCTCGCGCAAGAGCGCGAAAATTCATTCTTTGGTTGTTGTGAGGTTCCTGAGGCATTCAGACTCTTTCTTTGCTGTGGTGTTGACGTCAAGCTCTATATTACGACACAAAATACAGAAAGTCAAAACCCGCCTTCTGGCGGGTTTTGACTTTCACTTACGCTATCTTCTCAATCTTCACGCGTACAAACGGCTGGCGATGTCCCTTACGCTTTAAGTAACGACTCTTAGCCTTGTACTTAACCACTTCAATCTTCTTCTCACGGCCTACAGAGAAGACGGTAGCAGTTACCTTCTTGCCGGCAATCAGAGGAGTGCCAACATTAGTCGTTGTACCATCGTCGGTCAAAAGGACGTCCTCAAAGGTCACTGGGTCACCCTTTTTGAGGTCGAGCGTCGCTGCACCACGGCCCAGCTTCTCAATAGTAACGAGGTCGCCCTCGGCAACTACGTACTGCTTTCCACCGGTCTTAATCACTGCATATTCCATATATAAGGCCTATAGTAGGGCTTTTCGTATAAAAAGCAAGGCTAGTCGAGCTCCAGGGTCGAAGGCTTTTCGATGAGCTCCGTCTCAAGACCTATCTTTGAGCCGGATATGCGGTATACGTCCTTTTCTATCTTTCCGAGCTCCTTAGAGGAGGTATTGTAGTGATTCACGACGGTACCGAGGGCGTTCCCAAGCTTCTTGTGATAATCCTCGTACGAGCCAATATGCTTACCGAGCTCGCCCACATGCTTTTGTATTTCTTCAGCTCGTTGCTCGATTTCCATAGCTTTAAGACCCTGCATGACCGTCTGAAGGTACGCGAGGAACGACGTCGGCGATACGATGATAACTTTGTACTTCCCCGCTGCTCGCTGAATGAGATTTTCTTCTTCACCTGCGCCCACCTGATTCGTTAGAAGATCGTAGTAGATTCCCTCCGACGGGATAAACATGAATGCAAAATCCATCGTCCCTTCTTCCGGGCGGATGTACTTCGCAGTTTCAGTAATACGAAGCTTCAAGTCATTTACGAACGCTTTTTCTGCTGCTGCGCGCTCTACGCTTCCGATAGGAGTGCCGACGAAGCGGTTGTAGTTATCAAGAGAAAATTTCGAGTCAACCGGCACCAGCTTCTTATTGATAACAATCACGGCATCCACTATCTCGCCATTCTTAAACGGATACTGAATACGATAATCCTCAGGTGACATGACATTCTTGAGCACGGTCTCTAGGTAGTACTCGCCAAGAATTCCGCGTTGCTTTGGATTCTTAAGCAAATCCTGGAGTGACTGCAGTTGTTCTGCGTACGTTTGCGTCTGTCGGCCGATTTCTTTCACCGATGTAAGCTCGGTGGTTATTTCCTTGATGAGACGTGAGGACTCACCGAGCTGACTCGCCATGGTGTCATTCATCTGTTTACTCGAAGCTGACATTCTTGAATCAAGCGTGCGCTCGAGTCCTTCAAGTCGTTGCATGAGGAGCGGTGCAGACGCATCTTCCTTCGGTGCACTCTCTTCTTTACGCTTAAGCAACACATAGAGTCCCACGCCTTGAGCGAGAATAAGTACGCCAATGCCGATTGCAACGATAAGAAGAGTCATATCCCCACCACTATACCGCGTGATTTGGAAAAGTGGATGCTATAGTCTTTGAATGGTCGTGCACGTGCTGGCCGCTCGACTCACTCCTTAGGCCAGCCTCTCACCAATTGTTCGTCATGGAGCCGAAAGGCTCCCTTCTCCATTTGTGTGCAACCCATACTTACTTACCTAAACCAATATCACATATGGTTGATAGTTCAATTCCGTTTTCCATTAGCGACTCACGCGTTATCGATACCTCCGCGCTCTATGACGTAGAACTCAGGGCACACCTCGAGCGTCATATCGAGCACGGTGACTTCTTCCTTCTCCTCGCGACAATCTTTGGCTTTCTCGAGGAGACGGCGGCAGACCCTGACTCAGTGCCTGTTGAATTGCGTACTATGCAGGTAGCACTTGCCCGCTCCGTACGGACCAACCTGCACCACATTTCCAAGAACTACCACGTTAGAGCCATGTGATAAAATGGTCACATGACAATCCATGAGACCATAAAAGCAGGCATACCTGAGGCCTTGAAGGCCAAGGACGAGGTGAAGCTTAGAACATACCGTTCTCTCGTAACGGCAATGACCAACGAAGTCGTTGCAAAGAAACGTAAGCCCGATGAGTTTCTCACCGACGATGAAGCTCTCCCGGTAGTAAAGCGAGCGGCAAATCAGCGTAAGGATTCCATCGAGCAATTTACGAAGGCAGGTCGTAACGAGCTTGCAGTTCCTGAAGCAGCAGAACTTCTCGTCATTGAGTCCCTCCTCCCCACACAGATGTCGCGTGACGAGATAGAAGTGATAGTAAAAGCAAAACTTGCCGAGGCAGGTGTAACTGACAAGGCAAGTGCCGGAAAGTTTATGGGCTCACTCATGCAGGAATTTAAGGGAAAAGCGGACGGTGGCGATGTGAAAGCAGTCGTAGATTCCCTTCTGGGGTAGCGGTACTATGACCATGGAAGGTCCCGGCAGAAAGGAGCGCCCCATGAACCGACCAGTTACTCCGGGCGCTCGCCGCTATCAGGAGGCGCTCGATAGAGGAGATATGGCAGCAAAGCAACGCATGGATGCTGCACGAGCTGACTCGCTCAAAAAAACGCTCGAGAAGAAACGAGTGGAAGCTGCAGGAGTTGCTGACGTGCTTGCAGCTGAGGGTGACGAGCGACGTATGCGTAAGGAATCCGAGGCCGTGCGCGACCTCGCCGACAGAGGCGAAATAGTCATTGACCCGGACACCGGCGATTACACTCGCGTGTACGAGCCGCCTGAGGACTAAAGCGAAGCGGACGATGGAAATCGCCCGCTTCTTGCTTTACAATTATAGAAAATGTGTGATATAGTTACTGCAGGGTGCGAATCATGGTGATCGCGCTTTGAGCGGAAAGGAATTTCTACCATGTCTCAGTTCAGTAAAAAAGGTGCTATGCGCTATGTGCGTGTTGGGTCTGGCTCATACGAACTCCAGGGCTCGTTTGCGCCCGGCGCGATGAGCGGCATGACCATCGGTGAGGCGCAGTGCCTTCAAGACGCCTACGGCGGCGGACTGGACATGACCTGCGGCCCCGAAGGGGTGAGCAGCATTCGTGTCGTTGTGGCCGCTAACGGCCCAGAAAGCGCCTGGCTTCAAGCGCGTGATCTCGGAATCCGCGTGTTCCGGTGCTTCGGCGCCCTGATGTCTTTCGTACCGGCCACGGTCGGCGCTCCGGCCAAGTAAGAGACCTTTCACCACGTCTAGTCACGCCCCGCCAAGCAGAAAGCTAGCGGGGTGTTTGATTTTCTATACTATGGAGCAATGAAGAAACGTGTCGTTCTCAACAAGCAAATAGGCCAGACGCCACTTGAAGCGATAGAGGCATGGCGACTAATACATCCGAAGTACACGAACGTTCCTGCAAGCTACGCAGGTAGGCTTGACCCCATGGCTTCCGGAAAGCTACTCATTCTGCTGGGGGACGAATGTAAGCGTCAGAAAAAATACACCATACTTGATAAGAAGTACGAAGTTGAAGTACTCCTCGATGTCGGCAGTGATACAGGAGACATACTCGGCATCGTTCACGAGTCGCCAAAAAATACACTTCCAAATACGAAACAACTTGTGGAAGTTCTTAAAAGCCAAGTCGGCACACGCGTGCTTCCCTATCCGGTGTACTCCTCAAAGACGGTGCAGGGAAAGCCACTTTTTCTATATGCACTTGAAGGAAAACTCGATTCTATAGAAATACCGACACACGAGGAAACGATATATAACATTCGTCTCAAAGGCATATATACCCTTACGAGGATGAATCTTATAGAGAGAGTTATGACGCTCCTTTCACTTGCTCCGGTAAGTACGGAACCCTCGAAAAAACTCGGAGCTGATTTTCGCATTAGAGAGGTAAAAGAAAGTTGGATTTCTCAATCTAAAAAGTCTGCGAGAACTTTTTACGTACTGCGACTTACTATTTTTTGTGCCTCCGGTACCTATATGCGCACACTCGCGTCACGTATAGGGAGTGCTCTCGGTACTTCGGCACTCGCCCTTTCCATACGCCGCACAAGGCTTGGCAGAGGCTATAATAATCCTTTAGTGCGCCTCCTAAGTCCTGGTATATGGTAGGTTGCATGAAATCGAATTGATGGCAGCACAGCCGGTCATTTCCATACCTTCAGGAAGTGACTTGACCCTGCTTGAGAATGTCACTACCAAATCTCGACACGACCTACCTAGTAGTCGGGAAGCTGTAATCCATCGAGTTTTCGTGCTATAAAACAGCCAACGGCCCAATCGTCTAACGGTTAGGACAGATCCCTCTCACGGATCAAATCGGGGTTCGATTCCCCGTTGGGTCACAAATTGAAACTTCGGCAGGAGTCAGCGAAAAATCCGCGCGCGCCGAAGGCGCGGTGAATAGCGAAAGAATGGAATCCGTCTTGCGGGCGCGGGCGAAATCGGAGGGCGAGCAAAATGAGATTGAAATAGTTTTGTCTTTCAGCGCGGGGTTCGTTCCAAAGGAACGAAGAAAATCTCTCATCTCGTGGAGATTTTCACT
>JBBRPE010000009.1:0-25127 GCA_038228545.1 Minisyncoccia bacterium | reverse complement strand
CCATTAACTAAGGAGTGTTATTTTACCTAAGCAAATCAGGAATTATTTGCTTGGAGACGTGGCTGAGTGGTCGAAAGTACCTCACTGCTAACGAGGCGAGCTGTAAAAGGCTCCGAGGGTTCGAATCCCTCCGTCTCCGCAAATGAAAGCCCGCTACCGCGGGTCTTTCTGTTTGTGGAGACGAGTTCTGCCGGGGGCAGGACGGGAGGGATTCGAAGATGTTGCGTGTATTTTGCAAAGCAAAATCCGCAACGTATACAGAACCTGTAAGGTTCGAAAGCGTACTCGCGCTCCCTCCGTCTCCGCCAAGATACTGGCCCACAGATTGACTTTTCTAGGATATAGGTTAATGTGCTCGCAACTTCGTTCTATACGTTCCTATCTCGAAAGAGCCTATGGCCCGTGTGTGACGAAGTGCTGTTTGACAATCAAAAGAAGAGGAAAAAACGCCATGAAATCCTTATGGATGGCGGCTTGTGCCGTCATTGCTCTGTCTGCCCTTTCTGCACCCGCAGCAAGGGCGGCTGAGCCGGCCAACAACACCTGGAACAACGTCTGGACAGGTCCGGACGCAAACCAGCAACAGGTCAACCTGAACCGTATGGTCGACATGGAGATCGCGCGCGAGCACGGCTTCGGCCCTTCGCAAACGACCGTCAATTCGACGACCAACATCGGCACAGAGAACAACACAACCAACATCGCCGGCGACCAGAATTCTACAAGCGCCGGCGCCACGAACATCATCAACTCGAACTCCACGTCGACCTCGGTCGGCGACGGAACCTCGAACGTCATCATCACGACGCGCTCGGGTCAATCGAGCAACGTCGCCTCACAGTCCGCCACGGCTCAAACGTCCGAGGCGTACAACGGCGGCGCCACGACGGTGACCGCTGCAACCCACAACTAGGGATCTCCGTCATGAAAAGCTTTCTGGCACTGATTGCGGCTCTCGCCTGCCTCACCGCCACAACGGCCGAGGCGCGCACACCGCTCAATCAGAACTACGAGCCCATCAGCGGACCTCCCACGACTGAAGTCGTGAGTCCGCTTGCACCAGCACTCGTGTGCCTGCGCGACGCATTGCGTTCGCAGAACACCGAACACCAAGCGCGGGATCCATCCTGGCGGCCACCCACGTGGTCGGCTGGAGGATTCCCGGACCTCACCGGCGGCGGCAATCTTGCCGCCGACAATGGGGTCGGTGCCCTCAACAGCCAAGGACTTGGCAGTATGTTGATGACGTCCCTCGGGGCGATCGTCGACAACCAGGTGAATATGTCCCCGGAATACCAACGACAGCTCATGTTCGAGCGTCAACTGGCCGGTCCGGGTCCCCAGCTTCGCTTGCGACTGCCTACCTACATCATCACCGGAGCTCTCAACTCGAGGGACTTCAGTGGCGGTGGTGGCATCAGCGGACACTCCATCATCAGTGTGACGCACCGGGAACACCGGATCGTCATCGGATTTGATGCGAACGTGACCACTATGCCGTACGACGAAGCCGGAGGCGACGCCGGCGTTGTCCTCACTACGTTCCGCTACGCTAAGCAGATCGTGGGTGTCGAGAACGAATTCGGCGTGACCAACATCTTCGGCACCATTCCGGTCGACATCGCTGTTGGCCAGGAAAACCGCGGGTTCGTGCAGTACAGCTCGCGCTTCATGATGGACGTGGTCGCCTTCCGGGCAGTCCGCGACGTCACACGCATCACCGCATGCGATGAAATCTTCCGTACCGCGGAAGCCAACGCGCACGTGGAGACTTCGGGCCAGACACTTCCGCCGTTGCCGCCACCTCCTCCCGCCGTTTCGGCGACGGAGGAGCAGCAACCGAATCAAACCATCGGCCAGGCCGCTCCGGCACCTCGGCCAATGACCCAACCCGCGCCGGCCGTTTCGGCGGCGGCGCATCCAACATCTCCCGCGGCCCTCGGGCCTCAGGCGATGAACGTTCAAGGCGAGGCGCGGGGGATTTCCCCCGCGCCTACTACGAAGGAAGTGCTTCGCAGTGAGACTTCGGCTACGGCCAGTGCTCCCGCAGCCGTGTACAACACGGCACGCGCGGTTGAGCAGCCGCCGCAGCACATACTCACTACAGCTCACCCCAGTCATTCCGCGGGTTCGATTGCGATGGAAGCACCGCGCTTCCCCATCACTCCCGCCAGGAACGCGTCTGCCGCAGTGCAGGTCACGACGTTCCACCCCTCTTCGATTTCAACCAGCTCTGCGCACCGGCCGAAAACTCGACCGACTGCGACGAGGACCCACCTCGCACGGTGGCAACAGCTCCATCTCCGAGGCCCCATCGCCTCGAACGATAGGGCTTGCCGTACCGAAGACTGTGTGGTAGGGTCAGCGAGTTCGTCACCAGAACAGATTGTCCGTGTACAAGCACGGACTACCTGGCCCGGAAACGAAACCCACAACCTCCTCGTACTGGGAGGCGGAGGCGCGCAAGCGTTTCTGATATCAGTGCATCCACGGGGGCCCATTGGGGGCTACCCGCCAAAAAAGGTTCTTCGACATGAAAATGCATTCCTCCGTCCGCGCGATGCTCATCGCCGGTCTGCTCGCTTCGTCGGCTCTGGTCGCCGGCTCCGCCAACGCGAACACCCTCGTGGTGACCAACGGCGCGGCTGTCGTCAGCCAGGTCAAGAACGCGGTCGACAACCAGGTGGCCAACGCTCAGTTGAACACCAACGGTCAGCAGGTCGCCCACAACGTCACCCTGTCCACGTCCGGTATCAACGGCGTGAACCTGGCCGACGTGACCAGCGATGTCACCGGCGCCGCGGCCAACGCCAACGTCAGCGGCTCACTCAGCGGGAGTCTCAACGCCTCGAGCTACGACATCGGCAACAACGCCACGTCGAGCGCGACGAGCGGCGGCGGCATTCCGTACGTGATGTCGTCCTACGCGACCAGCTACGGCAACAGCAACGCCTGGAACACCGGTGATGCCCTCTCGGGCGCGCTGAACGTCAGCTTCAACATGACGCTGCCGTCGGCGGAACTGACCAGCAACAGCGTCTCGCTGGGTCAGCTGATCACCAACGACACCATCCAGAACGCCAGCGCCGGCGCCAACACCGGACAAATCTACGACAACGTGAACTTCACCACGACGGCCGCGAACCTGGCCAACCAGGCGACCGTCCACGTGATGACCACCAGCCAGTAGATCCTGGACGCCGACTCGGAAGGGGGTGCGTCTCCGACGCACCCCTGACCACCCACAGCTTCGGCTGTATAGTTCCTACCCCATGTGGGGCACATCCAAGAGCGTCCCCAACCCAAAAGGTTGGGGCGTTTTTCTTTATATATCTATGCACCCAGCTGCTTCCCCACGTAGTACCCGACCAAAATTCCGACGAATGCACCGACAGAACTCCAAACAAGAGAACCAAGTGAGAGACCGTTGTCACCCCAGAGAAGCGGAAGGAATCCACCGATGGTAGAACCGATAAAGGTTCCTCCCCAGACAAACGTCTTCATGTTCATATCATGAGGATAGCATTACGCTCCCAGTGTGCTTACAGAAGAACAGGCAACCTGCCTGATATACTTCAGTACTAACAACTAACTTGCACTCATGAAAATCGCCATCGGAATTCTCGTCGCGCTCGTCGTTATTGCCGGAGGATACTTCCTCATCGTGCACAAAACAGAAGTTCCAGCCACGTCAGCAGAAACGCCAACGCCAACTGCTACAACAAATACCACCACAAGCGGAACCACACACACCGGAACAGCGACAAAGATAACTGGTACCACGAATACCGGTGCACCAAGCGGCTCAACCCTCACGGGACCTGCGCATGCAGCTGTCACGGTTAACTACACGAGTAAGGGTTTCAGCCCGAAAGTTATAACCATCGTGAAAGACACGACGGTAAACTTCGTAAACAACTCTGACACCACCATGTGGGTAGCATCTAACCCACATCCAACGAATAACGGATACAGTGGCACGACGGTCAGTCAGCATTGTCCGAATAGCGCAAATAACTCGTTTGACGAGTGTACGGCCGTGGGACGTGGTAATACCTACACATTTACCTTCCTTAAGGTCGGTACCTGGGGCTACCACAATCACATGGACTCCAGTTCAGCAGGAACAGTGGTTGTCCTCCAATAGGCACGCACATGAGGTTGCTCCGCACACTGCCTTCTGAAGCTCTGTTGCGTATTGCGCTTGCGTTTGCGTTCTTGTATCCCGCGATAGATGCATTCTTCGACCCGGCGACGTGGTTGGGCTATTTCCCCAACTTCGTCACAGATGCATTCCATACAATTGCCATACCACTTAAGCTTTCCGATGTGGTGCTTCTGCACTCGTTCGGAGTGCTCGAGATAGTGCTTGCGGTATGGGTACTGTTTGGGAAGCGTGTGCGTGTGCCAGCTCTCATCATGGCGCTCATGCTATTTATCATCGTTGGGCTCAATCTCGACCCATCGAACTTCTCGGTACTCTTCCGTGATGTATCGATAGCATTTGCAGCACTTGCTCTGGCCTCAATCGATAAACGCACCAGCTAACATGGAACCGGTTCCTGAACGTTGTGCTGGCGGGATTGTACTTGGTGACTCCGGAACCATTGCACTCGTATGGAGCACGAACAGCAAAACGTGGCTATTCCCCAAAGGTCACATCGACGGAGACGAGTCTGACGAAGACGCTGCGCGTCGAGAGATACTCGAGGAGACCGGACTTACTGACCTCGACTACATAGACGATTTAGGAAGCTTCGAACGTGCGGGCTACGGAGATAAGGCCGGCAAGAGTGTGCACATGTATCTCTTTGCGGCGACACAACACGCAACACTCTCCCCTTCTCTTGAAATTGAGAAAGCAGAGTGGGTCCCCCTCCCGCACGTTATGCAGAAACTCGGCGAAGGCGAACATCAACTATGGTTTGCGCCCGACCGCGCATGGTTTACGACAGTGTTCGAGCGTGTGCGCCAAGCCGTACAGCGCGACTAACAAAAACTGCCGGGTATACCCGGCAGTTTTTGTTTACGTTATGTGTATAAAGAGATATACACCGAACGGAATAATCCACGACATCACATCAATGAGGCTGTGCACTTTCATTTGGCCATGCGTGCGCGGCTGAATGTAGAACTCCTGATACGCAATGGCGCATGCTGCCGTCACAATAAGTACATACATTGCGACATCACTTCCAAATAAATCATGGGAGACCAGCACGGAAAAGAGGATGAAAAGGACGGCACCAACGACATGACATACGCCCCGATATGTAATGAGAAGGAAGCCGTAATGCCCATATCCTCGGTCAGCCTGAATGCGTTCGAGAGCCTGGTTATAGGCTTGGCGCCAACGTACACGCTCCCCCTCTACTTCCTCAACAAAGGGATAGAGGCGGTCGGGAATGGTGATGCAGAAGTTATAGAAATTAAGGCAGATGCGCCTGGCTTTCATGGGTAGCACTAGTATACGACCTTCTAGAGGCGATTCAACGGGTCAGGCGCGAGACGTGTAAGGATGTGAAATACGACGAAACGATGAGTACAAAGGACATCAAAGTGACTGGCCTGCATCGCCGTTCTACCGGATAGTTTTCGCGATAGTCTTAACAATCCGCTTATCTAGTATGTCGGGAACAATTTTTTCTGCATTCGGGCGAGCAACAAGACCAGCAAGCGCTTTTGCGGCTTTGAGTTTCATCCCCTGCGTTATGTTCTGTACGCGGTTGTCGAGTGCGCCACGGAAGACACCCGGAAATACGAGCGCGTTATTAATCTGATTAGGAAAATCGGAACGTCCCGTAGCGATGACCTGTGCGCCTGCCTTAGCAGCTTCATCCGGCATAATTTCCGGTGTTGGGTTCGCGAGAGCGAAGACTATCGCCCGCTCCGCCATGCTTTCCACATGAGCACGATGCAGAAGGCCTTTCCCAGAAAGCCCTATGAAGGCGTCAGCTCCCTCCATAGCGGTCGCGAGGTCGCCCTTAACACGACGCGGGTTCGTGAGCTTCGCGAGCTCTTTCTTGTGCGGTGTCATCCCTTCTTTGCGTCCTGAATAAATAGAACCATGACGATCGAGCAGAACGATGTCTTTGATGCCTGCGGCAAAAAGAAGCTTTGCAGTTGCTGTGCCTGCTGCGCCCGCCCCGGAGATGACGACACGCAACTTCTTCAAATCTTTCTTTACGACTGCCGCGGCATTAATGAGGCCCGCAAGCACGACGATTGCCGTGCCATGCTGGTCGTCATGCATAACGGGGATGTCGAGCGCTTCATTGATACGTCGCTCTATATCGAAACACTGCGGAGCGGCAATATCTTCGAGATTGATGCCACCCCAGCCCGGAGCTATGGCGATGACCGTGCGTACGATTTCGTCCGGGTCCTGCGTGTTAAGTACGATAGGCCACGCATCAATACCCGCGAGCTCACGGAATATGAGAGCCTTCCCTTCCATCACAGGGAGCGCCCCGTACGGACCGATATTTCCGAGCCCCAGCACCGCGGTGCCGTCAGAAATAACAGCGACGCTGTTTTTCTTCACGGAAAGGTTGCGAGTATCCTTTGGATTCTTTGCGAGATGCAGAGACGCTACACCCACGCCCGGTGTGTAGTAGAGGGAAAATCCCTTCTTATCTTTGAGTGTTACTCGAGCCTTCGTTTCAATGCGTGCACCGGTCTTTTTAAAGGCTGCGAGTATCTTAATATCTTTTGGAGTCATAATCTGCCCAGTATAGGGACAATCCGCTCCGCACACCATGTGGAGAAGCGTGCGCCTAGCGACCGCCCCAGTAGGCGTTCAGCGCTGCTCGAGTACGGGGCCCGAGCGTAGATGTCTGTTCTAGTCCCTTGCTCTTCTGGAATGCCTTGAGGGCGGTCGAGGTGCAGTCGCCGAAATACCCGCCCACCGGGCAGTCGTAGAAGTATTCACCGGAGATCGGATAGAGTTTGAGCCGCCGCAAGCCCTGCTGAAGCGAATAAATCTCAGAACTGGTCGTGTAGCGTGACGGAGAAATAGTAAAACGATGTGGTAGGGCGAGCGTATCGTAATACGCGACTGGACGACCGAAGAATCTCTCAACACCGCGATAGGTGGAATTCGCAAAATCCTTTTCAATAAGTGGGAGTACGGAACTATTCTGTATCTTTCCTTCGTATATATATGCGTACTCAATGAGGACGCTCGTGAAATTGGCCGTATCATATGCGCCGATTGCAATGAGTTCCTGGTCGCTCGTGACACCAAGGTTTTCTATTGCGAGTGAGCTCGTGGCGTTGTATTGATTCAACTGACTGGCGATGGCTGTTCCGAGTGCACGGCTTGGTACTGCGTTGCCGAACTGCGCATCAGGAACATACACGGCAAACCCCGATTGGTTGAAGTCCCCGGAATCATTGAGGTGAATATGAATTGCCATATCCACGTCATTTTCGTTTGCCCACTTTGTTATGCCGTACAGACGATACGCCACATCGTCAGGTGCTCTATTGTGCGACGCCTGGAAACCGCTCGACGGGGACGCAGCTACGAATGAACTCTTTTTCTGGTCCACGAATGAACGAATAGCATCCCATGACTGAGCAAAATATGTTGAGAAAATCGGATTCCACTCGGTATCCGTCCGTGCGACGATAACGTCGAGGTGCGAATCTGTGCGTAGTTGAGTTGCAAGCGCATTTGCTATCGCAACATTCACCTCACGCTCGTACACACCCTGATACTCTGTGCCTCCGTAGCCGGGCTCGTGACCTGGAACGACGAGTATACGGACTTTTGGTCCGCCACGGGCGGCTGTAAAGTATTTCGCCTGCAGTTGTGAAGTCGTAGGTGTCGTAGCATGCGCAAGCGGTACGCACACAAACATAAGGAGAAGCACGGCAAGCACGGTATATCGTGTGCGCATATCCTTAGAGTATACGTTCTGCGTGAAGCAAGGGTTAAGGAACGCGGGAGTACCCGACTAAAACTCCTCGCTATATACTCTGTACATGAAGCCGTCCGACCTCGTTATAGACACTTTTACACGGCTCAAGCCCGACCAGAAAAAGGCGCTCACGAAGCTCGGCATTCGCACAGTACGTGATTTGCTTTATCACTTCCCTGCGCGCTACGAGGCGCAGGGTCCGACCGGCACCATAGCGGGCGCATCGCTCGGAACTGAGGTGACGCTCTACGGAACTATACGTAAGCCAGAAGCGAGGAAATCGTGGAAAAGTAAGCGTCCAATGGCGGAAGCATGGCTTGAAGATGCTTCAGGACGTATCAAACTGCGTTGGTTCAGTCAGCCCTATATAGCAAAGATGCTTGCCGACGGCATGGTGGTGAAAGCCACCGGCAAAGTAAGCGGCACAGATACGTCTGTCTATCTCGCTAATCCTGAGATAGACAAGACACCCATCGAGCCGGGCGACATTCACGACACACTCTTTAAGGAAGGTTCGATGCCGGAAAGTGACATGCTCTATGCCATTTATCCCGAGAGCAAGGGCATTTCTTCATTGTGGTTACTCCATGCGGTTCGTAAACTCTTTGAAGCAAAAATGCACGAGAGTATTCCGGACCCGATACAGTCCGACATTCTTGAGCGCTACAATCTTCCCTCGCTCGCAACTTCGCTCGTATGGATGCATGCGCCAAAGAAACTTCCTGACGCACAGGCAGCGCGCAAACGTTTTGCTTTTGAAGAGGTTTTTTCAATACAGCTCGCAAGTCAGATGCAGCGCGCGCAAGCTGAGCATGAGCATGCACTCCCCGTGCATGTGAATCGAGATTCTCTCGATGACTTTGTTACTTCGTTTCCGTTCCCCCCGACTGACGCACAGAAGCGTGCTATCGAAAGCGTTCTCAAAGATTTTGAACAAGGCCACCCGATGCGTCGCCTTCTTGAAGGCGACGTCGGCAGTGGAAAGACCGCAGTAGCAGCGGCAACTGCGTATTTGGTCGCTACCTCGCGCCCACCCGGAAGAAAGAGCGGTACGCTCCAAGTTGCGTATATGTGTCCAACGGAAATACTCGCAAAGCAGCATTTTTCTACGTTCATTTCTTACTTTAAGGACCACCCCATTCCAATTGGCCTCATTACGGGAAGCGAATGTCGTAAATTTCCGAGCAAGATTAACCGAGAGGAATCGACGCATGTATCGCGCGCGCAATTTGCGAAGTGGGTAGCCAACGGTGAGATACCGATAGTTATCGGCACGCATGCACTCGTGTATAAGTCTCTCGAGTTCCAAAATCTCGCGTACGCTATCATCGACGAACAGCATCGTTTCGGAAAAGTGCACCGCCAGAAGCTCGTGCGCAAAGACACGACCGGTACGCAAATGTCGCCACATCTGCTTTCCATGACTGCGACGCCTATTCCACGTACCCTCGCACTCACCATATATGGCGACCTCGATCTTTCATTGCTCGATCAAATGCCACTTGGTCGCAAGCCGGTTATCACCGAAATTCTCGGGCCGGAAAAACGCGAAAAAGCGTACGAGCGTGTACGAAGCGAGCTTGCCATAGGCCGTCAGGCCTATGTCATCTGTCCACGTATCAATGAACCTGACCCGACGAAGGAGCTTGCCGTGCAGGCTCGCTCGGTAAAAGCGGAAGCCGAGCGCCTTAAGCGTGAAGTGTTTCCTGAAGCCACTATTGGTATCTTGCACAGCAAAATGACGCCGAAAGAGAAAGAAGAAAGTATGGCGCGTTTTGAAAATGGCTCGGTGGACATACTTGTTGCGACATCCGTTGTTGAAGTCGGTGTGAACGTACCGAATGCCACGGTAATTCTTATAGAAGGCTCTGAGAGATTTGGACTCTCGCAACTCCATCAGCTACGCGGTCGCGTTATACGCTCAACGCACCAAGCATATTGCTTCGCACTTCCTGAAAGCTACGGTCCTGCAACTAAAGACCGCTTGAAGGCACTCATGACCGCAAAAGATGGATTCGAGCTCGCTGAGTACGATCTCGCACTTCGCGGAGCAGGTGAACTCACCGGTGCACGCCAGTGGGGCATCTCCGACATCGCCATGGAGGCAATACAAAATATCCGCATGGTGGAAGCTGCTCGTACCGAGGCAAAGAATCTTATAGCAAAAGATGTTTCTCTTTCTCACTATCCGCTTCTTCTGGCGGCAGCCAAACGCGCGGAAGAGGCAGTGCATCCTGAATAAAAAGAGGGCCCGGCATCCGAAGATGCCGGGCCCTGCTTCAAGTAGGACTAGTCGTACCTCTCGAAGATAAGTGTGGCGTTCGTCCCGCCAAAGCCGAAGCTGTTGGAAAGCACGACCTCGATGTCAGCTTTGAGAGGTGCGCCCATGATGTGGCGAACCCCACTGCATTCCGGATCGAGGTTTTCGGGAGTCAGACCATGCGTTGGAAGACAGAGTCCGTACTGCATCATCTTGAGGCACAGAATGGCCTCAAGAGCTCCGCCGGCGCCCAGAGCGTGGCCCGTCGCCCCCTTCGTTGAGGAAAGCGGGATATCGAGCGCGCATTCGCTCGCCCACTCACGGATACCGGCGATTTCGTTCTTGTCTCCCGCCGGTGTAGCAGTGCCGTGGGTGTTGATGTAGTGGATATCGGCAGGTTTGAGGTCCGCCATTTCGAGAGCCAGTAGCGCCGAGGCGATACCCCCTCGGCCTGGATCGGTAATCGCGAGCTCTGGGTCGCCGTCGGAGCTTGCGCCCCAGCCGACGAGTTCACCATAGATATCCGCGCCGCGGGCAAGCGCATGTTCGAGTTCTTCGAGAATCAGGATGCCCGCCCCTTCCGCCATAACGAAGCCGGAACGGCCCGCTTGGTACGGAAGCGATTCATTGCTGATGGCTCGCTGTGCGGCGAACGACGATATGCCGAAGGGCGTAATGACCGCCTCCGTACCTCCCGTCATCATCAGGTCAGTGCGGCCGAGCTGTATCAGATCTGCCGCATGCTGAATCGCGTGGGAACCCGCAGCGCACGCCGTGGTATGGACGTGGCTTGGCCCGCGGAGCCGATACTTCTGGGCCAGGTAACCGACGAAGGTATTGGGCAGTTGCCGAAGGTTCGCACGTACACCGAGACCCTTGCCGTTGATGAGCAGTTGAGCTGATGTGTGTGTCTCCCCGAGTCCGCCGTCACCTGTGCCGCACACAATGCCGAAACGAGAGCTCTCGTTGTGGTCCGTGAGGTGCGCACGGTTCATCGCTTCCTCTGCCGCCACGAAGGCGAGCAGTTGGTGACGGTCGTAGTTGGCGGCGCGTCCCATCTGAGCGAGCTCGGCGAGCTCTTTGTTGGAGAGCGGATTGCCGCAGACCGTATCGATAAGACGGTCTCCCGCGCTGTACGCGCGTTCCACTCCTTCCGTGCTGAAGTAGTGTTCGCCGCTTAGCGGCAAACGACGGGCTTCGCCGGCAAGGAGTGAGGCCCATATCTCGTCAGCAGTATTCCCGTTTCCGGAAATGGCTCCGTAGCCGGTGACAACAACACGTCGTTCCATTACACTCGTCCCTTTTTATTACATCTCCGCGATGGGCGGAGTCCGAGTGAAGGAATACCACTCATTTGAGCACTTGGCAATAACTACACGAAGTAAAAATCCAATTCGCACCCATCAAGGATGCCTGCTACAGTGCCCGGGAAAGCTCCTTGAATGGTCAGGGTGTGAAATATGGGGAGAAGCGGAATGTCCGTTGATTTGTCTAGAACGGTCGTCACAAATGCGGCCGGTATGGTGAAGACGAAAGAAGACGCCGAAAAGCTTCTACGAAGTGCTGTCACTCGCATCACCGTCGGCTCTATCACACTCGACCCTCGCATCGGCAATCTGGGCGAGACTTACTATCACCATCCCGGCAAGATGACTGCGTGGAACTCACGCGGTCTCAATAACCCGGGTATTGAAGCGACTCGGTTGTGGCTTCCGGAATTTCGAAAGAAGTGCCACGACGCCGACAAAGAGCTGGCCGTCAGCTTTGCTGGGTTCTCGCCCGACGAGTACGGCCTGCTTCTTTCTCAGCTTCTGGACGTCTCTGATGTCCAGGAACCGAATGCGGGCTGCGGGAACATGTGGAAGGGCGGCGTCCAGAAGCCAATTCCCTCCTACAATCCCGAATTACTGGAAGAAGTGCTCTGGAACATGAGCAACCGCATGAGCGCCGCCAATCACGTCTCGCTTAAATACTCTCCCGTCGAAGACGACGAGACAAACAGACTGAACGCGCTCGCCATCGAAGCCACCGGAATCGTCAGTGAGGTCATTGCGGTCAACACGTATCCCAATCAACTCGGGGAACGTGAAGACGGCTCTGCTGCGCTGGCATGGCGTGAGTCGGAAGATGCCGAGCTCAAGCACACAGGCGGTATGAGTGGCCTCGAACTTCTTCCCTACGGGCTCAAGACGGTTAAATCCCTAATCGGATATCTACCGGAGCACGTGTCGGTCATCGGTTGCGGCGGCATTGCCGTGGCAAGCGATGCGAAGGACTACCTCTCGCTCGGCGCTCGCGGGTTCGCCATTGGAACTGCGTTCTTCGAGCAAGGTCCGCGTATCTTCTCTGACGTTCTTGAAGGCTTGGCCTGAGCACCGGGCAACGACGACCAGACTACAACGGGCAGTTCCCTTTCCAGGGAGCTGTTCGTTTCTTTATATATGAGTCGCGTGGTACAGTCCGCACGAACCAGACGTTCTTCTTTTTCTTCACTCAAACCGCCCGGAGGGCACATGTCACAGACCAATCCCGCTTCGACCACCACGACCGGTCACCGTTCGAGGACCGTTCGTAAATTCATGAACGCTCACGGGCATCCGCGTATCGGCGGGCTGATGAAGATGATCGTTCCGCTCATCAGCGAACGCTACTACGCTTGCGTGGCGATGCCGAATCCGAAGGATTTCCTGATCACGTCCACCGAGCGTCTCATCGAGTACCATCGGCAACTGAACGAGCTCTCTGAGGGCAAAGTCAGATGGCTGATGAAGCTCTACTTCACCGAGACGCTGACGCCGCGCGAGATCGAGCTGGCGATGAAGCACCCCGACTTCGCCGGCCTCAAGTACTACCCGCGGGGTCTTACCACGGGAAGCCACCAGGGTATCAGCGACCCGAAGATGTTGACGACGCCCGGCACCAACCCGTTCGAGGTCCTGAAGTTCATGGCCTCAACCGGAAAGCCGGTCTCGTGGCACGGCGCCGACGGTTTCGACGCCGACGGTACCGAGCTCGACATCTACGACCAGGAGAAGCACTTCTACACACAGACGTTCCCTCGGATTCTCGATGTGCACCCTAACACCGTGCACATCGGCGAACACCTTTCGACGTCGTGGGGAACGGAATTCTTCCGGAACAATGCGATCGAGGATGATGACCGATTGGGCTGCACCATTACGGCACACCACCCCTTCATCGATCGACGCGACGTCCACCGAGGCGGATTTCGTCCCAATCTATGGTGCTACCCGGCCGTTCACCGGTCGGAACACCGGGACGAAGTTCGGCGGTTCTCAACTGAAGGTCATTCCTACGTGATGGCCGGCGACGACGGTGCGGGTCATCCGCGAGAAGCCAAGGAGTGCGGGTGCTGTGCCGGCGGAGTCTTCACCGTCGGAACGGCAGTCGAACTCTACACCCAGCTCTTCGACGAGATGGGTGCGCTCGAACGTCTTGAAGCGTTCGGCGCCTTGAATGGGCCGCGCTTCTACGGCATCGAGCCCTCCACGGAGTTCATCACGCTTACGGACGACCCGTGGCAACCCCGTGCTTCGTTCTTCTGCGACGACGGCACCGAAGTAGTGGGCTACCAGCAGCCGGACAGGACCGGGGACGGACCGCCTCCGCTGACATGGAGGCTGGCTGCGTCTGCGTAGGCAGCCAGAACTGAGTGAGGACGGCCCCGGCGCACGAGCGTCGGGGCCTCTTCTTTTTTGTATGAGCGCTCCGTTTGCGCTAAAGTAGGCGCATGCGCCTATAGCTCAATTGGTTAGAGCACTGAGCTTATACCTCAGCGGTTCTTGGTTCGAGTCCAAGTGGGCGCACAAGCGAAATGAAGCCTGGCTTGCGCCAGGCTTCATACTTGTGCGAACCGGAGCAATGTTTGGCGAGTGACGACGAACTGATATATGTGACCATAAGAAAACGCCGGCGCATGCGCCGGCGTTTTCTTATGGTCCACTATGCCGATATCGGAGGGGTCACTACAGTCGCGCTATCGTATCCCGCTTCTTCTTTCGCCTTTGGGGTAATGCCGTTTGCAATGAGTACTTTCTCGAAATCTTCGCGTTCAAGTGTCTCTACTTCCACGAGCTTCTTCGCGATTGCATTCAATGCACCACGATGGTCGGTAAGAACTTTCTCCGCCTTCTTACGTGCCTCTTCGATAATGTGTGTTACTTCCGCATCAATCTTCCCTGCTATGTCCGGAGAGTAATTCGTCTCGCCGTAACCGCGGTCTGCAGAGAACGCGACGGGACCGATCTTATCGCTCATACCGTAGCGAGCTACCATGTCGCGTGCAAGCGCAGTAATGACTGCAAGGTCGTTAGATGGGCCAGTAGTGACGTCGCCATATACCATCTCTTCTGCGACGTAGCCGCCGAGAGTTGCCGCGATGTCATCGAGGAATGATTTCTTCGACTGCATCTTCTTGTCTTCAAACGGAAGCTTGAGCGTGTAGCCACCCGCGCGTCCACGGCTGATGATAGAAATTTTATGCACCGGATCTGCGTCGGGAAGCACGGAAGACACGAGTGCGTGGCCCGCTTCATGATATGCAGTAAGCTCCTTCTCTTTCTTCGAGAAAAGATGACTCTTACGTTCCGGACCGAGCATGACCTTTTCAATAGAACGGATGAGGTCGTACTGCGTAATTTCCTTGCGGTTCTCGCGCGCAGCGAGAATCGCTCCTTCATTCATAAGCGAGTACAACTCTGCTCCAGAGAAACCAGGCGTGCGCTCTGCAATTACTTCGAGATTCACGTCAGGGCCAAACGGCTTCTTGCGTGCATGTACGGAAAGGATTTCCAGACGGTCCTTGCGGTCCGGCAAATCAATCGTTACGCGACGATCGAAACGACCTGGGCGAAGAAGTGCTGGGTCAAGCACGTCCGGACGATTGGTTGCCGCCATCACAATGACCTTCTCTGTTGGGTCAAAGCCGTCCATTTCAACGAGAATTTGGTTGAGTGTTTGTTCGCGCTCGTCGTTGCCACCACCCACACCCGTACCACGGACGCGTCCGACCGCATCGATTTCATCGACGAAAATAATAGAAGGAGCGGAACGTTTTGCCATGGCAAAGAGGTCGCGGACGCGCGACGCTCCCACACCAACAAACATCTCCACAAACTCAGAGCCGGAAATGGAGAAGAACGGTACGCCGGCTTCGCCGGCGACTGCGCGCGCAAGAAGCGTCTTACCGGTTCCAGGTGCTCCCATAAGAAGGATGCCCTTCGGAATACGCGCACCTATGTCGAGAAATTTCTTTGGGTTCTTGAGGAAGTCCACGATTTCCATAAGTTCCTCTTTTGCTTCCTTTGCGCCAGCCACGTCCGCAAACGTAACTCGATTATTCATATCTGCCGGGTCGGTAATGCGTGCCTTGGATTGTCCGAAGGTAAATGCCTGCATGCCTGCTCCCCGCACTTGCTTCGTGAGGAACCAGAAAAGCGCAGCAAGGAGAATGATGGGAAGAAGAATTGGTGCGAGCGTGAGGAACCAGAATTTAAGTCCAGTTTCCCCTTCTATGCTTATCGCGACCTTTGAGAGCTGGTCGGGAGTAACGCCGTATGTGGCAAGTGTTTCAGAAAGTCCTGTTGAAGCTTCTTTTACGGAAGTCTTCTTCGTTCCATCCGCGTAATCGAGCTGCATGTCGTTGCCGGAAATCTTTATGGTGGAGATAGTTCCTGACTTCACATCGGTCGCTACCTGCGAAAGTGAAATTTCCTTCTTTGTGTCCGGCCCGGATGTGAACACGGTATAGACACTTACGAGAAGCAACAGGACGAGTATCGCCGACACGATATTGCCGGTGAATCCGGGACCGCCGGGTGTTAGGAATCCCCCTTTTTTCTTCGGTGCGCCTGCGGGTCCTCCCTTCCCTGGAACTGGTGTAGTTGGTTTTTTTATAGGTGCCATAGTTGTTGAGACTATACAATAAAACATGAGGAAATACTAAACGAGCGAGCGTTTTGCAAGGATTATTGCTACCCTAATTCAGATGAACCTCATCGAAAACAAGAAGGTGCGATTGCGCTTCACCATACTGGAGACCTACTCCGCAGGACTCGAGCTTTCAGGCGGCGAGGTTAAGTCGCTACGCAGTAAGCAAGGCTCTCTTGAGGGGTCGCGCATAGTGGTACGCGGCGGTGAGGCCTTTCTCGTAGGCTCCACTATTCCACCTTTTCAGGTAGCGAATACTCCTGAAACGTACGACCCCGAAAAACCGCGACGCCTACTCCTTAAAAAGAAGGAAATCGCGGAAATAGCAGACGCAGAATCAAAAAAGGGCTTGACAGCAGTGCCTTTAGAGGTGTATAATGCTGGACGGTACGTGAAGTTGCGTCTCGCAATCGTGAAGGGCAAAGGCAAAGCAGACAAGCGTGAAGACTTGAAGCGAGCCGATGACATGCGAGAAGCCGAGCGCGCAATCAAAAATCGTTAGGGCGGATCAATCGCAGGGTGCACTCCATCTCCTGATAGAGTGCACCCTGGGGGTGACCGGCTTTGACGGTCTCGTTCTTTGAGAGACGTGCGACGCGGTGGAAGTTTACTGACCACCTAAATCTCGTAAACACAAATACTTGCAAACAAAACTGCAAGCGTAAAGTCTCCGTACTTCGGTACTGCTGACCTTGCGTTCGCTTTCGCGTAAAAGCTTCGCGCTTTCGCCTGAGCGACGTCTACCTCATTCGGCTCTCGTAGCGAGTGGGCGTGGGCGGAATCTTCTACGAGATCGATATACGTCCGTCCGAACGTATTTCTAAATTAGGACTTAGGCAGGAGCGTTTTCGTTAGCGTTCCTATTCTCCTGCTGAAACCAAAATGCTGACTATGCGTCGTAGACTCGTCCTCAAAGAGAGATTCGGACCGGAGTTCAACTCTCCGCACCTCCACAATTATGAAAACACCTCGGCGCAAGCGCCGAGGTGTTTTCATTTTGTTTAGCGAGTTGTCGTGGAGTTATTCGTTGTGCTTGAAGCGTTGATAGTTGTGTAGTTATTCACTATAGGTGGAACGATACTGTTTTGATCAGAAGCGGCAGTTGGTGCGGGAGTTACCTGCTGACTCTGTAGGTACTTGGGTACGAAGTACATTCCAGCGAGAACGACGAGGACAAGAACGAGAATTCCAACAATCCATGCAGTTGAACTGCCTGAACCGTTATCTCCGGGGTTGTTGATGATAGTTGCCATAAAGGAATATATAGATGAGCGAGTACCGTGGAAGACTACGCTTCCACAAATGAAGCGCTCATTAAGCTTCGGGACATACTGTAGTCAGGCCGTTTGGTGTGGATATGCATCGAGCTTTAATTGAAAAAACCCCTACAATATCCTTAGGTTCGCTTATTTTTCACATCTCAACCATGAATAGGATTCTCGGTTCTTACTTTCTCGCGTTTACCCTTATTTTGACCCCACTTACTGCTAGCGCGGCAAGTGTCCCAGTATCCCTTTCAACACCTCTCGACAGTGTTACTGATCCAGTCGCGCACTCCACCTATGAGTCCTATAGGGCATTTTCAAATGCCTACAGTACTCCGAGCGTGAAGGGAGACAGTACAGCCCAGCTCAGCAGAAACCTTTCCATCGGCTCGAGCGGAAACGAGGTACTGCTACTTCAAAACTTTCTCTCACAGAATCACTATTTGACTGTTAGTCCCACTAGCTATTTTGGCTCCAAAACAGCCACTGCAGTACGTACGCTACAGGCCGCAAACGGTCTCGACGCAGTAGGAAATGTGGGACCGAAGACCCGCTCGATCATTAATTCGCATCTTGGCAGTTCCGGTGACACAACGAATATGGGTGTCCATTCCAACTCAGCAACACCGACCACTTCGACGACCATCACCACCTCAGCAGGTGCTCCAACACTTTCCTTTGTTGCCGACCACGCGTCCGTTCGTTCCGGAGGTGATATCCACCTTGTGTGGAGTGCTGTAAATGCAACCTCATGTACCGCAAGTGGCGCCTGGAGCGGTGACGTCACCACAGAAGGCACGACCTATCTCGCAAACATACGTTCAGCAAAAACATACGTTCTCACGTGTACGAACGCTACGGCGAGCGTAAGCAAATCCCTTTCTATTACCGTCGCAAACCAGGAGGTTCTCCCTCCAGCAACCGCTCCGACACTCTCATTCACTCCTGACGTACTATCAGTGGTCCCAGGAGGTTCCGCTCGCCTTACCTGGAATTCGGCGAACGCTTCTTCCTGTGTAGCTTCAGGTGCATGGAGTGGACCTCGCGACCTTACCGGCAGTGTCGCTACGAGCGGTATTACTGGCGTACAGACATACATACTGACCTGTACGGGTACTGGAGGTACTGCGTCACGTTCCATAACTATTACGGCATCGGGTGCTACTCACGTGCCCGTTACACCATCACCAGTCGTGACACTCACCACCTCCTCTTCAGCCATCACTGCTGGCCAATCACCTACGCTCTCGTGGAGCAGTACGAATGCCACCGCATGTACCGCTACTGGTGGTTGGAGTGGCACAAAAGGAATCCAAGGTACCCAAACGATTTCACCAACCACGACAACGGTCTACAGCATTACCTGTACGAATGATGGCGGCACTGATTCTCGCTCCGTCACAGTGAACGTATCGAGTCCTGTCGTGGTTCTTCCTTCTACTCCACTCCCAACACTTACCCTCTCCGCAGACCGTACGAGTATCGCGAACGGCGAGAGCGCTGTCCTTACCTGGTCAAGCTCGAACGCACTTTCATGTGCAGTATCTTCGACAGGATGGTCTGCGGCTGAGCCGCTTCATGGAAGCGTGACTGTCACAAACCTCACGGCAAACCAGACCTATACCATGACCTGTACGGGTGCTGGGGGCACTGCTTCAAAAAGCATAACGGTCACGGTAGCTGCCCCAGTGACGACACAGCCAACGACCACAACACCTACCCCTACACCGACAGTGAATAATTCGGCTCTTCCTCAACTGCTCACAGCTTCGGGAGCACTTTCCGGCGCTCAGAACGCAACCGCTTCGATTACCTACAACTGGAACGCGAAGCCTATGTCCTCTGATTACTACATGTTCGTGCATGTCATAGATGCTAACGGAGGAATCGTCTTCCAGGATGACCATCTCGTACCGTCCCGTACGTGGTCAGGCTCCTACACCGAAACACGAAACGTAAAAATACCTGCTGGCGCACCAGTAGGAACCTACCGAGTGACCGCAGGACTTTTCTCGACTACTAATGGATATCCAAAACAGACGATAACAGCAGGACCTGGAGTCACTAAGATTGGTGCAGAAGAGGAATATCTTATCGGAAGCGTGCGCGTAACTGCAGGAACGAATCTTCCCTTCTCGCCTATCGACAATCCTGCGACATGGCCAGGCACGCCGGTACAAGTACCAGTTCCTGGCGCCGGTGATGCACTTGGCTCTACTTACACCGACGACTTCCATCCTGCTGGAATGACACTCTCCTTCCATGATGAATTCAACGGTTCGAGCCTCAATACGAACACATGGAACACGATGTATTTGTGGGGTGATCGCTTCCTGAGCGGCAACTCTGAAAAGCAATGTTATATCCAGGAAAACGTGCGTCAATCAGGCGGTAGTCTTATCTTCGACGCCAAACGTGAAGACGTCATCTGCCCGAAGTACAACGTCGTGCAGAACTACACTTCAGGAGCGATTACTTCTTCTAAGTCGTACGTCCAGACCTACGGATACTTTGCCATTAGGACAAAACTGCCGGCTGGGAAAGGCTTCTGGCCTTCTTTCTGGCTCCTGCCTGCTACGGGCGGATGGCCTCCAGAACTCGACGTGTTTGAAGTTCTCGGAAACGACCCTTCTACTATCTACACAGGCATTCACTTCTCAGATGCGGTGACCGCGAATATCGGAATTACAAACGCCGAGAAAGTCACTGACTTAAGTAACGGATATCACATTATTGGAGTGAACTGGCAGCCAACATTCGTGGCATATTACGTGGACGGAGTGGAAGTCGATCGTATCAACAAATCTCTCTACAATGGCCCGATGTATATCCTTGCGAACCTTGCCGTAGGAGGCGGATGGCCAGGCGACCCTGACGCCACCACCCCATTCCCATCGACTATGCAGACTGACTGGATACGCGTCTACAGATAGCGCAATGCGCACGAAGTAAGACGCAGAACCCTATAGTCACTTCGGTGTCTCCGGTTACACCAACGAAGATTCAAAAAACGTTCCTGTTCCACAAACATAGATGCACCCGCAAACGAACGCCGCTCCCGGAGGGAGCGGCGTTCGTTGTATATGAATAGATCTAATTGAAAAGACGAGGTCCGCGCTGCATGCAGCGCGGACCATTCTTCGTATAGTGTTCTCAGGTCTGTTGAAGCTTGCGAGCAAGACGGTTGTTGCCGTAGTGCTTTACTTCCGTCACGTCACGGAACTCAACCGGCCATGATGGCAGAACAAACTTCTCCTGTTCGTCCGTTAGTTCGATTTCGAGGAGGCAGTACTTGAGACCGTGCGGCTTCAGGTCATCGAGCTCGAAGTACTGATGCTTGTAAACGAAGCACCATCGCCGTTTGTGCATCACACTCACGACATGCTCGGATGACGCTAAATGTGTGTACTGCTCGGCAGTGAGTTGCCGCTCGATTTCCTCGTGAACACCCGGCCGAATAAAGCGTTTAACCGTAAGGTAGTACACAGGGTAGTTGCCCTCAGCACGCCGGCGAATACGCTCCCTCGAGCCATCTGGGTACTTCAGGTAGTACTGCTCGATGTCGATTGGTTTCGCGTGCTTAGGTAAATACGCGAGGGCTTTGCGCGACACCTTGTACTTGCGTTCGATTTCGAGCGGTATCGGAAGTCCGAGGTGGTGGAGTACGGTGTGAAGCGCACGCCGTTTCTTCCCCTCGAAATCCGTCGAGTTATCGATAACGTGCAGGTGCGAATGCCCCACCCACGCGTCACGCGTCTTCTCGTCGAGAATCACCGCTTCTTCGGCTGTCTCGAAACGCTCGTTGTCGGTGCGATAGAACTCCGCTGCACCATCTGCAGCCGTTACCAAGTGCAGCACCGCGTCGTAGCGCACGTCGCGGAGCATGGGAACATTCCATCCGTTCTTCGCGAGAATCCCGGTAAAGGTTTGCTCGTCAACATACGCACGCGAGTCCATCGCACCGCGGTCGCACAACACGACCACACGTTTTGCCGAAAGCCGTGAGGCCAGGCCTTTGAAGATATCTTCCTGCGCGATGATGGCGCGGATGATACCTTCCTGAAAATGCTCTGGGTCGAGAGCGATGGGGTTGAGTCCACCGCCGATGAACGCACGTGCCTGCTCCGGTACGATGACGGCTTCGACGCCATGGTCTTCGAGTTCCCGTCCGAGGTGGGCGAGCATACTCGTCTTCCCGCCTGACGGACCACCCGTCACGGCGATAACAACCATCTGTTGGTCTGACATATTTCTCTCCCTGTGAAGGACACCTGCCTGCACCCTACCCCTTCGTTTCCCAAGAGGCAACGGGAAGCTATACTGCCCACTATGCTCGTACGACCCGTCAAAACTCGCATTTTCAAGGAAGGAGAAAACCTTCCGAATTTCATACAGACATACATTCCGAAACTGAAAGAAAACTCAGTCCTTATCGTCACGAGTAAGATTGTCGCGCTTGCAGAGAAGCGTACTGCTCCGAACGACCTGAAAACGAAGGAACGACTTATAAAAAGTGAGAGCACCTTCGCGCTCCCCACCAAGTGGGTATGGCTCACTCTCAAAGACGGGTTTGTCATTGCGAACGCAGGCATAGACGAAAGCAATGCCAATGGAAAACTTATTCTGCTACCGAAGGATAGTTACAAAGCTGCTGCGAAAATACGCGCTGAAATGATGCAGCGTTACAAGGTAAAGAACCTTGCCGTCATTCTGACAGATAGCCGGATCTGGCCGCTACGCGCCGGCGTCACGGGAGTCGCACTTGGCTATGCCGGACTTAAGGGTCTGAAAGACTACCGTAAAGAAAAAGATCTCTTCGGGCGTGGATTTAAATTTGAGACGGTATCTGTGGTGGACTCTTTGGCAGCTGCTGCCGTCATCACCATGGGTGAAGGAGACGAGTGCATTCCGCTCGCGGTCATTGAGGGTGCGCCAGTCGAGTTTACCGAACGAGTGAAAGCACACGAACTCCAGATACCGCTTGAGGACGACATCTACCTCCCCTTCTTCGGGAAGCTCCCAAAACTGAAGTTAGGAAAGCGCTAGGACCTCGCTTTTGGCCGATTTGCGTGGTAGAATAAGGCTACAAACGCTTTGGCTATCGAACGGATACGAATGAATAAGGAGATAACGGCCCGCGAATTGCGGGTCATTGGCGCGGAGGGTGAAAACCTCGGTGTTTTGTCGACTGCAGACGCTCTAAAGGCCGCTGTGGCCGCCGGTTTAGACCTTATTGAGATATCGCCAAATGCTGTCCCGCCCGTTGCGAAAGTCATGGATTATGGTAAGTTTCAGTACGAGCAGAAGAAGAAAGACAGTGCTCAGCGGGCTAAAGCAAAGGTTTCTGAGACCAAGGAGGTCCAGATAAAGGTGGGCACGGGAGAGAACGATATGCGTCTAAAGGCCAAAAAGGCCGCTGAATGGCTCGATGAGGGCCACCGGGTACGCGTCGAGCTCTTCCTCAAGGGCCGGTACAAGGGGATGGAAGAAGCTTTCCTCAAAGTCCGCCTCGAGAAGTTCGTCATGCTTATCCCGTACGCGTACCGCATAGCGGAACCGATTGCGAGGTCGCCTAAGGGCTTCGCCGGTATCCTCGAACGCGATCCGAAAGCTGTTGTAGGTGCAAAGAAACCTGAAGGAGAACCAACGCCCGAAACAAAACAAGATGAAAACAAATAAGTCATTCAGCAAGCGCATCCGAGTAACCCGTAAGGGCAAGCTTGTCGTGCGCAAGTCCGGACAGGACCATTTCAATGCTAAGGAGCGCGGTCGCACCAAAGGCGTTAAGAAGCGTGCTTCATCCATGGAGATGACGACCGGCTCACGCCGCCGTTTCCTTCCAGGACGCCCTCGTCGCGTAGTAGCTACAGCTGCTCCTGTCGCCGAGTAAATTTAAGTAGTTAAGTAATAACGTATGGCACGAGTAAAAGGAGGAGTTACATCAGCAAAGCGTCGCCGCAATATCCTTTTGCGTGCTAAGGGCTATCGCCATGGCCGCTCGACCAAGGTCCGCCTCGCAAAGGAGTCGCTCGTACACGCTGGTAAGAATGCTTTTGCACACCGCAAGGACAACAAGAGCAACTACCGCTCACTCTGGATTGTCCGCTTGAACGCTGCTATCCGCGAGAACGGCTACAAGTCCTACTCCACCTTTATCGCTGGCCTCAAGAAGGAGAACATCGAGCTCGACCGCAAGGTACTCTCCGAGTTTGCTGTAAAGCACCCGGAAATCTTCACCCGCATCGCGAAGAAGGTAGCCACTGCTCCAACTTCCTAACCCTGAACGGTTGTACATGAAAGCCCCCGCTTACGCGGGGGCTTTCATGTATGTAGCCAATTTTATTAACTCAATTTACGTGCTCCCTGTTTGGTTATTTCATACTCTTGCCCTGCCGTTGGCACTATGGCGTTTCCGCCGATAAAGTCATGAATACGCTGTGCAAGGAATCGCTCACTCGATGGCTCACCGAGTGCCGTGAAAAACGTCTTGGTGTTCGGCAGACAACTCTCCGCAAATTTGAGGAGTTCATCACGGTCAGCGTGGGCAGACCAGGACGTAATTGTTTCTACTTTTGCTTTCACGCGGACATCGCGCCCTTCGATGCGTACGGTTGGCGAGCCGTCTTGGAGCATGCGCCCCGGGCTTCCGGGAGCTTGGTAGCCCACGATTAGAAGTGTGGTGTCAGCATCAGGGAGATATGCCTGCTCCCAGCGTCCGATGCGTCCCCCATGCGACATGCCCGCACCCGCCATAATCATCTTTGGATTCGGTTTATCCGCAATCTTCATGGAGTCATTGCGTGACTCAGTCATCTCAAGGAAGGGGAACTTAAATATGTCGTGCTCTCGTTTAATTTCTTCCTTTGCAGCTGTATTGAAATACGTATCGCCCCACTTTTCATACACGCGTGTTGCGGAAATCGCGAGCGGTGAATCGAGATAGACCGGAATCTTCGGAATCTCCCCTGCGTCCATAAGGTTTGAAATCTCGTAGAGCATGAGCTGGCTACGCTCAAGAGAGAACGCCGGCATGAGAATAACTCCACCGCGTGCGATTGCTCGTTTGAGAGTATCGCGAAGCTCCGGCACGCGGTTCGCCAGGTTTGGATGGAGACGGTCGCCATACACGCTTTCCATGACTATGACGTCGGCGTCTGTAATGGGTTCCCAGGTCGGAAGGTACGGCGAGGGACTGCCTATATCGCCCGTAAGGGCCACTGAGGCGCCAGTAGCCATGTCTTTGATACGAACGCTCGCAGAGCCCAGAATATGGCCCGTATTGCGTAAATACACGGATACACCGGGCGCCACCTCCTTCTCCGTGTGGTAGTCGAGCGGCTCGACGAGACGCATAAAAGCCTTAATATCGTCCTCGTCATACATTGGCTTCAGCTGATGCTTTGCCGCCTCTTGGGTGAGGATATTTACACTATCGAAGAGCATGACATCCATCAGGTCTACGGTTGGCGGTGTCGCATACACTTTGCCCTTGAATCCCTCGCGCATGAGCTTCGGACAGCGCCCGATATGGTCGAGATGGGCGTGCGTAATGATGAGTGCGTCTATAGAGGGGACGTCGTACGGAAACGGAGCGTACATGTCCTTCTCCGCATAGTCCCTTCCCTGCTCGAGTCCGCAGTCGACGAGAATCTTCCGCACGTCTGCCTCAATAAGAAAATTAGAACCAGTTACCGTGCCGGCTCCGCCGACAAACGTAAGTTTCAACAT
>JBBRPE010000008.1:0-33587 GCA_038228545.1 Minisyncoccia bacterium | reverse complement strand
TTCAGGCATACCCCCCGCGAATCAGAACAAGAAAAAAGGCGCGGACAGGGCTCGGGGCGAGCGCCGAGTCCGCGAGGCCGAGAGATCAATGGTTCGGGTTCTGGGCAAAAAAAGTTCGAACTTGGTAGTATAGAGCCACCAAAAGCTCCCACACGGGAGCTTTATGCGTCCGGAGCAGGTCTGGGAGACCTGCGTGAAGGATTCGAAAATGTTGCAAGCGTAGTTCGAGAGCGAAGCGAATTGAACTACCCGCAACGTGTACTGACCCTGTAAGGATCGAAAGCGTACTCGCGTTCCTTCCCGGCTCAAGCTTCCTATCTTTCCCTTATTTCCCTCCGCATTTGGCAACCTCTCCCTTTCCTGATAAGTTCTAACTTCCAACCCGGCATGGTACCGGTATGCACACAAAAGGAGCGGTCAATGACCAACACGACACAAACCGACCGGCTCGAATCCGGTCATCACGTCACGCTTACTTGGTCAGCCTGCGACGGCACGGCTCGGACTGAGACCTACCAAGTGGGTGATAACCCCAATCGGAGTTCGATTCCCGAGACCGTTTCCGTCAGCTGGATCGAACCCCTGATCGGCAAGTCTGTCGGCTCGAAAGCAGAGCTGGGACTTGAAGAGTGCAATAGCGCAGTCTTCACCATCAAGGAAATCAAGCTGCCGCCAGCTCATGCTGATGTCATCGAGGTGCTGACCCCGAAGTCTCGGCTGCCGTACTGGCACGCTGACCATCCGCTTCGACAGCCCGCGCGCAGGGCCTAACTGAGGCCATCCACACACCTAGACCGCGTCCTTCCAGGGCGCGGTCGACCTTTTGCCATGGTATCTTTTGCTTATGTCAAAACCAGTTCTACTTTCGGGAATGAAGCCGACCGGCATAGCTCATATCGGAAACTACTTTGGTGCCCTTAAACAGTGGGTGGACCTCCAGGACCAAGACGACTACGACTGCTATCTGATGATTGCGGACTATCACGCACTTAATTTCATACAAGATGCAGGACAAATGCATGCGCTAACGATGGAGCTCGCACGCACTCTCCTTGCGATTGGACTTGACCCTGAGCGCGTCACGATATTCAAGCAGTCAGACGTGCCTGCACATACGGAGCTCGCATGGATATTCGATACCATTACCACCATGCCGTATCTCATGCGTGCTCATGCCTTCAAGGATGCAGAGGCAAAGGATAAGGAAATAAACGTAGGAACGTTTAACTATCCAATGCTTATGGCAGCTGACATCCTCGTATATGATGCGGCCGCCGTGCCTGTCGGGCAGGATCAGAAGCAACACATAGAATACGCGCGCGATACAGCAGAAAAGTTCAATCGAATTTTTGGCGACACGTTTGCGTTGCCCGAAGCATTCATAACGGACGAAGTAGCGACCGTGCCAGGCACAGACGGAAGGAAAATGAGTAAGTCCTATGGAAACACCATTCCACTTTTTGCTTCGCGTGAGGAAATAACAAAGGCAGTTATGGGCATCGTCACTGATTCCGGCAGTGACCGTCCGGAGAATGTATACGCACTACACAGACTTCTAAAGACAGACGCTGAACTTGCTACCATATATGGTAACAACGCTGGCAAGTACAAAATCCTTAAAGAAGCTTTAATTGAGGATTTGGATACATTTATCGCACCCATGCGCGAACAGTACGAAGCCCTTGATGCAAACTCAGAAATGGTTACACGCATTCTTTCTCAGGGAGGTGAGGCAGCCAGACATCGCGCACACGCAAAGCTTGCGACCATCCGGAAGACTATTGGCGTTGCTTGACCAACTTCTTTTTTTGTCGTAAAGATACCCCAGGTTCGCAACTAGGGAGGTATCGGTGCGCATCAAAAGTGGATGGACGCGTCTGGTCATCCTGACCGAACGCAAAGCAATCAAAATTGGCTGTTGGGGTTTTGTGGGCTTATGGATGCTTGCGCTCCGTAGCCTCCATGACCGTCAGTGGTTACAGTCTCGAATTACAGAGCGTTCCCAGCCGGGTCAATCAAAGGTACTACTGATTTTGAGTCATGCCTTACGACAAATAGCCTCGGGTGTCGTGTCAAACAGACTAGAGCAGGGTCTTTACCATACGCACCCTGAGCTTCCACTGGCGCCCGTTCTGCGCATGTACCTTGGCGGGCTCATTCTGGTTATGGAGCGTGGTGAAGATGTTCCAGCCGAACACAGTGCCAACTTCAGAGCTCAGTTTTCAGACGATACAGACCTTGTGTATCCATACCACGTTTGTCGATTTGGTACGGAACTCAGATTCATTGACTACGGTAACAGCGACGCGCAAGCAGCACTGTTGGCAACGTACTGGAAGCGCCCCACCCTGTAAAAAGGCGTGGGGCGTGCTATTTTAGAGCTATATGAAGGCTAGAATACTGATAAACGAGCTTAGCTCGCATGTAGGGGAGACTGTTTCTATAAGCGGTTGGGTAGACGTACGCCGTGACCAAGGCAAGCTCGTCTTTTTTGATTTCCGCGACCGCACTGGAAAAGTCCAAGGTGTCGTTCTTCCTGGTTCCGAGGCAATGGAAACCGCAAAGGAAACTCGTCACGAGTTTGTCGTTGCAGTAGAAGGCATTGTAAACAAGCGTCCTGATAAGAATATTCAAGAAGGAAAGCAGAACGGAGACATTGAGCTCGAAATTACCGGTATCACCGTACTAGCGGAAAGCGAGATACTCCCATTTGAACTTGATGCCGAAGTAAATCTCGATACGTATCTTGATAACCTTCCACTTTTACTTCGCACTGAGCGTGCGCGAGCTATTTTTAAAGTGCAAGCAGAAATAGTAAAGGCATACCGTGCCTTCCTTAACTCTGAAGGATTTACAGAATTCCAAGCGCCGAAGCTTATTGGAGACGATGCTGAAGGAAGTGGCGAGGTGTTTGAAGTCCCGTACTTCAACAACAAGACAGCTCACCTCGCAACTAGCCCCCAGCTATACAAGCAAATTATGGTTGGAGTACTTGAGCGTGTTTTTGCAGTCGGCATTGTATTTCGAGCAGAAAAGCATTCGACAACACGCCATTTGAACGAGTACACCTCAATGGATATGGAAATGGGCTTTATTAACAACCATCATGATTTGATGGCTACCGAGACGCGTCTCATGGCGTACATTGCGAAGCATCTGACTGAGGTGTGTGGAGCAGAATTCAAACTCCTTAACGCTGAAATACCAACTATTCCGGAAACTATTCCTTTTCTCAAACTTCGCGAGGCACAGGAACTTATCTTCAAAGAAACCGGTAAAGACAAGCGCACCGAGCCGGACCTCGAACCTGAGGACGAGCGCTGGCTGTGCGAGTGGTCCGCGAAGGAGCACGGAAGCGATTTCGTGTTTGTAACGCACTACCCAGTTGCAAAACGTCCCATGTACACCATGGAGGATTCCGAAGACCCGGGCTTTACCAAAAGCTTCGATTTACTCTTTCGCGGTATAGAAATTACGACCGGCGGCCAACGTCGTCACGACTATCAAAATCTTATCGACGGGATAAAAATGAAAGGTCTCGACCCTGGGAACTTCTCCTACTATCTTCAAGCCTTTAAGTACGGCATGCCACCGCATGGAGGTTGGGGTATGGGACTCGAACGTCTTACAGCGAAGTTCCTCAATCTTCCAAACGTGAAAGAAGCCGCTCTGTTCCCTCGAGACATTAACCGCATTGATACGCTTCTCTCTCAATAGTATGAAATTGACCTTCACGCCAAAGTCCATTGAGCAGGCGCCGAAGGGTTACGTGCGCATAGTATTTGTAGGAGGAAAAGGTATAAAGCGTCTTGTGCGTGAAAACGGTGTGGAGACGATAGAACTTTCGGTGCCTTCTCCAATGTCGCGACGCAAGTTTATTACACTCTGTCGCTCGATAGTAACTACAGCCAAACAATTCAAGACGCGGAGGATTGCTGTTCAGTTCGACGAGAATCCAAAACTCTGGAAGGGCCTCGAAGAAACTGACCCGATGCGTATTTCCCAGCTCGCGGCAGAGAACTTTGAGATGGCTAACTTTGAATTTACGCAGTTCAAGACAAAGCCAAAGGACGGCTTTATGTTAGTTGATGAAATTCTGCTGTGTGGCAAAGCAACGAAAGCAAGTGTGACAGGAGCAAAGCGCGGCCAAACTATCGGTCAAGAAGTGAACAAGACGCGTGCGCTTTCAAATACACCCGGTGGTGATATGTCTCCAAAAGGTCTCGCGCAAGCAGCGCGCACTGCCGTTAAGGGATTGCCAATCACGGTTACTACACTTAGCGTGCCACAGATGCACAAGCTCGGCATGGGTGCACTTCTCGCAGTTGGTAAGGGCTCCACGAATCCACCAACGTTCACCATCATGCAGTACAAAGGTGCAGTTGGCGCGCCCATTGTGCTTGCCGGAAAGGGAATTACGTTTGATTCGGGCGGACTTAACTTGAAGCCCTCAAATGGTATTTATGAAATGCATATGGACATGTCGGGAGCTGCCGCAGTCATTCACACCGTCGCGCTTGCGGCGAAGCTGAAATTGAAGAAACACGTCATCGGACTCATCCCGTCTGCGGAAAACATGCCCGGTAACGAGGCGTATCGCCCGGGAGATATCCTCCGTTCTATGTCGGGAAAAACCATAGAAGTTTTGAATACGGACGCTGAAGGCCGACTGGTTTTGGCTGATGCGCTTACCTACGCCAAGAAATTTAAACCATCGGTCGTTATAGATATAGCGACACTGACGGGCGCTGCCCTTACGGCTCTTGGACTTTATGCAAGTGGTGTTATGTCACGCGATGACAAGCTCTCAAAGACTCTACAGGACCTTGGAGAAGCGAGTGGTGAATATGTGTGGCCACTTCCACTGTGGGACGAATACGAAGCAAACATACAAGGCACCTTCGCTGACCTTACGAACATTGGAAATGGTGCCGGTGCTCGCTACGGAGGTGCTATAGAAGGCGGCATGTTTCTCTGGCAGTTTGCGAAAGAACTCGATTGTCCGTGGGCACACCTTGATATTGCACCACGCATGACGTCAGCACCTGGAGACGAACTTGCAAAGGGTGCCGCTGGAGCACCGGTCCGTCTCCTGCTACGCTTTATAGAAGAATGGAAAACAGCGTAACTAAAATGCATGTGCGCGAAGGTGCACTACACCTGCGCACCGAGTCTTATGAGGGGCCATTCGAGCTCGTTCTTGAGCTTATTGATAAGCGTAAACTTTCCGTCAACGAAATATCACTTTCGCAGGTTACGGACGACTACATTGAGCACGTACGCGGCCAAGCGAAGTTTCCCATGGAGGATGCTGCACAATTCATTGGTGTAGCCGCTACACTTCTGCTCATAAAATCAAAGTCGCTCATACCGGACCTCGAACTTTCAGACGAAGAAGAGAGTGGTGTGGACGAACTCAAGCGACGCCTTATGGAATACGAACGCGTGCGCGATATGATGCGCGAACTTTCCCATATATTTGGCAGGCAAGTGATGGTGTCTGCAGGCGAGCGGGCTCCAGAAGTCGTCTTCGCACCAAGCAAAGACTTAACGCTCCACAATCTTTCAAGTGCCCTTGGAGAAGCACTCGCCACCCTCGAGAAAGAAGAAAAGCTCCCAGAAGCACGTGTCCGGACAATGGTGACAATTGAAGAAATGATGGACCGACTTGTCGAACGTGTTGCAAAGAAACTCACCATGTCGTTTGCGGAGTTTTCTGCCGATGCAAAAGAGCGCGTCGAAGTTATTGTGTCATTTCTCGCACTTCTCGAACTCGTGAAGCAGGGTGCTGTGGACGCTGCCCAGCACGATACCTTTGCAGATATCCGTATTACGAATACTTCGACCGGTCTACCAAACTATGGATAAGAAAACCCTTAAATTTACGACTTCTTTGACTGAACTTATTCAAAAGGGAGACAAGAACAGTACGTGGAGACTTTTCGACGAGAAAGATCTAACAACAGGAGACGACGTTACTTTCATAAACTCTGATACGCATGAAGAATTTGCTCATGCTCGACTTACCGGTGTTCGGGAGAAGAAAATGTCTGACCTTGATGCTAAAGACTTCGAGGGACACGAGTCCTACATTTCAAAACAAGAGATGTACTCAAACTTTCGTGGATATTACGGTCGCGACGTTGGTCCAGACACAGTCGTTAAAATAATTACGTTCGAGCTTCTACCCACTGAATAACGGTTCCTGGTAGGGCCACAATGCTGTATTCTGTAAAGACTATGGCGCTCACCACTCCCGCCCTCCTTGAGGCGACCCTTTTCGCATCCGGAGAAGCGCTTTCCAAGGCCCGTATACTCAAGCTTCTCGACATTTCTGAGAAGGAACTTGAGGGTGCAATAGGAGTTTTGCATAAGGCGCTTGATGGACACGGACTTGCCCTTATCGAAACCGACAGCGAGCTCGAGCTCCGAACTGCACCTGACGCAACAGACGTCATTAAAAAACTGCGAGAGAACGAACTTTCACGTGACCTCGGGAAGGCAAGTCTCGAGACTCTCGCTATAATTTTGTACCGAGGCAGTGCAACGCGCGGAGAAATCGATTGGGTCCGTGGTGTAAACTCGGGCGCAGCTATTCGTTCACTCACGCTTCGTGGTCTCATTGAGCGTACGGAAGACGCGACGGATAAAAGACGTGCTCGCTATAATCCAACAGTAGACGCCCTCGCACACTTGGGCGTACGTACGCGCGAAGACCTCCCGCGCTACGCAGAATTTATAGGAACAATGACTGAGCAGGAAGAGAAATCTGTCGCAGAAGAAACCGTATGAAAGGAAACGAGCATCCGGATTTAATGGGACTGGTAGAGCGTATCGAGCACCGACGTCTTTCAAGCCAAGCGGGCACGATGACTATGGCTGCACTCGGTCTCATCGGCTTCGGTGTGATGATGATTCCGGTATTTAGCACTCAGCAGTCTTCGCTACCTGTCGTTGCTACAGTGCTTCCAGCGACTGCTCCCGTAGACGCCTACGCACACATGGCGCTTATTGGGCACGCTGCCATTGTGTATGACCTCTCCACCGGGAAAACGCTCTACCAGAAGAACGCTCAAACACAGCTTCCGCTTGCTTCTCTTACCAAGCTTCTGACTATGTATGCAGCGGCTAATACCTTTACTCCGCACGCGCAGATAACCATGAGTGCGGCTGCCATTGCGCAGGACGGCGACAGTGGGTTGACCGTCGGCGAGACATTTGCTTTTAACGATTTGGCACGCTTCGCGCTTGTGGCCTCATCCAACGACGCAGCAGCAGCAATTGTTGAATCTGCAGCAGTAGAGCAAAACACCACTGACCGCTCGCTTCTAGCGAGCGCCGCTGCAGCTGCCGGACTTACCAGCACCTATGCACTTAATGGCACGGGACTCGATGTCGATACGAAGGTATCGGGTGGCTACGGCTCTGCAGAAGACGTCGCCAAGCTCGCCTCGGCACTGCTTAAAAAGGCGCCAACAATAGCGAGTGCGACTATTGAGCGATCAATAACCGTGCGCGACACGAGTGGTGTCGTCCATACACTTCCAAATACGAATCAGGATATCGTCCATGTTCCAAATCCACTTCTTTCGAAGACAGGCTTCACTGACCTTGCCGGTGGCAACCTCGTCGTCATCTTCGATGCAGGTATCAATCACCCCGTTGCTGTCGTCGTGCTTGGGTCTACCCGTGACGGACGCTTTACGGACGTAGACCAGCTCGTTAGTCACACGCTCGACCACTTCGCTTCAGCACAGCCATGATTTTCAATGCAGCTCGAGTCTTAATTCCGTTTGTCGTTGCCTTCGTCATAGGAATAATTCTTTCACCCATCGTTGCGCATTATCTCTACAAGTACAAAGCGTGGAAGAAGAAAGGAGGAAAGGGGAGGGGAATAGGCGATGATGCAGGTACGCCTTTGTTTGACTCGCTTCATAGCGAGCGCGAAGTTTCGACACCCCGTATGGGCGGCATTGTCGTATGGGGCGCCACACTTATTACGGCGGCCATAGCTTTTGTACTCGCTGAGGTATTTCACGCTCCGTTCGATCAACTTGATTTCGTTAACCGCGGCCAAACGTGGCTTCCGCTAGTCGCGCTCATGGTGGGTGCGTTAGTGGGTCTCGTGGACGACATACTCGAAGTAAGCCAGAGCAAGGGCGGCTTGTCGCTCAAGTGGCGCTTACTTATCGTGGCGCTTCTTGCCACCTTCTCAGGCTGGTGGTTCTACACGAAGCTTGGAGTCGACTCAGTAGGGATACCCTTCCTTGGTCACCTTCCTCTCGGAATACTTTTCATTCCATTCTTTGTGCTGGTAACGCTCGCTATCTATGCTGGTGGTGTCATTGACGGCATAGACGGCCTTGCCGGTGGCATCTTCGCGATTATATTCATGTCGTATGCAGCAATTGCCTTTGCACAAAATCAGGTGTCGCTTGCTGCCTTTGCTGCCACTATCTCCGGAGCGTTATTTGCCTTTCTTTGGTTTAATATCCCTCCAGCTCGCTTTTATTTGTCAGAAACTGGCACTATGGCGCTCACGGTCGCGCTCGCACTTACGGCGTTTTCCTCAGACGTACTCGGAGATGGTGTGGGTGTTGCGGTTCTACCTATTATTGCGCTTCCACTTACCGCGACAGTATTTACCAGCATGCTCCAGGTCATATCGAAGAAAGTATTTAAGAAAAAACTTTTCCATATTGCTCCAATACACCATCACTTTGAGGCACTCGGCTGGCCTGCGTATAAAGTGACTATGCGGTACTGGGTCATTACCATCATCGCCGGCATTTTCGGCATATCCCTGGCGCTTTTGAAATAGCTATTGGGTAACCAGCCTTTCTGAACAACATTCGAAGGGTATGTGTTTTTTGATGCGCTAGAATACAACGATGAAGTCCCTTTCAGGAGACCGTCTTTTCTCTCTCATCGTTGCAATTCTTACAGTAGGCGGTGCTGCGATTTTTCTATCCGCCTCACTAGGCCTTCTCGCACGTCATAACTCTGACCTCGCTCATCTCGCACTTACGCAACTTGTCCTCGGTCTTATCCCGGGTGTCATCGCACTCATAGCTATTCGCTTTACGCCGCCGGCCTGGCTTATGAAAGGTGTTGTTCCGTTTTATATATTTGCGCTGCTTGCTACAGCGTCAGTCTTTGTTCCCGGTATCGGACATCATGCAAATGGTGCTACGCGTTGGATTGACCTCGGTCCGGTGACTATTCAGCCTGCCGAATTTCTTAAGATAGCGGTGGTTCTCATGTTTGCCGCATATCTGTCTAAGATGAAGACGAAACTTTCAGAGTTTCGGTACGGACTACTCGGATTCGGTGTGATAGTTGGTATTCCGAGTCTTCTACTCATTCTTCAACCGAATACATCCACTACATTAGTGCTTGGGGCGACCACAGCTGCAATGTATTTCATCGCCGGGGCACCACTTCGAGATTTCGCCATTATCCTGGTCGTCGCTCTTCTGGGCCTCGGAGCATTAGTGGCTATTCGTCCCTACCTTCTGCAACGCATCACTACGTTCATTCATCCTGCGGATAATTCGCTTTCAAGCGGCTATCAGATTCAACAATCACTCATTGCCATCGGCTCAGGCGGATTACTCGGACGTGGCTATGGGCAAAGCGTTCAGAAGTTTAACTATCTACCCGAGGCAGTAGATGACGCCATTTTTGCCGTCTATGCCGAAGAATTTGGATTTCTCGGGGCAATACTTCTTGTTCTTCTGTATCTCGCATTCACCGCGCGCGGATTTATGATTGCCGCTGAGGCCAGTAATGCATTCGGAACATTCACTGCAACCGGGCTGACCCTTATCGTCAGCATTTCGGCTTTTTTGAATATCGGAGCGATGCTTTCCATATTTCCCCTTACCGGTCTGCCGTTGCCATTCATAAGTCATGGCGGCACGGCTCTACTCGCAGCACTAGCCTCTGTGGGAATTATTCTAAACATCGCTGCAAACCGGGCAAAGAAGAAAGGCCGCTAGACCCTTCGTGATATACTCACGGAAATAGGCTATGAAAATCGTCTTTACAGGAGGCGGCACGGGCGGCCATTTCTATCCCATAATCGCGATCGCTGAGGCGATTCGCGAGATTTCTAACGAACGCCGGCTTTTGATGCCGCAGATGTACTTTATTTCTCCTAAGCCATTTGATCAGGAAGCATTGTTTGAGAATCAAATTCAATTTATAGCGTGTCCTGCTGGCAAGATGCGTCGTTACATAAGCGTTCAGAACTTTACCGACCTGTTCGTTACCGCAGGCGGTGTTATTAGTGCGCTCATAACACTATTTAGCCTCTATCCAGACGTTGTTGTCTCGAAGGGAGGGTACACGAGCGTGCCGGTGACTATTGCCGCAAACATTCTGCGTATTCCGGTACTTATTCATGAGTCAGACGCCAAACCGGGTCGGGCAAATCTTCTCGCTGCCAAGCATGCTGCGCGCATAGCTGTGGCATTCGACTCAGCGCGCGAATTCTTCCCTAAAAAAGTACAGGACAGAATTGCACGCATCGGAATTCCAATCCGTAGGGAAGTAGCCTATGTCGATCCGGAAGGTGCAATTCAGGAACTCGGCCTCGAGCGCGATATTCCTACTATTCTTATACTCGGTGGTTCCTCAGGCTCCGCAAAAATAAACGAGACTATACTCTCTGCTCTTCCGGATCTCGTTGCGTTCGCAAACGTCATACATCAGACCGGAAAGGAGCATTTCAAGGAAGTAGAGGGAACAGCGAAGGTAGTGCTCGAACACGTGAAAAAGGATACCGCTGCCCGCTATCACGTATTTCCCTATCTTAATTCGCAATCACTGCGACGAGCTGCCGGAGCTGCTACGGTCGTTATCTCGCGAGCGGGCTCTACGACTATTTCCGAAATATCACTTTGGAAGAAGCCGGCTATCCTCATACCTATTCCTGAGGCAGTAAGCCACGACCAGCGAACAAACGCCTACGCCTACGCGCGCACGGGCGCAGCTGTCGTACTTGAGGAAGCAAATATGACACCGCACGTACTTGCTTCTGAGGCGCATCGCATTGCCCTTGATTCAGCACTTGCTACGTCCATGACCCTTAAGGGCGCAAACTTCGCAAACCCCGAGGCTGCACGTATGATTGCGGAGGAAGTGCTTACCATTGGCCTCTCCCACGAACCAGGGGCCATCGTCTAAACACTTCATATACTAAGGTAACAATATGAACGTCAGAACAAGATTCGCCCCGAGCCCTACCGGCTTTATGCATGTAGGAAGTGTGCGTACGGCTTTGTACTCGTGGCTTTTTGCCCGTAAGCACGGAGGGCAGTTTATTCTGCGTATTGAAGATACGGACCAGGGACGTGAAGTAGAGGGCTCCGTCGGACATATTATTCAGTCGCTCAAGTGGCTTGGTATTGCGTACGACGAAGGGCCAGACAACGGTGGGCCACATGACCCGTACTATCAGTCAGGAAGACTTCCTCTCTATAAAAAATATGCTGACCAACTCGTGGCAGCAGGATTTGCCTACCCGGACCCGTACACCGAGGAAGAAGTAGAGGCGCTACGTATACAGGCAGAAGAAGAGAAACGGCCTTTTCTCTATCGCGAACATCGGCCGGAAAACCTAAGCGAGTGGGATGGTACTCGTCCGCTTCGCTTCAAAGTGCCGGAAGTGAAGCGATTTACCTGGACAGACCTTGTCCGTGGTGAACTGTCAGCCGGAGAAGAAGCACTTGATGATTTCGTACTCATAAAATCAGACGGATTTCCGACGTACAACTTTGCTCACGTCGTCGACGACATCGAAATGGAAATTACCCACGTGATGCGTGGAGAGGAGTTTATTTCCTCAACACCTAAATTCCTTTCGCTCTATGAGGCGCTCGACGTTGCACCTCCGGCATTCTCGACACTTCCTGTCATTCTGGGTCCCGACGGCAAGAAAAAACTTTCCAAGCGCGACGGCGCAAAAGATTTGCTCGAGTATCAGGCAGAAGGATATCTACCGCAAGCCATGCGCAATTTTCTTGCGCTCGTTGGCTGGAACCCCGGCACCGAGCAGGAAGTACTGTCTGACGAAGAACTTATTGCCGCCTTTGATATAAGCCGTGTGCAAAAGGGAGGTGGAGCATTCGATGAACAAAAACTTCTCTTTATAAATCGCGAATGGATGCGCCGCCTCAGTGACTCAGACTACATACGCGAAGGAAATCTTGATGCACGCGATATGGACGCACTTCTCGCAGCCATCCCTCTTCTTAAGGAGCGAGCATCTACCTTTGCCGAAGCGCGCGCAATGCTCGAGGGCGAACTCGCGTGCCTTTTTAAAGCACCAGACATAGACCTCATGCCCCTCACTTCTAAGGCACCGGCAGAAGCGACAAAGAAACACCTTGCAGAGCTTATGACGAGTATTGCGTCACTTTCTTCTACAGATACGGTCGATGACATAAAAACTGCGCTCATGGAGTACGCGGACACTATTTCGAAAGAAGACGGGGGGCGCGGTGCAGCGCTTTGGCCCCTACGCTACGCACTTTCCGGACAGGAACGCTCTCCTGATCCGTTTACTCTTATACATGTCCTCGGCAAAGATGAAGCACTCACACGAGTTACAGCTGCACTTGCTATACTGTAAGTAATGCAGGTACGTTCCTACGCCATAGCACTTCTCCTGCTCGCTCTTTCTCTCGGAATCGCGGGAAGTCTTGCTCACATCGTTCGTGCCGATAGCGCGAGTGATATTCAGCAACAAATAGCGGACCACAATAAAAAGATTGCGGACCTCGATGCAGAAATTGCCAGCTACCAGAAGCAGCTTGATACACTCGGTAACCAACACCAAACCCTTGCCACTTCTATTAAGTCGCTCGATACGACTCGTGCACAGCTGACAGCAAAGATTAAGTCGCTCCAACAGCAAATAGCCACACTCAACCTTGAATTACAGCAACTTTCCGGACAAATTGCTTCCAAACAGCAATCCATCACGCTCAACAAAAAAGCCGTAGCCGAGTCACTACGCACCATAGCAACTGCTGACGAAGCTACACTCATCGAACAGTTGTTTGCGTCTGAGAACCTCACTGATGCCTGGGCTGCAGTCGATGCGAACATAACCCTTAACCAAGCACTTCGTTACGAAACAAACCAACTTACTCAAGTAAAGCAGCAACTTACGGACCAACAGCAGGCAGTAAGTGCAACACAGGCGAAGCTCGTGTCAGTTACTACGGACCTTGGAACGCAGAAGAAGGCAGTCGATGTGACTACGCAGCAAAAAACACAACTTCTCGCACAAACAAGAAATCAGGAAAGTAGCTACCAATCTCTTATTGCTACAAAGAAGGCCCAACAGAAATTATTCGAAAACGAGCTCAACTCGCTTGAAAGCAAACTCAAGTCGGTCGGTGCTGCAAGCATTCCCCACGTTGGCGCCGGAATACTTTCTTGGCCGTATTCTGCTACGTTTGCCGCTCATTGTGTAGCCATTCAGGGTGCTCTTGGGAATTCGTCCTGTATCACTCAGTACTTCGGTAATACGGCCTTTGCAGCCAGCGGTGCATACAACGGCAATGGTCATAACGGCATAGACTTTGGTATGCCCGTTGGTACGCCGGTCGATGCTGCGCTTGCAGGCACGGTTATCGGCACAGGAAATACTGACCTTGCGCATAGTGCAAGCGGCGCCCAATGTTATTCCTTCGGCAAGTGGGTGATGGTGCAGCATGCCAACGGGTTATCCACAATGTATGCGCACCTTTCGTCCATCAGTGTCTCAAAGGGAGACTCCGTCGGAACTGGTCAGGTGCTCGGCTATTCAGGTATGACGGGTTATGCAACGGGTCCGCATCTACACTTCGGAGTATATGCAACCGCCGGCGTACAGATTACAACTCTGAGCGCGTTCAAGGGAGCAAGTTCCCCGTGTGCAGGAGCTACCATGCCCGTCGCGCCACTTAACGCCTATCTCAATCCGACTTCGTACCTCTAATTAGACAGGGCTTTGGGCGAAGGTACATCTCGAACACGCCACAACACACGTGATGCAAAGGAACGGTGTGGAGCCCAACGCTCCGCTATTTCCACATAGACCTCCTTTGGACTGTCTTTTGGTATGCCGTATATCTGCTCCATTGAGCGAATAAGGCCTAAATCACCGGAAGAGAAGATATCTTCGCGTTCCAGCGCAAACATCAAGAACATTTCTGCGGTCCAACGACCAATGCCCCATATTTTTGATAGGGAAGCTATCGCCTCTTCCTCCGGCATCTTTGCAAGCTTTTTAAAATCAACATCGCCACGCATCACTGCTCCCGCAAGCTCTTTCAAAGACTTCGACTTTGCAGCAGACAGTCCTGCCTTACGCATGCTTGGCAATCGAATTTTGAGAATCGTTTCTGCAGTAACTTCACCCTTACACGCAGTCTCAAGTCTGCTCCATATCGTGTCAGCGGCTTTAGTTGAAAGCTGTTGAGAAACAATAGAGCCCGCAAGTGCTGCAAAGAGCTTCTTGTAGGAGCGTCGGTGCCCTCGACTGGCATCTATAGCTTCGTAGTGGGGAAGTGCGGCTCTGTATAGAAGTGGGTCCACTTTCTTCAAGTGGATGAGCGGGTGCCTATCACTTAGCGATTGCTTCTGTGTGGAAACTGACATAGCAAAAGTATACGTCACCTCTTCATTTGCAGTTCATGCCATATATGCGTAACTGCAACCTAGATTCGGAGCTTGTCCACAGTAGACGATGAAAGAGTTGACAGATGCGTTGAAAGTGGGAGACTGAAAAAAGCTACGGGTCAGGACTGTACAGACGTTATTTCTGTGTCCTTTTCGTGGGGGTGTGCGTGTCAAAAGACTTATTAATGTCGCGAGCTCGCGACGCAACAATACTTATACATGAATCAATTACCAGTTCGCTCTTCCAAGCTCGCTAAGACCTTGGCAATCGCACAGGCCAGCATCCTTATGCTCGCAATTATCAGCATGTCGGTACCATCGTTTGCGATTGCAGCAGTGACTGCTACAGATGCGCCAACTGGAACGACTGCTCCTACTGCTCCTACTGACCCAACACCTCCATGTACTCCCGCTACACCGGCTACACCAGCTATTCCAGCTACTCCGGATATTCCTGCAAACGCTGACCACGGACTTATACCTGGTCACCCACTTATTCCTGGAACACCTGGGACACCCGGAACCTGTCCGCTTACAGACACTCCACCTGCGTCTTGTACGATAACGAGCGATACCACAACACTTGCGAACGGTGTTCCCTCAGTAGCCACCTATGTTCATCCAGTTTGGACGACTATTCCTGGTGCTACCTGGATTTGGAAGACTCTTTTTGTCGACACAGGTCTCGTTCCTGACACCACGACATTCACGAAGCAGGTTAGCCTAGCTTCTGCTCCAACATCGGCAACCCTTACGATTGCAGCTGACAACACGTACACCGTCCTTGTTAACGGTGTTGCGCCTTCGTGCGATGGCACGCAGCTTGATAACTTCTCGGGTACTGATACCTGTGCAGTTACAAATCTCACATCTGGTACAAACAACCTGACTTTTACCGTAACGAATACCGCCGGTGATGCTGACCCAACAGCTAACCCTGCAGGACTCGACTACAAACTCGATGTTACCGGCGCAAGCTGCGGTGAAGTTCCACCTCCCGTAGACCAGTGCACCAACATCGACGGTATCCAGTCAATTGTTCCGGATGGTTACACGGCTAATGCGGATCACTTCTGCAGTCCTATCGTCGTAGCTCCGACGTGTAACGCGGATACCGAACTCCTTACGAACGGTAACTTCGAGGCACCAACGGTCACTTCAGGTGATGGCTGGGATCTCTTTCCGTCCGGAACACCCGGTCTTGGCTGGATGGTCAGCTGGTTTAGTCCAGTTGGAGGTCAGCCTGCGACTGCTAACATCGAGCTCCAGAAGTCTGGCCTCTTCGGATGGCTTCCGTCTCTCGGAGGTCTTACCCAGTGGGCTGAGCTCGACTCAGACTGGAATAAGAACGGTGGTGGCATTCATCAGAGCGCAACCGACCTATCACAGGATGTCCCCACCATCGTTGGAGACACCTACACCTTCTCCTATGACTTCTCACCCCGCCCAGGCACTGCCCAGTCAGAGAATAAGGCAGAGGCACTAGCTGGTGGCGTTGTCATCGGTACGTCCGGCCCTACGGACGGTTCTGCTCTACCGAACACGTCGTGGACATCACAGTCATTTAGCTTCGTTGCTACTTCTACAACGACGCACATCGAAATTCGTGACGCAGGAACGCCAAACGACTCAATCGGTGCACTTGTGGACAATGCAAGCGTTCGCTGTACTCCAACGCGCCCAGTCAACAAAATACATGTAGTCGCTTCCAAGGTCGTCTGTACAGACGAAAAGGACCTTCCTAATTGGGGAGCTGGCGGTCATGGACCTATCGGCGCAACCACAGCAGCCGACTGGGTAGCAGCACACGACGCCAAGCATGGCGGTACCTGTCACCTCGAAGACGGGTGGAACTTCCAGTGGGGTAACAGCTCTACGGGAGACGGTGGTAATGCAACTATCGGAGAAGTAGCTGGCTACACCTCCTTTGGTCCAACCGTAAGCGGTGTCGCAAGTACTGATATTCCAATGTCCTCAGCAGGTAGCGAAGTACACCTTCGTGAAGTACTCCAAAACGGATTTATACCGTTTACGTATGACGCTGCTTCTAGCACGCCAGATGGAAACAATGTTTCTGCAGAATTCTACTGTGCTGATGATGCGCTTCATTACGACAACTGGGACTTCATCCGCAATCCAGTAGCTGGCGCGAATTACTACTGTGTCGCATTCAATGCTCCGAAGGTAGTGACACCCACCAAGTTCAAGGTGCATGTATTCAAATACCTATGGAACGGAGAGACAGCTAATCAAATCTCGAATAGTTTTGAGGGTCCGCAGTTCCCGATGATTGCTACTTACAGCATTGCGGGAATAGGAACAAACTTGAATCCAGGAGATGGCTACGCACTTGGCAACGGCGGTGGAGCGGCCGGCAGCGATGGAGGTCTTCTCTACGCAGCTAATACCATTCCACTTTCAGCCGGTGATACCTACGGAACTCACGAGGTAACTGGCGGCAACAGTGTGGTTGTTGCGAACTCTGAAGAATGCACCCCGGGCAAGTATTCCCTCAACGGCTACAAAGTCGGCGATACGCTTTCAGCCGCGGAGAGCGCAGCTATTTCAGGAACAGCTCCTAACTTCCTGAGCATTAGCAAGGATGAATACGTCATAGTGGTAAACACGGCGTGTCCTTCTGGCGGCGGCGGCAATGGAGGAGCATCGCTTCATATCATCAAGAAGACAATCGGTGGCGACGGTAAATTTAACTTCAATGTTACTAACAATGGATTTGGAGAAGACGCAACCACGCACACGAGCGCAACAACTAACGACGGTACTGGCCAAACGAATGTAAATGTCACTTCAGGACAACATGATGTGACAGAGAACGTCCCAGAAGGCTGGCATCTCGACTCTGTGCACTGCGTGTATGACGACGAGAGTATCGGTGAGTCTATTCACAACGGAGAATTCATTACCGTAGATAAAGGTGACAGCGTAATAACGTGTACCTTTACCAACTCGAAGATGACTGAAACGAACGAGACTATCGTAGTAAAGGCAGCTGACCTTGACTCGACCTCTGCGAATCCGCTCGTTGTGCTCGCGGACGGCCTCAATAAGTGGTTCTTCTACAACGACACCACTGATGTAGTCGACAACACACTCGGCAGCTTTGTAACAGGCCCTTCTACCGCTCCACTTGGAACAGGTAGTGCTGAAATGACTGATGCCGCTGCGAATTCGCGTCCTGACATTGCAACATTCCAATTCTCAGGAACACCCCTCGCAAATATCACGTCACTCGCATTCAGTAGCTACTCACATTCTGGTGTAGCAGGTCCTAACGAGTCTCCGTACCTCGTCTTCAATGTGGACTTCACTGGTTCCTCTGGAGCCTTCCAGAAGCGTCTTGTCTACGTACCTGCAAACAATATGGTGTCCGTACCCCAGGATGCATGGGTTACCAATGACACCATTCAGAGCGGTGCAGGCAACTGGGTCTACTCAGGCGCTACGTGGCCAGCACCTCTTTCTGGAGCAGGTGCTACTCCAAAGACATGGGCGCAAATTCTTGCAGCATATCCAAATGCACGCCTTCTTCCTGCTGGAGGCTTCATGGGTGTTCGCGTTGGCGAGCCGGGTCCTGCGACCTATACCGGTGATGTGGACAAGTTTGTAATCGGTATTAAGACCGGTTTCAACACAGACACCAAGACCTTCGACTTCGAGCCAACGGCAAAGGTAACTGGTGGCGGTGGACCTGCTCAAATCACAAGCGGCGGGAGTGGTGGTGGTGGTGGCGGAGGTGGATCTCCACTCACACCTACAGTTGCAGGTGCATCGACATCGACACCTAACAGCTGTTCACCAATCATTACGGAATTCCTTAAGTTCGGCTGGAAGAATAATCCTGAACAGGTGAAGCTTCTCCAGCAGTTCTTGAACGACAATCTCGGATTGCACATCAACGTTACTGGCTTCTTCGGACCCATGACCTTCAGTGCAGTAAAGGTATTCCAAAAGCAGCAGTGGGAGAATGTACTCAAGCCGTGGTTTGGCCTTCCAGGCTCTGGAATCGATAACCAGAATGACCCAACTGGCTTCGTCTACCAGACGACCAAGTGGCGCATAAACAACATTGTGTGCCCGGGCTCTGAGGCTTTCCCCGACCATCTTAATTAAGAGAACGGTCTAAAGATAAAACCCCGCACACGTGCGGGGTTTTATCTTTGTAGTCCACTCCCAAGCCTTGCCGTTTAGCCAAACTTGTTATATAAAATAACTATGGTGAAATTAAAGCTTTCGAACCGAAAGCGACTCCTTCTCGCGGGAGAATTCGCAGCGCTTGGGGCCGCTAGCGTCATCCTTCTCGTGTTCCTCGCGTCGTCGCTCGACGGCATCCTCATACAAGGCGGCCAGGGAGCGGCCGTCATAACCTCCGTACTTGTCGATCTAGCGAACACTGACCGCGGAAGTAATCATGTGGGCGACCTCGCGGTAAATCCGACCCTCACTGCAATTGCCCAAGCTAAGGCAGACGACATGGCAGCCAAGGGCTACTTTGCACACGTGACACCAGAAGGGCACGACCCCTGGTATTGGTTTGCGCTTGGCGGCTACAAGTTCACGTATGCAGGTGAGAATCTCGCGGTGGATTTCTCAGACTCGGCTGACGTAGAGCGCGCATGGATGAACTCTCCGACCCACAGAGCCAACTTACTCAACGGGCACTTCACTCAGATAGGCATTGCAACCGCTGTGGGCTCCTACAACGGGCATCAGACTACGTTTGTAGTGCAGGAGTTCGGCACACCTGCACACGCCAAGGACGCGCCTGTAGCGGCTTCCAGCGTACCTACCACGCCGACTGAAATAGCTATTGCCACGACTGAGATTCAGCCGGTAGCCGTGGCCACAGCCCCCGCCAAGCCCAAGCCTGTGGCTATCAGCGCTGTTCCTGCGCCGAAGACCGTCACAACTACCACGACACCTACCGCTAATCTGCCTGAAGCTGTCCTTGGTACATCCGCAACAGGCCTCGCCTCGCCTGAGCCAACCGCAGTCGATAAGCTGGGTCTAACTCCGCTTTGGAATGTTTTTGCCGCATCTCCTAAGACCACGCTTCGCTATGCCTACTACCTCTTCGGCTTGCTCATCCTCCTTGCTGTGGTTATTGAGACCGGAATTGAGATAAAGCGCCACCATATGAAGCATGTAGCTCTAGCAGTTGCTCTCATCGCGCTCATGGGTGGTCTGTTCTTTGCAGCTGACAGCGTCGTGTTCACCAACCAGGTCACTGTCGACAGTGGTGGGGCAGTTACCGGAACCTAAGAGCGTATACTGAAGACATGATTCGATTTCTTATCATTCTCGCCATTTTAATACTCGCACTTTCGTTTTTTGGTATATCTATACGCGCCATCGTCCAGTCTCCAGCCGGGCACGACAACTTTACCTTCATTTGGGAACTGATTAAGACCGGTTGGCACATTATTATTGGCTGGGCGACCCTGCTTGTCGCTACCGTTCAGACCGTGTTTCCAGCAAGCGGAAATTAGCGCCACACACTAGCCTCATTGTCCAGAATATGCCTTTATAAAGCCATATAAGTAGGGAAACGCCAGTGGAAAAAGGGGCTTGACGAGAGCTGTTTTTACCGAAGAAAGTTAGCTCATGAGGACACCCTAGGCATTGACAAAAGGGGGTAATCCTGCTAGTATGGCTTTACGAGGCCGTTTTACGGATCTCACCTATGAATCTCATCGCAACAGCCCTGGTAATGGGGTTTCTCTTTTTACCAGGACCACAGAGTGCACCTGCAACCCCGGTAGTAACTACCGCGACTGCAGTGGCTGCACCAGAACTCGACGAGCCTTCTCCCAGGAAGGTGGCTACGGCGAAAGTCGTACCCACCGATACCTACCAGGTGAGAATGACTGCATACAATGCGGTCGCAGCTCAGACGGACGGTGACCCTACGGTTACCGCAAGTGGAGTGTCCTCAAATCCTGAAGTCATTGCGGCTCGCTCGCAGGACCTCGGACAGGAGCTTCCGTTCGGTACTGTTGTGCTCATTACCCGTGAGGGTAAGGACACACCAGGCTGTAACTTCCATGCCATCGAGTCACAGGTTGGGTACCGCGTTATTGCGGACACCATGAATGCTCGCTTTGCGAAGCGTATCGATGTCGAACTCGATATGGACAACAAGGTGAAAATCGACGGCCACTCCATGAACCCCGCAGCAGCCCTTGGGCTCTGCAACGCCGTAAAGGTAAAAGTAGTGGGACACATTCCACTTTCTCGCATTCCAGACACGCAGGCAGGACTCGCCCGTCTCTTTGCTCCGCAAGAAGTCGCACTAAATACGTAAGAACAGGAGGCGTGACGCGTCTACCTATAGGCCGGAAGCTTTAGCTTCCGGCCTATAGTGTTTGATTTGATATACTACGCATACTATGACTTTTACTACACGCCATCTTCTCCTCATTTCTGAAATCGCGCTGGTACTTCTGTGCGCAACGATGTTGTTTAACGTACTGCCCGACACGGTCCATGCAGCGACAGCAAAAACCACAACCGCCAAGAAAACGTCTACCGTGGCGCCCACAAGCACCAAAGCAAGACCATTTGAAATATCCGGCTGGATACCTTACTGGCGCACTGCAACCGGCACAGCAGATGTACTTCCGCATATCGCTCAGTTCACAGAAATAAACCCGTTCGGCTACACAGTAAAGCAAAACGGAAGTCTGTATGACGCCGCGAAAATAGACCAGGGTGCTTGGGACAAACTCTTTGTAGAAGCACGCGCTACCAAGGTGCGTGTTGTTCCGACCGTGATGTGGAGCGACACTGATGCCATTCATACGGTGCTGTCTGACCCTACACTCCGTTCTGCACACGTGCAGGCAATTGTGGATATGGTGAACTCACATAATTTTGACGGTGTTGATATCGACTATGAGGGCAAGAAGGCGAGTGATAGAGATAACTATTCAGCCTTCCTGAAAGAGCTCTATGCAAAGATGGGCAAGAAAATGGTGATGTGTACTATCGAGGCTCGCACTCCACCTGATTCTCTCTATAAAACTATTCCCGTTGACCTCGAATACGCCAACGATTTTAAGGCAATTAACAAGTACTGTGACCGTGTGAAGCTCATGACGTATGACCAGGAGTCTGCAGATTTGAAGCTTAATACATCTTCAAAAGGCCTGTATACGCCAATTGCTGACCCGTCGTGGGTAACTAAAGTCGTAAATCTTGCAGCAAAAGATATTTCCAAGAATAAAATTGAAATAGGTATTGCCACCTACGGTTATATCTATCAGGTGATGCCGTATGCGGACGGCACTGGCTACGACTACACGCTTCTTGAGGCATTCAATCCTACCTACGCAACTGATCTCGCGAAGTCTCTCGGCATCACGCCTATTCGCAACGCCGCAGGAGAGCTTTCATTCAGTTATGTCCCCACGTCGCTTTCCAACAACGGCCTTATGAATCAAGCTCAGCTTTCAGCGTACGCACCGACAAACACGCAGACCGCTCTTCTGGCTTCGGCAGGTGCGTCTCAATTGGCGTCATCGCAAGGCAAGCAAGCGCCGTTTTATCTGCTCTGGTGGAGCGACAGCAAAGCTATTGCGGACAAAGTAACCCTCGCTAAGCAGCTTGGTGTGCGTGGCGTCGCAGTGTTCAAATTTGACGGAGGAGAAGACCAGAATATATGGAGTGTGCTCAAGAAATAGGATTTCCTTTAACTTTCACGAACAGTCTGCTATAGAAGAGATATGAACAAGAAGTGGCTCGTCGGCGGTGGACTCATTGTGGGAGGAATATTTGCTCTCATCGGCGTCGTCTTCACGGCGGTATTTATCGGTATGCAGTTCGGTGTATTTAACGTAAAGGGTTCAATTGCAGACCGTAATTCATTTTTTGGCATCGGAAATAGCCCGCAAACACTCGCTCTTGAGCCGCCAGCTCAGCCGTGTATGGACGCGTCCAGGAAGAGTTGTAACTGGAATGAGACACCTGAATGGGCTGTCGTCGCAGGAGGTCTTGCTAAAGATTCAAGCAGTATTCAGAAAGTAGCCGGACAGACCAACGTGTCTCCTCGACTTATCGCTTCTGTCGTCGTGCCTGAGCAAATTCGCTTCTTCACATCTGAGCGCGAAATATTTAAGCGCTACTTTGAGCCTCTCAAAATACTTGGTTCTCTTTCACAATTCTCGCTCGGAGTGTCCGGCATAAAGCAGGAAACCGCGAACGATATCGAGCGCTACGCAAACGACCCGACGTCAGCTTTTTATCCGGGAGACGGCTACGCTGCACTTATTGCCTATGGAGCAACCTCCTCGCATGACACGGAGCTCTACAACCGTCTCACGGACTCCAAGAATCACTACTATTCGTACCTCTACACGGCTCTATACATAAAAGAAATCGAGAGTCAGTGGTCAAAGGCTGGTTTCCCAATAGATGGTAAGCCGGAGGTGGTTGGAACTCTTTTCAATATTGGTTTCAAAGCTTCGAGCCCGAAAGCAAACCCCCAGACTGCGGGAGCAACTATAACGACAGGGAATAAGCCGTACGCATTTGGCCAGCTCGGTGCTGACTTCTTCAATTCGCTCGAGCTTCGAACTGTTTTCCCTCTGTAGGTACAGCGTATAAAAGGAAACCGCCCGACCTGGGAAGCCGGGGGCTCCTTTGGTCGGGCAGTGTTTACAGCTGTTTTGCAGGGTCCCAAACAAAGTTTGGGGCTGGTTCGCCGCGCTGCATACAGTCAACGGACTCGGCCGGATGGAAGACCACGATACCAGCTACAATTTTGCAAGGATGGATTTCCCCACAAGACATGCACTCCGCAAAGTGACCACCGACCAACCCATCTAATGAACCAGACATTTCAAGTACGGACATTACACCAAATTCCTTTTCTTTTTATATGCTTCGCACTATGAAGCAGCTCAGAGTGTACTACAAATGCTGGACGTCTGAATAGTAGAACTCGTACGAGGAAGCTAAAGATGCGGTGAAAACATGTGGAGAAGTAGCGCCCTTGCGCGCGCTAGAGTGCTACTATCATGAATAAGCACATTGCTTGGGCAAGCATTCGTTCGATGAAGAATTCACTTTTTTTACACCGGAGCAGCAGAGAGATTCCTCGAGTTTCAACGAGTTCTTTTCTTGTCGCCAATCATTACTCATTTCGGCTCGTAAGTCGCAGGCGCACGAAGAATTTCGAGGCTGTTGTTGACGAAGTTGAAGCTGCAGATGCCGAGTTCAGTGAGGTGAATGTTGAAAACGCACCGGCCCCAGTGATGATCCAAGTAAGCAAGGAACGGAAGTCAAAAAAGGCTACCGAAGGGGTGGTCACAACAAATACGGACGAAAGCAAACGACTATTTCTTCGTCTCGCAGGTGTAGCTGGTCTCGGCATGGTTGCCGCAACCGTTCTTCCAAAAAAGGCAGAGGCCCTTATGCTTGGCAGTTCACCACAATCAACAGCAACCGGAGTTAAAAATGCAGCGGGAACACGCATTAATCCAGCAACGGAAGACACGCTTGCTTTGATGAAGGCGCAAACCGACAAGCTCACCTTCGATGCCGGTTCAAACCCTGCAAATCTCAAAGTAAACATAGCTGCGGGTATCGTAGGCGTTAAGAACGTCGGAGGCACAACAGTGAACCCAGCCACGGAAGACACGCTTGCTTTGATGAAGGCGCAAACCGACAAGCTCACCTTCGACGGAGGCACCAATCTTCTCACTTCAGTGGGTGGTACCGGAAATATCGTCGGATTGAAAGACACAACCGGTACACAATTGAATCCTGCAACTGACGACAGTCTTGTCTATCTCCGTCGCATGGTGAAGCTCATGGAATCGCAGGGCACGGTCGATGTTGGAAACCGTCAGAGAGTCGTGGTTGATGCGTTCGGTACGGGTATCGTGACTGGAGTTGGCAACTCTGGTGCCGGCGTTCCGCGCGTGACTGTATCTACCGACTCCGCTTTTAGTACCACGATTACTTCCTTTCTCGGCGCCGGCGACCAGGCCTTCCAGGATGTGGCTCGCAACACCTATGCAAACGGCATACGCGCGAACCTCCAATTCTCCTAACATATGAACCTTTTTTGGAAAAACATACTGAAAGTGAAGATAAATCCGGCAACGGAATCGACACTTTCGAGCATTAAGGCGCAAACCGATCTACTTACCTTTGATGCTGAAACGAATGGCAACCTCGAAGTGAACGTAGGTGCAGGTGTGAGTGGAATCAAAAACGCGGCCGGAACCACAAAAAACCCTGCAACAGAGACTACACTTGCCGCTATTCGTGCTCAGACCGATAAGCTTAGGTTCGATTCAGCCTCCGGTCTAAAGTCCACAGGTACTGCTCCGACACTTTCAAGTAGCGTAAACCTCAAGGATGCGTCTTCAGCAACAGTGACACCGGCAATGGAAGAGGAGATACAGCTTTGGAAGCGTATGGTTAAGATTCTTGAGTCGCATGCGGTTGTAGACGCTTCAAACAACCAACGCGTATCGGTCGATTTTTTTGGTGCTGTTACCGGCACCGGACTGTCGGGCGACGGTGTGCCACTGGTGACAATGGCAAGCGACCTTACGCGCGTCATAGCCGGTATTTCCACACCGACGACGTTCGTGGGTGCAACAAACCAGTACTATCAAGATTACGCTCGGAATGCCTACGCGCGCAGCATACGGAATAACCTGACCTTCTCTTAATCCGCCATGGCACTTACTAACAAACTAAAGAACCAAGTTGACCTTCCGGTGTGGGAGTGGGCACGCGCCGCACCGGGTGCATCTACTCTAGTAAGTGGAACGTGTACCGCTGATAATTCGCTGTACCACGTCACGTTTGGTCGTTACATCTACTACATGCAGGCGTCAGCCACACTTGCTTCCACAACTGGTCTGGCAGGTTTTTTCCGCTACGACACCATCTCTGACTCCTATCAGCTACTAGCGCAACCACCACTCGCTCCGGCTTCCTATAGCGGCATGCAGTTTGCGGGCGGACAGGGCTACTTTGGAGCTGTGCTCTCGTCGACAAGCAACACAATTACCGCGGCGGCTATTACCGGCCGTACGCTCGTTGGTTTTGACATACGAATTGTAGGTGGGACAGGAAACGGCCAATTACGCACCATAACTGCTGTGGCGGACGCAATGATTGCCGACCAGGGCACTGCCACCGCGGCAGGTGTTTCGCCCCAGGCTTCCATTGCTGACACCAACAAAAACTGGACAATTAATCAGTGGCAGGGCTACCAGGTACGTCTCGTGTCGACGTCCGGCCAGTCACAAGTACGTAAGATTCTCTATAACTCCTCAAACACGCTGTTTTTTGCAGACGTCGCGAAGTTTGCGGAGGAGCCCTTTGCATGGAATCCAATTACGACCATCGCCGGCTCCGCACAGGTTATTACGGCTGTCGGTTCTCCGTATCAAATCGAATCTTCCATCATTACGGTTGACTCTCCATGGCTTACCGCGCCCGACGCCACCAGTCGTTTCGTCGTGCGTGCCGGTGGAATTTGGATGATTAGCTCAGGTACTACCTACACCCTGCAGTACTACGATATCGCTGCAGATTCTTGGTACATCCGCAATTCCGGTGCCGCAACGTCGCCTGTTACCGCAGTCGGTACTGACGGCACAATTATCAACACAGGTGAGAACGCGAGCGTGTGGGAGCGTGGTATTGCTCTTGGAACACACTCCACAACCACACTTCAGGACACCACCAAAAGCTGGACGGTAAACCAGTGGACCGGATATTTTCTTCGTATATATTCCGGCACCGCGGAAAACCAACTCGTCACGGTTACATCAAACACCACGGACACACTTACGTGGACCGGGGCACTTACGGCACCCACTAACACCTCCAGATATTTCATTGATGCATTCGACGCGGGCACGCTTACTGGTAGTGGGGCCATGACCCAAACGGGCTCATCCACCGGTACTATAAGCGGTAACGTATTTACGGCGGGAGCAACAACTGGCTCCTACTACCCGGGACAAACCCTGACCGGTACCGGAGTGCAATCAAACATCATACTTTTTTCTCCGTCGCTTGCCTGTTTTACAAGCGGTAACTCTGCCACCGTAAACTTCGCAACAGGTAACCCCTCTACGCTTGGCATCACAGCCGGAATGGTTGTGACGATTATTGCGGGTGCCGGCACCATTCCCGTCGGTACGACCGTATCCTCGGTTACCTCATCCACGGTAGTGCTCTCCGCTTCTACTACTGTCGCACTTTCTCTCACGACATTGCAGTTTACGTCTGCATGGATAGGTACGAGTTCATCAAGTACGGTCGGTGGTGTAATAGTAACTACCGCATCAACAACAGGTCTCTACACAGGTGCCTACCTCACCGTACTTGCTGGTACAGGTGTTATAACTGCCGGTACGTATGTGGCCAGTATTATTGATGCGACGCACTTTACAACAAATATCACGCCGACCACTGCACTATCAGCTGCAACAATACAAGCCCAGCCGCTTCAGACCGTAATACAAACACAGATTTCCGGTACGCCGGGAGGTGCAGGCACCTATAGTATTTTCCCTTCTCAAATCACAGCGAGTACTACCATCGTCGGAAAGGGAATTGGTTCCGTAACTGACACGTCTAAGGCGTGGACTCCCGATCAATATACTAACTATGTTGTACGTATAAAGTCGGGTACAGGTGTCGGTCAGACTCGACAAATACGCCGCACGCTCCCAGGAGCAGTTGCGTATACCTCTGCTGCAGGCGCAACAGGTTCAGGTACGTTGATAACGGTTACCAGTACTACCAACTTGGTGGTAAACATGACGGTAAGTATTACGACCGGCGTAGGTCAGTTTGCTACAGGAACCTACGTCACTGCGATTAACAGTTCTACCACCTTCACTACAAACCAGGCACCACTTATTGCACTTTCCGGTGGTGCAACGGTCGTGGTCGGCGCACCAAACAACATTCTTACGGTTACTCCGGCTTGGACTGTTCAGCCTGACAACACATCCGTTTATACCATTACGGGAGACACTGACAAAAACTACTTCAGTCTCGCTGGCCTAACTCCTACGTTCGTACACAACATTGACGCCGATACTATAACGACGGGACGTATGGTCGACTGGGGTGCAGCGCGTGGTGTTTCTTCGCAATATGGTGATTATCCTGCCGTAGCTATAGTAAGTGGCGTGCCAGTATTGCCCATAACAAGTGCAGTGGGCTTTCTTGCGGCAGTAGCAACGACCGCCGGCTCCGCGACGTCAACCATTGCTACCATTACACTCACCACTGCTGCCACTTCAGGTATTTACCCGGTCGGCTCATGGATCACCGTTGCCGGCGTTACTCCTGCCGCGTACAACGGCACGTGGCAAGTAACTGCGTCAGGTGTCGGTACGGTTTCCTTCTATCTCACCGGCTCACCGGGCGTTATTACCGTGCAGGGCACGGTCGCGCAAGCGAACTCATTTACACTCACGGGCACGCTTGCCAGCGGCGCTTTTTCCGCACTTGGCGCCGCTACGACGCTCACTATTTCCGGGGCTGTCCCGGTTGCATACAACACTACCGTTACAGTCATGTGCGGTGCTGGCGGTACAACTGGTACGTCACTTGGCGGCTATGTATCTGCGGCTGGTGCGACAAGTTCAGGAACGAATATCACCGTTACCGACACTGCTAACCTTAAGGCAGGCATGATACCAGTCGTCACGGCAGGTACCGGAACGTTTGCTGCGGGTACAGTTATCACCAGCATAACCAACACGACTGTCTTCGTCGTCAACAACGCGCCGTCAGTTGCGCTTTCTGGCGGCGCATCAGTTGTCACCGTTACTCCTTCATTTGCCACAACCACCATTACAGTTGCCGGTAACATGACGACGCTTGGCGTGGTTACCAAAGTAGTTCAGGCGACAACCGCAGGTTCGATGGCGAGTACTACCGCTACCGTTACCACCAGTAATACTATTTTCGCAATTGGTTCTTCCATTCATGTTGCGGGCTGTACACCGGGAACCTATAACGGCATCTATACAGTCACTGCGTCGAGCGCTGGTTCCGTCTCGTATGTTCCAACCGTAACTCCGTCGGGACCTATCACCGTGCAGGGTACGGTGGGACTTGCCACAACAACACAGCTCGTTACAACAGTAAACAACCATAGTCTTTCAACTGGTGACACGGTCACGCACGCGGGTGATCAGGGATTCAGTGCCACCACCAATAACGTTTCTGCCGCAGTTACTCTGGTTGCTCCGGCCGTAGTTGGTAACCCAACTACCCTATACACCTATCCAGTAGCTTCAGCTGCTGGTCCAATGATTGTGTATCCGCAATCGACATCACAGCTACAAGACGGCTCAAAAAACTGGGTACTTAATCAATGGGCCGGTTGTCTCGTAACCTACAATTCAACACAGATAACCGGTGTGGCTGTACCGGTTCAGCCAACCATACTCACTGCATACATTCTCGCGAATACAGCAACTACATTGATTTTTGCAGCTGCTCACAGTGCCGCTCCTGTCCAGGGTGTTTCTCGCTACGTCATTACTCTTCCTGCCTCGTCGGCAACGGGAAACACTGTAGGCTCACAGGATGGTGGTCTTGCGCAGGGCGTTCAGTCGACCACCGTACTGACGGACCTCACGAAGAGTTGGGCTACACCGGCCCCAATAGCCGGTATTACCGGAAGTTCTATATCGGGTGGTTCGGCCACTGTTACACTTTCCGCCATCACTGGTTTGTATCCAGGCATGGTCGTCGCCATTACGCTTGGAAACACTTCTCTTGTATCCGGTACGGTCATTTCTTCGATAAACCCGTCCACACTTGTGGCAACCATGTCCAATAACTTTGCTGGCGCCGGAACGACAGCCACTTTTACCTTTATTCCATGCTGTAGCAGTTCCGGAAACGTCATAACAGTTTTGGGGTATCCGCTTACAAACCTCACTGTGGGCATGTATCTTGCGGTAACTTCCACCACAAACATCACTCCTTCCGTAACAACTTCCGGTGCCTTCGTTATAAACGGAGGTGTAAACTTGACGCCAACAGTTGTAACGTCCATCACCAGCGCGACAACCTTCACGGTTTCAAGCGTACCGACTATTCCTCTCGTTAATGCAACCGTACAGGCTTCCTTCTGGTTCCCGAACCAATGGATAAACCGTCGCTTACGATTGGTGAGTGCCACCGGTTCTAACAACTTGGAACTCACTGTTACCGCTAACACGTTTAACACAATAACCACGGCAGCTTTTGGAACCGCGCCCGTACATCTTTCTGCTGGTTACACTATCCTCCAACAGCCAGTGCGTGGTGCAGGCACGGCGCTCTTTTGGAATTACGGAACATCAACTCGTAAGGGTAAATATTTGTACCAGGCACGTGGAGGTAACCTTTCCGGGTGGGACCGTCTGAATATTAACAACGACAACTGGGAATTTCTTACCCCGACCCCGAACTTTGAAACTATCAACACCGGCGCCATGTTCGCCTACGATGGTGTGAACCGAATCTATTTCACCGTGCAAGTCACTCAACGTGTGTACTACATTGACCTTGATACCATACAGATTCATCCGGCAGGCATGTATCCGTACACGGCCGGTGCAGCGATAGTGGGTAACCGTATGGAAATTTTTGAAACAGTTGATGGTCTGCGCTATCTGTGGCTGAATCGTCATTCAAACGTCGAGTGTTTTAGACAGCTCCTCTTCTACTAAAATCTATGAATCTTCCATTCCTCATCCAGATGTTGCAGAACAAGATAACCATGCTGAGCACGGCTCGAGGCCAGGCTGTTTCGACGGGCGATATGAATCAAGTTAACTCAATCGATCAAGAGCTTCTTGATACCCAAAACACCTTCAGCCAGCTGGCAATGCTCCAGGATGCAACACAGACGGCAGCTGCGGCAAATATCAGTCTGTCCGACCTTGTGGTTGCCGGAACTGGGGCCATGCAGCAGGTACCGCTCCAGGGTCCGAGTGCAGGAGCTGTAGTGAGCGGTTACGATATTTCTGCGTATGCTACCGATCCGCTTTACGAGAGCAAAATACAGGCAATCCTTGCGTCGATGCCATTGCTTTCGACGACGGCTGACGCCGATTCCTACATACAAGGCATTGCTCCGGGAAGCCCAGTAACGGGAGAAACGATACGCCAGGCCGTGCTCGCGTATCCTGTTGATACCCAGCTTCTTGTGGCGATTATGCAAAATGATTCAAATTTTGGAACGCTTGGTGTCGGCGCTCGAACCAACAACCCCGGAAACGTTGGGAATACTGGCACTGCGGAGCAACCGTTCGCTTCATGGCAGGATGGCGTTACCGCTGTCGCACAGTGGCTTGCGGGTCATGTCCAGCCGAATGGCTCTACGACGACGTTCCCGCTTATAGATTCAAGTATTGATACGGCAGGGCAGGGAACCGATACGCCAGCAGGATAGCTTTGTTTGGTCTGTGCGATACTAAAGCCATATGGAGGAGTTCCAAAGTTACGTCGCTACCTACGGTGAGTATCTCGACGATATCCGCAAACGTGTCTACCGAAGCGTTATATTGTTTGCCGTTGCGTTTGCGGGCGGTTTTTTCCTTACCGGGCCTTTAGTTCGGGCTTTCTTATCGGTACTACACCTAAAGGACGCCACAATCGTGGCAACCTCGCCTTTTCAACTTGTAGACCTCGCCATGAGCGTAGGTATTTTTTGCGCGATAGTACTAACACTGCCGTATATAGTGCATCAAATATATGGTTTTTTGAGACCGGGACTTTTTCCAAACGAGCGACGTATATTCATTTCCTTTATTCCGGTAAGCATCTTCCTGTTCATTCTTGGGTTTGCGTATGGATTTGCCGTGATGTATTACGCGCTCGGTCTCATTGCCGCAGTTAATGTGGGTCTGGGTGTCGTAAATCTATGGGATATAGGGCAGTTTGTATCGCAAATCATGATAACCTCTGCGCTTTTGGGTATTTTGTTCGAATTGCCGCTGGCACTGACGTTTCTCATACGTCTGGGTATCGTACAAGTCGAATTTCTTCGTGCCAAAAGGTCGCATGCCATTGTCCTTATTTTGATACTTGTGGCACTTCTGCCACCTACCGATGGGCTTTCATTTGTCGTCATGTCAACTCCGCTTATTGTGATTTATGAGCTCATAATCGTATTTAACTCGTTTGGCCGGAAACCTAGGAAAATAGAGATTCTGGAACAATAAGTTGTTCGAAATTTCACCTTTACTTCACTAGCGCACGTCCCGTATCATAAGGGGAGTCGGTGACATAGAAATATGTTATTCCGTACTGGGGTAGGGGTCGAACTATCGATTCCATTAGCAGACGCTTAAGAATATTTCACTATGTTTGGACTCGGTATAAAGGAGATAGTCATCATTGCTATCGTACTTATTGTTCTGTTTGGTTCACGCAAGATTCCAGAAGTCGCACAGAGTATCGTTGATGCGGTTCGCACGATGCGTAAGGTCTTTGATAGCGCTGATGAGCCCGCAGCTATCGCAAAAAAGTAAATACTGGAGTAAAAGAGCTTGGTTAACGGGCTTAACTGCGCTTGTCTTATGCAGCGCAGGTGCTATTCCCGTGCTCGCTTACACCACTTACGCCCCGGGTCAGACAGTGACCCTGGGAGATTTTGTATATGATGATGATGCTCTCGCAACAACGACGGACTGCACCATAACAATCATGGCTCCGAATGGAGCAACTGAGGTGGCGGCCACACTCATGACAGCAGACGCGAACGGGTGGCATCATTTTGACTACTCAACCACCTCACAAGGAACATTCCCGTCCCAAATGGCTTGCGGCTCGACTCCTCGAGGCGATTTAGTCAATGAAGATCGTACATTCGTCATAGCGACATCGTCGGCACCTACGACAGCTGACATAACCACTGCAGTTGCCGCCAATATAAATGCTCATACTGATACGACTGTTGGAAACGCGTCGTCGTCTCTTTTTGCTCTGCTTCCAGGCTCAATCTGGTCATTTGGCTCTCGAACACTTACCTCATTCGGAACTCTTGCGGCTGATGTTTGGAACGTAGCGACCTCCACCATGACTACCTCTGGGTCAATAGGGAAGCAACTCGCCCTTAATGTGGACGCGATGATTTCTGGTATTACCGGAGGTGGAGGAGGCGCAACTGCAGCCCAAATTTGGGCCTACGCAACTCGAACCCTTTCTGGCGGTGCACTTGATTCTGGCGGTACACTCGCTCTCCAGTCTGACGTAACGACGGCATCGAGCTCTCTTGGTGCAGTTATAAACGGGAACACAAACTCGGCAGTATTAAACGCATCAACTTCAATAGGCTCACTCATAGGAAACGCATCCACGTCTCTCTCCGCACAAATTCTCAACATACCAGCACTTGTCTGGGCATCTGCAACACGTACTCTCACCTCAGGTACAACTATCGCAGCGGACATCTGGGCCGCAACGACTCGTACACTCACGAGTGCCGGCCTCAATTCAGGCTCGCTCGCGCTTCAGTCTGACGTAACCGGTGAGACGACAAATATTAATGCTCACACTGACATTGCGTCTTCGTCACTTGGTACAGCGGTAACGAACAGCCAGACGGCAATTAATTCGAACACCAATTCTGCGGTCTTAAATTCTTCGACCTCGATTGGAAGCCTCATAGGAAATGCATCAACATCACTTTCCGCACAAATTCTCAACATACCAGCACTCGTGTGGGCTAATGGCACGCGCAGCCTCACAACATTCGGTACCCTTGCGGCTGACGTTTGGATAAATGGTACGAGGACGCTGACGGGAGCTGGACTTTCCTCCGGTTCGCTCGCTACGCTTAGTGACGTACAAAATGCATCGTCCTCAGTGGTTGCTCTCGTAAATGCTAATACAAATAGCCA
>JBBRPE010000007.1:0-35296 GCA_038228545.1 Minisyncoccia bacterium | reverse complement strand
TGCGGAGACGGAGGGATTCGAACCCTCGGAGCCTTTTACAGCTCGCCTCGTTAGCAGTGAGGTACTTTCGACCACTCAGCCACGTCTCCAAGCAAATAATTCCTGATTTGCTTAGGTAAAATAACACTCCTTAGTTAATGGGCCAAGGCAATAGGGATTATGGCTACGTTTTCGGAGGTCTTCATGGCTGAAACGGCTGCGGTGAGCGTTGCTCCAGTTGTCATAACGTCGTCTAACACAATATAGGTATAGCCAGGATGCAATGTGCCGGATATCTCGAAAGCACCATCCATGTTCAGTAAGCGTTCCGCTCGAGAAAGACTGGTTTGAGGGCTCGTGTCTCGCGTACGAATGAGAATATCTTCAGTACCTACGACTCCCGAGGCCTTCACTATCTCACCAACTTGGTTATAGCCTCGCCGAGCCTGGCGACCTGCTCCGAGCGGGATAGGAAGAATTCGAAATTCTGTAGTTTCGAATGCTGCTGAGTCTTCTGTAAGCATGTCCAGGTAATCGCGCAGTACGTCACCAAGAAACTGTATAGCTTTCGGGTTTCTATTAAATTTTGCTTCCAGTATGGTCGCGCGGACGAGTGGGTGTCGGTAGGGGAGTAGAACGTGTACACCCTGTTCAGTTATCGAAGGCGCAACGAGCATGCCGAATGTCTCGAACGGGGCGTCACGAACGAGTTTCGCCGTATTCTTCGGAGGAAAAATACAGTCAAATATGAAATCAAACAGGCGAGCAATCTGTTTCATACCCACATGATACAATCGTTCTATGAGTTTCCTCGCTAATCTCTTCGGTAAAAAGAAGAGCAGGAGCGTTATTGGTGTCGACATCGGCTCTTCATCGCTCAAAGTTGTCCAACTCCGCAAAGAAGGCGGTACTGCCGTACTTGAAACCTACGGTGAGCTGGCGCTTGGTCCCTATGCTGGCGCTGAAGTAGGGCAGGCGACGAATCTACCTGCTTCAAAGATTGCCGAAACACTCACTGACCTCCTGCGCGAGGCTAGTGTCACAACTATGGACGCAGGAGTATCCATTCCTTTCTCGCGCTCGCTTCTTACACTCGTGGAGCTCCCGCGTCGCGATGAACCGAGTGAGCAGAAAACGGTTATCGAGCTAGAAGCACGGAAATATATCCCGGTTCCCGTCTCTGAAGTGCAACTTGATTGGTTTATTCTCCCTGAATCAATTCCCGAAGGGGGTGCGCTCTCTGAAAAAGTGAAAGTGCTGCTTGTCGCCGTACATAACGACGAACTGGCACTACTTGAAAACGTTGTGAAAGGTTCAAACATTGCCGCGACATTCTACGAAATCGAAATATTCAGCACGATACGTTCGGTGGTCGACGAACCCATAAAGCCGGTTCTCGTTCTTGATATCGGCGCGTCAGCGACAAAGGTGTATGTGGTCGAGCGCGGTGTTGTAGCTCTTTCCCATAATATTCCGGAAGGCGGGCAAGACGTTACGCGCACTATTTCAAGCGCAAACGGCATTACGATGCAGAAGGCTGAGTCGCTTAAGAAAGAGCATGGCTTTAGTGTGCCGAATACCGAAGGATACAGCCGAGAAACCATTGAGCTCGTATTCTCACGTATCTTCGAGGAAGCAAAGCGAGCTCTCACACAGTATGAGACTGCGCACGAGAAAAGCGTTTCGAACATTATTCTTACGGGTGGGGGAGGAGTTACGAAGGAGCTGGCCGCATATGCGCAGTCATTCTTCGCTATCGATGTAAAAATCGCCGACCCGTTCGGCAAAACGCAAGCACCAGCGTTCATGCGCCCAGTGCTTTCAGAAATCGGTCCGGAATTTGCGGTTGCTGTCGGACTAGCACTACGCAAACTTGAAGAAATTTCTTAATCTACGTGTGTATAAGCCCAACGTGTAGCGACAATAACTAGGTATACTGACAACGTGGCACTCCCTCCTACCATTCCAACGTCATTCGTGCCGAAACAACCGGTTGCGACAACGTCGAAACATCGCACGACGGGGACAAATCCCTTTCTTATACTTTCGTATTTCATAGTCAGTATTGCTGTTGTCGGTTGCCTGGCGGTATTCGGGTACCAGTACTACCTTGAAGGAGTTGCAAAGCATAAAGCTAGTGACGTGATTACCGCACAGCGCAAAATAGATCAGGCTACCGTTACTGATTTCATTCGCTTGCGTGACCGGTTTACTGCAGCAAAAGAACTTTTGAATTCGCATGTGACTCTTTCTCAATTTTTCGATGTGTTGGAACACGTAACACTACAGGGTGTTCGTTTTACATCCCTTAAACTTAGCGTTACCGATGACCGCACGGCAAAAATAGAAATGAACGGCACTGCCAAGACCTTTAATGCGCTTGCGGCGCAGTCATCCCTGCTTGCGACCGATAAACGCATTAAACGTGCTATTTTCTCAGGAATTACAGTCGCTCAAAAAGACTCGACCGTGAGCTTTTCGCTTACTGCGGATATTGATCCATCGCTTGTGACGCTCTCAACGGCCGGGCCGGGAACAAGTACACCGCCCGTGACGACTATTCCTGTAAATACGCAGCAGGTGCTTGTCTCTACATCGACAGCGCGTGCCACCACAACACCATGATAGGACGCATTATGCCCATCGTGCTCATTCTCATTGCTATCGGTCTTTTTGTCGGATATATAAACCCTGTGTACACGACTAAGATAGTCCCGCTTCAGTCAGATATAAAGCAATACGATAGTACACTTGCGGCTGCAGCCGATTTCAATACAAAAGAGGCACAGCTTGCTACGGAACGAAACGCGATTCCTGCAGATGCTATCCATCGCCTCGAAACCTATCTTCCGGACGGCGTTGATAACGTGCAGCTGATTCTTGACCTCAATGCGCTTGCGGCGAAGTCGGGCGTGCAGCTTTCAAACTTTAATATCCGGTCAAGTACGAACGCATCTCCTTCAATAGCTGATATTAATAATCAATTACCGCTCCAGTCAGGGAACAAACAGCGTGATTCGCTCGACCTTACGGTGAAAGCGACAGGCTCGTATGCGGCCTTCCGCACCTTCCTTACCGGTCTTGAAATGAGTTTGCGTCCGATGGACTTAGTGCAGATGTCTCTTACTGACTCTCAGACGGGCGTCTACACCTATGACATGACATTACGTATCTACTGGCTCCACTAATATGAAACAGAACACCATCATCGCTATAGTTGTCGGAATCGTCCTCATCGGCGTGGGAGCGTATTTGATTTTCCTTCGTCCTGTCTCCACTGTCGCGGTGTCGTCTACCGCTCCGACCAGTCCGGCAGAAAGCACATTTGTGAATCTTGCCGCACAGCTCGAGCCGCTTGGTTTCGACACCGGTATTCTTTCTGATCCGCGGTTTACAGCACTTGTCGATATTCATACTGCAATCATTCCTGAAGCAAGTGGACGTCGTGACCCGTTTGCTCCACTTTAGTTTCCCCGTGTCGCTCTGCGTGCGTGAGCGTCGAGGGAGTAGTATGTAGATATGAATTTGCTTTCACTCCTTTCTGATAAGGGACTTATAAAGCCTGCAGACATTGCAGCAATCACTGCCGAGGCAAAGGAAGAAAATTCTTCAATAGAAACCGTCCTTGTTAAGCGCGGTATCACCGTCGAAGCCGCGCTTAAAGTTGCGAGCGAAAAGTACGGAATTCCCGAACGGGTGCTTCCGCAAGGTCGTGACATAGAGCAGGCAGCGCTTGAGTTTATTCCTCAGGAGTCAGCAGAGCACTATAAATTTGTTCCGCTTGGCATTGCGGACGGTGCTCTTGAGGTTGGCATTACGGACCCGGACAACATCGAGGCGCGTGATGCATTGCAATTCATTTCTACGCGTGCAGGCATGCCGTACAAACTCTTTCTCATAAGTGAACCTGACTTCAAGCGCGTTATCGAGGAATATCAGAACCTTTCGGGTGTGGTAGGTGAAGCGCTCAGTGAGTTCGAGGGAGTCGCTGAGAGTGAGGAATCAAAGAAGATGGAAGCTGAAGTGGAATCGGGCGCACGCAATGCGAACGGCGAACAGAATATCAAAGCAGACTCGCCCGTTACAAAAATCGTCGCAACCGCTCTGCGGTACGCAGTGGAAGGTGGAGCTTCCGACATACATATAGAACCGACTCCCGATAAGACGCGTGTGCGGTTCCGTATGGACGGCCAATTACATACCTCGCTCGAGCTACCTGCAAAAGTGCATGCCGCCGTGGTCGCCCGCATTAAAATCATGGCCCAGCTACGACTTGATGAAAAGAGAAAGCCGCAGGACGGGCGCTTCTCCACAAAAGTAGACAGTCGCCGCATCGATTTCCGTGTATCTACGTTTCCAACGCAGTACGGCGAGAAGGTGGTGATGCGTATTCTCGATCGCAGCAAGTCGGTTGCAAACCTTGACTCCGTTGGCCTCTCGGCAGAGTACCTCGCCGAGATACGCGACATAATTAAGTCTCCCTACGGCATCATTCTTATTTGCGGACCGACCGGTTCGGGTAAGTCGACTACGCTTTTCTCCATGCTTTCCGAACTAGACCGCGAGACCCAGAACGTCGTGTCTGTTGAGGATCCTGTGGAGTATGAGATAGCAGGTGTTGCACAGTCCCAGGTGCATCCGGAAATTGGCTATGACTTCGCAAACGGTCTACGTTCCATTCTTCGTCAGGACCCGGACGTCATCATGGTGGGAGAAATCCGCGATAAGGAGACTGCTCAACTGGCTATTCAAGCTGCGCTCACCGGTCACTTGGTGTTCTCGACGATTCACACGAACGACACCGCAGGCGTTATTCCGCGCCTTATTGATATGGGTGTTGATCCGTACCTTATTGCACCAACTCTTATCGCAGCTATTGGCCAGCGTCTTGTGCGCAAACTCTGTCCTGGCGCAGGTAAGCAAATGGATGTCACAGAGAGTATCAAAGGGCTCTTGGATGAAGAATTTGCCGATCTTCCGGAAGCGTTCAGGAGCAAAATACCGAAATTTGACCATATGTATAGGGCACAAGCCACACCGGATTGTCCGAATGGCACACGTGGCCGAACCGGAGTGTTCGAGATTCTCCGCATGGATAAAGACCTCGAACACGTCGTGCTTACGACTCCTATAGAGGAGAAGGTGTACGAAACTGCTCGCGCGAAGGGCATGGTTACAATGCGCGAGGATGCTATCATGAAAGCGCTTGCGGGGGAGATTCCGTTCGAGGAGGTAAACACTCTCGGCGGACAGCTTTTCCCGGAGAATGAAGACCCTGAACCAGTTGTTGGAGCTGTTCCACAACAACCAACACCTGAACCAATTACATAACTCTATGGCTACGTATCGCTTATATCTTGTAGACGACGACCGATTCTTGCTCGACATGTATGCAGTAAAATTCAAGGCGGCAGGCCATGAAGTTACCGCATTCCAGAATGGGGAAGAAGCACTGGCAGCACTGCGCGATAAACCAGCCCCAGACGCGTTACTCCTCGATATTGTTATGCCGGGTATGGACGGGTTTGAAATTCTCGACACTATCCGCAAAGAAAAACTTGCGGCAACCGCAAAGATTATCGTTCTCTCGAACCAAGGTCAGGAGTCCGATATAGAGAAAGCAAAGGCTCTCGGTGCTGCCGGCTACATTATTAAGGCTTCGGCTATACCGTCTGAAGTGTATGCGGAAACCGTTCGCATCATTGAGGCAAAGGCATGAGTGCAGTCACACCCATTCAGCAACTGCTCGATACCGTTATTAAAGAAGGAGGTTCAGACCTCCATATTTCCGTTGGCAGTCACCCGATAATCCGTGTCGCAGGTTCGCTTGTACCACTTGTACAGAAAGATATCCTCACACCGACCGATACGGAGGCCATGCTTAAAAGCATTCTTCCTGCGGATCGCTGGCAGAAATTTGCCACGGATCAAGCCGTCGACTTTTCGTACTCGCACGATGATAAGAACCGTTTTCGTATTAACGGTTACATAGTTCAAGGAAACGTAACGATTGCAATGCGTCTCATTCCGCGTGATATCCGCACGTTTACTGATCTAAATCTCCCGCCGGTTCTCGAGGTTTTTACTCAGCGCACACAGGGATTCTTTCTCGTAGTAGGTCCGGTAGGGCAGGGGAAGTCCACGACACTCGCTACTATTCTCGATCGCATTAACGAGACGCGCGCTGAACACATCGTTACTATCGAAGACCCTGTTGAGTATCTCTTCGAGCAAAAGAAATCACTCATTCACCAGCGCGAAGTACGCATTGATACTCCTGACTTCCATGCGGCGCTTCAGGCTGCATTCCGCGAAGACGTAAACGTCATCATGGTCGGTGAAATGCGCGACCAGGAGACCATTTCGAGCGCTGTGACAGCAGCTGAAACCGGTCACCTCGTACTCTCGACGCTCCATACCAATAACGCGTCTCAGACCATCGACCGTATCATTGATATGTTCCCATCAACTCAGCAAGACCAAGTGCGTGTTCAGCTTGCCGGTTCTCTCGCGGGCATTTTCTCACAGCGACTTGTACCGCGTATAGCGGGCGGACTTATTCCGGCGTATGAAATGCTCATCAACAACAGTGCTATTGCAAACCTCATCCGTGAAGGACGCACGCAAGAAATCTCAACGGTCGTACAAACCAGCTCACAGGACGGAATGATTGATATGGACCGCTCGCTCGCAGAACTCGTGCGTCGTGGTGAGGTGACTATCGAGCACGCATACGAGCGCGCCGTTGACCCGAAGACGTTCGAACGCTACCTCTAATATGCTCTTCACCTACCGCGCACTAGATGCAGACGGACATGAGCGTGAGGGCACGGTAGAGGCGCTCTCTATGGACGTGGCTGTGTCGACGCTGCAGCGTCGCAGTCTCATTGTTTCTTCCATTACGCCCTCGAACAAGAAGACGGCACTTTCCGTAGAGATAAGCTTCCTTAAACACGTAAGCAATAAGGAGACCGTTATTCTTTCACGCCAGATAGCGACGCTCTTTCAGGCACAGGTGTCGGCACTTCGTGTCTTCCGTCTTCTCGCAAGCGAAGTCGATAACAAATATCTTTCAGAAATACTGACACAAGTAGCTGACGATCTTCAAGGGGGGAGTCCTATTAGCAAAGCACTCGCTCGTCATCCGAAAGTGTTTGCTACGTTCTACGTAAATATGGTGCGTTCGGGAGAAGAGTCGGGAAAATTGTCAGAAACGTTCGGGTATCTTGCAGATTATCTCGACCGTTCCTATGAAGTCGCGAGCAAGGCACAGAATGCGCTCATCTATCCCGCGTTCGTTATCGGCGTGTTTGTCATCGTTATGGGACTGATGCTAACGCTCGTTATTCCGAAAATAAGCGCAATCCTTATTGATTCAGGACAAAAGATTCCTATCTACACGCAAATAGTCATCTCGCTTTCAAGCTTTATAGTCCATTACGGCATCTTTTTGCTCATCGCCTTTTTGGTTGGAGGGTTCTTTGCGTACCGCACTGCGCAGACAGGGAAAGGAAAGCTCATGTTCGATAGTATGAAGCTCGATATTCCGTTCATCGGCGACCTATATCAGAAACTGTACCTCTCACGCATTGCTGACAACTTCGCGACTATGCTTATTTCCGGTGTGAATGTTGTTGAGGCTGTTGATATTACTGCTTCCGTCGTTGATAGTCCTATATACGAGGCTATTCTGCGTCAGGTGGGGGACGATGTGAAAGGAGGCTCCTCCATTTCTGACGCACTCGCTCGTCACGAAGAAATTCCCGGCATCATGAGTGCCATGGTGAAGGTGGGAGAAGAGACCGGTAAACTCGGCGACATCCTCGCAACACTTGCGAAGTTCTATCAGCGTGAAGTATCAACAGCCGTTGATACGCTCGTTGATCTCATCGAGCCACTCATGATTGTTGTCCTTGGTCTTGGCGTCGGTACTCTTCTTGCTGCTGTTCTCATCCCGATTTACAACCTAGCTGGGGCAATAAATTAGAGTGAAATACGTGTGTTATCCACACGCATACAAAATTGTAAGCAATACTCTCGTACAATACGGAGAGCGGACATTACTCGTAACCCGCACAAATAAACCAATTATGATTCTTGCATCATCCGGCGTTCGACAGGGCCACGTTCGTGAGGGACATGTGAAGGGTTTCACCCTCATCGAACTCCTCGTCGTTATCGCTATCATCGGCATTCTCTCCTCGGTTGTGCTCGCGTCACTCAATACTGCGCGCAACAAGGGAGCAGATGCAGCCATCAAGGCAAATATCGACAGTGCTCGTGCTCAGGCAGAGCTTTACTATGATGCCACCAGCAACAGTTACGCTGGCGTATGTACGACGGCAGGCACCGGCATCGGAGCTATGACTACTGGTGCAGCAGCTGGCTCTAGCGCTACGGTTGTTAACTACGCCAGTGCTGTGCACAATGTAGAAACAGCAACTCAGGCAGTCTGTGTGGACACTGCATCTACTTGGGTCATACAGGCACCACTTAAGGCAACGTCTGGAACATACTTCTGTGCTGACAACACCGGAACATCAACGGTAAAGTCTGCAGTCCTTGCAGCAAACGCACTAGCCTGCTAGTTCGTTAGCAACTACATTCAAAAAAACCGCGCCTTCTGGCGCGGTTTTTTTGTGTACCTATCCACAGTGGGCCGTTACGCTGTCGCGTGAAGAAAAACGCGCGCTATACTTAGTCCTAATAGACTTTTCATGAAGCGCTCCATTTCATTTCGCGGTTTCACCCTCATCGAACTCCTTGTCGTTATCGCTATCATCGGCATTCTCTCCTCGGTTGTGCTCGCGTCACTTGTCCTTGCTCGTCAACGTGGGGCTGATGCCGCAGTAAAATCCAATCTCCACACCATACAAACACAGGCTGAAGTGTATTACTCAAACAACAGTAATACCTACGGGCCTGTTTTTGCATGTGGATCATCTGTGCGGGTCACTATTCCTGGAGTCGGGGCCAACTTCTTCATTAGCGACCCTACAATCAACAACGCTCTTAAGACAGCCTTCGTACAGAGTCCCCAGGGTTGTTGGGCTGTAGGCCAAGGGGGCGGTACCTATGCAGTGGAGGTTATGCTTCAGTCGGGAGTCGACGCAGGAAAATTCTGGTGCATTGATAATTCTGGTGTACCAAAAATTGAAACAGTGATTTCCGGAGGAAATCCAAACCTTGGTGGAGGAGCTGGTGCAGATGCTGCTTGTCCGTAGTTTTTCGGTGCGACAGCGTGCACGAACACTGCCTAGTCGTGCTTACCGAACAGTATGAATTCACTACTCACTATTATTTTCTTCGCACTTGGAGCAGTGCTCGCGAGCTTCGCGGGAGTAATTAGTGAACGTCTTAATACAGGCGAGTCTTGGACGCATGGTCGGTCAAAATGTAATTCGTGTAACCGTTTGCTCACGGTACTCGATCTTGTTCCTATTGTCTCGTGGCTTGCACATAAGGGTGCCTGTCGTACGTGCAAAGCACGTGTACCGTATCACTACGCACTCGCAGAACTATCGCTCGGTGTCATTTTTGCAGTAAGCTACACCGTTTACGATGTATCACTCTCATTACTGTTCGTACTCGCTGCATTCTTCCTACTTACTATCATAGTGCTGTATGACCTGCGTCATACTATCGTACCGCTTACACTGGCGTTCCTTTTCGTACTCATGAGCGTGTTTTTCGTTCTATCGCACGGGTACGATAATCAGACCCTTTCCCAAATATTTCTTACCGCTGGCCTCATCGGACTTGGGTTCTTTCTGCTTCACGTACTCTCAAAAGGCCTTGCGATGGGATTGGGTGATGCCCCTATTGCACTCGCACTCTCACTTCTTGCCGGAACGAATGCTGTCTCAGGACTCCTATTCTCGTTCTGGACGGGAGCTGTTATAGGCATATTCATCTTGGTCTCCACCCCGCGAGGACATAGAATGGGTATTGAGGTACCGTTTGTACCTTTCCTCGCAGCAGGGTATCTGCTCGCACTTTTTACTCAATGGAATCCACTCCTGTTCTAACATCCCAGCCTCCTCGAGGTTTCACTCTTGTGGAGATGATTGTAGTGCTCGCGATAATTGTCATCATTACCGCAGTGGCTGTTTCTGGCCAGAATGATTTTAACCGCTCGCTTACCATTACCGATACCGCCTACACGGTCGCACTTTCCGTACGTCAGTCACAGACATTCGGTCTCTCGAGTCGTGTCTTTAATGGCACTACTAATGCAGCATACGGCGCACATTTTACTCCCGCCAATTCCTACCTTCTGTTTGCGGACATATATCCCGTTGCACCGGGGACGTCGAGTGCATATTGTCCGAGCCATACCGCAGTTGCAGGAAGTCCTGACGCTAAGCCGGGAAATTGCACGTACGACAGTGGAAATGGGGAAGTCGTTCAGAATTACTCATTCGGGAGAGGATTCTCAATAACGAATGTGTGTGGAAAGGACGTATCGCGTGCGCTACATTGCACCACGACAGACTTAACGGGAATCGACGTGGTCTACCTACGACCGAATACTGATTCGATTATCACTGGTCTACGCGCAGCAAACGGGAACATTAAACTCATCGATGCACAGATAAAACTACAGGCGCCTTCCGGAAATGGAGTGCGCTACATATGTATTACCCAGGTTGGTGAAGTATCCGTAGCAACAACAACATGTCCGTAGTACGGAGACACATGCGAGGATTTACCCTCATCGAGATGATTGTATCGGTTGGCATTTTTGCGGTCGTGATGCTTGCTGCAACGAGTGCCTACTTCACACTCATTAGTCTTGATAGAAGGGCGCGCGCAACCAACGAAGTCGTAAATAATCTTTCCTTCGCCGTCGATGCTATGGTCCGTGGCATACGCACGGGAACTAATTTCAAATGTGTTGCATCGGGCGGAAACGATACGAGTGGAACCTGTAATTGCTTCTCCTACACAGACACCGGCCTTGCCCAAACGGTGTCCTACCACCTACAGGCAAACCAAACGATTGGAAGGGAACTGGGTGGAGCGACATGTCTCGATGCGAATTCCTTCGCGATAACGGACCCGGCAATCACTATCTTACCGGGAGGACTTGTATTTTATGTACGCGGCTACGGAGGGCCAGTAAACGACCTCCAAGCCCAAGTACTTTTTACCGTAAAGGGCACTATGCCTGCTGATAGCGCCGGCAACAAAGCTTCGTTTACCATTGAAGAAAATGCAACGCAGCGTCTCATTGACCTATAAGATATGAATATGAAAGGCTTCACTCTCGTTGAAACGCTCATTGCAATTGCAATACTTACACTGGCAATCGTTGGCCCATTCACTGTGGTGCAAGGTGTGTTGCAGTCGTCGTATATCGCTCGCGATCAGCTCATTGCTGCGGCGCTTGCACAAGAAGGTATGGAGTATGTGCGAAGTGTCCGGGATAGTAATTTCATATTCAACACGCACACCGCAGGAAGTCGTCCGTGGCTGTATGGGCTCGATAGTAGTACGGGGATTGATTGCTATACGAACGCATGCGTTATTGATCCCGGTCAGCAGACCGTAATTGATTGCGGTAATACCAGTTGTGCAGCACGTCCTCTTTACCTCTCGGGAACAAATCTCTACACGCAAACTAGCGCTGGCAACACCCAGACGCGCTTTACTCGTCAGGTTCGACTTACCAGCATAAGTGCGACCGAGACATTAGTCACTGTCACCGTCAGTTGGACCGGGCACGGCTCGTACTCCGTAGTGCTCAAGGAGAATCTGCGAAACTGGCTATGATGCACAGTACCTACGAACCTCGGGGCATTACGCTCCTCATATCGGTCATTCTGGCTTCCGTGGTTTTGTCAGTGTCGCTATCTCTGCTTGATATTACGTATAAACAAGTTCTGCTCGCGTCGTCCGCCAAGCAATCGCAATATGCATTTTACGCTGCAGATTCGGCAATGGAGTGTGCTCTCTACTGGGACCAGCAAAAGGACGCGTTTGATTTTGTCGCGAGCAGCTATCTTTCGAGTGGTATCACGTGCGCAGATAGCACGGGCGCTACACAGACCATCGTCATGAGCCCCTCCAGTTGGCCCAGTTCTCCCGTAAACTACAGTAGTGTTATCTCCACTACTCGAACAAGCTACTTTCATCTTCCTTGCACTGGAGGAGGTGATTCCGGCGTAGTCACGGTCACGAAGACTAATACGGGAACTACTAACATTTTTGCTACAGGCTACAGTAATTGTAGTGCCACAGACCCACGCCGCATTGAGCGTGGTCTCAAGGTTAACTACTAGGAGCTTTTTACCCCTGCTCTCGGTACAATAGGGGTATATGGCAGTCCCGGCAGAAGCACGTGCACGAGCTAAAAAACTTCGCGAAACCATAGCGAAATACCGTACTCTTCAGCACGAAGAGGACGAGTCACCTATATCTCCTGAGGCACTTGATTCACTCAAACACGAGCTGGCGGTGCTTGAGAAGCAGTATCCGGAGCTCAAGAGTCCAGGCTCACCAACACAGAATGTGGCAGGGGGTGTTAAGGCTGAACTTAAGAAAATACGGCACGCTGTTCCGCAGTGGTCACTTGATGACGCGTTTAATGAAGAAGAACTCCGGAGTTTCCATGAGAAAGTGGAGCGCGCGCTCCACAAGGGTGGTGAACAGGGAGCCAAACCAACCTATGATGTTGAGCTTAAGATAGATGGTCTGCATATCGTACTTACGTATACGAAAGGAAAGCTCGTAACGGCGGCAACTCGTGGTGACGGCATTATCGGCGAAGATGTGACGCATAACGTTCGTACTATTAACGGAATTCCAGAAACACTGACGCGTCCCATTGATGTGGTTGTTGAAGGAGAAGTGTATATGACTCGCTCGGGACTTACGAAACTGAACAAGGAACGCGCGCAGGCAGAACTACCGCTCTTTGCGAATCCGCGCAACGCTGCTGCGGGTTCATTGCGTCAGTTGGACCCGACCGTTGCTGCAGCGCGTCCGCTCGGCGTTTTTCTCTATGATGTGGATACTTCAAGTGAAGAACTACCTACTACACAGTCAGGAGAACTCGAATATTTGAAGGGACTCGGTCTTCCGGTAAACCCGCATCATATTCATGCTTCGTCGCTCGAACAGGTCCTCTCCTACTGGAAGACGTGGCAGGGAAGTAAGCGCGAGAAAGAGGATTATCAGCTCGACGGCGTCGTACTCAAGGTAGATGAGCGTGGATATCAAGAAACACTTGGCTACACGGGAAAGGGGCCGCGTTTTTCTATAGCGCTTAAATTTCCAGCAGAACAGGTCACGACCGTTGTTGAAGATATTGTGTTGCAGATAGGGCGTACCGGAGTCTTAACCCCGGTTGCTCACCTGACGGCTGTGGCAGTCGCCGGTACGGTCGTTGCACGCGCAACGCTTCATAATGAAGACTTTATTACCGAGAAAGATCTACGCATCGGTGACACGGTAATCCTCCAGAAGGCAGGCGATATTATTCCTGAAGTGGTGCAGGTACTCACTGAATTTAGAAACGGGAAAGAAAAGAAATGGAAATTTCCGAAATCATCTCCTTTGTGCGGGGGTGATGGCGCAATCGAGCGTGTGCCGGGTGTGTCGGCATATCGTTGCGCTGTCGCTGACTCATTTCCAGTTCGTATGCGTAAGCTTGCCTACTTTACTGGCAAATCAGCACTCGATATTGAGGGGTTGGGACATAAGACGGTCCAACTTCTCATGGAGCACGAACTTGTGTCTGACTATGATGATTTCTTTGACCTTACCTATGATGAACTGCTACAGCTACCTGGTTTCAAAGATACATCCGCACGTAACCTCATAGAATCTATTGAAGCGAAGAGAACAATTCCACTCGATAAATTCCTTACGGGACTTTCCATATTACATGTGGGTGAAGAGACTGCGACGTTGCTTGCACAAGAATTCGGCACACTCGAAAAAATAATGCGAGCGAGCGAAGACGACCTCGCACGGATTAAGGGTATTGGTGACGTACTCGCACAAGAAATAGTTGCGTGGTGTAGCGAGAAGGGTAATACAGAGCTACTCACACGCTTGGGCAAGCACGTTACACTTACCCGTGTTGCAAAGGTCGAAGGAGGGCCGCTCAAAGGCCAGACGGTGGTAGTAACCGGTACACTGCCGACACTCTCACGCGAAGAGGCTGAAATAAAGGTTAAAAAGGCAGGAGGTTCTGCTACTGGCTCGGTGTCTCGTAAGACTTCCTTTGTACTCGCCGGGGAAAATGCCGGAAGTAAGCTTGCCAAAGCAACGGAGCTCGGCATTCCGGTACTTTCTGAGGCGGATTTTCTTAAACGTATCGGCAATTAATCCGGTTAACGGATTAGCTCGCTAATGGTACAGTCCTCCTATATGGCATCCGCAGACGAGGTGAAGAAACTGGCAGCACTCGCTCGCATCACTATTCCCGAGGATAAACTCGAAGCCTTTGCCAAGGAATTCGACGGCATCCTTACCTATATAGGTAAGCTCGAGGAGCTCACGCTTCCGCCTCAAGAAGCTCGGACAATACCGGAAGTACGGAATGTTTTTCGTGAAGACGGCACACCCCATGAGAAGGGAATATATACGGAAAAACTCGTTGAACAATTCCCGGATCGCGAGGGTACGTACCTCAAGGTGAAACAAATTATCTCGCATGACTAAGCCACTCAACGAACTATCTATAACTGAAGCCGCACAAGGCCTTCGAACGAAGGAATTTTCAGTGCGTGAGTTGTGGGACGCCTGCATGAGTGCCGCTGTGACTGCCAACCCAGAGCTGAACGCGTATCTTGAGTTATTTGATGCGGATGACGTATCCATTGCTGCAGCGCAGGAATGCATTGACCGTGAAGGCGACGCGGCTCCACTGCTGTGTGGTATTCCACTCGCTATTAAGGACAATCTCCTCATTGAGGGACATGTTGCGAGCGCAGCAAGCAAGATTCTTTCTACCTATACAGCAACGTATGACGCGACGGTCATACAGAAGCTTAAGAGTGCTGGGGCACTTTTTCTCGGACGTACGAACATGGATGAATTCGCCATGGGTTCTTCTACCGAGAACTCGGCATTCGGAACGTCAAAGAATCCATTTGATGTGTCCCGCACGGCAGGAGGCTCTTCCGGCGGCTCCGCTTCAGCTGTCGCGGCACACATCGCTCTTGGCGCACTCGGTACGGATACCGGTGGCTCTATTCGTCAGCCAGCAGCACACACGGGACTGGTTGGTCTTAAGACAACATACGGGCGTGTATCGCGCGCGGGCGCTATAGCACTCGGTTCGTCACTCGATCAGATTGGCCCTCTAACCAAGACGGTTGCAGATACCAAAGCATTGTACGAGGTGATTGCTGGGTCCGACCCCTTGGATGCGACGAGCATTACCGATGAAACATACCCGAAGCGTGAGGCCAAAGAAAAAATGGTAATCGGTGTGCCGTATCACCTCCTTACGGAAGGACTTGATGAAGACGTGCGCTCTAACTTTGATGCGACACTCGCGGCGCTCGTCGCAGACGGTCATACACTAACTGAAGTGTCTCTCCCGACCAGCGGCTACGCACTTCCGGTCTACTACGTCATCATGCCGGCAGAGGCGTCCGCTAACCTCGCTCGCTATGACGGCATTCGGTATGGACTCGCGAAGCGCGGCGCAAATCCGCTCGAGGACTATCTACTCACGCGTACGGAGGGATTCGGTCCAGAAACGATACGTCGCATTCTTCTTGGCACATTCGTACTATCGTCCGGCTATATTGATGCGTACTACCGAAAGGCGGACGCAGCGCGCGAACTGCTTACGAATGAATATAATGCCGCGTTCGAGTTGTGTGATGTTATTGCGTTCCCGACCACCCCTTCACCGGCCTTCAAGTTTGGTGAGAAGAGCGACCCGGTCGCCATGTATCTAGAAGACGTGTTTACAGTAACGGCAAATCTTACCGGCATGCCCGCAATTTCCGTACCGATGGGGAATGTGACCCGTGAACAGGTGGTACTCCCGACGGGAATTCAGTTTACGGCACCAAAAGGTGCTGAAGAGGTTCTGTTTAAAATCGGGGCAGCAGTCACAAAAGAGACGCTATACTAGAGCGTAATGGACCCGACGATAGCCACCGGTACCGCTGCAACTACCGGCCCAGTGCATTTTCTCAACATTGAGAACATATTTTATCTTCTGTATCAGCTTCTTGCCGGCGGGCACGCAAGTGGGGGAGTAACAACCGGGTTTAATTTTGATTGGATTGCTGTCCTCTTCACTGGGGTATGGGTTGGCATTACTATCTTCGCGTATGCAATTACGCTTGGTTTCCTTGCGCTTCTTATCTACGCATCTATGCGCATGTACCAATCACGCGACGAAGATGCACTTCGCTACGCTACCATCGAGGACGCTCATGCAGCTGAAGACGTGACGGAACATCACCGATGGACACATGTACGCGAACTCATTGAAAGTCCGCACGATAGCGATTGGCGTCAGGCAATACTCGAGGCGGATATTATTTTGGACGATATGTTGACGCGTCTCGGGTATGTAGGAAATTCGATAGGGGATAAACTTAAGACTGCCAACGTGAATACTTTTCACACGTTGAATGACGCGTGGGAGGCGCACAAGGTACGTAATGATATTGCTCATCAGGGGTCAACGTTTGTTCTCACTGACCACATCGCGTACCGAACGATTCTTCAGTATGAGAACGTCTTCAAAGAACACGGTGAAATCTAGTCTCTACTAATTCTTGAAAAAGTTCGTTTTCGGTGACAATTTGCGCATACCAATTCACATTTTTCTATTTCCCGTTCGATCGCCTCAATGCTCAATACACTTTGGGACCAGCTTCCAATAGTGAATTTCTTTGTAAGACCACCGTCGATATGATCAAAATCCAAGACATAGGGAAAGTCTTTTCCCGGGAAACCGCAGTCAGTGCATAGACGGGCCTTTTTATAGTGCTCAATAAAGTCTGCAACACGCTGCTTGTTCCTTTGCACGTACGATAAGTGCTTCTCTTTATTCTTGGGGTACCATACCTCCTTCATATATTTTGCGTGGTATTCTTTTCGTCGCTCCGGGTCCTTATGCGCCATAACAAAATTATAGCATCAGTATCTATTATATAGGTTATGAATCCAACATGTACGTCGGAACTAGAAGATGTGTTGTATTTGCAGACTGTGGGTGGTATTGTAGCGACAAGCTTCATTGAAGCGTACAGAGCGGGATAGAGGAGTGGCCGCCCCGCGGCGGGAGGACAAATGGCCACAAACAGAGCGGGATAGAGGAGTGGTACCTCGGGAGGCTCATCAGAAAGGTGACCCTATCCGGTAACGGGTAGAGGAAAAACTCTCTAAATTGCTGGAATACCGTGAGAGCTTCTTGTACTACAGCGTGATCCGAAAGGATGGGCGCGAATGTTTGAAAAACAAGAAGATTCGGCAATCAGCAGCCAAGTCTCGGAGTAATCCGGGAAAGGTTCAGAGACTATAATGGGAGGATCCCCATACAATACGTGCTTGGGGATCATGGGATAGTCCATTCCTTCTGGAAACAGAAGGTGTAAAAGAACCTCCAGACTCGGGTTCGAATCCCGATCCCGCAACAAATAAACCAACAGATGCCGCCACGAGGCGGCTTTCTGTTTATTTGTTGCGAGATGGAACGCGGAGCGTGCGTCGGGCTTCGAAGGCTGGATGCTATACTTAGTAAAAGCTTTTTACTTTGTGAAAAAGAAAACCTACATAAATATTGGCATTGTGCTTGTGCTCCTCGGCCCCCTAGTTGTGTTTTCTGTCTTTAGTTATTACCAAAACCAGAAAATTTTAACGGACAACACTATTCATCGTCGAGAAGCTGTGGCATCCCTTGCTTCGCTCCTCATCAAGGAACGTCTGGATGGTGCTGTTGATTTGGCTTCCTCGCTTGCCTCTCGTCCGACCGTGCGTGCGAACGTGGGGTCTGGTAACTGGAAAGAAGCGTTTACGAGCATTGAAAAAACACCAGAAAATTTTTCATTTGTTGAGAGTACGGAAGCTCATGTACGCAGTAAAATGCGTCACCTCGTATCGGGTGTACAACCGGGTGAACTCATTGACTACCTTGCCGTACTGGAACGGATAATCAAGAACGGAACGAGAGCATAATTAGCGTACGTGGCCCTGATGACGCTCCACTATTTTCCACTCTCGCCAGATGAAATACATCACGATGAGGTCAAAGAGTGTTACTGCGACCAGGAGTAGCGAGTGCGCGGAAAATATTTGGTAGAGCTGATAGAGCACAAATCCTGCGAGTACGACGAGGGAAGCCGGATATGCCCAGAGCATATTCTTCAACAGTGCTCCAATGAGTACCACCTTTATAAGACCGCGCGAAAGGAGATAGAGAGCCACAAAGACCACTGTGCCGGTGGTGTATTTGGCCACTTCAGTCAGGAGAATGCCCTGAAGCGAGGGAAGTGGAAGATGATTGAGAACGATAGTAGCGATACCCACTATAAACGCAGGCGGAATAAAAAAGAGGGCTATGCCACCCAGTACCTCTCCGACCGATATAATCCCCTTGAGGAGTACGCTAATAAGAAAGCCGTCATATATAAGTATCTCCTCCTGCTTGGTATCCATCCTCGTACAGTAGCAGAACTTTACTCGCACAACTGAGGTTCCAAAGGTACTATGCGAACAATGCAGGCAGTCATACTAGCAGCGGGCAGGGGAACTCGCATGAACACCCTCACGGACAGCGTTCCGAAGCCCATGCTCAAAGTAGCTGGGAAGACTCTCTTAGAGCACAAGTTCGACGTACTCGAAGGAGTATTTGACGAGATTGTACTTATCATTGGCTATCAGGGCGACGTTATCCGTAACGCCTTTGGCGACAGCTACAACGGCAAGAAACTGACCTACGTCGTACAGGACGAGTTGAATGGAACCATGGGAGCGCTCGCACTTGCAAAACCCTTTCTCCACGGACGGTTCATTATTCTCATGGGAGACGATATATATGGAGCTGATGACATTGCGCGCTCAGTTGCGGCCTCTGACTGGGTAATGCTTGTTGAAGATACAAAATCAATGGCGGCCGGGGGACGCATTGTGACTGATGAAGCAGGGAAAGTTGTTGCTATCGAAGAGGGGGACCATCGCGGCAAGCCCGGACTCTTCAATACTAATCTCTTTGTTCTCGACCCGACGGTGTTCGACTACCCAATGGTTCCGAAAGCAGAAGGAAGCGTAGAGTATGGCTTACCACAGACGGTTCTTGCCGCTTCACTTGCCTCCAGTACTCCTCTTCACGCCATACCTGCACATGAATGGTTTCAAGTAACTGCTCCGGAAGATATCGAGCGTGCAGAAGCCTACCTAAAAACGATTGAAGATAGGGCTTAAACGTAGTATGGTGCACCATATTGCTGGTGTAGCTCAGGTAGTTAGAGCATAGGACTCATAAACCTAAGGTCGGAGGTGCAAGTCCTCCCACCAGCACACGTGTATCGGTTATTGAATATAGGCCTTAAAAAAGCTATATTCCAAGCGTAGACCGCCAGTTCCCGCCGACACAAGAGATGCGAATGGCTCTCATTTCTTGTGCCGACTGGGCCTGGGGTGTCTCACACTCTGTGCTTAGCATGCAGTCGTAGCTCAACTGGTTAGAGCACCCGCCTGTCACGCGGGAGGTTGCGGGTTCAAGTCCCGTCGACTGCGCAAATGGAGACAACGTCTCAAAAAACACAGAAAGACCGCCCGAATGGGCGGTCTTTCTGGTTCAAACGGCGGGTAAATAGTTATTCAAGACTCTTCATTGACACCACACGCATGCACGCGTAAGGTGAACATATACCCGCTCCGGCTGGCCGAAAGGCTCGCCGGAGTTTTCGTTATACAGCGCCTTATTTGCTTGGTAGAATAAGGATTAATGGAAACAGTCCTCTTAATCGATGGTGAAAACTTCAAGGGCAAGACAAAGAGCATCTTCAAGGGTGCTGGAAAAGACCGCCCTGTATGGTACGAGTACGTGTAAGTCGATTGCACCCACCAAAACACTACCTTAACGTAACGTTGGAATACGGTTCCTGTTTATAGGATGCCAGAACTTCTGTCCTAAATATTTAGAAATCCTAGGTATACACACGGATAAAATCATCAGTACTTCGTACATGCTAAGGTAAACACATGAAGATGACTTATAAAGTTCTTGGAGGCGTGATTGGGGTTTTGGTCATCGCAGGAGGAGGGTACTACTTTGTCTCAAAGAATCTCAATAGTTCAGCATCACTAAATTCTTCGTCAGGAGCGACCACGTCCCAGGAAATATCGGTGACTCAAGATACGTCAAAATCTATAACGACCAAAGACAAAAATCTTCTACAAGAGAAAAAACCTACGTAAGCCGTCTCGAAATCCTTACCATTCCAGTTCTCTTGTTCCATTGACCTAGTATCTCACGCCACGATAGTTATTAGTGCGACTGCTGGGCAACCACAGACCAAATCGGTGTTCGTTCTAATCAGGCGGACCATTAGGAGAGTTTGTTGGAAGGGTTACTAGCTTGATACTTTGATGTCGCGAGTATGGTATGTTGTAACAATGAAACGAAACTACCTTTGGATTGCTTCTATTCTCGTTCTACTGATTATTGCAGGAATAGTGTATGGGTTTCTCCATAAAACTGTGTCACTGACATCGTCAGTCTCAGGTACGGCTACCTCAACTTCGGAAAAGAATAAAATAGCACCCAAAGATCTCTGCGCCTACCTTGATGACGTGATAGTGACCTACCAAAACAGTAGGGGAGAAATCGGGGGATATGCCGAATTCTCCGATGCAACTTCTGCGCATGCACAAAAGAAATCGGTCTTTTTCGCGTGGGATGCTCAAGGAAAAGGAGTTGACTACGGGATACCATATATAACCGATTCAGCCAGCGGCCTTGCAGAGCTAATCAAAAAAGAAAACGAATGGGTAGCGAACGTTAAGAAGAATTTTCCTATAGAAGAAATCACTACGTGTCCAAAGTCCTAGTTTTGCTAGCTTCTACGGGCTTGCTTCGAGGAAGCACCCCCGGCACGCGCATGCACAACGCTGGCTATCTGAGCGGTTTTATTCATCCCATAACATAAATCGAAATGGTATGATTTCCTTATGAAAGCGAAAAAGATCGCTATTGTGGCGGTAGTCTTGGTGGCAATAGTTATAAGTGCTTATGTATATTTGCAAAATGCCCCGAGTGCCGCATCTCAGACAGGCTCTGAATATATTTCACTCAGCAATGCTGACATCAGAGCGGTTAGCTCCACTACGACAAGTATAGTAGCCACATCGGAGCTCCCACTTACAAAGAAATTCACGATATATACTCCGGCAGACGCAAAGGATGGCAGAGTCGAGATCGAGGATGTGTCCTCCGGTAAAAAATGCGTATCGGATAACTATCTTGTTCAGGGCATTTCGGTGACTAAGGACGGAAAGACTGCACGTATACACAACTTCAGTGGTTCGAATCAGTACATCGATACAATAGATACGGACACATGCATGCCTATCGCTGGGCGTCAGGTGCTGTCTCAATAAACGAATACTGGTTCCAATATCGTCCACGAGGTTGCGCAAGACACAATGTCCCCGAAAGGGGACATTGTGCTTTCACAGTCGAAGCAGGCGGAGCCTGCGTCGGGACTTGAAAGGGCTGAACATATCAGACGAAGCGTAGTGAGTATGATTGAAGCCCCTACTGAAGCTGTAAGCTTCAAGTCCCGTCGACTGCGCTAAGCAAAAATATCGCCTCCGTTCGGTATTTTGCTACACTTACCACTATGAAATTTTTGGGCACAAGATATAAGAAAGGGGAGTTTCCACTTAACCTTATGGGCGGCTTCTACGCACTTATTTTTCTCTCGCTTATAGCTGGAGGAGTTATAGCTGGCGTTCAAGGAAATTGGGATGCTCTTCTCCTCTCCATTGCTTCGATTGCGCTCTTCCTCGCACCTTTTTACCTTGAAAAGCAGTTCAAAATTTATTTGCCCACGTTTTTCTGTCTCCTTATGAGCGCTTTTCTTTACGCAACGATAATTCTTGGTCAGGTACAGCATTACTATCAGAAATACTGGTGGTGGGACATCATGCTACATAGCGGCTCAGGCATTGCGTTTGGTCTGGTCGGCCTGGTTGTGATTTTACTTTTGTTTCGTAAGGGCAAAATCGCTGCAAACTCTTTTGTGCTCTGTCTCTTCGCATTCTGCTTTGCGCTTGCGGTCGGACTTCTCTGGGAAGTATTCGAGTTCTCGGGCGATCAGATTTTCCATACCAACATGCAACAGACCCAGACGGGAGTCGTGGACACGATGAAAGACGAAATCATGGACACGATAGGCGCGCTGGTCGGTAGCGCAATTGGGTATTTCTATTTGCGAAAGGACACAAAAAGTCCACTTGATACATTGCTTGATAGGACAATCAGACGCAATAAGAAGAAGAAATAAGGCCAAACGCCACCGCTTTTGGTCTTGGCTAACCCGCTATATACTGTCCCCATGAATACCAAAGTTGCTGTCGGCCTCGTTGCCGCAATTATCCTTGCTGTCGTCGCGTTCTTTATTTTCCATAAGGGTCCGTTAGCTCCGGCGGCCTTCACATCGTCGGCGCCAACAGCCACGACATCTGCAACGAATTCACCGTCGCTTGCGCCGCTTCAGGCATCGAGCACGGTCGCGAGCCATCCTGCACCCGTACAGGGAGTGATAACCCCCGTGCACGTAGTGCATCGTGCGGCTATCGACCAGAGCTCGCTCGTTAGTCATTCCATGAATCCTGTTATTACAGGAACATCGAACCTTGTGAATATCGGTATAGTCATCGATGACCCATCGGGTACCGGCATCATTGGTGCGTTCAGCATTCCCGTTGTACAGGGTCACTGGACGTACACGGTATCGCGCGGACTTCCGGCCGGCCTGTACACCGTGCATCTGATTGGAAACGACACCCCGGTAACCGCGAAGCTTATCGTTATCGCTTCATAATCAATTACTATATGAAGCTCAAAACATGGCTGCTCGTTCTCGGAGCTTCACTCGTTGTTGTTGGTGGAGGACTAGTACTTCTCATACCTAAACCGGTAGCGGGTTCACTTGAAAGCATTTCAACAGCGCTTGCGCCATGGCCTGCAGAAGAAGACCATCTCAAGGCACGTCTCGCTGCTATTAAGCAGCCTGCGCTTTCCGCAGAAGGAACAGCACTGCATATTCATCAACATCTCGACGTATTCGTTCATGGTCAGCCTGTCCCGGTCCCGGCGAATATCGGTGTACATGAGAGTCTCCCGATATTTATTTCTCCTATCCACGTACACGACACGACGGGAATAATTCACGTCGAATCACCGACGATAGAGAAGTTCTATCTGGGTCAGTTTTTCGACATCTGGAGTGTGCGTTTTTCCGATTCTTGCATCGGAGGCTACTGTAGTGACGCAACGAATACACTCAAAGTATTCGTAAATGGACAGCCCTATACGGGCGATCCGCGTCAACTTGAGCTCACGGCTCATGAAGAAATTGTCATTACCTACGGAACAGACGCTGAGGTACCGGGCACGATTCCTGCAGCCTATTCCTTCCCGCCTAATTACTAGCCGGCAACGCATGCTATCGTTTTAGTATGGAAAAAAACGCTTCGCACCATCCGAAGACTTGGCACCACAAACATCATGATTCAATGACGTTTGGTCAGCGCGTTGCTGACAAAGTGGCGAGCTTCATGGGCTCCTGGCCGTTCATAATTGGCCAATCGGTCATCATCGCGTGTTGGATAGTGCTCAATTTGGTCGCATATTTCGGCCATTGGGATCCCTATCCGTTCATTCTCCTTAATCTCTTGTTCTCGACCCAGGCTGCGTATTCCGCGCCAATCATCATGATGAGTCAAAATCGCTCCGCTGAGCGTGACCGTCATCAAGCGCTTGAAGACTATATGACCAATAAGAAAGCAGAACAGGAGATAGAAGAACTTCAGGTTTCACTATCACGCATTGAGAACGAAAAGCTAGACCGAATCATCACTCTCGTGAGTAAGTAGTTTTCACATACGCAGAAACGGTTTGCTATCATGCAGCTATGGACCTTACGGAAGCTGCTCACACACTACTTCTCGCAAACCGAAGAAAGACGAAAGACGGCCATCAATACACGGTCCCGTCGCCCTCAACGTATCCGTATCAATGGCTCTGGGACTCGTGCTTCCATAGCATCATTCTTGCAACGTTCGATGCTGACGCGGCAAAGGCTGAGCTCATAGCTCTATTGTCTCGCCAGCAAAAAAACGGCCTCGTCCCGCATCTTATATTCTGGCAACCGAAAATAACTCGCCCGTACCAGGTGGCATGGGAAAAAGGTATAAGTTCGATTACGCAGCCGCCGATGATTGCGTACGCCGCATGGGAAATATACGAGAAGACCGGCGACAAGGCGTTCCTACGGGAAATCTTCAACCAAATGGTTGCGTTCTATAAATATCTTATCGAGATGCGCGACCCGCATGACCACCATCTGATAAGCATCATTAATCCGGACGAATCGGGCGAAGATAACTCGCCGCGCTTCGACATCGCGATGCGTGTGAAATCGAACATCTCGTTTTTTTCTCACATGTACAAGCGCCATGAGCTCATCGCAATGAATCGCACGTGCGCATTCGATCCGCTCGTCTGTATGCAGGAACGATTTTGGGTTAAAGACGTTCCGTTCAATACTATTCTTGTAAAGAATCTCGAAATACTCGAAAAAATAGCTACCGTTCTTGAGGAGAAAGAAATAGCTTCATTTGCAAAACTCAATCACGACCTGATTAAGTTCACGATGCGCGAATATCTTATGGCGGAAGGTGTATTTTGGTCTGCCATTGGTCTTGAACACGGTCATTTGAAAGTAGCGACCTGGTCGCATTTTATTCCGCTCTTCGCGGGGCTCTACACACCGGAAGAGGCGAGCGAACTTATACGAAAGCATTTCCATAATCCCGAAACATTTCATTCGGAATTCGGCATACGCACCGTCTCAAAAGAAGAGCCGTCCTACCGCTCAAACGGCTTCTGGCGTGGGCCTGTTTGGTTTGCTCCACACTGGTTCATCTATAAAGGGCTCGTGGACTACGGGTTTAAGGAAGAAGCAGAATGGCTACGCAGTGTGAGCAGAGGACTTATAGAAAAGCACGGTTTTCGAGAGTATTTCGACCCGGAGAGTGGGCGAGCCTACGGCGCTCATAACTTCACCTGGGGAACACTCGTGCTCGATATGGAACCATGATTGAGCAACTGTTGAGTGAGCTGACCTTTATTCCTGAGATACACAGGAAATTAGATGCGCCCCCGCGTGCGCTTGTCATCGGTGGTATGGGAGGCTCCGCGCTTGCGGGTGATGCGCTAGCATTCTTGCTTCCGGAGCGGCAAATAGTAATACATCGCGAGTACGGACTTCCGCACCTCGTTCCTAAAGAATCGCTCTACATTGCGATTTCCTATTCTGGAAACACTGAAGAGACATTGTCGTTCGCAAATGATGCGGCAAGTTTAGGACACACCGTTGCTGTCGTTACCTCCGGAGGAAAGCTTGCTGGATTTGCGGAGCGTTCTTCGCTTCCGATCTGTCTTGTGCCGACGGGGCTGGCACCGCGCAATGCACTCATCTACCTGGTGCGAGCACTGCTCGCATTCGCCGAAGAAGACTCACTTCTGAGTGAAATGGCAGCACTTACTCTCGATTCAAAACACCTTACGGACGAAGCTGAGCAAGACGCACACTTCATGCTTCAAAGCGTGCCGCTTTTCTATACATCCACGCGGACGAGCGCACTCGGGAGGATAGGGAAGCTGATTATGAACGAGACCGCACGGACACCTGCATTCATGAATGTTTTCTCTGAACTGAACCATAATGAGATGCAGGCGTTTGATACGGATATGCCTGAGGGTCTAGAGCATTTGTTCCGGTTTGTTCTCGTACGCGATGCGCTCGACGACGCGCGCATCGCGCGTCGCATGGACGCATTTACCTCTCTCATGGAAGAGCGCGGACGGCTTATACACGAACTCGATATATCTGAAATGTCGAAAAGCGAAGCACTTGTGTCACTATGGATACGGTTCCTGCTCGCGGCTCGCTCGCTCGCCGAAACGCGTAACATACACCCAGACGAAGCTCCCCTCATCGAAGCGTTTAAAAAACTACTATGAACCGAATTATTTTTGACATTGGCGCGACACGTACGCGCGTCGCGTGCGCTACGGACACGGGCGTCGAACAGGTGCTCCATGCGCCTACCCCGGAAGTACCGAGCGAGGGTCTTCTTGTATTACAACAGCTCATCCAAGGTCTTGGAGGAGAGATTGAGGGTATAACGGGAGGCATCGCGGCAATTATCGGAGGTGGTGGCTCGATTGTTCGTTCTACTAATTTGCCGCGTTGGAGTGGCTACGCATTTGCTACAGAACTTGCGAGTGTATATGGAGTGCCGGTACATGTTATGAACGACGCTGAACTGGCAGGTCTCGGTGAAACTATGTATGGAGCAGGGAAGGGTATGCACTCAGTAGCCTACATTGGCATTGGTACGGGCGTCGGCACAAGCCACATTTTGGGTGGAGCTATAGTCCCTGAATCGAGTTGTGGAGTCGTGCGCGACCGCGTCATTCGGCTACATGACGGTGCACGCCTCGAAGAGCTTGTTGGTGGAAATTCTATACGTACCCGCTACGGTGTGCTCCCGGAAGCGCTTACGCGTGACGTTTGGGACATGCTTACCCCCATGCTTGCCGAAGGAATTAGTAATGCAATCAAAGAATGGTCTCCGAACACGGTAGTACTTGGTGGCTCCCTTATGAATGAAGCGAACGGTTTCCGCCTGGAAGAAGTACGGAGTGCATGTGGAGATGTGGGTGTCCGTATAGAAAAAGCAGCTCTTGGCGATAATTCAGGATTGTATGGCGCGAAGGCAATCGGAGAAACAGAAACACCGGCCGCATAAGCGGCCGGTGTTTCTGTAGTTCGTGTTATACGGGGTTCGAGGATTTTGCGTAACACTTGCAACTGCCGCCGATAGCGCGTGTAAGTCCAAACACGATAATTATTATCGGGAATGAGTACGCGACTATCATGCCGGAGATAACACCCATGGTTCCGAGCAGCATAAAGATGCCGAATAGGATAATGAGATAGGCTCCAATCTTGTGGTGCGGGCACTTGCAGTGGCTCGCGGGATTCATGTGGTTCATGGAAAACGGTAATGAGTAAGTACGTATATAAGAATACCAAGGGTAGGGGGAAGGGAAAGAGCACTGGTGAACAGCGCGAAGTTTGAAAACACCCAGGAAATAACGTACTATCGGCAATGTCCCTTCTTATCGGGGGACATACCGTTGTAAGCAGGTAGCTTGCACCGCTGCTCTCTCGGGCGCAAAGGAATATGTCCCGGAAGGCACATTCCGTTAACCCTCGTTCGCCGTTGTAGCTCAGCTGGTAGAGCAACTCCATGGTAAGGAGTAGGTCCCCGGTTCGAATCCGGGCAACGGCTCCAAAGGATTCGTCCATGTGTATTGATAGGATGACGGTTTCCAGGTATGGTACGAAAGTCGCCGGAGCTTATCGTCGGCGACATGCCACCTTAGCTCAGTTGGTAGAGCATCTCACTCGTAACGAGAAGGTCCGCAGTTCGATTCTGCGAGGTGGCTCCAAGGTTCAGAAATCGCCAGTCGGTGGAGTACGCGCGTTAGCAAGTACGCTCGACGAACAGGGGCCGCAGGCAGGTTCTGCGAGGTGGCTCCAAAACGAATCGCCCGTGCTCCCCTGGGGGAGCACGGGCGAAGCCCGTCAGGTGGCTTTGGGTATCAGGTCCCATCGCTCTGCGTAGTCGATGAAGGGAAAGCTTGTCGCTTTCCGCTTCCCTTGTCCCCGCTTAAGGGGAATGTTCAAATCAACTTTCCATGCGTTACTGCGATCATGCGGGAAGTAATGTTCGCGAAGCTTTGCTGAGGGAATCACGAGCGTTTCTTGCTTGAGACCCCGGATGAGAATAGGGAACAATTGGATTGATTCTTCTTCCAGTTTGTCCTTAAACACTTCAGAGCGCCCAAAGCGTTGGTTTCGTCCTGGAAGTGGCCGTCGAGGTGTCCGTAGCGCATGGACTTTGCAGTTAGTTCCGGATATCGCAACCTTCGAATGCCAGATGCCTTGATACCAACCGCGCTCGTTGTAATAGATGACCGCTTCTACACTGTGACCGGCAGCCGCTGCGTTTTTCTGAATAAGTGGCATCCACAAAATGTCCGGCAGTGACGTGCGACGGCTCCCAAGGAATTCCTTGCGTCGTTCGTCCAGAAACAGATGACGGCGATGTGCAGCCGACATGTTCCAAAACAAAGACGCGAAGTTGTTGTCGTAGAGCTGATCGAGCGAACCGTTTGCGATACTCGCGAGTTCTGCAATTGCTGCGAAGTCAGCGACCTCGTTGCAGAAGAGGTCGTACAAGACCTCAAACGAGAGCGTGCAGCGCGATGTAGACCAGCGGCTAAGTCGATGTTCGTAGAACACATCACGAGCTTCCTGCACCTTCGGGTGCAGGAGTGGGTAGACCTGCCAATGCACCATAGTGAGACCTCTGTAGCGTTGTTAGAGTTGATGCCGAAGAACTTTGTGAAAACCATACCACTTTAAAATACTATGGCAAATATCGGTTGTTCGTTTACACTCCTAGTAATGGCAGACACAACCGAAGCACGCATAACGGAAATAGAAGCAGCAATGGCAGCACCTGATTTCTGGGCGGACAAGGATGCTGCGCAAGCGATTCTCCGTGAGTATCAATCGCTCAAAGAAGGTGGCACGGGTGACGTGCATGACGGTGGAGGAGCAACACTCGGAATACTCGCTGGAGCCGGGGGAGACGATGCTGAAGACTTTGCAGCGATGTTGCGTCGTATGTATGAGGGCTACGCTGGAAAGAAGGGATGGGGTGTGACGGAATTGCACGCGAATGAAAATAATCATGGAGGGTATCGCAACCTCCTGCTTGAGATTTCCGGAAAGGGAGCATACGGCAGGCTGAAGCATGAAGCTGGTGTGCATCGTCTGGTGCGCATCTCGCCGTTTAATGCGAACGACAAGCGCCAGACCTCGTTTGCTCTGGTGGAAGTGCTTCCGATGCTCGCTCCAGGTGATGCTATCGAGCTTAAGGACGATGACCTCGACATGCAGTTCGCAAAGTCGGGTGGGGCTGGAGGTCAGAACGTAAATAAGCGTGAGACAGCAGTGCGCATCGTGCACACACCGACGAATATTTCCGTACATGTATCAAGCGAACGCAGTCAGCAGGCGAATCGTGAAAAGGCACTCCAACTGCTTAAAGCGAAACTTTACACAAAGCAGAAAGCAGACGAAGAAGCTGTTGCAAAAGGTCGCTCAATTGCAGGTACAACCGCAAATGAGTGGGGGAGTCAGATGCGTTCCTATGTTCTGCATCCCTACAAAATGGTGAAAGACCACGAAACAGGGCATGAGTCGAGTAATCCTGAGGACATCCTCACTGGAGATTTGGACGGTTTTATAGATGCTGCTGTGTCCGGCCGTGAGGTAGCATAACTTATCCACAGACCTCCTCACCACGTGAGCACGTGAGCACGTGGGGACCTCATATTCTTGGAGACCCTTCCCGCCTGGGGTACAATAACCTTCGTACATGATTTATTTCGACAAGGTGACGAAGACCTACCGTGATGGCACTCCTGCTCTCGAGGATGTAACCGTCTCCATCGCCCCGAAAGAATTCGTCTCCATTGTTGGGCACTCCGGTGCCGGCAAGACCACACTCCTTAAAATGTTACTCGCGGAAGAACGACCGACCACGGGCTCGGTCTTTTTTGAATCAGTAGATGTGCACGCTCTGCCAACTGCATCACTGCATCATTACCGTCGCAAGATAGGTATGGTATTTCAGGACTTCCGTCTTATTCCAAACAAGACTGCATACGAGAATATTGCGTTCGCTATGGAAGCTGCTGGTCGCCCAGATGATGAAATCCAGTCTGACGTTCCTCATATCCTCGACCTCGTTGATCTCGCCGGTAAGGCGCATCATTTCCCATCTCAGCTCTCGGGTGGCGAACAACAGCGTGTTGCTATTGGTCGCGCCATCATCAATCAGCCGGACGTTATTGTTGCGGACGAACCGACTGGAAATCTCGACCCGATAAACACTTACGAAATTATTGAGATTTTGAAAAAGATTAATGAGCTCGGTACTACCGTGCTCATCACGACGCATAACAAAGGTGTGGTCGACGCACTCGGTAAGCGTGTAGTGACGATGGACCGCGGCCGCGTCGTACGCGATGATCAACGCGGGCAATACCTGCTGTAATATCTATATATGTGGACTTTCCTTAAGAGAATAGTGACAGGGGGTGCAACGAATTTTGCACGTGGAGGCTCGGTCACATTCGCGACGGTACTGGTGATGACCGTAACACTTGCCATCATCGGCTCACTCATCTTCCTCTCCGCAATTCTTACCAGCACACTTGTTACCATCCAAGACAAAGTAGATGTAAACGTCTATTTCGTGACTTCAGCTGCTGAAAGCGACATTTTAAATATTAAAGACAAGCTCGTATCACTTCCGCAGGTTGGAGCGGTTAGCTACACGTCCCGCGACCAGGCGCTCGCAGACTTCAAGGACCGCCATGCGACCGATCAACTTACACTTCAGGCACTTCAGGAGCTCGGTAACAATCCCCTCGAAGCCTCACTCTCAATAAAGGCTAAGGAGCCCTCGCTCTATGCAGGCATCGTTGATTACCTTACGAATGACCCGTCTCTTGCTGTCGGAGGTACGTCTATCGTGGATAGGATTAATTACGCTCAGAACAAGACCGTCATTGACCGTCTCACGGCAGCCATTCATACCACGCAACAGGTGGGCCTTATTATCGTCATTCTCTTCGCACTCGCATCAACCGTCATCGCTCTTGCAACTATTCGTCTCGCTATCTATACCGCACGTGATGAAATAGCCGTTATGCGTCTTGTGGGTGCTTCAAATATGTACATCCGTGGACCGTTCATTGTTGCAGGAATAATCGCAGGTGGACTTGCGGCCTGCATAGCACTCTTCTTGTTCTATCCGGCCACCTATTACGCCGGGAATGCGCTCCAGGCTTGGCTAGGTGGCTTCAATCTCTTTACCTACTACGTAAGCCACTTCGCATACGTTTTTGGAGTCCTCTTCGGCTCGGGTATATTCCTCGGAGCACTCGCAAGCTGGATAGGTGTACGCCGTTACTTAAAGATATAGCTCGTATTCATGGCAATTGAAGGACACAAGTACATATTCGTATTAGGAGGCGTCATGTCTGGCGTCGGAAAGGGAGTCGCTACGTCTTCTATGGGTCTCATTTTGAATCAGCGCGGCTACAAGGTGAATCTCGTTAAAATCGATCCGTATTTGAATGTTGACGCCGGTACTATGAATCCGACAGAGCATGGCGAAGTATTTGTGCTGAAGTCGGGACTTGAAACCGACCAAGACATGGGAAATTATGAGCGCTTTCTCGGAAAAGATCTCGGACCTGAGGATTACATGACCTCTGGCATGGTGTATCAGACGGTTATCGAACGCGAACGCGCTTTGGAGTATGGCGGTAAGTGTGTTGAAGCTGTCCCGCACGTACGCGACGAGATTCAGCGCCGTATTGAGAAGGCAGCCTCAAATAACGGTAGTAAAATTTCCGTCATTGAAATCGGTGGAACGGTGGGCGACTTCCAGAACGCACTTTTCATAGATGCTGCACGTGTGCTCAAACTCAAATATCCTGACGACGTCATTTTTGTCATGGTGTCGTACTTACCGGTTCCGAACACACTTGGTGAAATGAAGACAAAGCCAACACAGTCCGCTGTGCGCGAACTAAATTCCTATGGCGTTCAGCCTGATTTCATTATTGCGCGCAGTAACGGCCCGATGGATGACCGTCGTAAGGAGAAGCTCGCTATTTCCTGCAGTGTGCGACCTGACCGTATTATCTCTGCCCCGGATGTAGAAAGTATTTACGATGTGCCGCTTAACCTTGAGAAGGATCATATCGGAGATGCGCTCATGGAAGCGCTTAAACTCGAAAAAACCACGGTTGATGCGGATCTCGATGATTGGCGCGATTTTGTTGAGAAGACTCGCTCGGAAGGGAAGCCCATTGTGTCCATTGGTATCGTTGGGAAGTATTTCGATACCGGCGACTTTGTTCTCTCTGATGCGTACCTATCCGTTATTGAAGCAATTAAGTTTTCCGCCGCTGCAGTCGGTGTGAAGGCAAAGATTGATTGGGTGAACGCTAAGACCATTGAAAAGGATGGTGCACAATCGCTTGAGAAGTATGACGGAATTATCGTACCGGGCGGATTTGGAGAGACCGGTATAGAGGGAAAAATAAAGACGGCAACTTTCTGTCGTGAGAACGGTGTTCCTTATTTCGGCCTCTGTTACGGCCTTCACATGATGGTTATCGAAGCCGCCCGAAATCTACTTGGACTTAAGGAAGCGCACACGGTAGAAATTAATCCGTCTACTCCGGACCCGGTCATTGACGTCATGCCCGACCAGAAAGCACTCATAGCGGAAGGGAAGTATGGCGGTACCATGCGGCTCGGTTCATACCCGGCAATTCTTACACAAGATACAATCGCGCAGGCAGCGTACGGCACGGATAGTGTAGAGGAGCGTCATCGTCATCGTTACGAAGTTAATCCGGAGTACATAGAGCGTCTCGAAAAGTCCGGACTCGTGTTTTCAGGAAAGAGTCCGGATGGTGTGCTTATGGAAATAGCCGAGCTCCCGAAGAAGGCTCATCCGTTTTATCTCGGGTGTCAATTCCACCCAGAACTTCAGGCTCGTCCGCTCACACCGCATCCTCTTTTCACAAAGTTTCTCGAGGCATCACACGACCGCATGCTTCGCACCGAAGGCTAGAACACGAAATTGGCTCCACTCGGAGCCAATTTCGCTGTCCACGTCCCATATCTCCTACTAGGTAAGAGCGATATACTTAGTACGTCATCATTATTAGTCCGGTTCTTTCTTATCACTACACTCTTATGTCACAGACATCTAAAATCGTATTAGCTAGTGCTGTTGCGGTTGTTGTTCTCGGCGGAGCCTACTACTTCTGGCAGATGCAAGAAGCAAAGACGGGTACCGAGCAAACGACTGGCACGAACTCCGACTCGCCTGAGACAACAACACTTCCATCGGGAAGCAGTACATCAGACGCTTCACTGACAATGGATATGGGTGCAATTGGTACTCAAATTCATTCAGTCGGAACAGATAACGGCGCGGCAAGCCAAAGCGTAAATGCTGCAGCAGCACAGTAATTGAACTCTCTATATTTATGAACAAAACATCACTTATCACAGGAGCTGCAGGAATAGCGCTTTTGCTCGCAAGCGCTGCCCCTGCCTTCGCTGAAGACACAAGTACTACTTCCGGAGATGCTTCGGTATCCGTTACTGCTTCTACTGGCGATAGTCAGGGAGATCATCATGGTCTTCTTGGTGGCGGCACTAAGCTTCATGGTATGGCGTCAACCACTTTTCAGGAGAAGCAGGACGAACGCAAAGCGTCTTCAACTGCTAATCACATAGAAAAGGGACAAGACCGTTCTGGACTCATGATTGACGCTCGTATTAAGAGTCTTACTGAACTCAAGACCCGCCTTGCAAGCATGAAGCTTCTTCCTGCTTCCGAGCTCGCGACAATTCAGACATCACTTGATGTTGAAATAGGAATACTAAACAACCTCAAGGCGAAGATTGCAGCTGATACAAGCGCCGATGTCCTCAAGACGGACGCAGAGTCCATCACGAAGGCAAACCGCGTGTATCTTCTTGTCGAGCCTAAGGCTCGCATCGCAGCTGTCGCTTCGCGCATCAATGCGGTCGTTATTCAAATGACGACACTTGGCGGCAAGCTTCAGGGCCGCATAACCTCTGCGCAGACTGCAGGCACAGATGTCTCTCTCGCAGTTACGGCTATGAGCGACTTCAATGCAAAAATTGCTGACGCTAAGACGAAGGCTGATGCTGCAATGTCCGAGACCGCAAACCTCCAGGTTGATAATGGTGACAAGACCATTCTCGCTTCGAACACTGCCGCTCTTAAGGATGCTCGCGCAAAGCTCCAGGCGGCAGAGGCTGATCTGAAGGCAGCCCATAAAGACGCAGGTACTATCGCAGGCGTAGTGAAAGGAAAGGGCGTCGATGCACATGCTTCGGCAAGTGCGACCACGAACTAAACCGACTCCATGACATAAAGCAACGGCCCCGGGTATACCCGGGGCCGTTGCTTTATACTAGGGAGGTAACCCTAACTGATGAATTTAGACGTATGAACTATATAGCTGTGCTCGTCGCCGCAGTCGCTGCCGTTGCTTTGGGCAGTCTCTGGTATGGACCACTCTTCGGTAAGGCCTGGATGAAGACACTTGGCTTTGGACCGGAAGATTTGGAACGTATGAAGAACGACCCTGCCGGAAAGAAGAAAATGATGCGAAGTTACGCAATCATGGCCGTAGGCTCGCTCATCATGTCATTCGTACTTGCACGTACGCTCATAGCCGTTAATACGACCGAGCACATCGCGGGTGTCGGTCTCGCACTTAAAGTCGCGTTTTGGTATTGGCTTGGCTTTGTTGCGCCAGTCTCTATTTCCGGTGTGCTCTGGGAGAGTAAGTCCTGGAAGTGGTGGTTTATCACTGCAGGCTATTACCTCGTCTCTCTCTTTGTGATGGGCGTCATCATTACGCTCTTTACCTAAGAACGTCTATTTTTAAGGCTTGAAAAAGCCCCTCGTTTCAAGTATCGTGCTTCTACCAGGTCGGTTTTACCGGCCTCGGTATTGCGAGAGTCGTAATGGTGGGAACGAAAAGCAATCTGCATTGCTTTTCGTCCGATCCCGGCGGGAATCGTCTTTATTTGTGATCAGTGCTGCGAGATCGTCTAATGGTAGGACGCATCCCTCTGGAGGATGTTATCTAGGTTCGAGTCCTAGTCTCGCAGCACTGAGCAGAAATAGACGATAGGCCCTCTGGAGGATGTTATCTAGGTTCGAGTCCTAGTCTCGCAGCAAATGAAAAACCCCGAAAGGGGTCTTTTCATTTGCTGCGGGAAGCAGACTTGGGAAGTCTGCGGCTAGGACTCGAAGATGTTGCGAGCATAATCAGTGAGCGAAGCGACCCAGATTATCCGCAACGTATACTGCTCCGTAGGGA
>JBBRPE010000006.1:0-38910 GCA_038228545.1 Minisyncoccia bacterium | reverse complement strand
TTCAGGCATACCCCCCGCGAATCAGAACAAGAAAAAAGGCGCGGACAGGGCTCGGGGCGAGCGCCGAGTCCGCGAGGCCGAGAGATCAATGGTTCGGGTTCTGGGCAAAAAAAGTTCGAACTTGGTAGTATAGAGCCACCACACTTTGGAAATCCCCAATTTTGGGGATTTCCTGCTTTGCTTGCTCTAGGAAAAACCATTGATTCTGGGCGATACCGCGCGCTTCGCGCGCGTGGATGGTGAGGTTCAAAAATTCAGAAGCCGAAGACTTTTTGGAGAGAGGATTTTTTGGAGGGGGGGGACTACAAACCCAGCCCGTAGTGTGCTTGCCCCTCCCTCCCGTGCGCGCACCAGCCCCTTCGCTGAAAACGAAATAATCAGCGAAGCTCCCTATTTGATTTTACGAACACCCTTGAACGGCTTTGCGTCTGCTTTCTGATCCATAAACTTTCCGTTGTCATCACGTTTAGTCCAGCGATCGTTCTTAGGGTTAAAGACTTGGTCTCGATCTTTTACCGCTCCCCGCCGCCCCGCACCCTTTGGTGGATTAGTTGCCATAAATAATTGCTGTCTTACTTGTATAATTCCTCGTAGTTCCTTCACAATAGGATGTTTATATTATCAACACCCTATGTTTACATTTTATACATATATGATAACCTGTCAATTATGAGCACTAAACACGCGCCTCTTATCAAAGCGTTGCGACTCGGCCGTTCCTTGTCTCAAGCCGAAGTAGCAGAAAAATTAGGCCTCTCGCGTCAGTCATACATGGCCGTAGAGCGAGGTTCCCGTGAGCTTACTCTGCCCGAGGCAGAGAAATTGAAAGACTTGTACGGAATCTCTATTGAAGAACTGGCGGGAGCAACACTCCCTCAGTACGTGAAGTACAAGCAAATGATTCTGGCTTTTCTTCAAGCTTCGACGGGCTATCGTGATGGAAAACTGCCGAAAACTAAACTTGCTAAACTTCTCTATCTCGCCGACTTTGCGTGGTACTACAAGAAACTTGAAAGCATGAGTGGTATGCAGTATCTTCGTCGCGCATATGGCCCAGTGCCCGACCCATATTTTCGTGCACTCGCAGAATTGGAAGATGAGGGAAAAATCAGTATAGACCGCAAGGGCGATGCGCTTCTAGTGGGACTTGGTGAGGGAGTTGTGCGTAAGAAATTGAACTGTTTAGAAACGGAAGAAAAAGCACTCATCAAGAAAATTACGGACAAGTGGAAAGGTAAACGTACACAAGAAATTGTGAATTTTACTCACGAACAATTGCCGTACAAGCTCTGTGCTCCGGACGAGGTCATTCCGTACGAGCTAATTACTCAGGAAGACCCGGAGCATGTCTATTAGCGGTAACTACATTGTTGAGGTTGAAAAATATGCTGAGCGATATTACATCGCCAGCTTTAAAAAGAAATATAAGGGCGCGTGGGACATAACGTGGAAAGCCCTTGAAGAGGAGTTTAAGCGTATTGAAACCCTTATAGGAGTTAATAACTACGTTGAAACAATCGCTGATTGCGATGGTGTTTTAATCTGCAAAACAGAATTTCGCGTCGCAGGAACGGAAGAATCGCGTCATCGATCTGGAAACCGATGCATCATTGCTGTGCATAGAGATACGAGAAGGGTTAACGTTCTAGTCGTCTATGGGAAGGGTGAGATTCGAGGCTCGCACGAAACTGCTTGGTGGCAAGGGGTTGTAAAAGACAACTTCCCTGTCTACGCACATTGCGTGTAATTTCTATGCGCTATTTCCTCTACGCCCGCAAAAGCACCGATGTCGAGGACAAACAAGTTCTATCCATTGAGGCGCAGTTGTCGGAATTGCGCGCGAGCGCGCGCAAAGAGGGGCTAGAAATTGCGGAAGAATTTGTAGAGAAGCGAAGTGCAAAAATGCCGAACCGTCCAGTCTTCAGCAATATGATGGCTCGTATTCAAAACGGCGAAGCGCAAGGAATTGTATGTTGGAAAATTGATCGGCTCGCACGAAATCCGGTAGACGGCGGACAGATACAGTGGCTTCTCCAAAACGGGACGATTGGACATATCCAAACGCACGACCGCGCATACTACCCTGCCGACAATGTCTTGATGATGTCCGTCGAGTTCGGCATGGCGAATCAGTACATTCGTGATTTGAGCGAAAACACGAAGCGCGGACTCCGACAGAAAGCGCGTCAAGGTATCTATCCAAGTTCTGCACCGCTAGGATATTTGAATAATCCGCGCACTAAAACTATCGTGGTAGACCGGAAGAAATCCTCTATCATCCGCAAGGCGTTTGAGATGTATGCAGAGAATAAGTATCGGCTAGAAGATATTGCTTCGTTCCTGCATAAAAATAAAATCTCGACGCGCGCTACGCGCAGATGGAGTAGTGATGGCGGAAAGGCGCATTCAAAAGATCAAATGACATGGATGCTTTCCAATCTCTTCTACTACGGCCACTTCAAATACAGTGGAGAAATATACGAAGGAAAGCATACGCCTCTCATTGATAAGAAGTTGTTTGATCGGGTGCAGGAAGTATTGAAATTGCGAGGTAAAAAGAAGGCACTCAAAAATAGCCCGCAGGCGTTTTGCGGACTGCTCTCCTGTGCTACCTGCAATTCCTCTATCACCGCAGAGAAACAGAAAGGCCATATCTACTACCGTTGTACCCGCAAGAAAGGTGTGTGCACCGAACCGTATGTACGCGAAGAATCACTTGATTCCCAACTCTCAGAACTTCTTGCTCGTTTCGTGCTTCCGAGCGAATGGGCGGTTGAACTAAATAGAATGGCAGACAAAGACGCGCAAGATACCTCAAAAATTGCGGCGGCGTCCATTCAAGAGACGCGGGCACAGATTGGCTCTCTAGACGCCAAAATTGCCCGCCTCACCGACCTTTTCATCGAACAGGACATTGACCGAGGCGAGTACCTAGAACGCAAGCGTGGCCTCCTGTCCGAAAAAAGGTCGTTGCAGGAACAATCCCTGCTTATTGAACGAAACGCCGCCGTTTGGCTCGAACCCATGCGAGCCTGGATACAGGAAGCCCAAACCTTAGGCAGGATAGCCCTAAGCAAAGACTCCCCCTCCAAAAAATCCTCTCTCCAAAAAGTCTTCGGCTCGAACCTCACTATCCACGCGCGCGAAGCGCGCGGTATCGCCCAGAATCAATGGTTTTTCCTAGAGCAAGCAAAGCAGGAAATCCCCAAAATTGGGGATTTCCAAAGTGTGGTGCGCCGGGAAGGATTCGAACCTTCGTAGGCCGAAGCCGACAGGTTTACAGCCTGTTGTAATTGACCACTCTACCACCGACGCAATAGGCCGAGTATATCAGCCGTGACAGCTAATTTCCAGAGCTTTAGGACACACTATTTGGTGACCCGAATTTTCTCAGTCTTCCCTTTCTGAAGCAGTGCAAATCCGTTCGTAAAGTCAGAATCCACGAAAGCACGATCAGTGTCTACGGTTTCGCCGTTGAGCTTAATTCCTTTGTTGTCGATAAGCCGTCGGACTTCAGATTTCGAAGAAACTACTCCAGAGCCAAGCAAGGCTGCGACAATGGTATTTTCTCCAGTTGAAATTGAGTAGGTTGGGGTAGCAGCTTCAAATGCCATACGCTCCTCGCTCGTGAGTGAATCTATAGATGCACCACCAAACTGCACTTCGGTAATCTTACGTGCGTGCTCAGTTTCCTTCTCTCCATGCACTGTGCTGGTGACTTCGTCTGCGAGCTTACGCTGGGCTACACGACGCTCAGGGTTACGCTTGTGAAGCTCCATAATCGCGTCGAGCTCAACGACAGGAAGAAAAGTGTAGAACTTTAGATACTTTTCAACCACATCATCCGGTTGATTCAGCCAGAATTGGTAGAAACTGAATGGACTCGTTTTCTTTGCATCAAGCCAAACCGCATTACCTTCCGACTTTCCGAATTTCTTACCGTTTGAATCGGTCACAAGCGGGATAGCAAGGGCAAACACCTCTTTGCCGTCTTTCTTGCGAATCAAATCAACGCCCGAAAGGATATTCGTCCATTGGTCTGAGGCTCCAAGTTGCAAATCACAACCGTATTTTTGGTTTAGTACGCGATAGTCGTATGCCTGCAGAAGCGAGTAGCTAAACTCAGTGTATGAAATACTCTCGTTCGGTGTATCAAGACGGCGCTTTATGAGGTCACGCTTTATGAGGTCATTCACCGTGAAGAACTTTCCGGTATCGCGAAGGAAGTCGACAAGACTTACCTTCTTAAGCCAATCAGCGTTATCCACCATGCGGAAACGTAGGTTTCCGAGCACGGATTTTATTTGTGTCTGGAGTGCTTTGGTGTTTTTACGGAGTATGCCGTCGTCCAGAAGCACGCGCTCACCCGCTTCGCGCGGGTCCCCAATCATGCCAGTACCACCCCCGACGAGGACAATGAGCGAGTGTCCTGCGGCGCCGAGGCGCTTCAAAAGGAGAAGCCAGAAAAGATGCCCGACATGGAGCGAGTCAGCAGTTGGGTCCGTGCCGATATAAAGGGTGCGCTTCGTCTCGAATATTTTCTCCAAATCACCCGAATGGTGCTCCACGAGTCCACGTGCTTTTAGGTCCTCTATGAGATTCATGAAGAAACTATACCAGAGTGTCTAACCCAAATGCGAATGATCGTTCCAGGTTAGAAGAGACCATGGCTTCTGATTCTCAGAGTTATACTTGAGCACTGTTATTCCAGTATTTGATGCGGTAAAAGAATCAAGTATTCCTTTGTATTCGCGTTCAGTAATTTCTCTTCCGAAGATGGAGAACGCTATCAATACTCGCAGGAACACACCATGCGTCACGACGAGGATTTTATCTGATGAGTGCTCGGCTATATACAAAAAAGCTTTTTCGGCTCGCTCCATAAGTTCGTCAAAGTTTTCCTCATCAGAATATCTATATCCAGGAATGCCTGAATTAAGGATTATGGCTTCTTCCGCTGCGACTGATGCCGGCCCGTTTTTCAATTGGTCTATTTGTTCTGAGGGACGTCTCCTCTCTATTAGCAAATCAGACGTTTCAACGGTTAGGCCTGTTACGGATGAAATAGCCCGTGCTGTTTCCTGGGCACGCACCATACTGCTCGCAAGTAACGCAGTACAAGACAGTCGGCTAGCACGGTCTGCGACAGCATCGGCTTGTGACTGTCCGACCGCGCTCAGTACTGTGTTCTCGTTTTGATAGTGTAGACCCGCGTTTCCTTCACTTTCGCCATGACGCACGAAATATACCTCCTTCATGCAAGGACTATATCAGCACTAGGCAGGAAGCTCGACAATGAAGCGACTACCCTTTCCGGCGCCATCTGATTCGGCCCAGACCTTACCCTTATGGGCGTCGACGATGTTCTTCACTATGTAGAGCCCGAAGCCGGTTGATTCGACGTTCACCTTGGTAGATTCTTTTCCATGACCACCCTCAGTAAAGAGATTTTTCATATCATCCGGCGTAATGCCCACACCAGTGTCTTCAATTTTAAATATAGCCTTACCAGGCTCACTTGAGAGACTGATATTGACCTCACCCTTAGGGGTGTACTTCACGGAGTTATCTATAAGATTTTTAAATACATTCACCAGTTGGCCGCGGTCACCAGGTACTGTCACGGGCTCGTTTCCGAGATTCAAATTCAGTGCAAGTCCTTTCTTTTCTGCGACACTTTTTTGCTCACCAGCAATTTCTTCAATAAGCATCTTCAAATCGAACGGCTTCATGTCATACGTAACCTTTCCACTCTTAATATTTGAGGCATTAAGAATTTCCTGAATGGTCTGAGCACCCTTGGTGTCTGAATTAAAGCCCTCTTCAAGCATAGGGCGCATAGTTTCTGGAAATACTCCGAAGTCTCCCTCCAAAATTAACGAGAAAATATTGCGTGACTTCGCGACGAATCCCTTAATTTGATGTGTAATGAAGTGGATAAGGACCACCTGCTGTTCGTTCGCCATTTCAAGATCCTTTGCAAGGATCTCAATATGTTTTCGCTGTTTAACCTCGCGATTAACGCTACGAACAAGAATAAACCCAAAGAACGTTGCTATCAAAAGACTTAAACCAACAAGGACTCTGTTAATAAGGGTAGTAACGAACAAAAATTCGGAGGCTATAAGTGCATCAAGAGAAAGGACCAATAACTGGGCACCCAGAATGTTCGCGTTGAACGTTTCGTATGTAGCAATGGAATAAACGATCAATCCTAAAAATACAGGCATTACAAGAAGTCCGTATAGTCCTATTTGATACACATTTGTCGCGACACTTAAGTAATCCGTAACTGTGAAAGTTAGAAAAAAAAGTAGCAGGGCGCCACCAATGATTGCGGTCTGCAGACGCATTGAACGATATTTCTTCTTAAACCAGGGTATCGCCATAACAAAGACAACCATTGCCATCACAGCATATTCAACTACATTTTTGTAAATGTTAAGGTTAGAATCTCCGAGACTATTTCCGCACGTAGCCTGATCGAAATCGTGCACCGAGTTACCGGTTACAACGATAAAAAAAGCAGGCACTGTAACCAACAGGCCTAACCATTTCCATAAAGGCTCTATGTCACGCTGTCGTACGATGACAAGCAGGAAGTAAAGTCCATAGAGAAAGAAAATAATGTTGGTGTAGTCAAAAAGAGACCAGAAAAAAGTCACTATATAATAGTCTTGTATTACCCAGGTAACAATGTCGCAGACAAGCCAGAAAACGAACCCAAGTGTGAAGTAAATAAAGACTCTCGAAAGCAAAGAGCCTTTTGTCCTATAGAGTAGAAAAATACTAAGCATGAGCGACGCAGTAATTGGAAGCACGTGCGTATAGTACGCAAGTGGGTGCACATCAGACGTCAAAACGTAGCAAGTGTTTATGTCCATGTCAGGTGTACCCCTATCATACTCGAAGTCGCTTTAATGATAGTATTTGAGTATGGATAAGATTGAAAAACTGCCTCACAGTGATACATATGCTCGTTTGGGTGCTTCAGAAATTCAGGGCGTGGGGGTCTTTGCAATCAGAGATATTCCTGCTGGCACAAACATATTCTCAGACGACCAGCTTGGAGTATATTGGTATGACAAGGCACGAGTGGACAGCGAAGTAACTGATCCAGCTATCAAGAGTTACTATACAGATTTTTGTATCTTACAAGATGGAAAATATGGCTGCCCAATAAATTTCAACAGTATGACGCTGGGCTGGTATATGAATGAGCCGCTTGAGGGCACCGTTTCAAATGTTCGCGTGGACGACAATTACGATTTTTTTGCGGAACGAGATATTAACAAGGGAGAGGAGTTAACTACTAAATATTCCGTCTTTAGTGAACCAATGCATCGGTACTAATCAACCTCTCCTTTTCTTCAATGCGACCAAGTGTGTCTGGCGGGTAGCATGACCAAAATTCGCTTCCCTCTTCTTTCGTCGCCTCAAGGGCGACAATTAATGGTTTGTATCCAGTAGTTTTCCAGACCTCAAAAAAGGCTGGTAGGAATACATCGCGAGTGAATTCAAGCTCATCACCTTCAAGTACGAAATTTTCAAACAAAATACCATTTCTAACAAACAGCCCGACCACTTCACGATAATATTCAAATGCTGTTCTCCCACCATTGTGGAGCCAGCTTGATATATCAAGCAATTTTGTCGCATATTTTGGAAAAGCTTCTAAGAAAAGTTCATGATGAAAATCAATTAGCGACTGGCCCCAAAGTGTCCTTACTTCTTTGATTGTTTTGCGGTGACTTTCATTAAAATCTAAAATTCTTTTATATATTATTTTCCCTCCTCCTTTCTTACCTAGACCCATGTGAATGCCGAGTCGTGCCAACTGGTATTTCATAGGATTGTTCAACGTAAACTTATCGTTATGAATTTCAAGAAAAATAGGGTCGAGTTCTAATGCATCAGGAACGCACATAAACCTCCTAAACTCATAATTTGGAGTAGCAACCTGACGAAATAAAACAGCTTTAAAGCCACTTTGAAAAACCTCTGGAACTCCATCCTTCATGTAGTCCAGTACCTTTTTTTCCAACTCTGTGTCTTTCCATCTCTCTTTTAACTCCTGCAATGCGTCCAGCGGCAATGTGTACACTGTTTTGTTGAATAGCTCCCTATCCGAAAGTACCTCTTGTATTGAAAAATCAGGAAGAGACGACATGAATTATGAACCAGTAAATCCAGGACCCAAGCAAGTATCTGTGTCTGACTTACAAGTTATTGGAGTGCAAGTGATAGTGCCGTTCGTGCATTCTTTTTGACATGAGTTATCAGTGCATTCTTTAAAATCCTCAGCTTTGATTTTTGTACGTGTGTAGACCGCCAAGCCGTTTGGAGGACAAGTACTATCGCTTATAGTGCAATCTCGGAAATAACAAAGCTGTGTTGCGCTATCACATGGGGCTTCTACTACAAAATTATAATTTTCGCGATACAGAAATTTAAACGCAGTAACACCTAGTGCTGCCAGAAGGCAAATTATAACGATAATACTGTAGGTAGGAGTAAGTAGTCCGTTCCACCTGTTCATTTCAACAGTATATCTCATATTAACTATGGCAATAGCTATTTTGTGGACTCCAGTAGCTATTTAAAATAGAGAAACGCCCCGGACTTTGCAGTTCGGGGCGCGCCTACCAATAGGTGGCAAGCAGATAGTCGAGGAGGAGGTGTCCGACGTGGATGACATATGCCGCCACGTCCCACGCGCCAGCCCAGATAAGGCAGGCAGACAGAGTGGCGGCAACTAGAATTCCCCAGTCGCGTAGGCTCACACCGGTAAAGTAGCTCTCGCGATAGTGAACAGCGAGAATAACCGGATCGATGAATGCCGAGTAGCCAATGAATTCAGCCACTCCACGTGCTTTTTCCAGCCATGTCCTACGCACCTTGCGATGCGACGTGAGGATTTTCTCAATCTGAGTCTTGCTCTCATCGTCCGACTTGTCACGAAGGTATTTGGCTTGGAGCCAATCAACCTTCATTTTGTCGTACGCAAAGAAAATAATCATGTTGAGAAGAAGCGCGACGGCAGTTATTCCAAGTGAGCCGTAGAGCATTCCCCACCGCGCGATTCCACCCGGGAATGCGAGATGGTCGAATGTCCAGTTAAACGTCTCAAATAGAAATACGGGCCAGCCATATCGGGTTATTTCCGCGCGATTGCGGATCACCCAACCGACCAAGGGTCGGAAGAACTGATTCGCCACGCGAACCTCCCATCAAAAGAACGTAACGGCCAACCCGTTTCGTACTGAAACTATATCACACTATTTATGAAAAAGCAAGTAGGAATTAGCCGAAATTCACTTCCCCGGACGATTCCACGGACTTTCCGATAATGCCGATTACCCACAGGGTGTAACCAATACCGCAAATAATGGCGGCCAGAACGATTGAGTGACTGACGAAATATGACACGAGGCCGACTATAAAAAGTATGACGCCGAGAGTGAGGATAGCAGAAGGCATGGGTTTATGTATCTATCATATACTCTCGATAATCGTCTGGCGCTTCTATTACGGGCTTCTGGGGATTGAGATAGTCAGACAAGGTGCCGAGATGAACCCTTATGCGCTTGCCTTCAAGTACCCAGAGTTTGTCTGCAATTGCGTCTATAAGTGCCCTATCGTGTGTAATAGCGAGCACCGTCCCCTCAAAGCCCTGTATGGCGCTCACAATGGCTTCCCAGGTGGGTGGGTCAACGTGATTAGTAGGTTCGTCAAGGATAAGGAACTCAGGATTCTGGGCGAACGTAAGCGCGAGCTTGAAACGCGCCTGCTGACCGCCAGAAAGCTGTGAGAGTGGGCGCTCCATAACGGCGCGCGGAATGCCGTAGCGTGTAAGCATGGAGCGTGCACGCACTTCATCCCATTCGAGTGTGTCCATCATGACTTGAATCGGCGTCTGCGAGCTGTCTATTCCCTCGAGGTGGTCCTGAGTCATTATTTGGTAGCGGACGTCGTTGCCGATGCGGACACTTCCACTTTGCGGTAGAAGGTGTCCAATAATTAAATTAAGAAGCGTGGACTTTCCTGACCCGTTTCGTCCGAAGAGCACTACTTTTTCTCCAAAGCGCAGTTCTCCAGATGCGTTTGCAAATACTGGCGGAAGTTCTGGACTGTAACCGAATCCGAGTGCATCTATTTTGACGATAAGCTTTCCATTTTTTCGCTCTACACCGGCAAGCTGTACCTTCGGTTTCTCGGTCTCTGTTTTCGGAGCTTCCCCATGCTTTTCCTTCAGGTCTTCGTATTTACGCTTGGTCTGCCTATACGTGGCAGCTCCCTTGTCCGTAATTTTAAGACGATTCTTCCAAAGCTCGACGCTCGCGTGGAGGCGTTTTATTTCCCGACTTTCTATTTCGTAGTCGCGTCCCTCACCCTGTAGCTGGCGAACTTTCTCGTCGAGATATTCCTGGTACGTCATCGAGTACACCGTGAGCTTTCCGTGGTTGAGCTCGAGAATCGTATCGGCTAACGCGTCCACAAGATACTGGTCATGCGAGATGAAGATGAGTCCACCACGGAAATGCGAAAGCTCCTGTATAAGCCACTCAATAGTCTGGTAATCCAAATGATTCTCCGGCTCATCCAGCGCTATGAATGCGGGCTCACTTGCGATGCCGGCTACTATTTCCAGCTTCTTAAGTTCTCCACCTGATAGTTCACTCGTGTGCGCGGTACGAAGACGTTGCTGATTATGACCCAGATCAAAACTTGAAGACTCGAGAAGTGCTATCGCTTTATCCGGCACCTGCAACTTGGATTTTAAAAAGTCATAGGGTGACTCTTCCGGACGACCTGAGAAATCCTGCGCTATGTAGGCGCAGTCGTCATCGCCACCCACAATGCTTCCTGAATCAGCCTCAAGCTTTCCGCATAAGATTTTAAGGAGTGTGGACTTTCCTGCGCCATTTTCTCCGACGATAGCCAATCGCTTACCTGGTGCAATAGAAAAACTTACGCCGTCGAGTGCGACGGTTGGACCGTATGACTTATGAATGTCTTTAAGCGTGATAGTACGCACAGGCAACTAATTACGAAAGCGTGAGAAGACGCAGTATGTGCGCGCTGTCTGCTGCCCATAGGAAGGTGCCGAGGCGTGGACCGGTGTCTTTGCTGATGAGAAGATTGTAGACATCCTTAAAAAACGAGCGTTGTGCTTTCTTAAGACCTGCCTCATCGAGGTCGCCAGACTTCGGAATCCGGTACGCAAGCTCTTCAAGCTCCGTAATAGACGCCGTCGGATGTGCTTCAATCTCGGAGCGGAGTGCTTCAATCTGATTTCTTTGCACCATCGAGAGCGTCTCGGCATACGCATCGTTCACGGTGCTCCGCAGTGCGACCACTTCGTCCGGGTTGTATTTTGTCAGCCAATTTTGCGCAAGAGGGAGTCGTTTCGCAATGCTGTCGGCGCTATAGTCCATCTCGTGCGCTGTGAGTATAGTTGCAAGCTTCTCGCTATTCCACTGCACAATTTGACCAAAGGAGACGGCATGACGAAATGGAATGGCCTTTGCGTCAGGATTCTCTGCGTCGTATTCGTCATACTGGCGGTAGATTTCAGAATTGAATGCAAGCTCGAAGGATTGCTCAGGTGACTTACGGAAGTACAGCCACTTGAGAACGTCGGGCTCATAGATATCCATAAGTTCGAGAGGCGATATTGCGTTACCTTTTGAGCCTGACATTTTCGAGCCGAGGCCCTGAATACCAACGAACTTATACTCTGCAAACAATGGCGGGAGTATGGAAAAGATATCGTGCGCGACCGTTGAAGCCACGTCATAGCTACCACCCGGAGAGGCATGGTCGTGTCCGCCCGGCTCGAATACCACGTGTTCGTGTTTCCAGCGCATAGGCCAGTCTATCTTCCAAGCAAGCTTTGCAATGTGCTCCTTAGACAAATCAACCGTATCTTCCTTTCCGGTTTCTACGCAGAGATAGGTGACCGTTGACACGCCGTCGTAGCTCAGTACTTTCGTAATGTCTTTACCGGTAAAGCGCGAATATACGGAAATCGGGTAGTACTTTTCTCGGTAATCAGCCGCGTCAATTCCCTTTTCGCCCATAGCCTTATCAGTCATAAACGAAAGGAGGATGTCGGCTATTTCAAGACGCTTTCCGAGTGCGTAGAACAGTGCCTCGTCATACGTCCCGGCTTCATGAAGAGCTGTTTGATTCAGATACTCGATTTCAATGCCGAGCTTACCCATAGCTTCAACAAACGGTTGCTGGAAGCGATCTGCGTACGACGGGAGGTCGCCATACGGATCCGGAATCTTGGAAAGTGGCTTCCCAATATGTTCAACAAACGATTCTGGCACACCTGCGGGTACTTTACGGAACCGGTCAAAATTATCCCAAGAAAATATCAGTCGCGCTTTTTTGCCTTTTCGTACGAGTGCTTCGCGCACCAAATGCGAAGTAACTATATCGCGAAAGTTACCAAAGTGAACCACACCCGACGGGCTAATGCCTGCTGCACAGGTGTATATTTCTTCGTCTGGATTGTCAGCTATCACCTTGTCGGCAGCAACATCTGCCCACGATGCACCGCCCTTTACGGTGTTAAAGTCGAATCTGCGAGCAAATTCACTGGTATCGGACATAATTTCTCCAGTATGCCACAGCTAATGCACAAGGAGCAGAAGGCCAACTAGCGGTGCTGCAAACCACCAGAAAAAATACTGGTCGGGAGCAAAGAGCGAATTCATTGGTTCCGGGAACGTATAGATGTGGCTTACCGGGAAGACGTGATACGCAAGCGCCATAAGAAAAGCCGCGGCAAGAAAGGAAAGCCCGAAACGCGGGAACACCGAGAGCACGCCGATACCTCCTGAGACTAATCGTTCGATAAAGAGATACGGCACAATGCAGGCAAGTAGATACACACTTATGCTTATCACGGCCTTCATCATGGACGAGCCCCCGGCGTCCACAATCATTTTGGTATAGGGGAAAACGAGATAAATTGCGTATCCAATGTAGAACGCAACAATAAGCGAGATGATACCGGCACGTGAGCGATACGAAAGAAGAATAAAAGCGACGGTCAGAACTGCGAGAATGATGAAGTTGCTCCCGATACTCCAGGAATTTGCTGCGACTGAAGTGGCTATATCTGAAACCTGCTGGGCTATTGCGTCCATGGATACTAGTATAGCGCTCTCTAGCGTGTCTATTCTTCCTCGCTCAGTTCAAGAATAGTCTCTTCCGGTTCCTCGTCACCACCTAAAAATCCACCTGCCTGAATGCTCCAGAGCTTGTGGTAGAGACCTTTCTCAGTAAGCAGTTCATCATGCGTTCCTTGCGCGACAATCGCTCCCTGCTCCATTACGACAATACGGTCCATTTTCATAATGGTTGAAAGACGATGCGCAATGACAATCACTGTCTTACCTTGCATAAGCGTATCGAGAGCTTCTTGGATAAGATGCTCGCTCTCAGAGTCCAGGCTCGAGGTAGCTTCATCGAGCACAAGTATTGGCGCGTTCTTCAGAAGTGCACGCGCGATAGCTACGCGCTGGCGCTCGCCTCCCGAAAGCTTCACACCGCGCTCGCCTACATATGTTTCGTACCCGAGCGGAAAAGAAGTAATAAACTCATGCGCGTGTGCACGCTTCGCTGCTTGTATGACATCTTCGTCGGTAGCATCACGTCTGCCATAGCGAATGTTCTCCATGAGGGTGCGATGGAACAGTATCGGCTCCTGCGGCACGTACCCAATACTCTCACGTAGACTTTCCTGTGTGACGGTGCGGATATTTTGTCCATCTATCTCTATAGCCCCTGCGTTCGGGTCGTAGAAACGTAGCAAGAGCTTGGTTACGGTAGATTTGCCCGCGCCTGAAGGACCAACGAATGCGACCTTAAGTCCACCCGGTATTACAAATGAATAATCAGAAAGTACCCGACTACCCTCTGCAAAACCAAAATCGACATCACGGAATTCTACACGTCCGTTTGCTACTGCAAGACTGCGTGCGCCTTCAATATTCTGTACTTCATGAGGTGTTTCCAGAATTTCGACCATTTCAGACGCATCAGCAAGTGAGCTGAAGAACCGGCGTAAATTCATATTTATGAATACAAGCCTATCGAAGGTCGTAATGAGATACGCTTGAATAAGTATAAAATCACCTACGCCGAGCAGGCCCTGTTGCCAAAGCAGTACGGCAAGCCACAAAATACTGAGTTCAGTGATAGCAAACACCACGCCGAGAGCAGCCCAAATAATTTCATCAGCACTCCACGAACGGAACACAACGGTGCGCCACGTTTCGATGGCTTTCTTAAAAATGTTGTTTTCGTGAGTAGCACCAGCAAAAAGCGTTACTGTTGTTTGATTACTGAGTGCGTCCGCCAAAGCTCCAGAAACCTTGCTGTCTTCCTCACTCGCCGCGATACGTAGCGGCTGACGCCATCGTGCAAGCTGAATCTGAAGCACGATAAGCACAACGGACCATACTAGGAGGGCCATACCAAGTACGTGATTACGCACATACAAAACCCCAACAGCGCCGGCGATAAAGAGAATTGCTGGGATGAACTGTAGAAATACGTTGTCGGCTATTGTTTCGAAGGCATCGGCAAACTTACGGACGCGTCGTGTGAGCGTTCCCGTGAATTGTGAGCTGAAGAACTGCTGTGAGTGCGCCATCAAGTATTCGAATGAAAGCCGTGAGAGATCAGCCATTATCCGCGTTTCCATTATCATTATGGCGAAGTTGCCAGCACGACGACTCACCCATTCTCCTGCGTACGTAAGCGCCAGAAACCCAAGTACACCCATGAGACTTGCGACAACAAGCGCAGAACGATCTCCAAGCGCTATGGTATTGAATAGTTGTTTAAGAAAAAGAGGTGAGGCCAGCTGACATATCTGAAGTGCAATGCTTGAGACTACGACAGCTGTAAGAAGCCACGGATGCTTACTAAGCGCCTTGTTGTAGACCGACAGTACGGAGCGAAAACTCGCCCCTTTCTTGGCAGGGGCCGTACGAGACATGATTCTCCTAGTTTATCACGTCTTACAAACCTTCTGCTTTCAAGTCTTCAATAGCCTTCTTTGCTTTTCCGGAAAGCTTCTTTGGAAGAATTGCGGTGACACGTATGAGCAAGTCACCTGTGCCCGACTCGTACTGGACACCCTTGCCACGAATACGAAGCACTTCCTCAGTCTTGGTCATTGCAGGGACTTTTACGTCGAGTACCTTGTCGTCGATAGTGGTGACCGACACTGACGTACCCAGAAGTGCGTCGGTGAGCTTGACCGGAAGGTCCATGATGAGATTTGCGCCCTCCTTATGGAAGGTTGGATGTGGTTTTACGTGTACTTTTACGTAGAGGTCGCCAGACACGCCATTTTTAACCGCTTCGCCGATACCGGGCATACGAATCATTTCACCGCCGTCTATTCCCTTCGGAATATCAATGTTAATTTCAATTTCTTTTTTAAGAACGCCATGACCAGAACAGTTTGTGCACTTTTCCTTTGGAACTTGTCCGCTTCCTTCACATGTTGGACAGGTCTGCTGCATCTGAATAGGCCCCATGACGCTCTGGCGCGTCTCGTGAATGCGTCCTGCGCCATTACACGTTGGACACGTTAGCATTTCAGTATCTGGCTTTGCGCCTAAGCCATCGCATACATCACATTTACTGACCTTAGAAATAAGAACCGAACGTCTTCCACCGAGTATTGCTTCCTTAAAACTAACTTCAATATCAACAGAGATATCACGCCCGCGCTTAACGCGATTGCGACCTCCTCCCATACCGCCGCCAAATATGTCGCCAAAACCCTGGAAGATATCATTCAAATCAAACTCCACACCGCCTGCACCGAACCCGCCGTTAAATTGTGACGGGTCAAATCCTGCAGGACCACCACCATTGAATGTTTGACCATACGAGTCGTATTCACGACGCTTTTTATCGTCTGAAAGTATGGAATATGCCTCCGTTATTTCTTTGAAAGTTGCTTCATTACCACCCTTATCAGGATGGTGTTTCTGAGCCAACTTTCGGAAGGCTTTCTTTATGTCGTCTTGCGTTGCTTTCTTATCAACACCAAGAGTCTCGTAGTAATTTTTCGCCATCGCTTCGCCAGTATATACCGCGCGCCTAAATGTATCAAAAGAAGTCGGGCGGCCCTGTAGAAGGACCGCCCGAAACTTGCGCACCCCGACTTCAGAAGCCAGGAATCGGCCAGCGGTCGAAGGACCAGAGCACGGCGAGGACGGTGACCGTGCTGAACGCAAGACCGACGACCTCAATCCATGCCATGAACCAGAGGAACCCACCGACGACCGCGGATTCATCCATGACGTCCGACGAGAGGAACGCGCGTTGTAGCCAGGACTCGCGTCCGCACCAGATGATGCCGATTCCAGCCACGGCCAGCAATCCGATGCGGACAAGTGTAAACATAAGAACAAGTGACATGATACCCTCCTAAATATGTCGTTTATGAATATAAAATATAAATATGAAAATGTAAATGGCACCGCTTGCTAGGCGGTACCATTACGTCGGCCGGCTCAGGTCGTTAGGCCGGAAGCAGGTGCTTCCACTCGATCCAGAAAGGACAAAGCACCTTGTTTACGATGTGCTCCACCACGGCACCATTCGTTCGGCACAGCGACACCTTAGTGCCATCTACACTGAAGACGCCAATGGTAACTCGCTGATAGTTGATGGTCTTTAGTGCGTGGTCGCCTTCCGCGATGCTCAAGGTTTCCATGTTCGGCTTCACAGCGTCACCAACACGGAATTGGGTGTCGGTGCTGACCGTAGTAGGGGTCATGAGTCTCTCCCTTCATTTACTCAATGGTTTCAATTTTATCCAGGATGAGGGCACCGTTGTGGCGCCATCACCTATTTCGAGCATGACATCTTGCCGCGGTGAGCGGCGGAGATTGAATTGGCTAGCAGCGATTACCAGAAAAGGTCCGGTGCCGTAGCGGCGTGAGAGCCTGCGGTATTCATGCTCCCAGTGATTGAGGTCCTCTGGCGTTTGCCACACGACCTCATCTCCAGGCTTGAAGATGGTGGTCATTTGAGGGTTCCTCCCGCTTCGTTATACTCCCGATAGTACAAAAAGCGAAGGCCCGCACATGCGGGCCTTCTGCTTCTTTACGCTGCCGGTTCTTCCGGTGGCTTTTCAGTAAACTCGGCGTCAGTCGGCGGAGCATCTGCAGGCGCATCCGCTGTGCCACCTTCCGCCGGAGTTTCCTTCATGAGGTGCTCGCCAATCTTGCTCATAGACTGTCCGAGCGCGTCGGATGCGGTCTTGATAGCTTCCAGATCTTCTCCTTCGCGAGCCGTACGGAGTGCAGTGATTTTTTCGTTTACTTCCGTGACAATTTCTGCAGGAGCCTTGTCGCCGGCATCCTTTACCGCTTTCTCCGCGGTGTAGACGAGCTGTTCAGCGATATTCTTAGCCTCGACGAGTTCCTTGCGCTTTGCATCCTCAGCAGCGTTCGCCTCGGCATCTGCCTTCATCTTGTCGATGTCTGCCTGTGAGAGGCCGGTAGAGCCTTCAATGCGTATAGATTGCACCTTACCGGTCGTCTTCTCGGTAGCCTTCACAGTAAGAATGCCGTTGCTGTCTACATCAAACGAAACCTCCACCTGAGGAAGTCCGCGTGGTGCCGGAGGAATGCCATCGAGCATGAAGCGTCCGAGTTGCTTATTATCCGTCGACATTGCGCGCTCACCCTGCGTGACGTTGATTTCCACACTTGTCTGGTTGTCGCTTGCTGTCGAGAAGGTCTGTGAACGCGATGTCGGAATAGCCGTATTGCGCTCGATAATCTTTGTCGCAACGCCTCCCATAGTCTCGATAGACAGAGAAAGTGGAATAACATCCACAAGAAGAATGTCCTTCACGTCGCCCTGGAGAATACCCGCCTGAATAGCAGCACCTATAGCAACCACTTCGTCAGGATTTACCGTGAGGTTTGGGTCCTTTCCGAACAGCTTCTTCACTTCGTCCTGAATCTTCGGCATGCGCGTCTGGCCACCAACCAAAATAATTTCGTTGATGTCACCGGCCTTCATACCAGATGCTTCGAGAGCACGCTTGGTGATATCGATTGAGCGCGTGATGAATTCGTCAGCGAGCGACTCAAGATTGGCACGAGTGAGCTTCACGAGAAGGTGCTGTGCATTACCTCCTGCGTCCACGGTAACGAACGGAATGTTTATTTCCGTTTCAGCAGACGATGACAGCTCGTGCTTTGCCTTTTCTGCCGCTTCGTCGAGACGTTGAAGTGCGAGTGGGTCCTTCGAAATATCCAGGCCACTTTCCTTCTTAAATTCGTCAGCAAGGTAGCGAACGATTTTCTGGTCGATATCGCGACCACCCATGTGACTGTCACCATCAGTCGACTTCACTTCAACGACGTCATCACCAACTTCAAGTACGGACACATCGAACGTACCACCTCCGAAGTCGAAGACGACAATCTTTTCGTCCTTCTTCTTATTAAAGCCGTAGGCAAGCGCGGCTGCCGTCGGCTCGTTAATGATGCGACGGACGTTGAGGCCGGCGACTTCACCGGCTGCCTTTGTTGCTGCGCGCTGTGTGTCGTCAAAGTATGCGGGCACCGTTATGACCGCCTCGGTAATCTTTTCTCCGAGCTTTGCCTCCGCGTCGGCCTTAAGCTTACCAAGAATCATTGCTGAAACTTCCTCAGGGCGATAGTTCTTGTCGCCAAGCGTTACTTCTACACCGCCGTCCTTACCAGCAAGAATGCTGTACGGAACAATTTTCTCATCAGCTTGAATAGCATCGTCCTTGTAGGAATGACCCATGAAGCGCTTGATGCCATAGATAGTGTTCTTCGGATTCGTGACCGCCTGACGCTTAGCAAGCGTACCGACGAGACGCTCGCCGTTCTTTGCGATAGCAACTATGGAAGGTGTGGTGCGTTGTCCTTCCGAGTTCTCAAGAACACGCGGTTCGCCACCCTCCATGATAGCCATGGCGGAGTTCGTTGTGCCCAAATCAATACCAAGTATTTTTGCCATACGTAAAAATGGTTAGTGGTTCGTAATAGAGCGCACACATCGCACGTATAGGTCTATTTTACGCCTGTCGGGTAAACGCTTCAAGTGCCTAGACCTCGAAGTGTCCGACTCTGACCTTTGCGGGGCGGATAACTGAGTCGTTCGCCTTCCAGCCGGTCTGCAGGACCGCCGTAACGACATCATCTTTATCCATAGAATCCACCGGGTCCTGTCCGAGCGCTTCATGCAGTGTCGGATCGAATTGCTCACCAACAACACCGATAGTCGTAAGCCCAATGGACTTACTTGCCGTATCAAGCTGGCGCGCAATCGCCTCAAATCCAGCAGGAATTTCTTCTCCGGATGCGCGTGCTTGCGCGAGGGAATCGAGTGCTGGCATAAAAAGCATAATGGCTTTCGTCTGACCAAGTGTTGCCGCACTCCTGAGGTCAGACTCAACTCGCTTAAGTGCGTTTACGTAGTCAGCCTTAGCGCGCTGCCAGCCATCGAGGTACTCCTGCCTCTCCTGTTTGGTACGCTCGAGCTCAACTTTAAGTTTCGCGAGCTTTGCCTCAACAGGCTTGCCCGCTATACCACCAAGTTCCTCGGAACCATCCGCTTCAATCGTTACTTCGTCATCCATGCTGTTATTGTAGTTCGTTAAGTTCCTGCTGGATTGCCAGTATCCGTTCATCCATACCCTTGAGTTCTCCTACCGCGGCGTCCGCTTCGTAACTTTCAAACTCTCCCTTAGCTCCTTCGCTATGCTCTGGGGTTGTAACTCTTTGTTCGTAACCCTGACGCGCTTCAATCAAGCGATCGAGTTCGTTGTGAAGATTCACTCGCCGTTCCTCAGTAGACGGAGTGCTGGGCTGTTGTGGTATTCCTTCCATACCTAAAATATGCCTGAAGTAAGTGTTGTCGTCAAAGAAGCAAAAAGAAAAGCGCCGCATTTGCGGCGCTTTTCTTTTTGCTCTCTAACGCTTAGACCACTGTGGGGCCTTGCGAGCCTTCCTTAGACCCGGCTTCTTGCGCTCGACTGAGCGTGGGTCACGCTTTAGGAATCCTGCCGACTTCAAACCTGCACGAGCTCCATGACCTTCAGCATCGTCTGTGATGAGCGCACGAGCAACAGCGTGGCGAATAGCCTCTGCTTGTGCGTTCTTGCCGCCACCGGTCACACGAGCCTCGACGAGGTAATTTTGCTTGGTGTCCTGAAGCTTGAGGGCGTCCATGGTGATGGAATCGCGAGTGTCAGTACCAAAGTATTCGCGAGCCGGCATGCCGTTCACGACGACTGAGTTCTTAGCTGCAGGTGTCATCTTCACGCGTGCGCTAGCCGTCTTGCGGCGTCCTACTGCTGTTGTGTATCGAATATCAGCCATATTAATCAGTGATGCTAAGGCGCTTCATACGCTCCTTACGAAGCTTGTTGCGTGGAATCATGCCATCCACGGTCTTGCGGAAGACTTCAGTAATGCCCTTCTTCTCAATCATCATTTGCATAGGTGTCTCGAAGAGACCTCCTGGGTAGCCGGTGTAGCGTAGGTAGATCTTGTTTGCAATGCGCTTCTCGGTCATCTTGAGTTTTGAAACGTTCTCAACTTTTACCTCAACTGGCATTACCTCGTTCTGCATGTAGTTCACTGACTTCTTACCAAGAAGAATGCCAGCAGCCTCGCTTGCGACGCGTCCGAGAGACTTTCCAGTAGCGTCAATAGTGAAGAGCTTGCGATCTCCGCCTACGACTGGTCCGCCCTTATTCGTCTTTACTGTTTTGACTGCCATACATTTATACGAATGAGATATAAGCCGTCTTACGAGCGTTCACCGCGTTCGGTGCACGCTTCGTGATGCGAGTGTAACCACCAGCACGCTCGAGATAACGAGGTGAGATAGCTGAGAAGAGCTTCTTCACGACGAGGTCGTCGTTTCCAAGCTTTGCAGCAATAAGGCGGCGATTAGCTACCGTGTCCTTGCGGGCAGTGGTGACCATCTTTTCGATGATTGGGCGGAGCTCCTTGGCCTTAGCTTCGGTGGTAGAAATGCGCTCATGCATGATGAGTGACTTCACAAGGCCACGCATAAGAGCCTCTCGCTGGTCGTGAGAGCGTCCGAATGATCGTCCTTTGTGGTCGTGTCGCATATTAGTAGTTCCTTACCCTATCATCTATCGCTTATTTCCTCAATTACTCGCCCTTGAGGGTAAGTCCGAGGCCTACGAGAGCTTGCTCAATCTCAGTGATAGCCTTGTCGCCAACTCCGTCGAGCTCCTTAAGAGCTGATGGTGTTTTGCGAGCGAGGCCGGCAGCAGTCTTGATACCAGCTTCAACGAGAGCTGTCGTGGTGCGAGTTGAAAGACCAAGCTCGTCAGTCTTTACCTTTGAAGCGTCCTTGCTAGTAGCAGGTGCGCCCATGTCAGCTGCAAAGTCCTCAGTAGAGCCACCTTCAGCTTCCTCCTGGAATCCAACAACAGCCTTGAGCTGGTGAATCATGATTTCAATCGAATTCTCAAGTGCCTCGCGAGGAGTAAGTGTGCCGTTCGTCTCGATGAGAATACGAAGACGGTTGAAGTCAGTACGATCACCAACACGCATGTTCTCTACTTCGTAGTTAACACGACGAATAGGAGTGAACGTAGCGTCAACAGCAATCGTGCCGATATCTACTTTCTCCTTGGTAAGTACTTCGCGAGGAACATAGCCGAGACCGCGCTCGATAGTAGCTTCAAGCTCGAGTCCGACCTTTCCAGACACATCTGCGATGTGCATCTCAGGGTTCGTGATGGAAACCTGGCTTGGAAGATTGAAGTCTGCAGCAGTTACCTGCTTTGGTCCCTTTACGGAAAGGCGAATGGTCTGTGGCTCATCGCCCTGAAGAGCGAAGTGTACGCGCTTCAAGTTAAGGAGAATTTCCATAACTGACTCGTGAATGCCTTCGATGGTAGCGAACTCGTGCTGTACGCCGTCAATCTTAACGGACGTTACCGAGGCGCCTGAAAGCGACGAAAGAATAATACGGCGAAGCGAGTTGCCGAGTGTGTGGCCGTAGCCCGGATAGAGCGAATCTATCTCGTAAACGCCCTGGAGCCCCTCTTCAGAGACTACGCGGGGCTTAGAAGGAAGTGTGATGTGGTATTCCATAACTCAATCGTGATTACCTGAATTGTTAAATAAAAGCCGGACCAAAAGCTCCGTATGCAAGGCGCGGGGAAGCGATTTTCACAGCCGTATGTGCTATACGGCGAAGAAAATCGCTGGGGCCCGTAACACTGCAGACGAAGTTTTTGGTCATGGCGATTAACGGCTGTAGAAGCTAAGCACCATCGCTAGATCGCCAGCTACGTCAGCCGATTCCATAGTTGGCAATACCTGCACTCCGCCATCCATGCTCTTTGGATTCCACATGAGCCAGGACGAAAGTGGGCGCTCCATGAACTTCTCTTCGAAATTATCGAAGTACGCACGTGCCTTCGAACCTTCACGAACAGCAATCTTGTCTCCAAGCTTGATGGCCTGAGAAGGGATAGTGGTCTTCTTGCCGTTCACGGTCACGTGACCGTGGGACACCATCTGACGAGCAGCGCGGCGGGTAGGAGTAAGACCGAGACGGTAGATGATGTTATCAAGACGCATCTCGAGCTGGCGGTGAAGAATTTCAGATGGGTTTGCACCATGAGCCTCCATAGCATTACGGACGTAGGTCGAGAACTGGCTCTCGGAAAGGCCGTAGGTGATGCGCACTTTCTGCTTCTCAAGCAGCTGCTTGCCGAATTCAGTCTGATTACCACGGCGACCAGACTTCTTGTTCATTGCAGCGCGCTCCTGTGCAAGAGCGAACTTCTGAGTCTGTGTCTTCTCGAAGATGGATGCTCCGAGGCGCTTTGCGAGCTTGTATTTAGGTCCTAGTTTCATAGCAAATCAGAGGTTATACGCGACGAGGCTTAGGTGCACGTGGTCCGTTGTGCGGCACAGGAGTTGCGTCCTTAATAGCGCGAAGAACGATGCCCTTTCCGGAAAACGCACGAAGTGTGGACTCGCGTCCTGCTCCAACGCCGCGAATAATGACCGAAGCCTCCTTGAGACCAATCTGAATAGCGCGGTCTCCAAGAATTTCGCCCACCTTAGCTGCTGCATAGGGAGTGGACTTGCGGGCTCCGGAGAAACCGAGAGCGCCAGCAGAAGAAGAAACGATTGCATTGCCCTTCTCGTCGGTAAGCACTGCCTTCGTGTTGTTGAAGGTAGCCTCGACATGAAGTACACCGCGCTCGATGCGCTTCTTGACTGCCTTGCCGAGGGCACGGTCCTTGCGTCCCTGGTCCATGCCACGTCCACTCTTCTTGATGATTCGTTTCTTTCCCATAGTAAATTAAATGCTTTGCAGAATTATGTCTTCTCGAGTGTGCGACGACCGCTACCCATAGTCTTACGTGTGTTGCCACGAACAGTACGGGAATTGGTCTTCGTGCGCTGATTGCGAACAGGAAGACGGCGTTCATGGCGCATACCGCGTGCAGAGCGAATATCCTTAAGGCGCTTGATGTTCTGACCTACTTCGCGCTTGAGCTCACCTTCGATGGTGTATGCCTCTGCAAGAACGCGAATCTTCTGCTCTTCGTCTGCAGAAAGGTCCTTACCCTTGCGAGTCTCCTCGATGCCGGCCTCCTTCAAAATAAGGCGTGAGCGCTGGAAACCAATTCCAAAGATAAGAGGCAGCGCGTAGTAGAGCTGTTTGTCATCTGGAAGGGTTACACCGGCGATACGCATGTTGTACGAAAATTTAGTGAATTAAAACTAGCCCTGGCGTGCCTTGCGGCGCGGATTGCGCTTGTTGATGCGATACAGACGTCCACCGCGGCGGACAATGATGTCTCCGGGCTGCTGAACCTTAATCGATGCGCGTACTTTCATGAGATAAATTGGTTTGCTTACGAGAGGCGACGAACGATGCGAGCACGACCGCCGTATGGGTCGAGCACCAATTCAACGGTGTCTCCAACCAGTACGCGAATGCGGTGTAGGCGCATCTTCCCAGCAAGGTAGGCGAGCAAAAGCTCGCCAGAGGGCATCCTTACGCGAAATAGCGAATTTGGAAGCACCTCTTCTACGGTGCCCGTAATCGCATCGCTAGCCTTTTCCTCCATGTGAAGCCTCGTTATAGTACCAGGCCTAGTAAATACCCGCAAGTAGCTTGGCCCCAGGACGACAGCCTACTTGGCTGCACTTGGGTCAGCTATGAGTACCTTTATTTTTGCGGGGTCCCCCGGGAACGTCGATGACCAGAACGGACGTAGTACAAGCGTTGCTTTATCTACTTCGGGAAAGCTTTTAAGGGCTACTTCTGCGGAATCACGACTCTTCCCTGCCACTGCTGCAGCTATCTTACTCATGTCTACCGTCCAGACAATTGTCGTATTTCCGGAGAGATTGAAGTCAAAGGAAGCGGCATCAGAAGCTATGGTTGCTTGAGCAGGCTTTACCGTAAGGCCTGCAGCAGACTTAATAGTGACGGGTTGTCCGCCGTAAGTACCTACTGACTTGAACGCAATTGCGCGTCCGAGAGCGTCAGCTGGGAAGACAACTGCAGATACGGAACCATCTTCAGAAAGCGTAACCGTACCCGATGCACCTGCCGCATCAGTGTCCGGAGTAAAGGTGGTAAAGCTAGCTCCTGGAATAAGCAGGTAGCCGGACGGAATCTTTGCACCGAGGTCTTTTGCGAGATCAGCTGAAAGCTTGCTCTGCATGTCCGCGTACTGTTTGTCTTTGGTTGCCTGAGACACACTTGGGCGCGTACCGGAGAAACCGCCCGTCATGGGAGCATCAGACTTGGCAGTTACCTGAGCAAACGCTGAACTGCCCTGGAGACCGGGAATAGTGAACGTGGAAGGGCCTATATTGTACTTATCCCCCGGTGTGTCTGCGTATGCCATGGTAGAAATCGTTCCTCCAGCTGGAATAGAAACTGAGTCACGAATACGGAATACAAGACCGGCCGAGGTTTGGAAGCGTGTGTTCTTAATAAGTGCCTGAGATTTTGTCTGACTATTTGTTATCGATATTTTTCCTTGAGCCGGGTCATTCGCGGTGAGGGTGCTTTCAGCAGGCACATTAGCAGTTGCCGTCTTCGTGACCGTGACTATCTGAAATGGCAAATCGCCTGTACCAGCAGTTGCCATCATGTCTGACTGAATGGTCGCGGAGCTTGCCACAGGCACAATGGTGACCTTCGCTCCGGCAAGTGCAAAAAGAATGCCGCCACATACAACAACTACAACTACGGCAACAAGAGCTGTCGCAAACGGAAAACGTCCTCCGCCATTTCCGAAACGTGACGTACGTATGACCGGCATTGGAGGAAGTGCCTGTAGAGGAGCTGGTTCCTCGACATGCTCTACAGGAGTCTGAGTAGGCGGACGCATATCCATCAATGGAGACGGGGACGGTTGTGGATTCGGTCGCATCTCTCCCATCGTATCGATGGAACGCCTGCGAGACGGCGGAATGATGTCGTTTAAATCTCTATGCATAATCCGTAGTAATTTCCCCAACTAGTATGTAGATAGTATACCAGCGTATGCAGCGGTCATGCGCGCACGTGGGTATACCTGCGACTAGCCCTCAAAGCTTTTGTTGCTCGCAAGCGCAAGAATAGCGAGCACTGGGTCAGCGGGCTGTACGCTTCCCTCTGCAAGAAACGGCGCGAACTGCCCCGCAAGCACCGGAAGAATCGTGATAGGTTCGTCGGACAACCATAGCGCTCGTAACTCTGGAGCATCGAGTAAGTGACGCAGGAAATCTTTAACATTTTCCTCTGCGATTAAGAACACTGTGCGAGAAAGAGGCTCTTGCTTTGCGAGCGCTCCAAGCGAGGCACGAACCTCAGCAAGCCACGCAGTCTCTGCACTTTGTACTTTTGCACTAAAGTCTGCGTTCCTGTCAGTATTCACTACGTTCACCGATGCATCGTGTGGCACAGCCGGCGAAGAGAATCCAACAGCTCGTGCGATACGACCCATCTCAGCCACACCATGCTTCATGCCATCAAGCGCAATAAGCAGTCCATGCTTTGCAAGAAGAACGTCGCTAGCCTCGTTGCCGATATCGAGTACGAGAAAATCTCGCTGATGCGGGTAAAGGTCACGGAATACCGCGTACGCCTCAGGTAAGAAGGCATTAAACTCGATATGGTGCTGGTGGAGTGCTTTACGGACGGCGACGGCGACGGTTTCCATCAGTGTTTTGTCGAGAGCAGACGACAACATAATGAGCTCCGCACGTTTTATCTTCTTGCCAAATGGATTTGGTACTTCGTAACCGTTTAGTACGGTAGCTATCACCTGTTCACTCACGCGCTTCATACCGGGCTCGTCTTCTTGTCCACTCTCACGGTTTGATTCCGCTATTGTCTGATGTGTGAACGTGAAGGGTTTGTCTTTCTCAATAACACGACTGAATACCGTGGATTTTTGCCACGGGGCTGTGAAGGTAACAAACACTTTGGAAACACTCGCGCTACCTACAGCTGTGTGCATAAGCGGCGAACCCTCCTTAACCAGTTGTGAGAGTGCTTTTTCAATAGCTCTCGGTACAGCCTCCGAGAGTGGCTCGGTAGCGTGGGGTTCAATAGGAACGCGAACGGTGTACACCACCGAGGGTGGTGTATCTTTTTTAAGCGCGACATAGGCCGCCCCTATCGAAGATGAGCGAACATCAATGACGGCAATGCGCTCAGTCTTAGTACCAAACAAGCTCATAGGTTAGTAGTATACCAACCGCACATGAAGAAACGGCACTTATTGCATTACTGCTTTGATGCGACGAATACCCGCGGCAACTGCTTCTTCTTTTAGTATCTTAAAGTGCGTACCACCTTCGTGAATTTCCTTTGTATTCGTAACGTGCGGCCCGCCACAGAATTCAAGTGAGAACGCATTCGGTATGTCCGGAGCGTCTTCGGTCGCGTGTATGGGCCCGACTGAGTAGACCGACACCATGTCCGGGTACTTCACTCCAAATTCCATTTGAGCCCCTAGTTTTTCTGCCTCTTCTTTTGGCATCACCGTGCGAGAGACCGGCAAGTCCATATATATGGTCTCGTTCACTATTTTTTCCACTTCTGACTTCTGCTCATCAGTCATTTTTGCAGGTGAGGCAAAATCTATGCGCAAACGCTCCGACGTAATGTTTGAGCCACGCTGTTTCACTTCTTCGCCAAGTACCTTCTGCAATGCGGCAAGAAGAATATGGTGCGTTGTGTGGTACCGCACCGTCTGCTCGGCATGGTCGGCAAGTCCTCCAGCGAAGCGTTGTGCGCCACCAGCACGTGATGTTTCTGTATGTTGCGCCATAAGCTTTGCCACTGCCTCCGCATCAACAGTAAGCCCACGTTCGCCAGCAACCTCCTCAGTAAGCTCGATAGGAAAACCGTAGCTAGTGAAGAGTGTAAACACACCCTCAGGAGTAAGTGCACCGGTCGTCGCGAGCTTCTCAAATTCTTTCATTCCTCCCTCGAGTGTCTTGCGGAACTTTTCTTCTTCGCCGGCGAGCTCTTCCTGAATCTTTTGGGCATTTTCAAGCACGTGCGGGTAGTGGTCTTTGTAGGCTTCTCCATATCCATGAGCTACGTTGGGAAGCACAGCGTCCTTAATACCAAGACGGTCAGTCTCGCGTATAGCACGACGAATAAGGCGACGGAGCACGTAGCCTGCTTCGGTATTAGAGGGAATTACACCTTCAGCAAGCATAAAAGAAGCAGCACGGATGTGATCGAGAATTATACGGAACGAACGCTGTGCGTCAGCATCCGTGTACTTTTTACCAGAACGTTCCTCAAGAACAGTTCGTGCAGAAGCGAATACATCCAAATCAAAGATGTCCGGAGAATTAATAGCGGCAAATGCGAGACGTTCAAGGCCACCGCCGAAATCAACATTCTGCTTTGGTAAATTTGAAAACGTGCCATCTTCGTTCTTAAGAAACTGCATAAACACCGAGTTCCCTATTTCTACAAAACGTCCACAATCACAATTCGGGTGACACTTCGCTCCCCACTTTGTATCGTGCGGAAGGCCGAAGTCGTAAAAGACTTCTGAGTCGGGACCACCTGGCTCACCTGCGGGCATCTTAGACGGTAGTCCAGCTCTGCTCCACCAGTTTTTCTTAGCATCGTAGGCAAATATACGCTCATTGCCGTTCATACCCTTTTCGTACCCAGCTTCTTCACTTCCAATGAGTGCGAGCTCCGCTTCGATACCTACGCCAGCGAATATTTTCTTCCATAGTTCAACTGCTTCGGTATCGAACTCCATACCTGATTCTTTGTCTCCAGCAAATACCGTTACATAGAGCTTCGACGGGTCTAGACCAAGACCTTCTTCCTTGCTCGTCATGTACTCAAAAAACCAGGGAAGTTGTTCTTGTTTGAAATAGTCGCCGAGAGACCAATTACCGAGCATTTCAAAGAAGGTAGTGTGGCGATTGTCACCCACTTCCTCAATGTCACCCGCACGGAACGACATTTGCGAGTTAGCCACTCGTTTGCCTTCTGGATGGTCTTTTCCCAAGAGATACGGGATAAGAGGCTGCATGCCCGAAGAGGTAAAAAGTGTAGTCGGATCGTTGCCCGGCACGATGGGTGCAGATGGAATAATCACGTGTCCACGTGCCTTAAAAAAATCCAGATACCGTTTCCTCACCTCAGAAACCTTCATATTGGTAGACGATACCATGCCCTATATACTAGACGCTATGGCAACAAAGACTAAAAATAACGGCGATTGGGGTTTTGATACTGGTGAGCTAAATGCAAAGATTCGTCCCCAGGACGATTTTTACAAGTATGTAAACGCAAAGTGGATGAAGGCGAATCCAATTCCAGCAAATGAAAGCCGTTGGGGAAGCTTTGTTATGTTGCGCTACAACACGGACAAACAGTTGAAGAAGATTCTCGACGAACTTGAAGCTAAGAAATCGCTTCCTGCTGGAACGCCGGAGCGTCTCATACGTGACTTCTATCGCTCGGGCGTTGATATGAAGCGCCGTAATGCTCTGGGTGTGAAGCCTATCGCTCCGCTACAAAAGAAAATCCACGCACTCAAAACACAGAAGGAATTGCAGAATCTTATTGGAGAATTCCATCGCATGGGAGTGTCTGCGATATGGGGAGCTGGCATTGACCAGGACGCGAAAGATAGCAATCGCTACGCGCTTCACGTCGTACAAGACGGACTCGGTCTTCCTGAACGAGAATACTACCTGAAAGACGACAAGGAGTCGGTGCGAGTACGGACGGCATACGTCGCTCATGTAGAAAAGCTTTTCCGCATGATTGGACGAACAACTACACAGGCGAAGACCGACACCGCTACGCTGATGCGCATTGAGACATTGCTTGCACAAGCGTCAATGAAGAAGGAAGACCTGCGCGACCCCGACAAGACCTACCACAAGATGACGGTTACTCAGCTTTCAAAGCTCACACCGGGAATTGACTGGAAGAACTACCTGAAGCTTGTAGACGCACGTGATGTGCAGTATCTCATCGTCTGCCAGCCTGACTTCTTGAAGGAAGTAAGCGGGATGTTGAGTAGTGTTTCGCTTCCCGACTGGAAGACCTATCTAGAGTGGCACCTCGTTAATGATTTCTCTTCGGCACTTTCTGCACCCTTTGTGAAAGAGGCATTCGCCTTCTACGGCACGGTGCTGTCTGGCACTAAAGAAATGAAGCCTCTCTGGCGTCGTGTACTTGGTGTCGTGAACGGAAATCTCGGAGAGCTCCTTGGACAGATATATGTGAAGAAACACTTCCCACCGGAAGCAAAGAAGAAAATGAATATACTGGTGGACGACCTCTTCACCGCGTACGAGGCACGCCTCAAATCGCTTGAGTGGATGACCCCGGCAACCAAAAAGAAGGCGCTCCTCAAGCTTCATTCGCTCAACCGCAAAATCGGGTACCCCGACACATGGAAAAACTACAGGGGTCTGGTGATTGCACAGAACGACTACGTCGGTAATCTCGTTCGTTCCAGTCTGTTTGAGCACAAGCGTCAGATGAAAAAACTGCGCGGTCCTATTGAGCGAGGTGAATGGTTTATGTACCCGCAGACGGTTAACGCCTACTTCGCTCCAAACCTGAACGACATCGTGTTTCCTGCCGCGATTTTACAGCCACCATTCTTTGGTCTTACCGCGGACGATGCCCTTAACTATGGCGGCATAGGTGCGGTTATCGGCCACGAAATCACACACGGATTCGACGACGAGGGCTCGAAGTTTGACCACAAGGGCAATCTCAAAAGCTGGTGGACGAATGAGGACCGTAAGCGCTTTGAAGCCAAAGCAAAGAAAGTGGAGGCTCAGTTTAATCGGTACACCGTAGCTGACGGCGTACGAGTAAACGGCAAGCTCACGCTTGGTGAGAACATCGCAGACCTTGGTGGCCTTTCTATCGCATTTGACGCACTCCAACTACAACTGAAGAGAACCGGACGTCATGACATTGAAGGACTTTCACCGGAACAGCGCTTCTTTATCTCCTTCGCTCTCTTTGAGCGCGAAAACTGTCGAGATGAATTCGTAAAGATGCAGGTACTCACCGACCCGCATTCTCCGGGCGTCTTCCGTATTAACGGGCCAGCTTCCAACTTTGAAGCATTCTACTCGGCGTTCGGTACAAAAAAGAGTGACAAACTCTATCGCGACAAAAAAGACCGCGAGATGGTCTGGTAGCTAACGCCAGTCTATAGGAGTTTCTCCTTGTTGCAGTAAGTATGCGTTTGCCGTGGTGAACGGTTTACTGCCAAAGAAGCCGTTATACGCAGAAAAAGGAGACGGATGAGGTGACTCGATGACGCGGTGCTTATGACGGTCTATGTGAGCGCCTTTTGACTTGGCGTAGTTACCCCAAAGAATGAATACCACATGCTCTCGTTCGTCTGAGAGCTTTTGTATTACCGCATCGGTGAATGCTTCCCAGCCATGTCCTTGGTGCGAACCAGCGGTGTTCGCACGCACCGTAAGCGTAGCGTTCAGGAGAAGCACCCCCTGCTTTGCCCAACGCTCTAAATTGCCACTGTCGGCATTTGGCTTTTCTCCTGTGTCGCTTTCTACTTCCTTAAAAATATTTCTGAGTGAGGGTGGAGTACGCACACCTTCGGTAACCGAGAACGAAAGCCCGTGCGCCTGGCCCTGCCCGTGATAGGGGTCCTGTCCAAGAATGACCACTTTTACCGTATCGAACGGAGTATATTCAAACGCGTTAAAAATATTCTTAGGGTGCGGGTACACCGCACCCTCGGCGTATTCCTTCTTAACAAAGTCTGCCAGTTCTTTGAAATACGCTTTTTCGAACTCGTCCGCCAGTTGGGCTTTCCACGACGGTTCAATTGCAACCTCCATAGCAGTTTTATTTCTTCGTTGCCTTGTGGACCGCTTGAAGTTTCTTACCTGCCGCTTCCCGGTAGGGACAGTACTCGCAGTCCTTGCCTGAAGGCGGAAGTATTCCTGCGTCGAGCACCTCTTTAATTTTTGGGAGAATGTCGTCAATCCAATCTGATTTTCCAGTGCTCGGCACAACCGTGACTTCAAATTCAAGCTGGCCGTCGAAAGCTTCTTTGTCCGACGAAGCGTTCGCATACACAAAGTAGCCGGTGTCTGAAACAGTAAAGCCATTATTTCGAAGCAACCACTGATAGACACCCATCTGACGCTGATACTGTTCATTCCACGACGAATCGTCGAGCGTTGTTATGGTTCCTGTCTTCGATGTTGATTTGTAGTCAACGACCATAAGCTCGCCTGATGGTGCTACCCATATGTCGTCTACGGCTCCCGAAATGGTAAAGCCAGTTGGTTCGTGGAAATACTCGATGCCTTCGAAGTTCTCACGCCAGGTATTCATCTTTGCATGTTTAAACGGCACCGCATCTATTCCATACTGCTTCATAAGTGGGTGCGTCGTACCTGCAGTGCGATGCGCATCGAATTCTTTTTTAAAGAGTGTGTCGACCGCAATGTTAAGCGTAAATGCTGGACCACGCGGACGCGCCGTTCCAAGCTTGTTGTTCAGGTAAAAACATCGTGGACACTCTACAAACTCCTCAATCTTTGAGCGAGAAAGACGCCACTTGCCTCCGCCGTAGTTCCAATCAGCGCTTCTGTTTGGATTGTATTTTTTTATAAAGTCAGCCATATCTTCCTATGAATAGGTGTTACATAACACGTTTGCTTCTGCAAGAATCGAACCAACTCGCTCTGCTGGAATAGACAATGCTCGCAGTACTTCGTGATGCTCACGTACCTGATCGCAGGTAACAATGCCTTGGTCTATAAGAAGCCGTTTTTCTGCTTTCTTAAGCATCGTAAGCGCCGTTACCGGATAAAGACCGGTAGCCACGATGCGGTCATAGAGACTTCCTTCTGCCGGATAGCTCCAACCGAGGAGCTGTATGCCGGAACACTTCGCAAACTGCACGGCATCGCGCGTAAATTTTGTATTCGTGATTAGAAAGCCCTGGTCGACTTTGCATGTCTTATCGATTGTCGGGTCACACTGTTGTATGTCATCAAAACGTGCCTTCACGTAGAGCGCAACCTTCACGTCGGTCTTGTAGCCAGGGTCATTATGATATTTCAGCTCAGCGGCGAGTGTTTCTCCATTCCTGTGCGCATACACATCGACTTCGTGCGCAACACATTTACCCTGAATCATTCTTCGGTACTCAACCTCCCAGCCCTCCTTCTTAAACAATTCCGAGACATAGTTTTCAAACGGATGCCCGGACGGACCAAATTCAAAAAGAGCTCGACGCAGGCTGTAGCGCGCTGCAGCAGGGCGCGCATCATGACGAAGCATTTGAAATGCACGCTTATAAATCTCCTGCGTTGCTGCACCAGCCGCTATGGAATTTTCGATAGTATGACGAATGCGCTCGGCGGTGTGGACAGTCGCGCCAGCTCTGCGTAACGAAAACTCCAGCTTTGTGCCGTCAAACGCCTCAACGGTTCCGTCGGTTTTAACAATTTGTACCACTGGCATTACCCGATGATACCACCCCCGATTACGACATCATTCTGATAGAGAACGAGTGATTGTCCGGGAGCAACTGGCTCAGTGAGTGGCTCCGCAGGAATAAATGCCTGCACGCTCGCGTCATAGGTACCGGGCACCTTTGGGCCGTGGTATCTGAATTGGGAAACGAGGTCTGTGGCACGTTCTGGAGAAGAAAACCAGTTCGTATGACTAAGGGTGAGCGCAAAGGGCGCGAGCGCCGTTTGTCGCTCCTTACCAACGATAAGCACATTAGCGTGAATATCTTTTTTAAGGACATACCAAGGTCCGGGCGCTGCGTCTGCAAGCGTGACGCGTTCACCGAGCGTGTAGAGAAGAACACCATCATGTGTACCTACCGTTGTCCCCCGCTCATTGAGAGCACTGCCGGGCTTACAGGTAAGCTCAGCGCGTAGGAAATCGTCCATCGACACCGGACCAAGGAAACAAATTCCCTGACTGTCCTTTTTTCGGGCATTTGGAAGTGCAAAGCCTTCTGCAAGAACGCGCACTTCGGATTTATGCAGTCCGCCGAGCGGGAAAAGCGTGTGGGCCAGTGCCTCCCCACTACTAGCCCAGAGAAAATAGCTCTGATCTTTCTCGGCATCAACTCCACGAACGAGCGAGCCATCTAGTTGCTGAGCATAATGACCAGTCGCAATGAAATCGGCTCCGTGCTCCTGTGCAAATTTATAGAACGCTCCGAATTTCACATCCCGATTGCACATGATGTCTGGATTAGGTGTACGACCCTTCCCGTATTCCGAAATAATATAGTCGATAACTGACTTCTTATATTCTAGAGAGGCATCGAGTGTGTGAAATGGAATGTGTAAAGCTGCCGCAACACGCATGGCGTCACGTCTGTCAGTCGCCCACGTACAAGGGAGTTCTGGTGGGTACCAACCCTTTATAAATACTCCATAGACGTCCGCACCCTCCTGCTTGAGGAGAGCGGCAGTTACTGCCGAGTCCACTCCACCAGAGAGTCCCACAAATACTTTCTTCCCGCGGACTGAATTCATAGTCTTTATATAGCATCCTTGACAGGTGCCGTGAAGTTGTAATGATATGTACGTACACGAGTGACAACAATTTTTGAAGGAGGTGTGTTCTTTGACTTCAGCAACTCAGGTCCATACGACTCAAATACGCGTCACTATTCTCCGGCAGCACCCAGGTCTCGAGCTTCGTAATCCGCGTAATCCGACGCTTACAAAGCGTATCGAGGGGCCGCTCTCACTATGGGGAAGCATGGAGTACATCCGTGGAATACAGTGGTTCATTCCCGATGGGTGGAACGGCTACGGAATTCTGTACAACTTCCACAAACGCAGCCTACTTGCCGCATGGGATGACCAAGTCATTGATGCGTACGAAATAGTCGATGGAAACATGAGGGAGCTGTTCCATGTCGATTAATTCTATTCAGCTCAGCACTGTCGCGGGCGGCCGCACTAACCTGCCGCCCGCGATTTCTTTATTTTAAATACTTCTTTTGGTTTGCTATGTGCTCAGCGAATGTCTTTGCGTAATGCATTTGTCTGTCGTCACCCGTCAGATAGTAGAGGTAGTTGGACGCGGTCGGAGTAAGAGCCGCCTGGAGCGACACGAGGCCGGGATTATTTATCGGTGTCGGAGGAAGACCTTTCATACGATAGGTATTATAGGCAGAATTGCCCGTAAGGTCTGCTTGCGTGGGTACGTAACCTGTTTGACCATAGCTGTAACCAAACGTTGCATCCACCTGTAACGCCATGCCGATAGCTATACGGTGCCACAGTATGCCGGCTATCACGCGTTTATCCTCGAGGGTTTTTCCTTCTCCTTCGAGAATCGAGGCCATTGTTACCACTTCTCGTTCCGCTTTTCCAAACGAGGTATGTTCAGCGTAAAGCGCTTTAGTACGGGTCAGGTAGTTGTCATGCATGATTTGCACTGCGTCAACTTCAGTTGTTTCCGGAAGAAAGAAATAGGTGTCCGGGAAAAGGTAGCCTTCGTAAGAATCTGCTCGCCCAAGAGCGAGTGAATCGAATTTCTGTTCGTTAAACTCCGGTATTACTTTCGCAAGTGCGGCTCCCATTTGACGCACGGTAGTACCTTCGGGAAAGGTTACTTTGATACGCGGTATACCTGAAATGCCATGAGTTATATTCCAAAGAACTGTCAGTATACCGACCGGTTCTTCGAAAACGTATGTGCCACTCTGCACACCATGTACATTTGGAATAAAACGATACAACACTTTAAACAAAAGACGAGAAGATATAGCGTGTTGCTGGCGAAGCTCGCTTGCAGCAAGGCCCACGCTCGTGCCTGAGTCAATCGTTATGTAGGTACCCGTAGGAAATCCCGGTGGCGCAGAGAAGAGTGCGAGACATGCAGCCACGACCAGTAGCACCAACGCAGTACCCAGAGCACTATAGAAGTACTTCAGACGCGAAAAATGCATCTCAAGGATATACAGCACCATTCCTACAAAATTCTGAACTGTCATACGAGACTCACGCTACGTTGGTAGATTAGACGGCGCTTCAGAGGTTGACGACTGAATACGCGGTAGCGACGGCGTCGTAATTCCCGACGATGGAATGTGATAGAGCGTCGCTAGTTCTTCCGCATTCATGAGCATCCACGGCATACGGTATGGCTCAGCGAAGTAGGAACGACGTCTATACGCGTCCACGAGTCCATGCGCGGTGTGTGCCTGATGTCGTCCATGCGGGTCTTCCCAAGGCCAATCATCATAATTTGCAAACCAACGCGTGATACCGAAGCCGTTAATTTCTTCAGAACTAAAGCCACGGAATAACCCGATAAGGTGCCCAATCATGATGCCTTGGTATGCATCTTTTGGTGCTGTGTAGAGGGAACGAATACCGACGTCGAATAGCGGTTTACTAATTTTCTTTTCAATTGCTTCCATACTCGCCTGCACACCTCGCGACGGATTTGGGAAGCTTTCTACATCTATAACATCGCCCGTGCCAGTGACCTGCTTCTTTATAGTCACTGTCTTCTTGCGCAGTTTTTCGAGTTCTACGGCCGCTTCGTTCTTGATGGTATATTTTGAGCCATCGGGATTTTTGCGTCCCCAGAATTTCTCACCCTTTGTCCCGCGTATCATGATTTGTAACCAAAATTGCTCCTTTGGTCCTATTGACCCAAGCAGTTCTATTATTTGCGCGAGCGGGTCTATTTGCTCCTCTGGCTTAGCAAGGGGTGAATCCGGCTTTATAAATTCAGGATAGGTGCGGAACGGGTATGCATCCGTACCTTTTGTGAACTCATATTCAGTGCCCCACACCTCGTACGGATCATGTGATGGATCAGTCAAAAGGCTGTAATCGGTAGCTTCAACGATTTCAATACCTGGGTACTGCGCATAGAAATAACTTTCGAGACCGCGCCTAAGCGCCGTACGTGTCCAAATGTAGAAATGCACACGGCCACCAAGCGACACTATCTCGAAGGACCACACCGGGCGCATAGCTCCCTTTACGATACGCTTCCACCACGTGGACTCCCCACCAGTGAGATGCAAACTGGAAAAAACAGCCTCCATGGCGAGTGGTGTCTTGCGAACGTCGCGCGGTATGCGTAATTCAAGCAGTATGTGCTCGTGCTTCGCGAGCGTCGCGAAGCGGTTAGAACTTATCCATCGAAGAAAGGCGAAACGGCCGATAAGTATAGGCAACCACAATGGAGAAATGAGCATAATGAACTCAAAGTTTCGGAGCGTTTGCGCAGGGTCGAGTGTAAGAAATGCAATATTTCCTGCTATGAACGCAATAATGAACGGACGCGCCGAGACGTGAACGCCTCTATCATGCAACGTATGGAGAAAATCGAAGCCACCGCCTGAGGACATAGCCAAAGTATACCAAAAGAACGCCGCGTTACCGCGGCGTTCTTTTGTATAGATACTGAACTGGAGAAATTATGCTGAAGAGTACTTACCTTCCTTAGTCTTCTTGAAGTACCGAGTATCGTTAAGATTCACCAGAATAGTGTTGTCCTTAACATAGCGGACCTTCTTAACTGCTTCAATGACTTCATCACGTGTAAGCGGCTTCTTCTTGAGTACATCCTTAATCACGTCGCGCACGACGCCTGGAGAGAAGCCCCACTCAGCAAGTGCGTAGAGACCACGACCGACAAGCACGAAGCGGGAATCCTTAATGAGCTCGTTATGTGTGGTGGCGACATGTGCTTTCTTTGAGAAGACGTCCCCAATAGCCTTCGCCACTTCGCTGAAGTGCATAGGCTCACCCTTCTGCTTGATAACGAGGTAGGCGTAGTCGCGAATACCCTTGGTACGGATAGCGGGCGCATTTGCCTTGCCCCATTCAGAAAGTGGATTGCTTGAAATGTTCTTTGAAAGCGAGAGCCAGCGCTTAAGTATTTCCTCATTGCGATACGCTGAGTTCACCTCCTTCAACTCCTCAAGGAAGCGATTGACAATTTCTCCCTCTGAAAGCACTTCTGCATCATCGAGTGTTGAGTAGAGACGAGTAAGAGCTGAGTGGACCACTTCGGCTGTGTGGTGGTCAACGTGCCAGCGTGCATAGAAATCATCCGTCTCGCGTTCGCGAAAGAATGAGCTACCGACGACGAGAAGGAAGCGGAAACGGTTACGGCTTTTTTCGTCACTGGCGAGCCCTGCAAGGAGAGCGTCCTCAGGTACGATAGCGCCCTGTGCTTCGATGTAAATGCGAAGTTCGTCAAAGGAGCCTTCAGACTCGCGGAAAGCGCGGGAATGACGAATAGCTTCAATGCCGGAAGCCTCAATCTGACGGACACGCTCGCGGGTAATACCCCAGCGCTCGCCGATAGCTTCTAGCGTCTCACGTGTAGCAGAGGTGCCCAGCCCGAAACGAAATACAAGTACTTCGCGTGCGCGCTCAGGAACCTCAGCAAGGAGTTTCTTAACGAGTACGGAGCTATCGAAGGCCAGTTTTGCAGGCGCTTTCTTGGATGAGACCTTGGTGACAGCTGTTTTCTTTGCCATATTCGTAAGTGATGTGTGTTATAGTTATATCAAATAGAACCAAATCCGTCAAATAAGTGCTGGGGACGAATTACACCACAATATTGAGGATGCGTCCTGGCACATATATTACGCGCTTTGGTGCGCCCTCTGCATAGAGTTGGGTAATGCTCGGAATCTCACGGGCGAGTATGAGCGCTTCATCTTCAGACGCATCAGGTGCAAGCGTGATTTCACCACGCTTCTTCCCGTTGACCTGTACACCCAGGACAACGCTCGTTGCCGTAAGCATGGATTCGTCCACAACGGGCCACGAAGCAGCATGCACACTTCCCTCCTCACCGAGCGTTTCCCATAAGTGCTCAGCAAGATGCGGGGCGTACGGTGCCAAAAGAATGAGCAGGATGCGCTGTGCTTCTTTTGGCAGCTGCGTGACGCTCTCAAGCTCGCGAACGAGCACCATGAGCGCTGAGATAGCGGTGTTGAACTTAAATCGGTCCGTGTCACTCGAAACCTTATCGATTGCCGTAGCAAGCGCGCGCTGTACGTCTATAGTCGATTCTATATCAGTCATGCGTTCGAAGAGCGCGTAGACACGATCGAGGAACTTACGCATGGCGAATGTTCCATCAAGATTCCATGGGTAGTGTCCGGGCTCGTTGTACGGACCGATAAAGGCGAGATACATACGCACTGCGTCCGCGCCGAACTTACCAACGACTTCGTCAGGATTAATGACATTTCCCTTACTCTTCGACATCTTTGCGCCGTCAGGTCCGAGAATAATGCCGCGGTTAAAGCGTTCGATGAATGGCTCTGAGACCGGAGAGAGTGCCAGG
>JBBRPE010000005.1:0-42285 GCA_038228545.1 Minisyncoccia bacterium | reverse complement strand
TTGGAAGGTTGAAGGTGATGGTTGAGCCTGCACCGGTGATGGTGAAGTCAGTACCGGTGGTGCTGGTTGCGAAGAGTGCTGTGCCAGTAGTTGTTTGGCCGGTTGGACCAACGGCGATAACGCCCGTATTGGTGATGGTGACTGCACCTGTAGCACCCGAGACGTTTATGCCAGCACCTGCAGCGAGCGAAGTAACGAATCCGGTTGACGTGGCGAGTGAGTAGAGGGTTCCATTGTTGGAACCAACGAGGCCTGAGGAAAGGCCGGCGAAGGCGACGGTGCCGGTTGCGGTAAGATCGCCACCAAGGTAGGAAGCTCCACCCACCGAGAGGAGTGCGGATGGAGAGGATGAGCCAATGCCAAACTGGCCGGTAGCAGAGAAGCGGCCTCGCTCAGTGTTGTTGGTACCGAATATAAGCGGTGCGTTCGAATCAACGAAAAGCGTTACGCCTCCAAATGAATTATCTGCGGCAAAAGTGCCTGTGTAGTTGTTAGTGCGAACGCGGTTGGTTGCCCAAAGATCGTTGTATACCTCAAACACCGCGCCTGTGCCGGTCGTGGTGCCGATTTCCACTCTGCTACTGCCGTTGGTGGCCAAAAATGCGTGCCGGATGATGTAAGCTGTGTGGTTGAAGCATTTCCATTGAACTGTTGCAACTGACTCCACGAATTCGGGGTCGTTGTTCCGAACGCAAGCGTGAGCACGTTACCCGAGTACAGGATTGGGTAGGTGGCAGTGAAGGCTCCGGCAATACCGAGCGAACTTGTAGCAGTGAGTGTGTACCCACCAAGAGCGTTACCGACAAGTATTTGGCCGTATGTAGGAGCTGACGTGATTCCAGTACCTCCGTACAAAACACCGACCGATGAAGTCGCGCTAACGAGGCCATTATTTGCTTGAAGTGGACCGTTTAGGCCGCCAGCAAGAGTGAGTGCACCTGTGCTTGAGAAGGACGAGGTTGCTGTGGCACCAAAGAATCCATTGTTGTAGACGGAGAGGGCGGTTGTAGACGCAGCTCCATTGAACTGTTGGAGCGCTATCCACGTGTTCGGACTTGTAGTGCTGACGACTCCGTTACTTGTACCACAATCAACTCCCGTCCCGGAAACATTCCCAAGTGCATCGACGTGGAGGCATTGTGTAAGTCCTAGTATTTTTGAAAGAGTAAGGGTACTTGTAATGGTCGTTGTTGCAAGCGTAGAAGTCGCTGCACTAAAAGAACCGGAAATACTTGCAGCTCCAGAGAGTGCAAGCGTTTGCGCAGTTATGCTCGTGCCGCTGAAGCTTGAGTTCGTGATAGCAAGATTGTCGGTACTAAACGTCGTGTTTGATATGACGGTTGTCTGCGGAGCGTAAACGGCATATGCGTTTTCTTGATTTATGCGCTGACGAAGTAATGGAAGCGAATTATTTAAATAGGCATCAATGTGCGTATCGAGGTCCGCTTCGCTAATACCAGAAAATACAATGTGTTGGTTGATGACTTGTGTACGAATAGACTGCGTCGTCGAAGTGCCAGTGCGATACACGATGCCCGGTGGCGAACGACCCGAGGGCGGAGCGCTTGGCGCAAGTGCGATATCACTATGTCCAAACAGTGAAGCGAGACGCATACCACTTGAGAAAATTCCGTTAACCGTGCGGTAGGTGAAAAGAGCGAAACGTTCCGCAAAACCAATTTGTGGCGCTGTCGTTGCGGCAGCAAGTCCTACTACGGGCGCACCGGTCTTTAGGCTGGTGAGCATTGCTGAACTACCTCCGATAGCGCCAATAGCTAGGACCGTAACCGCAAGAGCTACAGCAACGGTTCTTCCTGGCGGAAGAACACGAGAGAGTTGCACGCCGAAGGTTCTATCCCTGTAGCGCTGTAGACGCTCTGCAGCCAGCTGGTTGGCAATTTCCTTACGACGCTCCTCACGATCAAGCACAAATGCTTTGAGAGAACCACTATCAATATTCCATGAACGACCTTTCTTTTCGCCGGCTATTTTCCCCTCTTTGCAGAGTTGTCCGAGGTACGTCGAGTTGTACCCCGAAATCTTCGAAGCTTCTTTCGTAGTGACGTAGTGAGAAGAAGTTGTTTTTGTCTCCATGCAAATGAGCAAGTTCTCTAGATTCTATCTGAGTTCTTGTCACTTCAAGTGGTAAAAAATAAAATGCGTGTGGATAACAATTTGATTCCCCTTCGAACAGAAGAAAGTTGGAGAAAAGAACGCTGCAAAATCTAAATGAAATAGAATTTTAGAAAAAGTACAAAAAAGTAAAATTTGCTTTTGGCGAAATTCATGTTTTCATCAAAACATTTTTATTTGACACCGGGTCAAGCACAATTGCATTTCTTACTAAATTTTCATGCAGTGCAATATTTTGCGCACTCCGAGACGAATAGTATGCCATTTTGACCTCTGCTACGGCGTTTTTCTCTCTATTTACTTCACAACCCGCCGGTATTCAAATTGCCACCCTAACAATGTACTCCCTGTCACTTCGTGATGTGCTCTCGATCTCTGCAATTAATTATAACATCTCTTCTATCCGAGATATGCTTTATTTACTTGCCTATGTGCTGTATTCCTGCAAAGAAGTCAGTTATAAACGATTGAGCGTTTGATTTCTCTACAAGAGTATCGAGAGATCCACTTCCGAGCACGGTAATAACTATTACCAATCCCATGATGGAAAAAAGTACTGCGCGCATTATAGTGCCGCTTCCTCGCGGTGTGCGTGACATGGTACGACGAGCACGCGGTGACAGATACTCCTCTTCCCTGTACACAGGACGCGTCTTTGCTGTAGCTACCACCTCATGATTCCTTGTAAAAACAGCTGTTCTTTCACGACTCTGAGGTCGGACTGCTTCGACAGGCGCGGGCGTAATACGTTCTATGTGTATTGGTGTCTCATCAGCATCAAGAATTGACTCTTCTTCCTCTACGGTCTCTTCTATTTCCGGCTCTATAGACGCCCGGGAGCCTTCTACGTGGTCTTCTAGGAGCATCTCATCTGCATCAGGAAGAGTCTTTTGAGCTTTATTTTGTTGCTCAAACCATTCCTGCCATGCTGACTGCATATCGGAAAGCACCTTTGTTTCCTCTGCAATTGGCTCTACAGGCGCTATAAAAACAGGCTTAGGAGTAAGTTCAGGAACAGTTCGAATGGATTCGTTGGTATAGATGGGTGCCTGCCAGGTAGAAGCAGGGGCTTCCGGGACTGAGATTGCCGCATTTTTAGGCTCTTCTGCACCAAAACGGTGGTCTAAAATCGACGTTTCGAGGACATACCAGTTGCGGCCAACCAATCGAGCGTCCACTCTTCCCTCACGGCAGAGCTGGCCCACATAATCCTTCGCATACCCCGTTATTTTCGCTGCCTGGCGTGACGAGAGGTACTTCTTGTCATCGAGAGTTATTTCATCCATGTATGCAGTATATGCTATCTCGTCTCGTTTGAAATAGGTTATGAACAGTGTCCAAAAAAAGATGCCTGGAAACGAAGTACGGAGATTTAGCTGAGCTCCTCAAGCATGAGTTCACGAATAAGCGCTGGATTACCGGCACCCTTACTGGCCTTCATTCCCTGACCTATGAGGAACTGTAGTACGCTCTGTTTCCCCTCTTTGTACTCGCTCACGACACCAGCATGCTCCACCAGGACACTCTTTACGATGCCCCTGAGTGCTTCAGGGTCACTGTCCTGGAGAAGACCTGCTTCGGAAGCGACGGTGAGCGCCGAGTCTCCTCCTTTTTCCATAAGGATTTTGAGAACGTCCTTGGCACCCCGGGAGGAAATCTTATTGTCCGCAATCATACGAATAAGCTCTACGAACGCAGTGTGCGTAGGAGGCGTTGTTTCTCCGACATCATTCAAGAGATAGTTGGACGCAATCTTAATGAGTGCAGGATCATTCTCGAGGTGCGCTGCAATAACGTCAAAGTACGCTACCCGCTCCAAGTCACTTGAAAGCATTGCAGCGTCTTCTTCTTTCAGTCCCATGCCGACGTAGCGTGCACGTCGCTCCCACGGCAATTCAGGAAGTGTGGTACGTAACGTGTCTTCGCTCCACTGCGTCATGTCGGACAGTACGAGCTTCGGAAGATCCGGCTCCGGGAAGTAGCGGTAGTCGGCGCTCCCTTCCTTAACGCGCTGGCTAAAGGTCTGCTGTTTATTCTCGTCCCAGCCACGCGTCTCCTGAGAGACTGCTCCCCCACTCTCTATGAGCTTTATTTGACGAGCTACTTCGTAGTCGATAGCACGCTCAACCGAGCGGAAGGAGTTGAGGTTTTTTACCTCAACCTTTGTACCAAAAGTATCTGTTTTTGATACAGAAATATTCGCTTCGATACGCATCTCTCCCTTTTCGAGATTTGCGTGTGAGGCGCCAAGCGTACGAAGTACAAGCTGTAGTTCGCGAGCGAAGTCGCCGGCCGTCTTTGCATCATGTATAACCGGCTCCGTCACGAGCTCCATGAGCGGTACACCGGCACGATTAAAATCAACCAGACTTACACCTCCTGCACCTGCCTTGCCGGCAGGCAGGTGCGATGAGCGAGCCGTATCTTCTTCGAGATGAACGCGCGTAATCGCAACACCATTTAGTTCACCGCCCGACACGAGTGGAAATTCGTACTGACTAATCTGGTAGCCCTTCGGTATGTCCGGATAGAAATAGCTCTTGCGATCGAACTCGGTATAGTCTGCAAGCTTCGACTTGAGAGCCGTGCCGACACGCAGCACATGCTCCACAGCGGAACGGTTTATGACCGGAAGCGTTCCCGGATGTGCCATGCAAATCGGGCAGACGTTTACATTCGGACGAGTCTCCTCCGAGTCGTTCGGAGAGTCGCAGAACATCTTGGTCTTTGTCGCTAGTTCAGCGTGGACCTCGAGTCCTATGGTAGTTCGCCAGTCGCTCATGTGCACATCTTGCACTGGCAACGCCAGCCCCGCAAGCTAAGCAGCTCCCGCTTTGAGCTCGAGAGCGAGCCGATCCGAGAAAGACTTTACGAGTTCGGCGTCGAGAATGGAGAGTGGAATAACCTCCTTTCCGGAGACCTGCCCAAGGGTAGCGAGGGCGTTTTTTACCCCTTCCCCATCAAGTAGATCCGTCTTCGAAAGTACGACGATTTCTCGCTTATCTTCAAGACCGCGACCGAAGGTTGCTAGCTCGTTGCGTATGGACCTATATGCCGAAGCGAGGTCTTCTTGTTCAGCCGAGACGAGATGTACAACAAATTTAGTGCGTTCTATGTGCTTGAGGAAGCGAGAACCGAGACCTTTTCCGGACGAGGCTCCTTCGATGATGCCTGGGATGTCCGCAATGATATGTCCGTAGAAGTCACCGAGGTGTGGGTCGAGTGTAGTGAACGCATAGGAGGCAACCTTCGAGCGAGCACGAGTAAGCTCGTTCAGGAGTGAGGATTTTCCAGCGTTCGGGAAGCCAATGAAGCCCACGTCCGCGATGAGTTTTAGGCTGATTTCGATATCCCCAGTACCCCCCGGCTTACCCTTCGTAGCCTCGTAGGGATTCTGATGAATGGAGCTTTTGAAGTGGGCATTTCCGAACCCGCCCGGTCCACCCTTGTAGATGACTTCACGCTGACCTTCCTCGAGAATCTCGACGACATCTTTGGTAGTAGTATTCCGAGCGATAGTACCGACAGGTACTTTGATGATGACCGGCAAGCCGTCTGCTCCGTGACGATTGTTCTGTTCGCCAGGGTAGCCGTTTTCCGCTTTGAATTTCTTATTGAAACGATACTGGGAAAGTATCGCGAGATCACGAACGCCTTCGATGACTATGTCGCCACCGCGACCTCCGTCGCCACCAGCAGGTCCACCCTTGTTGGTACCCTTGATATGGAGCCAACGAACGACACCGTCGCCACCACGGCCGGCTGTTGTATGGAGAGTTATTTGGTCTATGAGTGCCATATCCGTCCACCCTACCTGGTATCGTGCCGTATGGCTAGTACCGAAGACCGCTCCTTACGGAGCGGTTAGTCGGTGACGATAGCCCAACCCTGTGCGAGTAACGGCTCGGCTTTTTTATATTTCAGCGTCTGCTTCTCATTCCCTTTCTTGATAGTGACTTCATCATTACGTCCGTACTGAAGTCCTTCGTTCACAATAGGTGCCTGAGCGGTTACCTCTGTTTCTCCTTCGCTCGCGGCTACAAGCGCGCGACGCGTACGTTCTTCTTCGGCTCGAATGCGTGCATCGTCGGCAGGCATGATGCGTGGAAGAGCTTCGCGAACGCTACCTGCAATTCCCTCCTGCATAAGATTGAAACGCGTAAGCCCTTCACGTCGATATTCAATCAGTGGGTCACGTTGGCCATATGCACGGAGCGACACCGAGCGACGGAGGTATTCCATAGTCTCGAGGTTCTCGAGCCAGAACGCATCTATCACCTGGAGTACGAGGCGACGCAGGAGCATCGCAAACTGTTCACGCCCTATTTCCTTCTGCTTCTCGCCAAATGCCTTCTCTGCCTCCGTATCTCCCGCAATGAGCTCTTTCACGCGGTTCTCGATGTCTTCCATGGTGCCAAGGAGCGCGGTACGGCGGTCTTTGTAGACCGCTAGGCGCTGCGTATTGAGCACATCGTCGTAGGCGAGCACTTGTTTACGTGAATCGAAATTAAAGCCTTCAATGCGCTTTTGCGCGGTCTCGAGTGACTTTGTAATCATGCCGCTACCAATCGGTTCATCTACAGGAATCTTGAACGTACCCATGACGTTTTTAAGCATGTCGGACGCAAACACGCGCATGAGCTTGTCCTCAAGCGACACGAAGAATCGTGTCTCTCCCGGGTCGCCTTGGCGACCAGCGCGACCACGTAGCTGATTATCTATACGTCGCGCCTCGTGGCGTTCGGTACCGATAACGGCAAGACCTCCGAGAGCTTTTACGGCTTCATATTCTTCCGCAATCACTGGCGCTCCACCGAGCTTGATGTCGACACCGCGCCCAGCGAGGTTGGTAGCAACCGTAACGCGACCGCGACGTCCGGCTTGCGCGATTATCTCGCCTTCCCGTTCATGGTTCTTTGCGTTCAGTACTTCAAACGGAATACCTGCTGTACGGAAATAGTCAGCGACGACGTCATTGTCTTCAATGGACACGGTACCAACAAGCACAGGCTGTCCTTTCTTATTCAACTCCTTCACTTCGCGGGTGAGTGCTGTGTATTTACCTTCGTTCGTCTGGAAAATAAAGTCATCATGGTCGATACGTGCGATAGCGCGATTCGTCGGGACGACAACGACATCGAGTCCGTACACCGTATAGAACTCCTCTTCTGAGGAAAGTCCGGTACCCGTCATGCCCCCCAGAGCCTCGTACATGCGGAAGTAGTTTTGGAACGTCACACTCGCATAGGTGCGTGTCTCGCGCTGAATGGGCACCCCTTCCTTAGCTTCAATCGCCTGATGGAGGCCTTCTGACCAGCGACGGCCCGGCTGAAGGCGACCCGTAAATTCGTCCACAATGAGAATTTCGCCGTTCTGCACGACGTACTCTTTATCCTTACTAAAGAGAGCCTTGGCACGTACGGCAGTCTCGAGATGATGCGCATACTTCATACCGCCCTCGGTGTAGAGATTTTCAATGCCAAGAGCGACTTCTGCCTTCGTGATGCCGTCGGGTGTGAGCTGTATGGCCTTCTGTTTTTCATCAATGCTGTAATCTTTTTCTTCTTTGAGAGTTGATGCTATCTCGGCAAACTTTGCGTAAAGCTGTTCCGCATCTTCGGCGGGGCCTGAAATAATCAGCGGTGTGCGCGCCTCATCAATAAGGATGGAGTCTATTTCGTCTACGATGGCGTAGTGATGGCCGCGTTGCACTATCTGCGACTGGTCGTATGCAGTGTTATCACGAAGATAGTCGAAACCGAGCTCGTTGTTGGTTGCGTATGTAATGTCGGCAGCGTAGGCCTCGTGCTTGGTAACGGGACGAAGGAAATCATAAAAAACTCGGAACGAGCCTGTTTCATCGCGTGCGTCGTCTTCCGACTGTGGCACATGCGACGGATCATATATATAGGAACCACCGGAAGTGACGACACCGAGTGTAAGACCGAGGTAGCCGTAGATTTGTCCCATCCACGCACCGTCGCGACGTGCGAGATAATCATTCACCGTCACGACATGCACACCCTTTCCTGCGAGTGCTCGCAACGTTACAGCAAGAGTTGCAACAAGAGTCTTACCTTCTCCGGTGCGCATCTCCGCAATTTTTCCTTTAGCGAGTACAAGTCCGCCCATGAGTTGAACATCGTAGTGACGCTCCTTAAGAGTGAGGCGTGCAGCTTCGCGTACACACGCGAATACTTCTGCCACGTCTTCGTCTTTTACAACGAGGCCACCAGTACGTTCTTGTACGCCCTGGAGGCGCTTCCTGAGCTCTTCTTGAGACAACGCCTCAAACTCTGGTGCGAGAGCGTTTGCCTTCGCAATAACGGGCTGACCGGCCTTAATAAAGGTCGCTGATTGGTTTTGGGTGAATACTTTGCTTAAGAAACCCGCCATAGTTAGCAATTATACCCCGTATTTGAAGGCTCTGAAAGGGTTTCTCTCTATAGGAAAAGACCTCTCTTGCGAGAGGTCTTTTCCTAAAATCCTTTCGGATTATTTGCGCTTTGCGGTCTTGCGCTTTGCTGCCTTCTTGACGGTCTTCTTTGCGGCCTTCTTAGTCGTCTTCTTAGCGGCTTTGCGCTTCGTAGTCTTCTTTGCGGCCTTCTTCTTTGCTGCCATAGGTATATGTATATTTTCTACGACTGATATTGTCGACCCACCCGCGTAAAGCTAAATAAATTTCACGCGAATGTGTTCTATGAGTATTATTACGCGCAAATAATTTTTTTGTGCGTTATTTTTTTTATGTGTGGATAACTTTCGCAAACATAAAAATATTTTTACGAAAATATTTTTCCTTCATGCGCCGTAAGCGCACGCACTTCGCGTTCAATAGTAATTCCTGTTGCATCGAACACTCTTGATTCAATCTCAGATGCGAGTGCGTCAACGTCCTGTGCAGTTGCGCCGGTGTCAGCGACAAGTACCAACGGCTGATTACCAAAAAGAAATGCCGGGCCCTTTCGAAATCCACGTAGTTGCAAGACGCGATCCAAAATGAACGCGAGCGGTACTTTGATTCCGTTCTCCTGGGGAAAGCTTGGCACGGCGCCGTGACGCTCGGCGAGCCTCACAAATTGTTCCTGCGTCAAAATTGGATTTTTGAAAAAAGAACCTGCGGTACCGAACTCCTGCAGGTTTGGGAACTTGAGCGAACGTATTGCACGCACACTCTCCCCTATCGAGACCGGTGTAGTTAGGTCCATACCCTCTTCACGGGCGCGCGTTAAATCGGCGTAGCCTATCTGGGGCTCACCCTTTTTTGAAAGGGATAGCGTAACCGATGTGATGATGAGATTCGGTTCATGTTTGAATCTGCTATCGCGGTATCCGAATCGGCACCGCTCTGCATCGAACGACTCAGTCAGACCGACTGCAGCATCAAGTACCTGTGCACGCACAAAGGTCTGTTTGAGTTCCATACCGTATGCTCCGATGTTCTGTACTGGAGCAGCTCCCACGCTCCCCGGAATACCGGCGAGGTTCTCAATTCCCCAGAGTGCATGCTCCGCGCACGCACGCACAAGCTCGTCCCAGCCCACACCTGCTCCGGCCGTTACGTACACGGTGTCACCCTGCTCCTCGTAGGCGATACCAGTAACGCACATGCGTATCACCGCACCGTCGTATGGCTCGTCGGAAGGAAGTACATTACTTCCTTCACCAAGTACAACGAACGACAAACCGCGCTCGCGTATGAACGCGAGCGCGGTTTGTAGATCTTCGTCTGAGGTAACCGTGAGGACGAAGCGAGCGCTTCCACCCACGCGAAGTGTAGTGAGGGCAGAAAACGATACGTTTTCCTCTATCTTCATTTATTTTCCAGCCGCAGGTATGTGCTGAAGGAAGTCAGCTGCTTGAGCCGCCACTTCCGGATGCTGGGCCGCAGCTGCCTGTATGGTGGCGCGCGCGTCTGCTACACGACCTGCTGCTGCATATCCTGCCGCGAGCCTGAAGTATGCCTGTGCTGAGCCATTCTGATCACGTACCTGTTGTTCAAGCACAAGGACGAGATCGGTGTAATCCTTTGCTTGGTAGTAGGCAAGGATAAGTGGCTCGCTATCTATAGTAGTCGTTCCCACTTTGTCCATAAGACGTTTCTTACCTCCTGCAATGTCTCCTGCTGCGATATCACCCGCAGCTGCGTACGCAAGAACGGCGTCAAATGACGTATCGAGCTCGTAGGCCTGGTCAAATACTATTTTAGCTTTAGCGAAGTCACCGGACTGCCAGTAGTCGATGCCTTCTTCAAGCAAGATGGACTGCTTACGCGGAGAAAGCTCGTGCGCAATTTTAATTTGTTTGATTGCATCCGGGTAATCGCCTGCAATACGGAAACCAAGTGCGTATTCAAGGCGCAGGCGTGCATCTTTCGGCTGACCAGCTATTTCCTTACCCATTTCAGTCAGAGCGAAGGAGGTGAGCTGAGTAAGTGCGCTCGAGGTACCTTGCTGTTGGCTCGCTATGTTGCTCGAGAAGATAACGAGTTGCTCACGAATTTCTTGATGGGCATACGTGTTCTCTCCGAGAGCCTTCTGGAAGAGCACGACGTTCGGCGTGATATCAGAGTTGCTGATGGAAATTGCACGCACCAATTCCGCTGCCGCAGCGATATTTGGGACGTTTACAATCCAAATAAGGATAAGAGTAGCAACTGCTGCAATCGGGAGCGCTACCTGGAGCGTTGGTTCGGAAGCCGACGGCATGCTTTCGAGCTTCTTCCACGGACGTGACGATACGGCGTGAGCGGTCGCAAGTATGGCCGCAAGAGGCACGTAGGTGAAGAGATTGTCGAAGACGACAAGACCCTGAATCGCATACGCTGTGAGCGCAGCTATGAGCAGTATGCGTTCTTCACGAGAGGCCCCACCTTTGTAGAGAGCCCGTATGGCCATCGCAAACGCAGCTATGAAGAGCAAGAATCCCGGAATACCACCTGCTACGAGCCAGTCGAGGAAGGCGTTGTGGGCACGGTCAAACCAGGGCTCCTGTGCATAGAGCGACGGCTCATAGAACTGATTGAATATGTAGTTAAAGCCTTCCTGTCCCCAGCCGGTAATAGGACGTTCTGCAACGCCTTGAAGGGCCATTTTCCAGAGTGTGGCGCGCACAGTGAGGTCAGAGACACCTATCGACGATATGCGAGCGAGGGTTGGCTCAGACTGAATTATTGGACTATGGCGAACCATATAGAATCCTCCGGCAAGAACGAGAATACCGACCAAAATACCGAGTGATATCTTGCGTGTCTTACCACCAGCCTCGAATGCCCAGAGAGCACTCCCAACGACTGCTGCCCCAACGAGTCCAATTATCGCGCCGCGAGTAGCGGTGAAGAAAATAATTATGATTTGGACTGCGGCGAGAACGTAGAGAATGTACTTGAGCCATCCCTTTGACTCGAGTGCCTGCCACAGCGTGACTGCAGCCGCGAAGAGGAGGTATGCCGCGAGGTACGCTGCGTTACCGAATGTGCCGTCCACGCGTACACCTCCCTGATGAATGGTTATCGCTCCAGAGAGCTGGAGAAGACAATACGCACACAAAAGTGCTGAGGCACCAATAAACGTGAGCCACCATTTGCGCCACAACTTATCTACAGAGATAACACTTCCCGACACCACAAAGAACGCGAAGACATGGATGAGTGTTACCCATCCTTCCATGCGCTCGAAGTTGCTCCAGATAGCCTTGTTTGGATTTGCTCCAAGTAGGTCTGCAATAAGCATCCACAAGATGAAGGCTCCATAGAGTACGAATGTCCAGGAGAAGCGAGGACGGTACTTCGGTTCAGCGAACGCGAGTACGACGTAGGCACCAAGCGCAAACTCGACAAAGATACGGAATGCGTATCCCTTTCCGGTTATGAATGGAAAAAAGAGGTCATTTGCGACGTAGAGCGGAAGGAACGGAATAATGAAGAGCGGCACGTATACGGCCCAACGGGCCAGATCTTTCATGGTCATATGCGAAGAACTATACCACTCTCGCCTATTCCTTGACGAAAATCAGGGTGCGTGGCGCAAGGGCCCCAAGAATGTACCCTTTCGCCGTCAGGAAGAGGTAGGCAGGACTTAATGAAGCTTTTTCAACCGAGAAGGTGTTGTCCTCAATTGCGATTACCCGCGGTGGCATATCCCAATCGTACGATTCGAGAGCTTCCATATCCAAGCCTTCGATATCTATCGAGAGGAAGTCTACCTGCGTGATGCCAGCGTCTTTGATTATGTCGCGCAGAGGGCGCAGTGGGAGGGTCCGTGTGCGCAGATAGGTCGGGTAGTTCTGGGCCTTGCGCGTAACGGCCTCCTCGTCACTGAACGTGTTATAGGCTCCGTCGGAGAATTCATGATAGGCATGCTCCCCCACTTCACGCGCCACTCCCGCGTTCGCAAACGTATCGCGTGGACGGAAGAAACGATACAGAGGACGCAGACTTTGATTCGCATCTATAACAAGCCCGCTCCATCCTCGTCGGTAGAACGAGTAGGTGTTGGAATACAAAACGGGGTGGTAGGCACCCACGTCGACGTATGTGCCCTTTGGATTGCGCAAAAAAACTCCGGCCAGAATATCTTCGCCATCCTGACTGTATGAACGGACAGTCCCCTTACCCAGCAGGAGTTTCAGGGCTGAACGCCCTATTTCAAAGATAGTGTGCATGGCGGTTGCCACCTGAGTATCTCACACGGAGTTTAGAATAGTATAGGCTCGCCCGCTTTCCGTGGGGGGCTTACTATATATATATGTACAATCGCATAGTCGAAACATTTGAGCGCTTTCTGCGCTTTACCGAGCGTTACACCAAGACCGATATGGTCTATCTGTTTCGCAACAGCTGGTGGCTTGCCGTTGGCCAGGTAGGCGTCGCCCTTTCCGCGCTTCTTCTTTCGATAGCATTTGCTCACTTCGTACCAAAGGAAGTGTACGGCACGTATCGCTACCTACTCTCCATTTTCTGGATTCTAACCGCGTTTGGATTTACCGGCCTTCCGACCGCGGTGGTCCAGGCTGTCGCACGCGGGTTTGAAGGAACATATCTGCGTTCATTTAAACTTTCGCTCGTATGGAGTCTGCCTATGGCACTACTTGCGCTCGGTACGAGTCTTTACTACTTCTGGGCGGGAAACGGTGAACTCGGATTCGGTCTCCTCATCATCGCCGTATTCGGGCCGCTCATGCAGCCAGCCCTCCTCTTTGCGGCCTTCCTGGAGGGGAAGAAGGATTTTATGCGCTACTCGCTCTACGGAATCGGAACGAACGCCGTTCCTGCATTGCTGTCGCTCGGAGCGATGTTCTATTTCAAGAACCCGCTAGTGTTCGTCGCGACCTATCTCCTCGGAAATGTCGTGACGGGGCTTTTCTTCGGCTTCCTTACCTATCGCACGTACCGTCCCAATTCCGAGGTGAATCCCGACCTTACGAGGGTCGGCTTCCACTTCAGTGTTATGAATGTGTTGAACACGATTGCACAGCAGGTCGACAAACTTATTGTGTACCACTATCTGGGCGCGCAACAGCTGGCAGTGTACACATTTGCAACTGCCCTTCCCGAACAAATTAAAGGTCTGTTTAACAACGTGGCTTCTCTTGCATTTCCAAAGTTTTCGAATCGGAGTGTCACGGAGATACAGGCGAATTTCTGGGGAAGAATGGGTTTGTATACCGTGGCACTGGTTGCAGTCACTGTGTTCTACATTCTCATTGCACCATTCTTTTTTCATCTCTTCTTTCCCGCCTATGACGACGCAATTTTCTATTCTCAAATATTTGCACTGTCACTCATCGTCGTATCGAATACGGTTCCACTGACTCTCCTTCAGGCTCAAGCAGCAAAAAAAGAATTGTATATCTTTAACATAGCCTCTCCGCTATTACAGATACTCATACTTATCACCCTCACCATCTCGTATGGTCTTATAGGCACCATAATCGCGCGTATTCTTACACGCATTATCAATACAATTCTTCTAGTAATACTGGTGGAGTATTCTGTTTTCTCGTCAAAAAAACTGAAATAGTGTGTTTCTATTTATCGTTTACGGCACGCGATATAGAGGCCTGAGGACAACATCATCGGTTCGTGCTGACTTCGTTTGATATCCCCGTACTCACTTCGTACCAGCCAACCAAGGTGATTCAAGATATTAGCGAGAATCCATAATACGCCTTTGGTTACCTTTCCTCCTCGCAAGTCAGTTTGGAAAATGATTCGTTGGAGCAGAACGGCGATAGTGCCGAATGAATCAGTTTCTGCTTCGAGATCTTCAATATCCCACTCTTTAAAAAGTTCTCGGAGTCCGTATGGGGTATAACGGAAATAATCGTGAGGGGCATCATGCACAGGAAAAGTAAAACGTGTCGTTAGGACAAGCAATCCACCCGGAGCTAGGACGCGCTGCATTTCTTGTACCGCTTTCCGAGGATCATACAAATGTTCGAGCACTTCAGCGCAAACCATAGTTGTGAACTCGCCGTCTTTGAACGGCATTTTGTGTATGTCCCCCACTATCTGTGGCTCACGCAACGGATCGATATCGAAGGTGACTCGATTAGGAAATACGGCGTCTATGTTCGCGCCTCCAGAACCAATGTCGAGGACCTCATCGTCCGTCGCAAAGCGAGCTAGGAAAGCACGTATTTTGCCACGAGTCAGTTTACGCATAGTGCTTCCAGTATACGGTCCGCACGTGCCTGCCAGGTATAGTGCTCCACGTCGGCACGTGCCTGACGAGCACGACGAGCTGACTCTTCAGGGTCTCTAAGTGCTGTGCGTATTCCCTCAGCGAGCGCGTTAGGGTCGTCCGGAGTCACCAGAAATGCATTTTTTTCTGAGAGTATTTCACGAAGTGAAGGAAGGTCTGACGCAACGATAGGTATGCCCGATGCCATATACGTAAACAGTTTAAGTGGTGACGTGTAGAGCGAAGATAAGGCTCCCTTTCCACTATTTGGAAGAACGAGCACGTCAGCCGCCTGTTGATTATCAGGAAGCTGTGTATAGGGCTTGGGACCAAGAAAGAGTACGTCAGTATGTTCCTTTCGCAGGGTATCAATCTCCTCGGCAGACCCTCCAATCACTGCAAGGAGCACTCCAGACGGAAGCTGAGGTGCAGCGGCATAGAGTGTAGCTGATCCTTTCCAAGCATCAAGCAAACCTATGTATAAAGCGATTTTTTCGCTCGTGGAAAGTCCAAGTCTTTTTCTCGCGTCGACTTTCGACTCGGGATCACTAAAGTCATCCAGGTCCACGCCGTCGGGTGCAACGAGTATATGACCAGGAGGAATACCTGCTTGGACAAGATCAGCTTGCAGGCCTTTGGTTATCGTAATTATTTTTTTATTACGAGTGAGCTTTGGTATGCGCGAACGTGTTGCGGGCGTAAGATCATGCAATTCCAGTATTGCCTTAGGCAATACTGCTGCTGCCATTGGCTCACGTGTATAGAGTACTTCGTGGCGCACGCCCAGAAGCCAAAAGCGAGCTACCAATAGGAATGAGTACGTACGAAGTCGGTACAAAAACCGACTTTCGGTTCCGGGAAATATATCCAGGCACGGAAGTTTGCGTATAGTAAATATCGGATCGACACCCGCGAAGATAAAGGGATCCTCCATACGAGTCCTCCCACGATACGGAGCTACAAGCTCGACCGTGTGACCTTCACGTGCGAAGGCTTCGCACATTTTCATAATTTGAATTACGTGTGCCCAGTCGTCTGGTATGCGCGCACTGGTAAGATAGACGAGCTTCACGGTAGCTACGTGCGATAGTGTCGCTCGACTGCATCCAGACCACGCTCTTCCTCCTGAGTATTGAGGGGCTCAGTCATATGAATGAGTCCGCGCTCGCCTTCGAGGCAATAAATACTCATGCGGTAGTACTTAGACAACGGTTTAACCCTGTCTTCGAGTTTCTGCCTCACAATTAAATCAAAGAACGCCGTTGTCGTGTTATTCCAGTCGCTAAGACCGAGAAAACTCGTACTATCGGTCTGCCCCTCACGTGTCAGAGTTACTGCGGACAAATCGAACTTACCGCCAATAATATCCATCATTTCTTTAGTGAAAAACTCGAATGAGCCTCGAATACTAAACTCCTTCTTCATTCCAAGGAGCGTGCGCTTCAATCCACGTGCGTGCCCGTCACTATTGGTCAGTACGAGCCAGTCCGTCTGTGGAAGAACATCAAGAAATACTTCATCGGTAAGTATGAAATTGTCATCGTGGGTAAAAAGAAATTTATCGTAATCACGGTAGTCATATTTCTCAAGCCACTGATTCACATTGCCCATATCACCGATATGATTCGGCTCAAGCATGTACTTCCAGCCAAGCGACTCAATTTCCTTTACGGTGGCAATACGCGAGTACAGTAATCGGTCGTACAAAGCACGGCGATCATAGCCAAGTGTTGCCAGAAGTTTTTGTTTCTCCTCTACCCCAAATGAAGGGTCACGATGTGACACACAGAACATGTCAACCACCCAACCTTCAGGTGCCTTCTGCTCTGCAAGCTTTTGGAAAAAATGGAGTGGGAAATGCCATCCGCTAGCTACTACAGCAAGACGCTTCATGCGAATGAGCTGATTATCTTCGTAATTTTTTCTACATCGGAGATTGTGACTCCTGTATGGAGTGGAAGAAGTAAGTACTTGTTCTCAAGTATGTCCATATTCACGAATGACTGGCGGCCACCGAAGACCGGATGGATATCATTACGGTTATCATATACAGCTGCATGTACTCCTGCACTTTTGAGAGCGTCTTGGAGCTCATCACGTCTATCAGTGAGAACAAACGCACGCCATATATAGGCTGGAATACCATGACTACGATATGCAGTAACTAACTTCTTCCTGTGGGCAATTACACTATCGATGGTCTTTAGATTGCCTCTTCCAATGGCTGCGGTGACATCATTCATGTGGTATTTGTAACCTGCTTCAGAGATAAGCGTTGTCTGGCCTTTTGTCCTGTCAAAGCCAAACCAACGCAGTCTTCTTGCTTTTGCAGCAAGTTCCTTATCTTTCACAACTAGTGCTCCTCCGTCACCCGTCGTAAAGGTTTTAATTGCCTGGAAGGACATGCATACAAAATCACCCACACCCCAGTGATCTGAACCCACTGCCTGTGCCGCATCTTCAATAAGAGGAATGTCGTGCTCACGACAAAGTGCTAGCAATTCATCGAGACCGCGATTATTACCGTTAAAGTGAACGAATACGATAGCCTTCGTACGAGAAGTTATTTTCTTTTTTACATCTTCAACGCTCATATTTAAATCGTCTTCAGCATCAGCAAAGATAATCTGCACCTTGCGGCGTGCAAGTGGAATATTCGTAGCGGGAGCAGTCATAATTGGACTTATAACTTCGTCGCCTTCTTGTAGCCCAACCAAATCATAGGCGAGCTCTAGTGCAGCAGTACCGGAATTAAGAGCAATAACGTCTACTAGTCCGAACCGTTCACCAAATTCCTTCTCGAAGGCTTTTACCTCGGGGCCTTCCGCAAGCTGACCACTACGCAGAACACGAACGACATTCCACAGAGCGTAGAGGTTCACATAAGGTTTAAAGAGTTTGATGTGCTTCATATGGACATTATAGCGTGACGACTTTATTCGCTTTTAGTGAGCCAGTCAGCAAGCAAAGGTGCGTTCCTGTTTCTTTCCGACATAATTGGCTCACCGGGAAGTGGCCAGACAATACCTATTGCTGGATCGTTCCAAAGCACTTCTCCTTCGCCTGCAGCATTATGGAAAGCACTACACTTATACGTAACCTCAGTATCAGGAACAAGCGTTTGGAAACCACGAGCAAAACCGGCTGGTGCATAGAGTTGAATTTTATTTTCAGAACTTGCTACGATTCCAACCCATTTCCCAAGTGTCGGTGACTCCCTCCTAATATCGACAGCGACAAGAAACGCACTGCCTTGCGTTACACGCATTATCTTTCCCATGGGCGGAGTAAGCTGGAAGTTAAGTCCACGCACCGTATTAGGTTCCTTTGAATACGATTGATTATCTTGCACGAACACTTCGTTAATGCCCACGTCAGCAAACGTGTCACTTCGATAGGTTTCCATGAAGAATCCGCGACTGTCTTCGTGTACAAGCGGCTCTACGATAAATACTTCACTGAGTTCAGTTGAAGTTATTTTCATACTGACGATACAGCAAGGACTGATGCTCCAAGTCCCTGCATAAGGTGTTCGGAAATAAGACCGCGCTTTGCGAACGAAGAGATTTCTTCCGCAGTAGCCCAGGCGTAGTTGGCTGGTATCTCGTCAGGGTTTTTCTCAAGCTCCAAGAAACAGACTTTATTATTCTTAAGATAGAGTTGCGCACCGTCCTGGGAAACAATATAAGAAGCGCAGTGCGGATCAGCGTACATCCAAGTGAACGGAATTTCTCCCGAGAGTTTCATTGCAATATTGGTGTATGAAGCATGTATGGTCGACGTGAGTTGCACGTGACCTGGAGTTGCATTACCTGGTTCAGCCTTTGCTTGTACCAGATACTTTCCGTTCAGTCGGGCAAGTAATGCAAGGCCATAAAACGGTTCGCCTTCAACGGGTGGTATAGGGGCTATCAAGAAACGTTCAATCCAGAGATTACGTGCAGCATCCCAAGCCTTAAGAAACACTCCACGATGATACCGCCCTGAAGCATGTGCAACATGGTGCGGTTTTGCACCTTCTTCGATTATTTGCCAGTCGTTCATCTCTGATAGACCGACTTCGCTTACTTCTATCGCCAGTTCTTTTTGTTGCTGCGTAAACCAGGTTTCAAGAGTAGACATAGGTTATTTCTTGAAAATAAAAGTTGTCGCGAATTTGAGGTTCTTGACCACGATATTCGCCGGAATGAGTGAACCCAAGGTATCGAGAGAATATGCAGAGTAACCAAATTCATTCAGTAATTTAAGAGTCTCATCTGTTCGTGAAAGTGCTGTAGGACTATTGTAAATTCGTACACTAAGAATCGGGGAATGAGCTGCAAGTAGCGCACGAGCTCCCCGCAAAACAAGATTTTCAGAACTCAAAACATCAATCTTGAGGATGGTAGGGACCACATGAGTGGCGGTGTACATATCTAGCGTCGTGCTTGGTACCTGAATCTCGATTGGTTTCTCAGAACTGCTTGAGGCAATGATGCCACTATCCATAGCACTCATACCACTCTTTGAGCGACGACTCTCAGACTGTGAAAGTTCGAAGAATGTCACTTTTCCCATGTGATCCGATAAAGCAAGTGTATTTACGACAGTCCTGGATGCGGCATTGCGTTCAATATACGAAGCCGTATTCATATTCGGCTCAAATACATGCACGGAAGCTCCGATAGCTTCAGCGAGACTCGTATATAATCCAAGACTTGCCCCTATGTCGTAGAACACATCCTGCGATGTAAGAGTCTTTAGAAGGAAGCGGACTAGTGGTAGTTCAGCTGTTCCTAGACAGCCCGTGTAATACGCGACTGCAGCGTCTTCATCCCATATAGGAAGCGTATTATTCGAACCCCAGAACATACGAACGTTACGGTCAGTACTCTTTGTTAGTCCCGCGCGGAAGAGGGCCATGTCAATAACCTTAAATGGATGTGAGAGAAATTTTTTTGCACGATTAATAACGATATGTTCCTTATTCCGATTAAGAAAAAGGTTGAGTTTCTTTTCCGCACTGGCGAGCGAGGTTTGTAGAGAGACTGTATCTTGCATACCTCTATCCTACTCCAACCTCGGCTTTAAGCTCCTCCAGGCCGTCCGTGAGCGAAATTTGAGGCTCCCAGTGCAGGAGCTCTTTAGCTTTGGAAATATCTGCGACACGCCGGTTGGGCCCGGAATGTGAGTGTTCAAGGGATTCAACGTAGGTTACCGGTCCGCCAATATGTTGAGCAAGTGTCTTGAGTGATGTCTCAACTCCGCTCCCAATATTAAGTACTTCTCCATGTGTAAGGGTGTCACTCTCGGCAGAAAGAACGAGCGCACGTGCTGCATCACGTACGTGAATGAAATCACGCGTATCACTTCCGTCGCCCACGATGGTAAGCGGCATACCTTGTTTTCTGAGATTGATAAATCTACCAATCACGAGTTCGTCAGAACCGATGGGATTGCGCGGACCATATATATTAAATATGCGAAGCGATACCGTCGGAACACCATACTCACGCGACCATAATAACGAAAGTTGCTCGCCAAAATATTTAAATAGTCCGTACGGATCGGTAGGATTAGGTACCAAGTCTTCTTGTAGCGGTGTTCTCTCCTGCTTGCCGTATACAGCAGCCGAAGACACAAAGATGAATTTCTTCACACCAACAGCTTTTGCTACTTCAAGCATAGAGAGTGTGCCGCCCACGTTCACTGATTCAGTTTCAACAGGATTGTCTATTGCGTCTTGGATGACGTTCCCTTTTGCTGCGAGATGAAATATATAGGTAGCTCCCGTCGCAAGTTCTTCCATTTGCGCACGATCACGGATATCACAGGCGTGAACAGTAACGCCGTGACGAACACCTCCTGAATCAACAGTACCCTCACGTCCAGTCACATGGACTTCATACCCCTGCTCCACCAGAAGGTCCGCGAGGTGCGAACCCAAGAGTTTAGTCCCGCCAGTGATAAGGGCTTTTTTCATGTGCGCTCCGTTCCTTCAAAATACTCTTTAAGACCTTCCTCAAACGTGTACAGAGGCTTCCAGCCGAGCTCGTTTACGATACGTGATGCATCCATCTGATATTTCATATCCATACCGGGACGATCCGCAGGATAGGTTGAAATTTTCTTTCCGGTGACTTTTTCAGCTGTCTCAATAAGCTGCTTTACCGTTTGTCCATCATTAAGAGTCAGATTATATGTACCAATTCCCTTCTCTAGTATGAGTTCGATTGCAGGTGGAATATTCTTCACATAGATATATTCGCGGTAGCCGGTTCCCTCGTTATGAACCGGTATGGAGTAATTGGGATCCTGAAGTGCCTGTCGTATTTTAGGCATAATTTTCCGAGTATCTTGGCGAGGACCAAATACATTGCAGAAGCGAGTCTCTGCCGTCTTTCCGGCAAGAACAGGGTAGGTATTGTCGTAGGCAATGCGTACCAATGAACCAGCGGCTTTTGATGCGGAGTATGGGTTACGCGGAGCGAGAATCTCGGACTCCTTCATGGGATGTTCACACTCTCCATACACCTCATCAGTAGAAACGTAAATAAATTTCTTAAGATTCGAAAGGGAGCGAGCTGCCTCAAAAGCATGGAGATTCCCAAGTGTGTTTTTTTTAAGTGTTCTATACGGTTCGCGAACGGAATAGTCGACATCGCTTATAGCTGCGCCATGAATGACGTACTCTGGATCTTCGCTCAAGATAACGTTAATTACCTTCGGGTCGGCCATATGAAGCTTGTAATGCTTAAAAGAGCCGTCCAGTATTTCGGGGCAATGTCCCTCGGAACAATTATCAATAACAACAACGTCCCATCCCTTAGCTACGAAGTACTGGGTAACGTGCGAAAAGATGAAGCCGAGGCCTCCAGTAATGACTATTTTGGGACCTTTTTTCATGCATTGGTTATAACACGTTCTACTGGCCTCGAGTTACACGAGCCCGAAGTTGGCGGGCTAAGTCCTTTGAAAAAGCGTCGATACGGAGATGATTCCGGTACGCCGAACGCGCTTTCTTTTTCATGTCCTGAAAACGCTCAGGGGTACACCCATCATGAAATTCAGAGAGTTTTTGGCCAATACTATCTACATCACGCCAGTCTACAAACACGCAGAAATCCCGATAATTAATAACATCCTCAAGTGGCAGTACACATGCAGTATCAAGAAAAACCGGTATACATCCCATGGAAAGAGCTTCGTAGAAACGGACCGAGGAATTCGCGTCTCCCTTAACACAAAGTGCGTAGTCCGATTCGCGTAGATTAGCCACAAATTCTTCGCGATTATTTTTTACGGTACCCTGTATTGTTTTGACATGACCTGAATACGTACTACGTGCTGTGAAGTTCGTTTCTATATCTTTTGTGCTCGAGAGTGATGCTAATGCGCGCTCGCGGAAGAGAATACCCTTATGCTCCGCACCACGTTCAGGTCGTACAATCGTAGTAAGACTAAGAGGGATTTCCTTTACCCAAATCTTCATCCTCTTCAAAAAAGGGACGTTCGCCCAGCCAGTGAATCCTATCTTTGCTCGTTGTGGCTTCTCTCGGGACGGAAGAGTTCCATTTCCATATATTTCTAAAAGATCTTCCGTTGGAAACGGTACCGTAAGATCATTCTTTTCTACTGAGTAACTATACTGACTCACTCGCATAACCGAACTATTCGGTATATCAATCGGATGCTCAATGTCTCCAGAACCGTCTATAAGGACTGGTTTACCTGCCCTGCGTGCTTCCTCCAGAATCATATCGAGGCGCGAAGGATTAGCCACTCGCAAACGATCATATTGGTACGGCACGACCACAAAATCAGCATCCTTTATGGTGTCCACAAACATAAAATCTTCTTCCTGAAATTGGTACTTGAGCGAAGCTGCCCGTACGTACGGCATGGATTCTTTCGCTGCTACCCCCCAAATCGGAAACACGATATCTACATGAGTAAAGAGTGTCGGCTCGCGATAGTTTTCTCCTACATACAGTTTGATTTGTTCCATACTATTTAGTAGCGATGAAGTAATATCCAAGTGGCATATAGGTGCGCGAAAGAGCACTGCCGGGTTTAAGCCTGTCCATGCCACCATCGAGTATTTTTGCTATCGCTATGAGCGGCGTCGCAACGAAGCTTCCTGGTACGAAGCTTATGAGACTTTGATAGATCATAGAAAATACTCCCGTACCGAGCTCGTGTACCTCGATAGCAGAAAAGCCTGCATCAAGGAAAAGTCGCTCTATGGTGCTTTTTGTAAAACGGAAATAATCGTTTGGGGAACCGTGCACGTTAAACATGAACGGTACAACTCCCACCACTTTCCCTCCATCTGACAGCACCCGAAACGATTCACGTATTGCAGTACCGTAGTCGTATAAATGCTCGAGTAAATTTATGAGAAGGACGGCAGTATACGAACCGTCTTCTATGGGCCATATTTTTTCGGCATCAAATTCTATATCTATGCCGTAGGTCTGGTCTATCCCGGCGGTAGTGATGGTGTGCGTGCCGCCGATAATGTCGTGATATCCAGATTTTTTCGAGCCACCCACGTCGAGGATGGCACCCTCAAGAACGAGTCCTTTCATTGCTTCGTACTCTGCCCGGCGCAGAAAGGACTTCGTCTTTGGCATACTCATAGGAGTATTCTACGCTCTACGCCTCCATGGCAATAGCCAGGGTCCCAACCAATCGAGTGAGGCTCTGCTCGGAAGCAAGTGCCATTAGGGTCGGCATACTTCCCGCAAGAGCCGCATCGAGCCTATTCGCAAGGTCTTGAGGAGTTCCATCATAGCCGGACGCTGAACCGGCCATCTGTTCAAAATCATCGCTGGCGGCGATCACAAAACAGCCTGATGCCGCAGCTTCAAAGAGTGTTTTATCGAACATGCCGCTTTGGGAGCAATTTACAAAAATCTCATGAGCTCTGTACACCGCCGGAGTTTCTCTGTTGGGTATGCCTGTATGAAAACGTACTCGTGAGTGAAGGCCGAGAGCCTCTGCACGTGCTTTCATGCTTTCGTAGTACACCGCGTCGCCTGGAAGAGGCGAGCCATACACGGAAGCAATGAAGCTCACTCCCTTCCCTATCAGGAGTCCGAGTGCTTCGATAAACACATCAAGGTGCTTTGACGGTGCGATACGCGCAAGAAATAGTATGGAACGCAGTTCGCGAACTTCCCCGCCCTGTGACGTAAACAGAGACTCGTTTATACCGACTGGCATAAACTCGGTCTTCGTATACTTCGCAGTATACGAATGTTTTGAGGTACAAAAGACTTTGGTGCAAAACGCAGCCGCCAGGTCAGTAAGGAACGAGCCGCTGTAGTGATTGCGCCAAAGATACATACGCTTTCCGAGTAGTTTCCATAACCATCCGGCAATGAGCAGGTACTCCTGATTCATGTGTACGAATACTCGGTCGTATTTTCCTCGAAGCTGGTATGCGAGGGAGATAAATCGGAAGGCGTATATGAATGCCGTCTTCGAGCCTTTTTCCTTGCCGAGTGAGTAGACACGCACATTGCTCGGCAAATCGTGCTCGCCTTCGTACAGACAGATGACGGTGATGTGCTCAATCTTCCCCGCCAGTGCTTTGACCCAGCCATGATACGCCCCGAGTACCGAGTCGTTTTTGTCCATCACTTGAGTGACGAAAAGGAGCTTCATGTAGCTTACTGCTTGGGCTCTTCAAGATTCGTAAGGAACGTCTCCTCTTCCTTGAACCATTCCATGAAGTCGGCAATTCCCTCCGCAATAGTCATCGTTGGTTTGTAGCCCAGGTCTTTCTTCGCTGCGCTGCAGTCTGCGACCGTTGCGGGCACATCTCCCTGCTGAAGTGGCATGAGGTTTATTTTTGCTTTCTTTCCGACATTCTTCTCAATAAGCCTCACAAAGGTGACGAGTGGAACTGCCTCACTTCCGCCGAGATTATAGAGACGATAGTTTCCCTCAGGCTTTTTATTCAGCTGTGCTTCGATAGCGGACGTTATGTCCGATACGTGCGTGAAGCTCCGCTTCATTTTTCCATTGTTGTAGAGGTCTATGGGCTTACCGGCAATGATGCGTCGAGCAAATTTAAAGAGCGCCATATCCGGTCTACCCCATCGTCCGTATACCGTAAAGAAGCGCAGGCCTACCATCTCCATTTTATAGAGATGGTGATACGAGTACGCGAGTACTTCGTTGGCCTTCTTTGATGCGGCATAGATTGATATGGGAGTGTCAACGCGATCCTTTTCGGAAAAAGGACTCTTCTTATTGTCGCCGTAGACAGAACTTGAAGAAGCAAAAACAACTCGCCGTATTTTCGATAGCTTTGCTGCCTCGAACACATTCAGCGTACCTACATAATTCGCGGACGCATACGCCCATGGATTCGTAAGCGAGTAGCGCACGCCCGCCTGAGCGGCAAGGTGTACGAGCTCCTGTGGCCTCTCTTTCTTTACAATAGTCTCGAACGCTTTGTAGTCACTTATATCCGATACGTACTGCGTGAATTTAGGATATGCGTCAAGAAGATTCAGGCGGCGTTTTTTTATTCTCACGTCATAGTAGGGGCTGAGATTATCGACACCCACTACTGTCCAACCGCTCTTGAGGAGACGTTCTGCAAGATGAAAGCCGATGAATCCGGCAGTACCGGTTATGAGTACTTTTTTCATAGACCTTCGAGAACCGCCTGCTCACCATACACACCCTTGATGAGATGATGGTCTTTACCGCTCGCGCGGAGTAAATCGATATTCTTACGCGCCGCAGCATGCATGAAATCCTGACCAAGCGAGTCATGCGGACAGATTGCTTCATAGAGCTGTTTAAGAGCAGCGAAGTCCTTAATGAAGCAATTACCACCCGCGCCGCGCCCACTCTTATGTATGGGGCTTGCATAGCGATTACTGATGTACGGGTCCGCACCGATTGCTGCGCCAATGTTATCCCAAGATTGTCCGAGTCCCTGTGCGAGATCATAGAGCACGTTGAAGAAAACTATATGCATATAGCCGCTTGTGTTGTGTGCGTACTTAAATATCTCAGCCTCCGTACTCGTCATAACGCGCATGAACGGAGAGACTGGAAGGATTGCGAGCACTTTTTCTGCTTCTTCTTTCTGGGACTCTGGACGTGCCATACCAACGATGGAAACAAATGGTTTAGAGACGTCTTCTCGAGCAGTCGCTTCTGAAAGAAATTCCGGGGAGTAAAAGACCGTCCGGTCAGGATACTGTTCCTGAATTTTAAGCGTTGTACCCGGAAGAATAGTCGACTTAATGACCGCGGTCTTCCCGATTCCAACGAGAGCAACGGCGCTACGAACGATAGAGTCGTCAAATCCTTCCGGCGTGGTCGGCGTTGGTACACCGATAAAGACAATATCGCAATCGGCGATGCGGTCTTTATTGCCGGCGTACGGCTCTTCAAGTGCATAACGAACCACCTCATATCCTCTATCTTCGAGGTCATCCCCGTAATTTTTGCCGACGTAGCCCTGCCCAATGCATCCAATAAGAAGTCCTGATTCAGCCATATAAAGAGAGTATACAGAAGAGAACACGAGAGAACAGCCGTAGGTTGCGTCTTCGGCAGGAGTAGACGCTAACAGTTGACATTTCGGATATAAAGGTGTACAATATATATTGGCTGTCGAGTGCATTTCGCACTCTTTGAAAGGAAGTAGCAACTTGGAAAATCAATTCGCTATCAAGGTGAGTACTGGCTTCGGCTTGGCCTTCGACGTCGAAAAAGACGAGAGCCGCGTGAGCGGTTTCCGTCCCGCCCAAGTTGACCTGGGCGTCGGTATGGACCTCTTCGGCAATGAACGCCTCGAGGGGTTCGCGGCGGCGCTCCGCATCGGATTCCTGCAACATCTGGTACTGGCCGGCGGCGACGAAGGTCGCTACAAGGCCGACGCCACTCCCGTCAACCGCGCTGAAGTCATCCGGCTGATGCTCATCAACGACTGCGGCATTGCCGCGGAACGGGTGACGGCCATTCCGTCGCGCTCGAACACCGGCGGCAACATCGCCATCTTCAAGACGGTGATGGAAGAGCGCGGTCTCGAAGCCGCCGAGTGCGGCCTCATGACCAACCTCTACCACGGGCCACGGGCGATGCTGATGGCGAGCGAGCTGGGCATTCGATTCTTCCCTGCCGAAAGCCTCTGGCTGCTCGAGGACAAAGACCGGAAGAACCAGCTCATCCAGCAACTCGGCGACGGCGGCCTCGCCGAACGCTACGCGGAAGAAGCGGCCGGCGTCGCTGACATGATTCGCGGCACGTACGTGCCGCGAACGGACACCGAGGCGGTTCAACTGCCTGGTGTGCACATCAAAAACTAGCAACAGAACTGTTCTTGGGGCCCTGGCGCAAGCTGGGGCCCCTTTTCTATGGCAATTCCGAGAGTGAGTGTATGACTGGCCAGCGCCCGTCCCCCACCCCACCATCACGACGCATTTCATACAGCTGTAGCTCAGGCGCCTCCGCCGCAAGAATTTCTAGCTCGAGGGGAGAATCATCCACGAGAACCGCATTTTTGTGCAGGTGTGTATGCGGGGCGAGGAATGTTCCTTTTCGCAGTTCACCAACATACATCACCGATAGACGTGGAATCCCGACAAGCGCTGCCTGGACTTTCTTCTTCTGAAGTTCTGGGTCTCCAAACGTAATAATTGTCGCCGCATTTTCCTTATCGCGAAGGAACTGTGCAGAGTCGGAGTACAGAAATGGTGTTAGCTCTCCTGGTTCAAAGTTGAGTTCTTCGGACCGCAACAAATCGCCAAGCGTTTTTGCAAAATTTGCTTCTAAGAGCTCTTTTTTAGTAGCCAGCTCCGGGCGGGTATAGACATATTTCTTAAACTCATCGAGGTCAAAGAGTGTTCTATCAAAATCAAGAAAATAGGTCATGAAAATAAGACGGGTTCTTACGCAGGAGTAACAATGAGACGTGAGAGGTCACGTGCGATGAGATTCGGAAGATCAACGAACTGCGCCACATGCGCTTGTGCCTTAGTTTCTGCGCTCCGTATCATGACTTCACGTGCGGCAACATCCTCAAGCAGTGCAATGACATGGAAAGCAAGGTTCACCGGGTCTCCTGGAGGAGTCGCGAGCACATCTTCATATCCCGTAAACAGCTCGCCCACGACGCCGACATCGGTTGTGATGATAGGAATACGTGCCAGAGCGGCTTCCACGAGCGTACGGCCGTATCCTTCATAGGCGCTCGCCTGTATGTACGCCTGCGCAGAGCGCATCATGCCCCATGCATCTGCTCGAGCTCCTGCAAAGATAACGCGCCCGGTTAAATTCTTCTCAAGCACGAGCGTCATAAGGCGGGCGCGCTCGCGTCCCTCGCCGATGATAACGAGTCCGACAGCCGGGTAGCGGTCTGCAATACTTGCGAGTGCCGTGAGCAAATCATCAATACGCTTTTCAGGTTCAAGTCGGCCCACGGTAACAAGTGCAAAAGGGAACGAATGAGGTGGAAGTGGCACTGCTTCCGGCAGTGTTCCTTCGATAGCAATAGGAATCACGGTAGGTTCAGGAATACGAGAACCATACCTGGAAAGTATTGATTGTTTTACGCGCTCACTTACGACCCGTATGCCATCTGCCTTTCGTAGCACATAGTCAGCCAGCGCTCTTCGCACGAGGTTTTTTGCCGGCATCGATACTTGTGGCGAACGGAAAATCCCGCCGCGGATAAACCAGGGCGAGAGGAAATCAGTATGCACTTGTATATGGAGCTTTGCGCCAGTCCCCTTTACCGCACGCACTGCAGCCCAACCATGCTCAAACGGGTCTTGAGCGGAAACGACTTCAACACCTTCGCGAACAATGAGCTCGTGCGCATAGTCTGCAAGCTTGTGCACGCTCATTTTTCCTGCCTGAATGTTATGTATCGTCAGGTTCCCTTGTGTGGACACGCTCGGTGCCGCAGATGAGCGCATCACGATATGCAGTGTTCCAATAGCATCAGCGTACGTTTGCATACGCGCATAGGCGTTCGATGACTGGTCAAATAGTGAAGGGTCTGAGCCTATGAAGAGAGCTTTCATGGATGCAGTCTAGCGGACTCAAGCACGGAACGGAATTCCGTAGCAACCTCCATCCACGCACGCACCTTAGTAAAGGCCTTCGTGCGAGCCTGCACTTCTTCGTAGCCTTTCGGATCCATAAGGGTATCTACTGCAGTAACGAAAGCATCCTCTTCGCGTGTGTCTATAAAAAGCCCGGTTGTTTTGAATTCTTCATAGATGCCGGTGTCACGAGTCGTAATAAACGGTTTTCCAAAACGCACTGCTTCATATATTGCGTTCGGCGACACTTCACTTAGGGACGGAACAATAACTGCATATGCGTCCTTGAGTGCGTCTCGGTACTCTTCCGGAGCACGTTCCTGCGTGTCGATAACTGCGTCGGGGTGTTTTTCAAGTACGCGCTTCCAGGCGCGCTCAAGCAAAGCGCCATTCTTGATGGTGGTGTTGCGATGTGCCGATAAGAAAACTTTACCCGTTACAGGAACAGCCTCGCGCGCAGGAAGCGCGTTTTCTATGACCACGGTCTTCGGCATGGAGATACCATACGGCACACGCCAGAGCGCACGTTGCCACTCTGTCGTAAACGCTATTCTTGTCGAGTGATGCAAGGTGTATATGGTGGCGCGTCTAATAGTGGATTCACGGAAGGTTAATTTCCGTGGTGCCGTATAAAATTCGGAGAGTAGAATCGGTGTGGTTGTGCGCTCAACGTACGATTCCCAAAGAAAATCACCACCTATACGAAGGACAGTTGGTCGTGCGAGTAGATTTGAAACAAACATAAGTGCCGGTCCGGTACTTGCTGGGTCGAGGAGAAGTACTCGTTCTGCCCACCAGCATGCAACAAAAGCCCGCACGGCAAAGGCAACCAATCGAAGGATATACGGTAGCTTTCTCTCGAACTTGCTAAAGGTAATTACCCGTACATCGTCTCCCGCCTCTTTGAAAGAGGCGGACAGCTCACGGGCGATTGTCGCAGGACCAGCTATGGCCATAACCGGCACAGGACATCCTATGAGAATGCGCATGAGGGCTATTGTACCCTGTCGGCAGGGGTAGGCGGAATCGTTTCTTGCGGAAGCAGTACGGCGAACAAATCAGCCATATCCTGGGCGATGTTATTCCAGTCGTAGGTCGTGCGTACGAGTGTTTGAGCTGTCGCGGTTACCTCAAGCACTTTTTCCGGACGTCCAAGAATATCTTCGATAGCATCAGCTATCTGCTCCGGAGAATTCTTTTCGACTGCCCAACCGGTTGTTAGCTTGTCGGCATTTTTCTTTTCGTCGAACAAGAAGTCTGCAATACCACCTTCTTGCGTTGCTATAACCGGTAGGCCCGCCGCCATCGCTTCTATGAATGAGTTGCCCATTCCTTCCGAACGAGACGGTCGGATAAATATGTCGCACGCGGCGAGTGTGAGAGGAAGTGCTTCGTGTCCTATCTGTCCCATAAACCGTACTCGCTCACGCACACTCTGCTCCTCGGCAAGAGCGCGAAGCATCGCTTCATCCGGCCCGACACCATAGACCAAGAATGAAACGTTCTCTGGAAGAAACGGAAGGGCTCGGATAACGTCGTCAACGGCATTTTTATGCACGAGCCGCGACGTAGTGACCAGATATATGTCTCCGTCTTTTTTGCCAAGCTCACGTTTAAGCGTGCTCAGTGCAGCCTCGTCCGGAACAGCTGAAAACCGTCCCGTATCAACACCATTTGGAATAATGCGACCTTCTCCCGTAAAGCCCATATGTTTTCCCCACGACATGAGGAACGTTGATATAGCCTGAAGTGCATCCGCTTCCGTAAAGCCTTTTTTAAACTTCTTCCATACCGGCTTCATAAGCTTCTCGATATATTCGGGCGGATCCCCCTCTTGAAGAGTGAGTAGGTACTTCACGTCCGGATGTTTTGCTTTAAATTCTCCTGCAGGTATGCCGGTTGCATGCGCCATCATGCCCCAAATAGCGTCATAACGGTACTTGGCGTGAAGTTTTGAAGCCACACTCGCGGCCCGGAGCTGATACCAGTATTTATTCAGTTTGAGCGGATACCGACTTTGGTCGGATATCGTTGCCCCAGGCTTCGCAAAGCCAAAGCGATGGACTAGTACGCGCCCCATCTGCTCGATTTTCGGTAAATTTGAATCGTAGTGCGGCGCAAGTACGTGGAATTCGAACCCCTCGGTAGGCAGCCGATCGGTAATCTCCTTTATCGCCACTTCTGCTCCTCCTACAAATGGGAAATAGTTGAGCGAGAAGATGAGTATCTTCTTCATAGTTAAAATTGATTTTTTAACAATTTAGAGAGGATTGATGAGTACGCAAAGCGGATTTGGTTTGCAAACGCGTCTCCTTCTCCAAGCGAGCGACGGTCGCGCATGCGCTTTTCGAGCGAGACTATTTTTCTGCCTTGTTCAGGAAGCGATGCGTACACTTGGTCCGCCTGACCAATAACCAATCGAAGGAAAAGCCGTTCATACCAGGAAAGACGCTGGTCGGCGAGGGTAACCAGAAGTGGAAGCTTTGCATTTCTTCGCACGGATAGCGCAGCAAGCGTGCCGTAACTTGCCATGACGGACCAGGAGAACAGATAGTCATGCTTTTGTGCGAGTGTATGTCCAAGTGTCGCTCCCCAGAACGGGAGGAAATATTTATCAAAAGGTGTTCCCCACCCGACATGGTGCACTGTTGCATTAGCGACGGGACAGTGAGCATCCTTTGCTTCGGGGACGTGCATTGCGGTCACAATATCGAACTGTATATCCGGCATCTTCTCCATCAACCTGCACAATGCCCGCTCTGCATCTCCCATAATCGGATGGAATGTTGTCGTGAATACCAAAACGCGATTGTCTCGAGTAGCTGCCGGTACACCCGACTTCTTGATTGCTTCGACATACTCAACAAGATGTCGCTTGGGCGACCAGCCGAGCGCACGCGCCTTATCGGTCTCAAGTGTTGAGGTGAGACGATTGCCCGCACGTTCTGGAAGCATAACCACGTCGTCGGTAAACATCTTTGCGACGTCCAAAATTGCATATGCTTGTTCATCTCCGAGACCGTATTCATCACCTTCGCCCTTCTCCCCTACCAAAAGAAGGCCGTCAACGATATCGTCGACATGGGTGAAGTTGCGCTGTTGCGTCCCCGGTGCGACCACTGCGATAGGTCGTCCGGCAAGATAATTCTTTCGGAAGATTTCTATGACGGTACCCATTGCCCCTGCGCGCTCTCCCGGGCCGTAGACGTTATAAAAATACGTAATAGCGTACGGTACGCAAAACCACGCACCGTAATTCTTAACCAGTTCCGTGTTTGCCGCCTTCGCCCACGCATACGGACTTTGGTCTCTTCCGGTACCACCATCCGCAAACTTCGTTGAGCTTCCTGCGTATACTACCTTGCTGCCACGTCTGCGAACGAATTCAAGAACGGCAAAGGTTCCGGTTTTATTTAAATCCCAGAGTGCTTCAACGTCCTCGAAGCTCTTCTCAACACGGGAATATTCACCGAGGTGGTACACCAGGTCCGGTGATTCGGGAATGTGCTGTTCGATGTCTTTTGTGTGACCTTCGCGATACTCCACACCCTCTACGTGACTCTCACGCGTACCGGCGAAATAATTATCGAGAGATATGACTTTGTGACCTTCACTAGCAAGGCGCTTACAGAGATTACTACCGACAAAGCCGGCTCCTCCAGTCACCACAATGAGTTTGGACATGATGTATGTACGATACGAGAGACTAGGAGCCTATGCAATGCCGGCCCTCCCGCATCGGTTCTTGCCGATGCGGGAGGGCCGAATGTGCCATTGCCATACTAGATATCTATTAGGCGGTCTCGTAATGTTCTATACCTAGTACTACTCTTCTCGCACGCTTAAAGTTTCATTTTTATCACCCCTTCACTTCCCTTTTTACTTCCTCGCCGTACTTGCCAGCCGTACTTACTAGCCTTACTTCCCCGTTTCTTTGGTTTCATCTTTTCCTCGACTATCCCCTACTTGTGACGACCGTCACAAGTAGGGGATAGTCGAAAGATGGTTGGAGATGGTTGGAGATGGTTGGAGATGGTCGAAATAGTAGAAGTAATTTGAATACTTGGAATTATCTGAATAGGGACAACGAACGCTCGAAAAGATCCGAAGCTAGATAGCATCAGCGCAACTAGAGGTCTTTCTTAAAAAGGTCTTTGAGGACGTGTTCAGGAACTTCAAACACACCACCTCCCAGAGGGGCAGATTTTTCTTCTGATTGCCTGCGTTCTTGGCTCTGGTGTGGACGTGACTCTTTCGGAAGTTCGCGTGGTGTATGTCGCTGTTCAGATGGAGGAGGGACAGGAGCGCGTATAACGCCCGCAAGTGCGGACTTCAAATTCCCCTGTTTCTCGGTCTGCTTTTCTTCTTTCTTCAGACCCTGCTTCGCCATAGTGGCTCGCAGTATTTCCTTTAGGTCCTCGCTCGACCGCTGGGGAACGGCAACCACTGGCCGAGGACGCTCGGTACGCCGTACGGTCTCTTCGTGCGTGTCTGCTTCTGTAGACGCTTCCTTCTTTGCGGGCGAGCTACTAGAGGGCGGCTCGGTACGTGGGCGCGTACCATACGTCGAGCCTGGTGCTGCGGGAGCATTTTTTGCGGCAGGACCATATTTCTTAACCGGCGGTGGTTCAGGGGGCTGCTCGTGCGCGAGTGTGAGCTCATCGTAAATCGCAGTCTCAATGCCTTCTCTCTTGTTTGCAAACTGGATACGCGACGCGTCGATGACTTCTTGTCGATATGCGCGCTGTGGCTGTTCAATCGGTGGAATAGTGACGGCAGAAAATGGGCGCGAACCGATACCGTCAATCATGAGTGACAGGTAAATCTGCGCGAACCCAAGATTTACCAAGTCTTCCGGCTCAAATTCAGGCGCGAACACCACCTCAAGCTTCTCGGCATCAAAAGGGCCCACACGGAACGCAACAGTCGTACCCACGTTACCAAATACTGCTGCAGCAACTTCTTCTTCCATTTGCTCGACGTATTGATGCGCGATGATGAGATTTAAATTGTATTTACGAGCTTCAGAGAGAATCTCCGCGAATGTTTCGTTCGCAAAGTTCTGGAATTCGTCCACATAGAAATAGAACGGATTACTTTTCTTGAGCTGATCAGGTGGTAAGTCAGCGCGGCTCATAGCGCCCAGGAAGACGCGTGTCGTTATCATGGAGCCGAGCAGTTTCATGTTGGTATCTCCCACCAGTCCCTTTGAAAGATTAATAAGAAGAATCTTCTTGTTATCCATCAGCGTGCGAATATCGAAGGACGAATGCGGCTGGCCGATGATGTTACGAATGAGCGGGTTAGACGTAAACTGACCAATCTTATTTTGAATCGCCGGCGTCGCCTCCTGCGTATAGCGGTCGGTATAGGTATTAAATTCTTTGATCCAAAAGTCCTTCACTACCGGGTCCTTCACGTTATCAATTACCTTCTTGCGGTAGCCTTTGTCGGTGTACATACGGTTCACACCAAGCAAAGTCGCGCCCGGATACTCAAGAAGAGCGAGGAGCGTATTAGAAAGAATATATTCCATGCGTGCAGACCATGCGTCCACCCATATTTTCTTAAAGGTTGCCATGAGGCCCGAGACGACGAGATGGCGCTTGTCATACCCCACATCTTCCATAACGTTGAACGCAATCGGATGTTCCAAATCGAATGGTGCAAAATACACCACATCGTTCACGCGATTTGCCGGAACGTAGTTAAGTAAGGTCTCCACAGCGCTTCCGTGCGGGTCAATAAAGGCCATGCCTTCGCCGTTGCGCAGGTCCTGAATGGCCATATTTTCAAGAAGGGTGGATTTACCCATACCCGTCTTACCTATCACGTACATATGACGCGAACGATCTTTCGCTTTTATACCAAAAGGTTGCTTGCGTCCGCGAGCGTCCGTTGCGGCAAAGTACGTTACGCGATCCGGATTCTCGTCCATGAATGCATTATACGATACTCATTTGTTTTGAGCGTGAATTTACGCTGGTGCAGTTTCTGTTGGAAGTAAAGCGGACGGATTTACAGTCGGCTTTACGGGACGAAGTGTGTAGCCAATTCCGGCGATAACCGCACCGAGAACCGGCAGAAGCCATTCAAGCCACGAGAGTGGAAGGCCGGAGAATGGCGAAAGAATAACGAGTGCGCCGAGAAGGAGAAGTGCATTTGAACGTGTCATACCACTAGTGTACGGCACACTACTCAAAAGCTACTGGGGAAAAGTTACTCGGTACCGGAAACACACACAACAAACTCTCCCCGCACCGTAGTCGGATGCTTTTTAAAGTGTTCTGCCACATCCTTCGCGGATCCTTCCACAACCGACTCATGTATTTTCGTAAGCTCACGAAGTACGACGACGTGTCGCGACTCATCGAGAACTCCCGTGAGCGATTCAAGCGCCTTCTCTATACGGTGCGGTGACTCATAGAAGACAATAGTCTTCTCACTCGCCGCAATTTCCTTAAACGAAGTCTGGCGACCCTTCTTGTGCGGAAGAAATCCTATAAAGGTAAACTCGTGCGTCTTCATACCGGCAATGGAGAGTGCTGCAGTAAGAGCAGACGGACCTGGAATTGCTTCAATACGTACCTCGCTTCCGAGACGTGCCTTCACTTCCGTGACGAGCATGCTGCCGGGGTCCGAGATACCGGGCGTGCCAGCGTCCGTTACGAGTGCTACTCGCTTCCCGTCTGCCAGAAGAGCGAGTATGCGGTCTGCGGCGAGTTTGCCACTGCGCGCGTGATAGATAAGAAGTGGCTTATGAATGTCGTAGCGCGTAAGCAATTTACTTGTTACTCGCGTATCCTCACACGCAATAGCGTCCGCCTCCTTCAGCGTGTCGAGTGCGCGTAGTGTGATGTCTCCCAGGTTACCAATAGGAGTTGCGACGACGGAAAGTGTTCCCATACAGGCACTCTCGCACCCGTCCCTCCTACTCGCAACTTGACCAAACTACGTATAAATCGTAAAGTATCGGCTGGCTCATCTTGCGAGCTGGCTCTTTAGGGACAGGGAGACCGTACCCATGATTATCGAAAATAAAGCTATCGCTCAACTCACGAGCGAACGAGCTACTGGCTTTAGCCCCTGGTGTCTTACCGGTGGCGAAGTCGTATGGAGTGACGTAACCAACCTCAAGAAAAGTCCGGATCTCGGAAAGACTCTGGGATTGGCCTTAACGACACTTGGGGTGAAGCGCTGTTTCACTACTAGAAGCGGTCTGGGAGCCGAGCGTGTCGTCGACAACAACATCCTCAACGATTCCTATGGTTTGACGGAAGACGTGACCGCATACCGGAACCTTAACGAGCCTGCGAACGCGCTTTGGCTTGATTACGGCGATGCGTTCGTTGAACTCACCACGTGCCAGATGCTCTTTGGGGCGTCCGGTGGTGGTCTCTACCTTGCCGGCCGCTACTCGAGCTGGATGGCATCCAAGATTGCTGATGCTTTCGAAGATAAAGAAATCCCGCTCGAGCACGTGCACGTCACGGCCCTCTTCGCTCCTCCCGTCCGCGGGAAGTCGAACATCAGCTCGTTCGAGCGTGCGTGCTTCGATTTGGGGATCGGCTACTTTGAGGAGCATTGTGTGCTCCCCGAAAACGGTCCATTCCCGTACACCCTGAACCAGTCGGTGAACGGTGTCCACTCTCTTGGAATCGTCGCACGCGTATAGTTCGCACTATATAGTTTGTACTGAGTATGGCCGGCCTATCGCAGAAGCGATTGGTCGGCTACAACTTTATACGTTTGCCGTAAGAGCGTCCGCTACCTTATAGATATCACCCGCACCCATAGTGACAATCACATCGCCAACTGTCGCCTCTTCACCGAGGCGTTTTTCTATAGCAGCGAAGCCAAGTGCCTCTGCGTTCGTTCCGTTCTCTTCAATACGTTCAGCGAGTATTTCACTTGAGACGGAGCCGTCGTCTACTTCACGTGCAGCATAGATAGGTGCAACGAAGACCTGGTCTGCATCCTTGAACGCTGTACCAAACCCGTCGAACAAATCGCGTGTACGGCTATAGAGATGTGGGTGAAATGCCACAAACAGTTTGCCGGTTGTCTTTTTTCGAAGCTCAGCGAGCGTAGCGGCGACTGCGGTTGGGTGATGTGCGTAATCATCATAGACCTCAGCGCCAGCAGTGGTCTTTCCTTTGTATTCAAATCTGCGCCAGGTGCCGTGGAAGTGCGAAAGCGAGGTAGCAATCGAGTCTTCGGTTATTTCCGGAAGTGCGGTGCGAGCAGCGGTTGCCGCAGCTCGAGCGTTCATTTGATTAAAATCACCCGGCAGACGCAGCTCATACTGAACATCAGTCTTGTAGTCAACGATGTGGCACTCAAGACCTTGCAGTAGTGGAGCGATATTCGGATGCGTAGCGTCCGTAATAATTACTCCACTGGTGGGGACCTTTTCCATAAGCGTGCGGAAGGCGCTCTGCACATCCGCGAGGTCTTTGTAGTAGTCGGTGTGGTCCCATTCAATATTAGTGACCACCAGAAGCGTAGGTGACAGGGTAAGAAAATCGCGCTTGTATTCGCATGCTTCTACGACAAATAGGTCGGAGGTTCCGGAAAGATAATTACTACCGAAGTCTTTCACCAAACTACCGACCACAGCGGTCGGGGACGCTCCTGCGTCCGCGAGTATCTTTGCGAGCATGCCAGTTGTTGTCGTTTTCCCGTTGGTACCTGACACAGCAATTGTTTTCTTTCCGGTGGAAACCTCTCCCAGCATCGCAAAGTACGACAGCTGTTGTATACCACTCGCCTTCGCTTCTACACGCTCAACGTTGTCCGGCCAGACTGCTTCGCTATAGACGACCACGTCAGCATCTGCGGGAACATTCTCTGCTTTTTGACCAATAGCCACAACTATACCCTTCTTCTCTAAAAGCTCGGTCACCGGGCTGGCTTCCCTATCCGAACCAGTGACGCGCACACCATGATCGGCCATAAGTTGCGCTAGCGCCGACATGCCGATGCCGCCGATACCAATGAAATAAGCTGAACTAATTTCTTTTCCTTCTATGGTCATAGTGCGCGAATAAGTTCATTAAACTGGTCTCCCCGGTCATACTCGTTTTTAAACATACCAAAGGAAGCAAAAGCCGGACTAAGGAGTATCACGTCTCCGGTCGATGCAAAACGAACCGCTTCCTCGACTGCAACAGACAGTGAGTCGAATACTGAAACGTCCGGAATGAAGGAATGAATGCGAGTCGTGCCAGTGCCAGAAAGCATAATGACGCGTTTCGCGTGCTTTGGAATGAGTGCCGTAAGCTCTTTCATGTCGAGGTTCTTGTCTGCACCTCCCATGATAAGTACGATACGCTTCTTATTCTCCGGGTCGAGTGCTTCAAGTGCAGCAATGGTTGCGTCCGGTGTCGTTGCGGTTGTGTCGTTGTATATCTGTACGCCATTCACCTCACGAACGAGCTCGAGACGACCGGGCACTCCAGGAAAAGCTTCGAGTGCTTTCTGAATATCTTCATCATCTATTGAGAGCGCTCGCGCAGCTTCTACAGCGAGAGCTGCATCATAGCGATTGTGCTCACCAGGTGTCTTCAGAGTCCAGTCTGCACGCAAGTCATGAGGGCCAACGACCAGATAATGTGCCGCGATATGTGGGCCATATTTCTCTTCAATAAGCGAAGCACACTGTGCCCCTAAAATAAGAGTGTCCTGAGCTTCTTGATTCAAAAAGATATTCGCTTTGTCCGCGAGGTACGCGTCGAGATTATCTTTGTAGTAGTTCAAGTGATCTGGATAGAACGTCGTGAAGACAGCAACGTGCGGACTGACGTGAGATTCGCCCCATCCCTGACACTGCCACGAGTCGAGCTCGAGCACGGCGGTATGTTCAGGCGTTACATTCTGCAATAGCGCGAGCGTCGAGACGCCACGCACATTTCCACCAAGCACCACCGGCACACCAGCTTCCTCGAGGATGGCGTGAATGAGATGTGTTGTTGTGGACTTACCGCGTGTCCCCGTAATACCGATACAGGTAATCTGGGAGATTTCTGCAAACCACGACGCACTCATTTTTATAGGCGTACCATCTGCTCGGGCAGCATCCAGGTATGGTGACGGGTCCGGAACGCCGGCAGCTTTAAGTATGAAATCGCGACCTTTGAAATCAGCCACATCATGTCCGCCGAGACGGTATGTTATGGAAGGAAAAGCACTCAACTGTGCGAGGGACTCTGCAAGCTCCTCCTCAGTTTTTAGATCCGTAATGATGAGCTCTGCTCCCTGCTCCGCGAGATAGCGTGCATCCCCTACCCCACGACCAAGAAGTCCTAGACCGAGGATAGTTATTTTCTTGCCCTCAAAATAAGCTCGTGCGTCCATATAGGCATCGTAACGTACCCAGCGGAATAAGAAAAAGAGGGACCTTTCGGTCCCCCAGTTTGACTCGTCTACCGAGGACGAGTATTAGAATACTCAGCCACGTGCGGAATGCCCGTGCGGAACTGCATGATACGCGCCCACATCTGGTCGAACAGACAAGCGTGCCACCATTCAGTCGGATTGATGACGAATCCTGCTTCGGTCATAACCCAATAGTAGAGGCGACGGTTATTCCGTCCTTCGATCTCTTTCTGAGTGAGACGTCTCCGCCGCTCAAAATAGTCGGCATGGCAACGCTCCGAGCAGTCGTCGACGATGGTGCCCATCCACAGCTCCTCGCCGCCTATCCACCCAAGTGTAGAGTCGGTGGCGCCACCAGTAGAGTGTGGCGAAGGACTGAAAGGATTAACGTCGTCCTCAGAGGCCACACCTTTTGACCAGTACTTGTCGGTTTCTTCACAAGCCATTCCCCACGACCAACTTGGATGCTGCTTCTGAAGGAACTCAGGATAGATGCGATCGTGCATTGCGCACTGAAGCTCTTGTGACCTCCAACCGTCACAACAGCTAAGCTCGAGTCCGAAAGGACGCAGACGACCCTGCACCTGCAGGAGGCGTTCTACGACGCCTTCCCGCAGTTCGACTCCGGCGCGAGCACCGGGAATCGGACGAAAATACGGCGGATTTACCAGACTGCCGTACATATTCTCGCCGCTAATACCGCACGTACGTACATCAATGAGCAGTTCGCTATTCCGCACGCTCGTAAGGTGAAGCGGATGCTGTCGGAAGCCGGCCTTAGCCGCAACTTCTGCCGACAGGTCTGGAATGGGCTTCTGAAGCAAGCCCGCTAACTCTCCGAACATGTCGGTTCTCCTCGAGGACGGCCCGAAAGGACCCTGGGCTAGCTATACCACTTCCGAGGTTGTCTATCAAACTCTACTTACAATTTTTCTTCTCACGAACATCTGTATGCGAAAGTGCCGTTACGTCTGAAAACGGTACGGACACGAATTGGTAGGGATTGGTCTGTTCTTCGATGACGCTACAGTCGCTACCCGGTTCATCAATAACAACCTCTATGGAGCGGGAGCTCGATGAGTCTGTGACCTTTGAAACGGCTATGGTGTAACCTGCCGTCGAAACGGTGCCGGCAAAAACACCCACAACGTAATTCTTTGTGAAATCTACAGAAGGTACGGGGGTTCCGTCATTGCCATGAGCTTTTTTCCAGAAATTCGCGAACTCATTTGCGTCATAAATAGCGTAATTTTTTCGTGCCGGATAGGCCGCAGCATTTGTGCCTACGCCGAGAACTTTAAAGGAGATACCTTGTGCGCTCGGAGCGTCAGTGTTTGCAGAAGCGGTAGAGTCGCTCGATGTGGCATGATGTGCATCCTGCGTCGACGCAAAGTAGAACCACGCTCCCGCGAGTATCGCTACAGCGCACAACGCGCCAATGACGATAAGGTTCTTCATGTATCTAGTATAGCTTCATGTAAGGCTAATTATTTTCGTGGGTGGGCATACTCGCCAAACGTCACTCCGCTCTGCACAACGACTTACGACAGCTTGCATCGGCTTCCGGACTACCCCATACCAGTGGTCACAAATAATCCTTCGTCGTCACTCAGAATTTTCGCGACCCCGGCTCGTGGTTTGGCGTGCTCGCCAAACATCACTCCGCCTTGCACAACGCAGAAAACCTGGCGCAGGCCAGGTTTTCTGTCTTTTGTGCACGCTCTAGGACCGTGAGTACACTTTCGGTCACAGATAATTCCCTACGGGAATTTCCGCGACCCCGGCTCGGCTTCCGGCTATCGCCGGGCTTCGCAGCCTCCGTCTTTCGAATCCTAGTGCACGCCACAAAACGATAGGAGCCCGAGGCGTACGCCTCGGGCTCCTTCGTTGTTGTGCACGCTCTAGGATTCGAACCTAGGACCGTTCGAGTATCAGTCGAATGCTCTACCAACTGAGCTAAGCGTGCAGGTGTTGGACCTTCGGATAGTACCAAAAAAGGCAGTTTTCTTCCAGTTCTAGCCTTTCCTCTATTTACACACGCTATACTGGTCGAAATGCAGGTCAGTATCGGTCTCGGATTTTCGTTTTTACTATTTACCGCTCTTTTTGGCGGTATAACGTACCTTGCGTGGCAAAACGAGCAGCGCCTCTCCGCGTGGCCGAGCACAACGGGAACGATTATTGCTAGTACCGTTGAGACTCGGTACAGTAGCTTTCCCGGGCAGAAAAACTACAAGACCTGGGTTGTGAACATAAAGTATCGGTACACCATCGATGCTAAAGAATATGAGCGAGAAACCTATGATGACTATTCTAATTCTCCTGAACAAAGCGGCGCGGAGTTGGGACTTGGTCCAAGCAAAAGTGTTCTTGCACTCTCGAAACGGTTCGCTCCGGGAACCGTTGTGCCTGTCTACTACAGTCCCCGCCACCCCGAGCGAGGGTATTTAGTACTTGATATGACCGGCTCACGGTATTTTGGCCTTATCACTTTTTTCTTCCTGCTTGCTTCCTTCGTCGCGTTCTCATTCTGGTTTAGGAAATAGGAAAAGCAAAAGCGCCGTATGGTGAGCGTTTCCGAGGAAATGCTCACCATACGGCGCTCATGCATCAAATACTTCGTAAGGTGTAGAAAATCGTTCTCTTGTGTTCCGCCTATTCGACCGTGAAGACGTCAATTGAGCGTCTCCACCTGGTCACCAGCAACGTTATCTGGCATTCGAACTGTGTGTAGGGACAACAGTTATCTCCCACGCTTGGCGTGTGCTGGATGTTGGGAATCAAGAAGTGAAAGCAAGCTTTCAAAAAATGGTTCCCAACATCCAGCACACGAGCGCATCGACCGGAGAGTCTTCTTTCGAAGATCTCATTCCGATTGGATATGTTCCACGACCAGCTTCCGCTAGCCGTGCCTTGTTACGACTTACTCCCTGTCATTGAGTTTGCCGTAGTCCTGGATAAACCAAGATATCGGGCACCCCCAACTTCCTTGAGTTGACGGGCGGTGAGTACAAGACTCGAGAACGTATTCA
>JBBRPE010000004.1:0-64214 GCA_038228545.1 Minisyncoccia bacterium | reverse complement strand
TCCGCACGTGGCGAGATTCAGAGAGTCGCCACGCGATCGGAGCGTACGCTTCAATCTCAAGCCACCACGCACGTGGCGCGTGCGAAGTGAGTTCGAGCAAAGGCTAATATGTCACCGCAGATAGAAACTTCGAGTTCGGACAGAGCCGCGCCGCAAAGCGGCGTGGCAGAATGGGCGGGCAGAAAATGCCGCCGCGAAGCGGCGAATTGGCTCGGCGTGGGGAATCCGAAATGCGGGGATTTGTCTCTTGTTTCAATCCAAAAACTAATATGAACAAGCCAAAATATTTTCTATACGCGCGTAAGAGCACTGAGGACGATGACCGGCAAGTCATGTCCATCGAGGCGCAGCTGTTTGAGTTGCGGGAGATCGCGCGTAAAGAAAATCTTGAAATTCTTGAGGAATTTCAAGAGTCGAAAAGCGCAAAGACACCGGGGCGCGAGGTGTACGGCGAAATGATGGCCCGCATTGAATCAATGGACGGCGTGGGCATATTGGCGTGGCATCCCGATAGATTGGCTCGCAACAGCATTGACGGCGGGCGCATCATATACGCCGTAGACACGCGTAAGGTGGTGTCTTTGCGCTTCCCGACATTTTGGTTTGAACCGACCCCGCAGGGACTATTTATGTTGCAAGTGGCGTTCGGGCAATCTAAATATTACAGCGACAATCTGTCCGAAAATATCAAGCGCGGCGTCCGCCAAAAATTGCGTCGGGGCGAGTGGCTCAATCGCGCACCCTTTGGCTATCAAAACAACCCGCGCATTCGCAATATTGAACCGCATCCGACGAACGCGCGTATCGTGCGCCTCGCGTACGAAGAATACGCCAAAGGGTCGCATACTCTCGTTTCGTTGTCGCAATTTTTGGCGGACTTGAACGTGGTGACTTCAAACGGAACGCCACTTGCCAAAGTTTCCATCAAACGGCTTTTGACGCATCGCGTGTATATCGGATTCGTGAAGCACGGTCAGGAATGGTTTGATGGAAACTTTGAGCCGATTCTAACTCCCGCATTGTTTGAAGCCGTGCAGAAGGTCGTGGCGGGCAAGGAGCGGCCGCGCACGCGCAAGGTGAAGCATGATTTTCCGCTTGTCGGGCTATTCCGCTGTGGCGAGTGCGGTGGCATGATTTCCGCGCAGTGGGCTACTAATCGCTGGGGTACGAAGTATCGCTACTATCGGTGTTCCAAGAAGCGCGGCCGCTGCTCGCAACCGTATGTCCGCGAGGCCGACCTTGCCGACAAAATAAAGGCACGGCTTCAAACAATCTCGCTTTGCAATCGCTACACCGATTGGATGCTTAATAAAGTGAAGGAATGGGAGCGCGAGGAGGTTGGAACGTCGCAAAGCGAGGTTCAAAATCTTTCCGACAGTATCAAAGCAAGCGAGGAGCGCATGGAAAAACTGGTGTCGGCGTATTTAGACGGTGATGTGCCGAAAGAGATGTACTTGAAGCGCAAGGACGCACTCATGCGCTCCCTCGTCGCTTTGCGGGAGAAGAAGAAAGATTTTGAACGCGGGAGAAATGCTTGGGTCGAACCCCTGCGGGAGTGGATTTTAGATATGAAACAAGCCGATTTTTTGTCCCAATCGGATGATTTGTACCAAATCAAATCATCCGTGCAAAAAATCGGAACGAACCCTTCGGTTCGTGACAAATCCCCGCATTTCGTATTCCCCACGCCGAGCCAATTCGCCGCTTCGCGGCGGCATTTTCTGCCCGCCCATTCTGCCACGCCGCTTTGCGGCGCGGCTCTGTCCGAACTCGAAGTTTCTATCTGCGGAGGCGGAGAGATTCGAACTCTCGGTGAGTTGCCCCACACACGCTTTCCAAGCGTGCGCACTAGACCGCTATGCGACGCCTCCGTGCTCGTTTGTTATAGCACAGAACGTTATTTCGCCGTACCCATAAGGGCCTTAATACGGTCTGCAATCGGTGGATGCGTAGAAAAAAGTTTATCTATGAAATCGGTCTTAGCTGGTCCGAAGGGGTCGCTTATAAAGAGATGTGCGGTGGCGTGCGAGACGCGCTGCATGGGTGCCTGATAATTTCCGAGCTTCGCGAGAGCTGAGGCGAGACCTTCGGGGTAGCGCGTTAGAAGTGCGCCGGAAGTGTCCGCTAAGTATTCACGACGACGTGATATAGCAAGTTCGATAAGCTGAGCAGCAATAGGTGCGAGGATGATGCCGACGATGGCGAGAATCATGAGAAGTCCTCCCCCGCCGTTGTCGCGATTACTGCGTCCTCCACCCCAAAATGACATGCGTAGAAATATGTCAGCGATAATAGCCGTAAATCCTGCAAGCACAACTGCCACCATCATAAGAAGAATGTCGCGATTCTTAATGTGAGACATCTCGTGCGCAATAACACCCTCAAGCTCCACGCGCGTCATCATAGAAAGGAGTCCGGTCGTTGCGCACACAACCGCGTGTTTCTCGTCGCGTCCGGTGGCAAACGCATTTGGTGCCGGGTCTTCTATGACATAGAGCTTCGGCATAGGGAGACCTGCCGTTATGGCCATGTTTTCCGCGACTGTGTAGAAGTCGAAGAACTCCTCACGAAGTGCTGGGCGTGCGTTGGTCATAGAGAGCACCTGACTATCGCTAAACCAGTAGCTGTAGAAATTCATTAACACCGCAAACGCTACGGCGACATACAAAATACTTGGCGAATTGTAGTACCACGAGACTGCATACCCGAGAGAAATAACCACAGCCAAGAAGCCCACCATAAGCAAGACAGTGCGCCAGATATTACTTGAACGTTCCTGGTAGAGATTCATACTTATTCTGCTTTCTTTGCGAAGCGATCTTTATCGCGCCCGTAACATTTATCCATCTTCGCCTTGAACTCTGTATCAAGATCTATGCCATGGCGATTAGCAAGGCACATCGCGGCAAAGATGACATCGATAAGCTCGCCACCAAGCTCTTGGTGCGCTTCTTCTACCTTCTTCGGTTTGCTTCCGTATATGTGATTCAGAAGACGCGCGACTTCGCCGGTCTCTTCAGTAAGTGCTGCCATCTGCGAGAGCGCAGGCCAGTAGGGCTCTTCGAGTGTCTGTGCCCAATCATCAAGCTCTTTTTGAGCTTCCTTCAGCATGGTTAAAACTTTACTGCGACCGGTTCACGTGCTGCTGCGTCAGCATCTCCAAGCTGGAACAGGTCCATAGCCTTGAAGTTGAACATGCCAGCGATGATATTGCCCGGGAAAGACTGTACTGAAGTGTTGAGGTCCTGAACATTACTGTTGTAGAAGCGACGAGCTGCCTGAATCTTGTCTTCTGTGTCTCCAAGTTCCTGCTGGAGTTGAAGGAAATTCTGGTTTGCCTTCAAGTCTGGGTACGCTTCAGAAACAGCGAAGAGCGTCTTAAGCGTACCGGAGAGTGCGTTCTCGGTCGTTGCTTTGTCCGCCGGGGTAGTCGCTCCCATAGCAGCCGCACGTGCCTTTGTGACGTTCTCGAATACCGACGTCTCGTGTGCGGCATAGCCCTTCACCGTCTCAACGAGATTAGGGATGAGATCGTAGCGACGCTTCAACTGCACATCAATGTCAGCCCACGCTTCTTTGGTGCGATTAACTTTAGATACAAAGCCATTGAATGCACCCATCACGAAGAGTGCGACAACAACGACTACAGCAAGAAGAATATAAAGAATAGTCATAGTGGTTTGGTTATGTATCTAGTATAGCTCCTGTTGCCAAGTGTCCACAAGTATTGCGAAAGTATGACGTGCGCGTTAAGGTGCAGGTTGAACTGGTCAACCTGCACGGAGATGGAGCTATGATTCGCAAAATCAAAGAGACGGCCGAGGAGATCGTAGGAAATGCCTTCCTGCTCGCTCTTGGGGGTCTCATCCTGGTGGTCTTCGGCTTCTTCTGGATGCTCGGTGAAGGCCTCACCTTCTACGAGTACCTGTTTGGGCCTCTGCAGCCAAGGAATCGCCACTTTGGCTGAGTCAAAACGAACCGCCGCGCCCCTCACGGGTCGCGGCGGTTGTTTGTCATATTTCCTGAGATGCTAGTAGTCCATTCCGCCCATACCACCCATATCGCCAGCAGGTGCCTTCGGCTCCGGAATTTCAGCGATAGCAGCTTCTGTCGTAAGCAGAATTGCAGCAGCAGAGACTGCGTTCTCGATAGCGGTACGACCCATCTTTACCGGGTCTACGATGCCAGCAGAAAGCATGTCGTCGATAACAGTGTCGGACACAGCGTTGTAGCCCGCATTCACTTTTCCGTCCTGTACCTGTTCGAGGATGCGTCCGCTTTCCTTTTCCTTACCGGCATTAATAGCAATCTGCAGAAGCGGCTTCTCAAGTGCGCGCACAACCGTGTTGAAACCGTTCAATTCATCGCCTGAAAGTTTCTTCTGCGCCATGCCACCTTCGAGTTTCTTTGCAGTCTTCGCGAGCGCAGTACCACCACCCGGTACGATTCCTTCTTCGATAGAAGCCTTGGTCGCCTTTACCGCGTCATCAATTTTGTCCTTGAGGTACTTCATCTCAGTCTCGGTAGCAGCACCGACACGAATAACAGCGACGCCACCCGTGAGCTTCGCGATACGCTCTTCCATCTTTTCGATATCGAACTTAGAAGTCGTGTTCTCGAGAATGGCCTGGAGTTGCTTCACGCGAGAATCAATTTCTGCTTTCTTGCCTTTGCCACCGACAAATGTCGTCGTGTCTTTCGTTGCCACAACCCGCGCAGCTTTGCCGAGCATTTTTATGTCGGCATTTTCAAAGGTCATGCCGGTGTCGCCGGAAATAACGGTGCCACCTACAACTGACGCAATATCAGCAAGCATTTCCTTCTTTTTGTCCCCGAAGCCTGGGGCTTTTATGGCAAGAACGTTAAAAGTGCCACGGAGCTTGTTCACGACAAAGGTAGTGAGCGCTTCACCTTCCACATCGTCCGCGATTATGACGAGCTCCTTCTTTCCTGCAGCCGCTACTTTCTCAAGAAGCGGAAGTATTTCCTGCACACTGCCAATTTTCTTATCCGTAAGGAGAATAGTTGCATCGCGCATCTCTGCTTCCATGCGTTCAGCATTGCTGACCATGTACGCAGACACATACCCCTTATCAATCTGCATCCCCTCAACTACTTCGTAGGAGAGCTCCATTCCTTGCGACTCTTCAACGGTCACAACGCCGTTCTTGCCGACTTTCTCAATAGTCTCCGCAATAATGGTGCCGAGCTCCTCGCTCTCCGCGGAAATGCTCGCAACCTGCTTAATCTCGGACTTCCCCGCAACGGGCTTCGCCATCGACTTAAGTTCTACGACCGCAGCGTCACGCGCGATTTCCATACCAGAGCGAAGCGCCATGGCATTCGCACCCTTCGTAAGGTGTGCAATGCCCTCGTCCACGAGTGCCTCGAGGAGCACTACGGTAGTGGTGGTTCCGTCGCCTGCACCGTCGTTTGTCTTTGATGCGACTTCCTTCACTATTTCGGCGCCCATGTTCTCAAACTTGTTCTTGAAGGAGATTTCCTTCGCAATAGAGACGCCGTCGTTTGTAATGCGCGGTCCGCCGTAGCTCTTTTCAAGCACGACATTGCGTCCACGGGGACCAAGCGTCACCTTCACAGCCGCTGCGGCGTTCGCGATACCAGTGTGAATAGCTTTGCGTGCGTCTTTTCCAAATAGAATTTCTTTTGCCATACCCCTGCTTACTTAGTTGGAATAATTGCGAGAATAGAAGACTCGCTAAAAATGTAGTACTCCTCACCATCGAGCTGTACCGGGTCGCGATAGGACTGCTCAAAAAGCACTTCATCACCCTTCTTCACCGTCATAGGGACAAGCTTGCCATCGTCGTAGCGTCCGGGACCGGTAGCAACGACTGTGCCACGTTCTGCCTTCTCCTTCTTTACGGTGTCCGGAATGATAATGCCGGATGCTGAGATCTCTTCGCGAGACGAGGGCTTAATGACGACACGGTCGCCAAGAGGCTGAATTGAGATGTTTTTTGTCATTTTTGCCATGGTAAAAATAATTCGCTTAACGGTTATTAATTGAGCACGTAGTGAAAAGACGCCCTGATTCGGCGCGGCACCAGCCGCGCCGGTTATCCACAGTATAAAGAAGGCTCTTCCTGGGCGCTACTTGACTTTTAGATGAAAAAGGTGTATTGTATATGTATGTTCGAAACTGGCTCAGAGGGGAAATCAAGCCATGCTGTACTTTGAAAGCTTCTTCAGTTCGGCCTTCGGGCTCATCGCCTGTTCGGTCATCGGCCTTGGCCTTGTCGGCTACTTCATCTACCGGACCATTCGCAATGCGGATACGTCCACTCTGCCCGGCAACGTCAAGGCAATCAGACACGAGATGAATGTCCTGGCGAGCTTCCTGCTCGGCACCGGCCTTTATGGCATCTTCCAAGCCATCTACTCGAACTTCAACGAGAAGATGAGCTCGGACGCCACCGCGGGCTATCTGGTCGTCTGCGCCTGGATCATCGCCATGCACATCTGGCGGGAACGCCAGACCTACATGGCCAGCCTGAAGGCCAACCGAACCGCGAGCTAAAGCTCGCACATCTGCACTTCACCCCCTCCGACATCTGTCGGAGGGTTTTGCGTTGTCCCCAGCTCTATTTTCCCTTAAGTGAGGGGTGGACAATATGGAGGACTCTCGGAGCTGGCGCAGCATGGTAATTTGCGAGCCGTAAGGCGGCTGCGAGCAAATTTGCGCCAGCGAGAGTGAGGGCGCGTAGACGCTGGCGGAGCGACCCGTGCCTCCAAATTGACCGCCCCGAACGGTCATGCTACGCTTCTGGGTACAGATGGAGTTACTCAAGGCCACACTGCCATACGCGGAAGCAGCCCTCTCCCTTCTCCTTATCCTCGGCATCGTGCTTCAACAGCGCGGCGCCAACCTCGGAGGAGCCTTTGGAGGCGACAATTTCGCATCGACTTTTTACAAGCGCCGTGGCGCGGAGAAGTTTCTATTCAACGCAACAATCATAGTGGCGATCTTGTTTGTCGTGGCAGCATTCCTCGGGTTCCTCCTCTGATTCATTCATGGCTAGTCGGTTTACCGGCGTGGCAGATACACTTTCGCGCCCTCGGCGCATAGGTGGTATTGAATCGCTTTCCCGCTTCTTTGCTAGTCTGCCTCCAAGCGACAAAGCACTAGCGACTGTGCTCGCACTGGTTTTTTCGTTCACGTGCCTTATCGGGCTGATTGCACTCGAGCGCACCGTGCTCGTCGAGGTGCCGGCTACCGGAGGAAATCTTACCGAAGGAATCGTTGGTAATCCGCGTTTTGTGAATCCGCTTCTTGCGTTCACGGACGCAGACCGCGACTTGGTAGCGCTCACGTACGCTGGGCTTATGGGAGAGAGCGCCCACGGTCTCACCCCTGTCCTTGCGCAGAGCTATACCATTTCGCCCGACGGCAAAGTGTACACATTTGTTTTGCGTCAGGGGCTCAAGTTTACGGACGGCTCCCCTATTACGCCCGACGATGTCGTGTTTACCGTACAGAAGGCACAAGACCCGGCACTCAAGTCACCTGAGCTCGCCAACTGGGCAAACATCCGTGTTGAGGCAGTGGATGCGCACACTGTGCGCTTCACACTCCCAAAGGCGTACGCGCCGTTTCTCGAAGACACTACACTCGGCATTCTTCCGGCGCATCTATGGAAGAACATCAAGAGCGAGCAGTTTCCATTCGATAAACGCATAGAGATGCCCGTTGGCAACGGACCATTCAAAGCAACCAGCATCGTGCGCGACGCAAACGGACTCATCACGGGATACAGTCTTTCTGCAAATGATTCCTACGCACTCGGTCGCCCCTATCTCGATGCAATCCGCTTCAAGTTTTACGGGTCGACAGCTGACCTCACAGCTGCGTTCAAGAATGGTTCTGTGAAGAGCGCGTACGGAGTAGCTGAACCCGGGGCTCTTACGGCTCCGTACTCCCGCATCTTCGGCGTCTTCTTCAATCAGACGAACAACAAGGCCTTTGGCCAGCTCGCTGTTCGCAAAGCTCTTTCCATCGCAATAGACCGAGACCACATCACGAACACACTTCTTGGTGGCTACGCCACGTCGCTTGCAGGGCCCGTACCACCAGGTAGTGGCATTACAGAACCTGTTCTTCCGACCGGCGACCGCATAGCGAACGCCAAGAAGATTCTCACGGATGCCGGATGGACCTATGGTTCAACTACCAACGTCTGGACTAACTCAAAGCTCAAGCTGTCGCTCGATTCCGTAACTATTACGACGTCGAATGTTCCGGAGCTCAAAGTTCTTGCGGGCGCCGTACAGGCCGACTGGCAAAAACTCGGTGTACCGACATCACTCGAGTATTACGATCCGGGTTCGCTCGTATCGAACGTCATTCGTCCGCGTAAGTTCGATGCTCTCTACTTCGGCATGGTACTTGGCAGTAATCAGGATCTTTTCCCTTTCTGGGATTCTTCGCAGAAGAACGACCCCGGCCTGAACATCGCCCTCTACAGCGACAAGACCGTGGACGGACTTCTTGAGAAAGCTCGTCAGGAGGGCGACCCAGCTGTCCGTCAGTCAGAATTGCAGAAGATAAGTGACAGTATCGCGGCCGATTACCCCGCTGCATTCACACACGCTCCGGATTTCGTCTATGCCGTACCGAAGAGTTTGAAAGGTGTCGTGCTCCCGCAAATCACCTCACCAGCAGACCGTTTTGCTACCGTGGCCACCTGGCACATGCGCACCGAATGGATCTGGCCGTTTCTCGTCAAAGGTTCTGTTCAGTAAGAGTACTTAGTTTTCGCACGGAAGTATCCCTGCACTTGCGTTCGAAAACTAGTGACTCTACTAGGCTTTATCGTTATCACTAATTAACCAATACCAACTATGAGTTCAGCACCAGCTCCGGCTCCCGCACCGCGCGGAGACCGACCAGAAGGAAGCGCATCGCGCGAAGGCGCTCGCCGAGAAGGATCATCTTCAGAAGGCGCACGCCCACCGTTCCGCGGACCAGCGCGTGGCCCTCACACAGGCCCGAGCGCAGGAGGTGCAGCGCGCCCAGGCAAGGCAGCGCGCTCCATTCGCCGCACACTCCGCCGTCCCATGGGACCATCCCAAGGCGGCGCACCCGTAAAGAAAAGCGCAGACTATTTCCCTGAAGCACCGGCACCGAACGTCGTTCGCATCGTGCCACTCGGCGGCGTGGAAGAAGTCGGACGTAACATGTTCACCGTAGAAGCCAACGGCGACATCTTTATCTTCGACGTGGGCTTCCAGTTCACCAGCGAGGACGGTAATCCTGGCGTTGATTACCTTCTTCCAAATACGAAGTACCTCGAAAAGAATATGGACCGTGTTCGTGCAGTGTTCATCACCCACGGTCACCTCGACCATATCGGCGGTATTCCGTTCCTTATGAATCGTTTCGGCAATCCACCTATCTACACGCAGAATTTGTCTGCCATCATGATTGCAAAGCGCCAGGAGGAATATCCAGACATGCCAAAGCCGAACTTGATTACCGTTGAGCCTGGCTCGACCGTTACCATCGGCTCCACTCGCGTGAAGTTCTTCCCGGTAACTCACTCGATTCCGGACTCCATGGGTATCGCAGTCGAAACGCCGTACGGCTGGGTTATCGCTACCGGTGACCTTAAGCTCGATCACAACAACGGCATTCCAACCGACGAAGAACAGAAAAAGTGGGGCGCACTTGGTGCCGAGAAGAACCTGTTCTTCATTGCCGATTCAACCAACGCTGAGCGTGATGGTTTCTCCGTGCCTGAGCGTAAGGTGCACGAGACCCTTGAGGAAATCATCAAGACCGTGCCGGGCCGTCTCATCATCGGTACGTTCGCGTCACAGTTTGATCGCATGATTCATATCATCGAGATTGCAGAGAAGTATGGAAAAAAGATTGTTACGGAGGGACGTTCGATTAAGACAAACCTCGAAATCGCGCAGAAGACCGGCCTCTTGAATCTTAAAAAGGAAACGCTTATTCCAGCACAGGAAATCGGCGACTATCCTCCCGACAAGATTGTTGTACTCGCGACCGGCGCGCAGGGCGAAGAGTTCGCCGCACTCATGCGCATCGCTACCAAACAGCACAAAAACATCATCCTGAACGATCGCGATACGGTAGTGCTTTCGTCGTCTGTCATTCCGGGAAACGAAATTAGCGTGCAGAAGTTGAAAGACAACCTCTACCGCAATGACGTAACACTCATTCACTACCGCACTTCCGACGTGCACTCGACCGGTCACGGAAATACCGGTGAGCTCATTTGGATTAACCAGAAAGTCGGCGCGAAATTCTTCATGCCAGCTTACGGTTACCATTCGATGACCAAGAGCCACGCAAAGGCTGCTATACAAGCCGGACGCGATAAGGACTCCGTTGTCGTTGCAGATAACGGCACCGTTATCGACATCATCGACGGCGAGACCATGATGATTCACAAGGAGAAGGTGCCTTCCGCACCGCTCGTTGTGGACGGTTTCTCTATCGGTGACCTTCAGGAAGTAGTTATTCGCGATCGTCAAATGCTTGCGAAGGACGGCATGTTCGTTATCATCGCGACGGTAAACCTGAAGACCGGAAAGCTTCGTAAGTCTCCGGACATCATTTCCCGCGGATTCATCTATCTGCGTGAGAGCCAGGACCTGCTCAATCAGGCGCGCCTTCTCATCAAGAAGACTGTGGAAGATTCAACTCAAGGAATGAACCCTGTTGATCTCGACTACGTAAAAAACACCCTCTCCGATACTATGGCGGGCTACCTCTTCAGTCGCACCAATAAGGCACCTATGGTTATTCCTGTATTGATAGGCGTTTAGTCGAGTCGCACACGCACTTCATCTGCTTCGTTACGGAGCCTCTGCGTCTCATCCGCCGTATCGCACCACGCAACCCGCCGCACTTCGTGCGGCGGGTTGCGTGGTTTGGAGCGAGTGACGTGCATGGAATGTATTCTTCCGAAGACGGAGCTGGTGATTCGTTGCGGAAGACCCTGCGCAGGCTGACGAGCCGAGTAGAAAGAAAATTTTCAGTAGAAAATTATTCTGCGTCTTCCACGGCGAATCTCCTGTGTAGTGCTAAAATGATTTCAAATGAAGCCGCGCTCACTCCTTACGCTCAGCAACTTCTTTGCTTCCGCGCATTTCTTTCTCATTATCTATATCATCACGCCGTATCTGGCGACGTTTATGTCGGACTCTGCTACCGGTATGGTGGTATCGCTTGGTGCTGTTATGACGCTCTCGGTGTTTCCGTTCCTTCCAGCACTCGTGCGACATTTTCGACCTCGTCGGCTCGCGCTCTTTTTTGGATTCATTGAACTTCTCGCTCTCGGCTGGCTTGCAATGAGCCCAGCACCGCTTCCCGCTATCTTACTTGTTGCAATCGCACTCGCCACCACACCACTACTTGAGTTTCAGCTTGATTTGCTCCTTGAGGCGAGCATCTCCCAAGAAGGCACCACCGGACGCATTCGCACACTCTTCCTCACCGTAGGAAATATGGTGCTCGTCATTGCTCCGCTCATAGTCGGGCTTGTACTTGATTCAAGTGAGGCGTACTGGCGCGTTTTTGCGGTCGCCGCTTCTTCACTTATCCCTTTCCTTATAATCGCTTCGACACGCCATCGCCTTCCGCATGTCACACCGCCGAATCTCGTAAACATCGTGGAGGTTGCGCAGTGCCTATCGAAGGACAAAGACTTGCGTGCAGTTACTATTGCGCACGGCACACTTCAGTTCTTCTATCACCTCGCACCCCTCTACATTTCGCTGTATCTGCATACTGTCCTACGTATACCGTGGTCCACGCTCGGATGGATGTTTGCCATCATGCTTCTGCCGTTCGTTCTTCTTGAATATCCTGCTGGCTGGCTCGCTGATAAGAAATGGGGTGATAAAGAAATTATGGCAGTCGGCTTCATTCTGATGGCGCTTGGTTTCGCCGCGCTCGCTTTCGTTACTGCCGACACAATGATTATTTTCATCGTACTCATTCTCGTCGTAAATCGTTCGGGTGCAGCGCTCGTTGAAGCCATGACCGAGGGTCATTTCTTTAGGCGTGTCTCAAGTGCTGACGCGGCAAGCGTCAGTATATTCCGTATAACACGTCCCATTGCCGCTCTTCTTGCACCCCTTATCGGCAGTGTCCTGCTTTCTGTCGCCGGTTACGCCACACTCTTTGTCGTTACGAGTATTATCATCGGCATTGTAGGAGTGATGGCCACACTTCGCATTCGCGATATTAAATAGAACATAGCTTCTGCAACTAATCCAAACCGCATAAGCACACTATCCTCTCTTTGTGACGACCGTCACAAAGAGAGGATAGTGTGCTTTGCCTCACGTAGGTAGGATATAGTTCTTCCCTTTCCGTTCTATCATTCCTTCGTTGTAGAGCCGGTTCACTTGCGTCGCTACCTGTATTTTCCGGTCGTCGCCGAGTAGTAGCACCAGACGCATGAGCGGAAGTGGTCCGTCTACAAGTGCCTTTAGAATTGCTCCACGCGCTTGCCTGCTTGAGCCGGCAAAGGTGGATTGTTTCGTATAGCCTTTCGCCCGTGCGTTTAGTTTTACTCCGGAGCGTTTGAGGAACGAGCCATAGTCCATGAGTGCTGCGTACCATACACGAGCCTTTCCTTTCGAATAGGCTTTCTCAAGAATCGCGAGCAATTCTTTGTCGTCTACTTTCTTTTTCTTCGGAAAGAAGTGGTGTGTCACTGCCGTGCGTATATTGGTCTCTATGAAAATAACATCGGTGTTGTATGCGAATGCCATCACGGCGCGCGCGGTGTACGGGCCCACTCCAGGTAGTTTTTCAAGTTCCTCGGCACTCGTTGGAAATTCTCCAAGTTCAACCACCTTCTTCGCTGCCTCCCATAGAGCTTTCCCACGCCTGTTGTACCCAAGTCCCTGCCAACTTTTAAGTACATCCGCGAGCGAAGCGCTCGCGAGTTTCTTCACCGTCGGGTACTTCTTCATCCAGTCGCGATAGTACGGAATCACCCGCTCCACCTGCGTCTGCTGAAGCATGACTTCAGAAACAAGAATCTTGTACGGGTCAGTTGTCTCACGCCACGGAAGTGCGTGCCGTCCCTGCTTCGTATGATAGTTGAGTACGAGACTCCTAAACTGAGCCGGTGTCATGCGACTCGGGTGTGGGCATTGGCTCCGCTGATTTCGAGGGAGTGATGTGTGGAGCTTCGGGCACCACGGCAATAGCGATGATGTAGCACAGCGCGCCAGGTACGAGACCGGTAAAGACCGTCGCCACGAGGTACAGAAGGCGGATAAGCACCGGATCTACATCGAAGTACTCCCCTATTCCGCCACATACGCCGGCGAGTACCTTATTGTCCTTGCTTCGGTAGAGTCGTTTTGTCATGAGAGGAGTATATCAAAATGTCGTGAGTTAGATTAAGACTTCAAGAAGGTCTTGAAAAGAGACACTGTATTTGGTTCTCCGTATCTATTACTGGTTTCATCACCCTTCTTAAAAAAGAGGTACAGAAGAAAAAGAAAGTCTATGCAGGGAATTAGATATATAAGCGCAAACCAGCCACTCTTTCCAAGATCATGGAGCCTATATACAACTAGCCACAGACCAAACGCGACAGCCACTATCCCCACTAATATATACATGCCGTCAAACACAATCCCAACGATCCCACTAATCGAGACCAGCTTATCGATTACTACGTAAAGGACGGAGAAGGCAAATATCCAAAACCATCCGATAAAGAAGTTCTTCTGGGAGAGTCTGGTTTGAGTATTTATCATGCTTTTGACATTAACACTGAGACTTAAATTTCGTAAATAACGTCCTTACGTTCTACGACAATTTTCCAGTCGTTCTTCTTGGCGTGGCGATACAGAAGCCTGTTCGGATTAAAGGCTATCGGATTTTCTACCATTGCGAGCATACTGATGTCGCTCTCTGTGTCCCCCACTCCGTAGGAGCCTATGTCCGTCAGTTTTTCTTTATCCATCGCACGCTTCAGCACTGCTGACTTATTCATAATCAAATGCTCATCGAGAACTTCACCCGTGAAGCGATTACTCGCTCCGGTGTCATAGAAGGTACCGTATGACTTATCAAACCCGAGCTCGTACGCAAAGCCGTCGACAATGAACTTAGGAGAGTGCGAGATAGCGAGCAGATAGTGACCCGACTTCTTAAGCTCATCGAGCAAGTCGCGAGTGTAGTTATAGACAATGTCTTTCTTGGCCTCGATGATTTCTCCGGCTACATCTGCAACCTCACCATAGGGTACGCCTTTAGCGTATTTGCCGAATGCAAGCACAACCTTTTGTATAAAAGGACCATATTCCCCCTTCCTGTTCTGCCACGCGGCATGCGCGTCTTTATACGTAGTGCGAGCAGCTTCGGGGAATATCTCACGACGAACCAGTTCCTCAACAAGCTCAATCAAAAGTGAGGAGCGGAAAAGCGTGCCGTCTATGTCGAAGACGGCTACTGGACGCTTTCCTAATGCTCGGAGTGGGAGTTTCCTTTCCATGCCCGTATGGTACTCCTCTCCCCCATAATTAACAGAACGCTTCCGGGGAAGCGTTCGAGGGCGGATGAACAGATTGGAGTGAGAGGGGGTTGAGGGGTGTTTTTGGTTTTTGAAGAAGGTGTGTGACGTTGGTCACTGATGGTGGTTTGTATGTCTAGAAGTTCTAGACGAATCTTTTTTGGGCCGAAGCTCAAAATTGATTTTGTACAAACGTGCACATCGTTTTCCTTCAGGAAAACCCAAACCATTCCCGCAATGTTCTGACTCCCTATCTATGAGTGTACGCCTCCCCTACGAAGGGTCAAGTCCACTTGTGGATTACTTTCCTGCCTCGCGTTCGCCCAGGTCAAAACGGAACAATTTCTCTGTGAAGTCGAGGGTACCGGGGATTATATTGAAGAAGACCGGGAAAATGTAGAAGAAGAGGGCTGCATATTCGTTCAGGAACGACACCGCAAGTGCCAGTAGGTAGCAGAGAATGTTAAGCGTGTAGCGGAAGCGAGATTGATTGAGGAGGCGGTCGGAAAGATGCTCGACACCCTGCGTCTTTTTTATATAGGCCGTCATAAAGGTAGAGACGAACGCAACCGCCAGCAGATTCAGCCCGTAGAGTACTACCGCTGGCTGATGGGCATGGAACTCTCCCATAAAGGACGCTGAGAATGGGACGAACGCAATGAACATGAGATAGAGCAGATTCAGTAGATTCAGAGGACGATCTACCTCCTTTGCGAAAGTATCAAAAAGAAAGTGGTGATTGAGCCACATGACCGAGAGCACAGCGAACGTACCAGCGAAAACGAGGAAATGCGGCCAGAGGATGCCGAGTGCATTCCAGAGCTGTACATCCGTGACCATGTCCGTAAAGGCCGGAATCTTTATGTCGAAAATGAGGAGTGTCATAACGATGGCGAAGACGCCATCGGAGAGAGCTAATACGCGAGTTTTATCCATGGCTCAAGTATATGCTATTTGGACTTTGGCCAGCGCATAGCCGCTTCCGGCCATATTTTAGTAAGTGGATGCGCGAGACAGTCGTGCGGAATCGCATTACATACGTAGCGGCCGTAGAGAACGAGTCCGTTATTTACATACCGCCAATCTTTCTTGGGTACCAGAGCTTCGAGCTCCTTTGAAATCTTGGTCAAATCCGTACTATCCACGAGGTCAAACCGAATAGCGAATCGACGCACATGCGTATCTGTTGGGATGCCTTCCCATATTTCATACAGCTCGCCGAGGACGACGTTTGCGGTCTTATAGGCAACGCCCGGCAAACGTATAAGCTCGCTTACCGTCTTCGGCACTTCCCCGCCGAATTCACTGCGTAGCATATTCATGCTCGCTATGATGTGCTTCGCCTTGTTTTGGTAGAACGTTATCGAGGAAATTTCATGTGCGAAGGTTGCGACACTCGCATCCGCCAAATCGTCAATTGTGTTGTATTTTTCCCAAAGACTTTGGGCAACCATGTTCACGCGCTTGTCGGTAGACTGTGCGGAAAGTATCACGCTCGCAAGTAGCTGGAAGGGTTCCTTGTAATATAATTCCGTTTTCGGTACCGGATATTCCTTCTTAAGGTAGGCAACAATTTTCTGAAGACGCAGCTTCCGCTCGTCAAACTTTGAATCGAGCATGGGCAGCTGACTCATGACTTACTTGAGAGTCCGGAGGTCTGCGAGCACCATGTCCGCATGCGTTGCTGCCTTTACATTCTCATAGACTTTTGCGATGTTCCCGTCTGGCGCAATAAGGAACGAAGTACGCCTGATACCTTCATACTCACGACCCATGAATTTCTTGAGTCCCCACACACCGTATGCCTTCACGACTTTCTTATCTTCGTCAGCAAGCAGTGGAAACGTAAGACCGTATTTCTCAACGAATTTCTTATGCGACTTCACCGAGTCAACGGAAATACCAAGTACGACTGCTCCGAGTGAGCTAAAGTCTTCATCCGCGTCACGAATAGCACATGCCTGAGCGGTGCAACCCGGAGTAGCGTCCTTTGGGTAAAAATATATGAGCACCCATTTTCCGTGCAGCTTCGAAAGTGTGTGTGACGCACAATCCTGATCGACAAGAGTGAAGTCCGGAGCGCTCTCACCTTCTTTAGGAAGGCCCATATTATTCGAATGGGAGCTCAGGCTCCTCGCGACGGAATGCGAAGTTGAATGCTAGGGCAGCTATGGCTCCTCCGGCAGTCATCATAAGTACAAATTTCACAAATACTCCTACGACAGGAATAATTCCTATGAGGTAGAAAACAAGCATGCCAAGTACGGCTTCCTTCCACGTAATGACGTAGCGCTTAAAGAGCGTACGAGCAAGTGCAGCTCCCGCAAGGACGCCACCGTAGATGTAGGCAAGGATAAAGAAGAGTGCGTAGAGGGCGGCAAGAGCCAAAGCGACTGCAATACCGACAAATGAAACGAGCAATATGAATATGAGCACGGGAGCTGCGACCAAAATACCGAATCCGAGAAGTGCGAGCAGTACGAACCGGCCCGGCGAACGGTCTGCAAGCGTGCGCTCCGCAACGCGCTCGGTGAAGACAGGGAACAGCCCGCCAAGCAGTCCTGCAAGCACCAGCACAGCAAGCAGATGCACTATAAAGAGAATTGTTGCACCCGCTATTGCAAACGTATGTGCTTCTTTCTTGGTCGGTAGGAACGACGACGTACCGATATAGCTTGCTCCCCCATCGATGACGGCAGTCGATGCGGGCGTTATCTGCTGGGGTGCATTGTAATTAAGTGCACCATGAATATGCGTGCCGTCCGTAATCGTAATTGAATTGGAGGCCTCGACAGTGACGTCGCCCTTAAAATCACCGGAGAGCGTCACGTCTGAGCCATAAATAATAACCGGACCATTCGAACCAGTTAGGTTTACGGTCGCTCCTGCAATACGGGTATCACGCGCACTTGATGAAGCGGTGACCGTAGCGCCCACTATCATGAGGTCACCTGCGACCGAAGCGTTCACCGTCACTTGTCCACCGATAAGGCGTGCATCGCCTGCAACAGACTTCTCGATATCGACGGTGCCACCCGCGAGCATGGCGTCTCCTGCCACCGGTGCATTCGACGTGACCGTGCCACCTGCTGCAAGCAAATCACCCGCAAGCGGAGCAACAACGGTAATATCAGTGCCAGCAAGGTACGCATTAGTCGTAGACGCGTCCGAAAGCACGATAGTACGGGCTGTCTGAAGCGTAGAAGCTGAAGCTGCAAACGGCGCTAGGAGAAGAAAGCCAATAAAGGCCGTGTGCCATTTCATATGGGCCAATACTAGCACGCAGGGGCTTATGAGGAAGATGAAGGAACCATAGTCAGAACGGGCGCCTCGATTTGTGATTTAAGGCCGTATATAAGCCATCCCACTGACAGCCAAATCAGTAACGAAATGGCGGCAGATCCAAGACAGTAGATACACAACGCCTTAATAAGAAAGACCTGGATGTACACAAAGTAGATTGACGCAGCAAACCCGACGCTAGCAAGGAGACCGATGGCCACGTCGACGATGCGAAGCGGCCTCCAAAAGGTGAAGACGGAGACCACAAGGAAAAGCGTGTAGAACACAACGCCGTACACGCCAAGCGGTATACCAAATACATGCGAGTACGGGCTCTGAGCAACGATGTTACAGCCATCGAGACCAGCTATATTGCAGGTAAGCTGTGCTCCGGTCATGGCGCTATCGGCGAGATACCATGCATCTGCAAGGCCCAGGAGAGCGAGTGCTATAAGTAGCGACACAAGCGTCGGTCGTTTCATTCTGCAAATCCTACCACGTGAGAAATTCGTACGGTACTGTTGATGTATGGTATACTTTACATATGGAACAGAAACCAATGCCAACTGAAGAAGAGATGCAAAAGATGTTAACACCTGAAGAGTACGACGTGCTCCGCAATGGCGGCACCGAGGCGCCATTTAAGGGAAAGTACGTGGACAACCACGAGCCAGGCGTCTATCGATGCAAAGTATGTAATAACGTTCTCTTTACCAGTGAGCAGAAGTTTGATTCGAAGAGCGGTTGGCCGTCATTCACCGACCCGGCAGTAGCTGAGAACGTAGGTACGCGCGACGACAGTGCGCACGGCATGCACCGCACCGAGGTGTTCTGTAAACACTGCAACAGTCACCTCGGACATGTATTCGACGACGGACCTGAGGACAAGGGTGGCAAGCGCTACTGCATTAACTCTGTGTGTCTAGCGTTCGAAGACGAGTCTGGAACAAAAAAGTAATCCGAGCCTCATCATTCCTTCAGTATTACTGTGGTGTACTCAGCAGTACCGCATGTGCGGCTACCAATAACTTTTCATCTATGGCACCAGAAGATTTGGAGAACGAAGCTCGTGACGTCGAAGACCGCTCCGCCAGAGAAGCAGAGGAATTGCGAGTTGCCGCAGACCAGGAACGCGAAGCAGAAGAGACCGCTCGTCGGGCACGAGATCTTGAAAACGAGGAAAACGGTTAGTCGTTTTCGACCGGTAACGACGTGATGAAGTCGGTCTTTCCTATCGGCACACCGTTCTTACGGAGAATTCCGTACGCGGTCGTGAGGTGAAAGTAGAAGTTTGGGAGCGCGTACTCCAGTGCATAGCCGAAACCTTTCATTGGCATATCCGGGAAGTATTTGAGCACCACATCAATGTCTTCAGCGTTTGCAAAATCCACTTCGGATACTGTTTCAAGAAACGCGATAGTATTCTTGACGCGCTCTTTGAGGGTAGCGTATGCATAGTCGCCGTCTGCGAACGAAGGAGCTTCCTTGCCTGAAAGACGCGCAGTGCAGCCCTTAGCGTTATCACAAGCGATTTCTACCTGCTTCCCAAAGGGAAACATGTCCTCATACAACCTATCGGTGAGGAGGTGTGTAAGCTTCTCTTCGTCACCAGCTGTAAATACTTCTGCCTTATCCAGAAGAAGCGAAAGTGCATTCAGATGCTTCTTGAAAATGGGAACCGTAACGGAGTAGAGAGTGGTTTTCATGTAGGGTACAACTTAACAATATGGGAGTAGTATAAATCAGTAATCAATTTTTCCTATGTCTACACAAATCGCGATGTTTGGAGGTGGCTGCTTCTGGTGCACAGAAGCCGTATTTACCATGTTAAAGGGTGTCTTGAGTGTTGCGCCCGGCTACGCAGGTGGCACGGTGATTAATCCAACCTATAGCCAGGTGTGCGACGGAACTACCGGTCACGCAGAGGTTATTCGCGTTGAGTATGACCCGTCGCAGATAACCTATCGTCAGCTTATGACGGTATTCTTCGGCTCACACGATGCAACGACACTGAACCGCCAAGGAAACGATGTCGGTACCCAATACCGCTCTGCTATTTTTCCAACCACGCCTGAGCAGAGTGCCGAAGCGAAGGCATTCATAGCTGAGCTCGACGCCTCTGCAACAGGCGGCGATCCTATCGTAACCTCAGTAGAGGAAGGCGCTACCTTCTACCCAGCCGAGGACTACCACAAGAATTACTACGCGAATAACAAGAGTCAGGGCTACTGCCAGGTAATAATCGCACCGAAGCTTCAGCATGTGCAGAAGGACTTTGCTGATTTGCTCGCCGAGCATCCCACGAACTAAAGCGTTGCCTCAATTCTCCTGCACGTGTAGTATCCCTATCAGCGAGTAGGAGGATACGTACATGCAACAGTCCCAGAAGAAGTGGTCCATACGACGCGTGCTGGTATTCCTTGCAATCGTCGGCACTGTGCTATGGGGAGGTGTTTACGCACTTCTTCACGGGGTATTCCACCACATGTAGGAGAAACGGGCTCGGGCTACAAGCCCGGGTCCGTTCTGCAACCTACGTACACACGCCGTAGTTAGAAACAGTAGAGGGCGCTGGGACCTTGAAACGAACATCTGGAGACGCATTTGCTGTCTCGTCATTACCTTTGTAATGACTTACCACATAACCGCTCGTCTATGACACTTTCAAACGCCATAGGAATCGGGGTACTGATTATCGTTCTCAAATTACTCGCGCCTACTGTTCTATCACAAGGAATATCTACGACCGTCTCGTTCTTGAAAGGAGCCGAAGTATCAGCCCAAGTCGCTTCAAGTTACGCTGCCCAGACAGCCGCGCTTCATCGACCCGCTGAACCACCCTTCCCTCTTCCGCAAGCCCGACAAATCGGTCCATGATTTTCCCTACCCACCCAACCACCAACGCCATTACCCGGCTCTGGTGGTTTGTTGTTTCAGTGCAAAGCACAACAGCCTCCAGAGAGGCTGTTGTGCTTTGCACTGTTGTGTCCGCTTACATCGTTCCGCCCGAAGGAGGGGTCGAGGGAGGCATGCTAGGTGCCGGAGCCGGAGCTGCTGCAGGCATAGCTGCCGCCATCGGCATCTTATCCTTGCAGACAAAGCCCGCAACGAGCAGCACAATACCAAGCACAACATGGAGAAGATGGTCAGCCATGTTGGTGGTGACGAGACCGAGAAGGTCACCGCCATTCGGTACCAAGAGGAAGCCAAGGACGGCAATCAAGAGGTACACAACACCGAGAATCTTGAGCCAGAGAGCCGACATGCGAGGCGCCATGAAGGCAACCGCAAGAAGGATGAGGCCGAACACGAAGTGCACGAGGTCATGAATGTGGTTCGTGTCGAAGATTGCTCCCGCGCCAACGACTGGATTCGGAATGAATCCTAGAATGCCGACGAGAACAAAGACGATACCGAACACAATCGCAAGCTTTTTAGCCATAGATGTACATAATGATTAAGGGTCCAAGGACCGTACCCCCTTAGTATAGCCCCGTATGAAGTGGGAAAATCAGAGTCTGTACCGCGTGTGGATAGCGAAATGTATCCTACTCACCAGGTAAAAGTGCTTTGATTTTAGTTACCAGAGCGAGCACGTGAACATCGTCGCGTTTACGTGGCCGCGGAAGCTCTACCTCCACCGTGTGAGCTATCACGCCGTCTCGGAAGACCAGAATAGTATCAGCAAGTACGACAGCATCCTCAATGCTGTGCGAAACCATGAACATCGTCTTAGTGCGTTTTGCATGTATATTGAGCAGCTCCTGCGATAGCGTATCGGCAGTTTGTACATCAAGTGCTGAGAACGGCTCATCAAGAAGCAGGAGTTCAGGCTCCGATACAAGTGCGCGTGCAATACCGACGCGCTGGCGCTGACCACCGGAAAGCGCTCGAGGATATGCGTTTGCGAGATGATCGATGCCAAGCTCCTTGAGTGCAGCGAGCGCGCGCTTCTTCTGTTCTGGTTCAGCAATATGCTCGCCCGTAAAACCGACACAGACATTTTCGACTGCGGTCGCCCACGGCAGAAGCGCTCCTGACTGGAAAATCATTCGGGTACGAGCGGTGCGTGTTACGGTACCGGACGTGGCAGTATCAAGTCCGATGGCAAGGCGAAGGACCGTGGATTTACCCGAGCCGGAAGCACCGACAATAACCGTAATCGAGCCGGCAGGAAGAGAGAACGTGAGATTGTGAATTACTTCCGGTAGATTCGGTTCGTAGGAGAACTTCACATTGTTGAATTCAAGAATCGGTTTTTCAGGAGTCATATCATTCGAATTTGAACTGCTCCGCTTTCGCGAGAAGAGGCTGCCACACAAACAAATTAATTACAGCAATAACGACCACCAGCAGTCCCATGGCAGTCAGGAGCTCAGTAGTATTCCCGGTCGTTGAGGCATTCACGAGAATGCTGCCAATGCCGAAGAGATCTCCCGTACCCGAATTTACTGGAGCGTACGCATGCAGCGCTTCCGCCACAATAAGCACATTCCAACCGTCGGCAAGCGACAGAATTGAGCCAGTCACCAGTGGTGGAAAGAGTGCAGGAAGGGTAATTTTAAAGAGTCTACCCAGCGGAGTGAAACCAAACACCTTCCCTATCGCTTTCACATCTTGCGGAATAACTTTTAAACCGCCGACAGTACTGAATGCAATATTCCACACCATCGAGAAAAAGATAATGAATAGCGCAGCTCCCTCAAGCCACCCGGAACGGAGAAAGAAAAGAATAATAACCGGAAAGAACGCGAGTACCGGCATGGATTCAAGTACATCGAACACCGGAAGCAGTGCGGACTCCACATGCTTATTTGATTCTGCGAGAAGTCCGAGTGGTATACCGATGATAAGCGCCAGTACATACGCGCCAAAGAGACGGAGGAGTGAGAGGCCGAGCGCACCCGCAAGACGCGTAGCGTCCGCCGCGATGTCTGCAGGAGCAATGACAAAACCGAATGCAGCGAATCCGGCAAGAAATACAAGTCCTATCGGCAGGATGAGCGTGCCAAGGTGAAAGATGACCGACGACGGATGTGCACGCCGACCCCGGTGCGAATAGTAGTTGATGCGGTGGCGCTTCATACCTGAATTCTAGCATTTACAGGTTTAGTGCCATCGTTCGGTCGCCATGCACGCCGTATGAGATGACAGGGAGAACTATATACAAAAGGTAGTTACTCGGGAATTGGCTTCTGAGCGCAATTGCCAAAAGTGATCGCTCCCTCCTTCCCTTCGGTAATGAATGCCGTTGTACCCTTGTTCCAGAATACGAATGTCTCGTCCTTATTTGCATAGCGAGCACCAGAACCGGAAACAGTCTGCGGTACCGAGAGGGTACGGCCGTCAGACAGAAATAGATTTACTTCACTCGGCCGATAGACCGCACGCACATATTTGTCGGCATCACACGTGTATGTAACGTCAGCCTGCGGCTTGGTCGGAAGCGTAGCGGCGGGCATCGTATGCCCATTCAGTGCGTTCGTAAAGGCCTTGTACTCATACGCTTTACCCAAATAAAACCCGAGAACGAACACACCAACAAAAAGTACTATCGCAATGAGTTGCGAGTAACGAGTCACATGATCCCAGTTGATAGATTTTAGATTCATGTAGGTAGTCTACCCTACACGCCCGACTTTCCCGTACTGGTTGTTAGTAGTTTGAATACATTCCAGCGCCCAAGTGGAAGCGAGAACGCTAGTGCCACCCACAAAGCTCCGAGTAGAAAGCCCGCTATAACGTCCGAAAAATAATGGGCAGCCAGCACAATGCGACTTGCCCCAATGCCAAGAATGAGAAGTCCACACAACCCGACTGCGAGTATGCGCTCATAGGGTTTCGGAAGACGGCTCGCACAGATGACCGCAATGAAGCCAAACAGCGCCGCGGCGCTTGTGGAGTGTCCGCTCGGAAATGAGAAGGAGTGAAGACTTCCAATCCACGGTAGAGCATCTGGACGTATGCGTCCGATGAATGACTTCACGACTTGTGCCATTGCGCTCGAGCCTGCCAGAGCTATCACGAGACGGAGGACCACATTGTATTCTCTACGAATAAGAAAAATGGTCAGCGCTGCAATAGCGAGAACACCCACCGTGCTTCCGAGCGTCGTTATAACGATGAAAAACTGCACCCAGCCGAATGTCTGGAGTGGAGTGACAAATACTTTAGCAAGAGCATCTACCATGACGAAATCATCCGGGTCGAATTGCATGAATGCAACGACAGCTAGAAAAGCAGCTCCGAAAACCAATGACAGACCGAATGCGTAGCGTTGCATGGAATTACAAAGAGAGTGGGCGTGTCGGACGCACTACTGCCATTGGGTCTTCTTTCCAATGGTCGTCCACATCTGCGTAGAGTTCGAGCTCATTACCATCCGGGTCGAGAATATAGAGTGAATGCGTCACACCATGATCTGCCATACCGACAATCTGTACGCCCGCCACATCAAGTTCCGTTCGTGCTTTCCGCAAGTCCTCTGTAGAATCACCTATCTTAAAGCCAATATGGTAGAGACCGGGTTCAGGCATGCGTTTTTCTTTCGTCTGCCCGCCTATCTCAATGAGCAGGAGCTCATGATGCGTACGCCCGGAAGAAAACATGGCCATACCCTGCCCACGCGTTATTTCATTGAAACCGAGCGTTTTCTTATAGAAGTCTGCCGAGCGTTCAAGGTTCGTCACATACAGCACGACATGTCCGAGTTCTTTGATTTGCATGGGTAGATTATAACTTTGTTGAGTTGTACGCCCAATGAAGCACTGCTTGTTTCTGGCGTGGCCTACAGGTCATACCGTCCGGCCTGCAGTTGTATTTGATTTGCGCCAAGTGTCGAACAATTTTTTTCCATCGGTCTATTTGGCGCGCGTCTTCAACGAGATTGCGTCTGCCCAGGTAATACCGGCAGTACCACTGGAACCACCCACGCGGGTCGTCTGGATGCATCCACCCTTTACGCTCCCACTCCTCGCGCGATTGCGATGCATTCACGCCAAAATAGTTCAGTGTCGCGTCACGTTTCCCACGTGTTGAAATCTTTGCACGAACAAACCACTCTTTGGGATACTCATCTATTTCTCCTTCAAAATACTCACCACCAAAGACGCCTAGCTCGAGCATTTCTTTCGGTGATAGCTCCGGTTTAAAGTCCTGCGCAAAATTCTTACCCACCGGCTCCGTGCACGTATAGGAATATTCCTCTTGAAGCAGGTCGTGGCTGTGAACGACGCGAGTCATTATTCGACCATGTCGATAATGTCAGTGTGTTCGTCGGAGACCATCACGTTTTCGACTTCGTCGAATTCAAGTGAGCTATCAGCATGCCCTATTTTTCCTGCCATCATGGCTCGAACGGTCTTTACGCTGAAATAGAGCGCGCCGAGCATAAGAAGTACGCCGGCCTCACGTGCAAGAAATAGCTGTGTTGACTGCGAGTGCTGGAGCAGTATGGCAAATGACTCAAGTAGCACTACGGAAACTCCGGAAACAGTCGCGTTAATAAGCATAACAGGCAAATTACGCGCACTGGTGAGTGCTGCGAGCAGTACTAAGAGAAGTGCCGCGCTCACTTCTGGAATAATTCCAAGCGGTAGCAGGTCCCCCACGAGCGGTATCGCCACGAACGAAAGAATGGCCATCGCGATAAAGAATGTACGCACGTAATCGCCGTAATAATGTGGAATCCCATCGCTCCAGCTGAGCGATGACTTCCACGAGCTGTATCCGTTTTCCATATGTCTAAAGTGTATCAGGCTTGCTTCCGCTTTGGGAACCACGGTATGAATACGCTGGTACGTGCTTTATATGCTTCCCATTCGGGGCCACTGAAATGCTCTTCTAGAAGCGGCACACCGGAAACCCTGAGCAGGAGGAACGTAATGAGTACGGGACTCACGAATGCGACAAGCGCCACCGTGTACCCCCATACAAGCGCGAGCTCGCCGTACGCAAGAAGGCCGATTCCCCACCACATGAGTGACTCTCCAAAATAATTCGGGTGGCGCGTGAAGTGCCATAGACCTTTTTGCATAATATGTCCTTTGTTGGCTGAGTCCTTAAGAAAACGATCGAGCTGATAGTCGCCAACCGCTTCGAAGAAAAAACCTTTGAGCCACACAAGAACGCCGAGAAGCGACACCCACGTAAGCGCCACTGGCAGTGTGTACACGTTTAGAAGCATCACTGGCAGCGCAATGATGAAAATAATGATGCCCTGGAGCATAAACACTTGGAAGTAGCTGCGTACCAGAAACGATTTTCCCCATTCTTCACGCCACTTCTTGTACCGAAAGTCTTCCGGCTTGTACCGATTCTTAAAGTAGATGCGTGTTGCAAGGCGAAGTCCCCACACCGTCGCGAGTATTGTTGCAATAAGCCCAGCAAGCGGATGTGATTCTCCCGTGTACGTCACCCAGGAAAGCAGGATGAACGCACATCCGTAGGCGATGTCAGCGACCCCATTGTCTTTCATATACACAGCAAGAGCAAACGCGAACGACATATAGACGAACAGCCCGATAGCAGCAACAGCGAGTGTAATCATGACGTTAGTATAGCGCCCGTATGAAACGAGTACATAAGCACGCAATTCGAATTTCCTTCAGACAGCGGAACGAGTAGAGGCAGTAGATTCGCTATTCCGAAGACAGAGTAGTTTTGCGCAGAGCCGAAGGTTCATAATCGAAAAACGACCCATAAGGGTCGTTTTTCGAAAGCGAACGCAGAGGTGTTGTGAGAAAGGGCTCTCGGAGCGCGACGGCGCGAGAGTGAACTGATTTTTCAGCAGAAAAATACAGTGTACCTTTCGAACAATTCCTCAAGCGAGCCTCTATTTCTTGAGTTGAGAGTCAATGAGAGCTTCAACAGAAGCAACCGGCTGAGCACCCGACAACATGCTCGTCCCAACGATGAGACTTGGTGTGCCGTTGATACCAAACTTTTGGGCCTCGTCACGGTCAGCGCCGATAGCGGCATCGTACTGTGCCTTGTTCTTAGTCATAAGAGCCGTAACCTTCGCAACATCTACACCTGGAATCTTTGCAGTGAGTGCCTGTACCGAAGCGAGATTTCCGAAGCCCTGATCCCCTTCCTGGTCCTGAGCGACAAACATGGCTTTGTACCAATCATAGTACTTGTCAGGATATGCCTCCCACATTGCGCGTGCGAACTCAGCGTCCGTTGTGGAATCCTTACCGAGGAACTGGAAGTCCTTAAGAATAATCTTAAGCTTGCCGGTCTGCACGTACTTAGTGAAGAGCTCAGGAGTTACCGTTTCTTCAAACTGCTTACAGAATGGGCACTGGTAGTCGAACCAGAATGCCATTGTCACTGGTGCGTTTGCGTTTCCAATAAATGGATCGCCGTCGGTCTTCACATCTTTGATGTCGACTTTTACCGCCTGCTGCTGCGCCGTCGGCTTAGCAGTTGTAGCTGCGCCGTGTCCGAAGACAAATGCGCCAGCGATGATAGCTGCACCAAGCACAACCGCAATCGGTGTGAGGTACTTCTCCATGAACGTGCTCTTGTCAGTTTCCATAGTCAATGATTAGGTGCCCTTATTTTTCAATCCAGTAAGCATACCCCCAAGGGGGCGGTGGGGCCAGATAGTCTAAACACCCAGGTTATCTACGCGTCTCCCTTAATCATTTTCATGGCCTCCTGGACGGTGGTCATGAATTGAGCCGGGAAAATAATGGTTGAATTCTTTTCAACGCTTATTTCCGCCATAGTCTGCAACGTACGGAGCTGGAGAGCGACCGGGTGTTGCGAGATGATATCTGCTGCTTCTCCAAGCTTTACGGCTGCCTGGAATTCACCCTCTGCCGCGACGATTTTTGCGCGACGCTCGCGCTCCGCTTCTGCCTCTTTCGCCATGGCGCGCTGCATGTTGTCCGGGAGGGTGATGTCCTTGATTTCAACAGCAGTAACCTGCGCGCCCCACGGCTCGGTGTGCGTATCGATAACGCCCTGTATCTGTGCATTGATGTCGGACGTCTGTGACAGCAGCTGGTCGAGCATGAACTGACCCACGACGTTACGCACGGTTGTCTGGCTTATCTGATTGACTGCGTCATGCACATTCTCGATGGCAACCACCGACTTCTGCGGGTCAACAATGTGATAGTACGCAACGGCAGCGATATCGATAGAGACGTTGTCCTTCGTTATAATTTTCTGCGAAGGTATATTCATCGTAATGGTGCGGAGTGTAACCTTGGTCATCATCTCAAATATCGGAACAAGGATGATGAGACCCGGACCGCGCACGCCCGTGCACTTTCCGAGGAAGAAGATGACGCCACGGTCATATTCTTTCACTACACGAAGTGATAGTGAAAGAAGCACGACGACAATAAGTATGATGATTCCGATGAATTCCATGAGGAGCAGCTAGCGAATAACTTCCCTATAAGTATAGCAAAAAACCCTTCATGCTATGCATGAAGGGTTTTTGCTCGGCAGATGGCTTACGAGATAAACGTAAGAGCCTTACCAGTAGCACCTGCACGTCCAGTACGACCAATACGGTGCGTGTAATCCTCGTACGTCGCCGGGAGGTCATAGTTGATGACGTGCGAGACGCCTGTGATATCGAGGCCGCGAGCAGCAACGTCAGTCGCTACAAGCACCTGAACATGAGCCTGCTTGAAGAGCAGAAGTGCCTTCTGGCGCTTGCCATGGGTCTTGTCTCCATGAATGGAGTCAGCCTTGATGCCACGACGATTAAGGTCGGTCGTGATGCGCTCAACGCCGTGCTTGGTGCGTCCGAAGACGAGTACCTTGTCCATGCCCGGCTGACTAAGCAGATCAACGAGTGTATCGAACTTGTTGTCGCGCGTAACACGAACAACGTCTTGGTCGATAGTCGCCGCAGTATCACGAGTCTTGACCGAAACGCGAGCTGGCTTGTTGAGGAAGTCCCCGATAAGCTTCTCGATTTCGCGGTCCATCGTAGCGGAGAAGAAGAGCGTGTGGCGCTCCTTACGCATGAAGGACATGATGAGCTTCATATCATTGATGAATCCCATGTCGAGCATGCGGTCTGCCTCGTCGAGTACGACGGTAGCAAAGTCCGTAAGCACGAGCTCCTTGCGGTCCATGAGGTCCTTCAAACGTCCCGGTGTACCGATGACGAAAGCAGGGTTGCGACGAAGCACGCGAATCTGCGGAACGATGTTTGCACCGCCGACAATAGTGACTGAATTAAGATTCAGTCCCTTTGCAAAGCCGAAGAATTCAGCTTCGATTTGAAGTGCAAGCTCACGGGTCGGTACCATGATGAGTACACGCTCGTTCTTTCCGAGTGCACGGAACTTGAGTACTTTATCGATAAGTGGAATGAGGAAGGCTGCAGTCTTTCCGGTACCGGTGTTTGCAAGTCCAACGATGTCTTCGCCGTTAAGCACATGAAGAATCGACTGGTCCTGAATAGGAGTCGGATTGATGTATCCCTTTCCAAGGATGTTCGCCTTGAGGCGTTCATCAATAGCAAGGCTGGCAAAGGAGTTCTGAGGTACGTATACCTCTTCGTCCTGTACAGCAACTGCCTTGTTCACGAGCTGGGAAAGGTTGACGGCCATTTCCTGCATGTTGCGCTTGCCACCTCCTCCGGAAGAGCGAGAAGAGCCGCCACTGCGTGAACCGCCGTAGCTTCCGCTACCTCCACGAGGTGAGCCGCCTGAAAAGCCTCCACGAGGAGGACTGATGCGTCCACCGCTTGAGCGGTGTGGACGACCACGTGGCGCTTCGCGACGAGGTACGTAATTAAGTGATGGTGCGCTTCCGAGTGACTCAGCGAATTTAACGCCGGCTTCGAATGCGTTTGAGGAACCCCCGCGTGAACCGCTTGGGCCTCGGGAACGACCGCCAGATGGACGGCCACCTCCCTTATTGTTGAATGGTGCCATGTATATAGTTGTTGTCTTGTCCGACATCACGCATATGCGTGAGTCAGATCGAATTAATGCAACGGTTCTCGAGATTTTGCGAAGCAGAAGTGTCTGCTTGGTCTCGAGCCGTTTCTAAGCGAAACCTCAAGACGGAAAACTAGAGCTCAGTTGTGTACTGACTATAGCACACGTGCACCTCTGGCGCAAGTACGCACAAAGCAGTGTGCAGCATGGGTCCCGCTCGCTGAGACCTATGCTGCACACTGCCGGCAACGAATATCTCCGTTCCCTTTTACTACTACGCCTACCGTTGCGGATTTATTTCACTCCGGAAGATAAGAGTATTACAGAACACATCCCGGCACCTGTGGATTACGCAATTGGATTCCTACCCTGAATAAGGCGAATGAGAACGAGGATTATAGCCACGATAAGCAGCAAATGTATGAATCCTCCGATAGTGTAGGCAGTGACCAGTCCGAGACCCCAAAGAATGAGTAGGATAACGGCAATAGTGATAAGCATGACGATGCGAGTTACTGAGTAAGTGAACTCACTAGTTCTACACTTTTCCGTGTAAAGAAATGATGAAGGCGCGGCGTTTCCGCCGCGCCTCTCTCCAAATAGGCCCGAGAGCCTATTTTTTGGTGATGACCTGCACCGTGCCGGTGACATCGCGGATGGCGTCGAGAATTGCCCGGGGACCGGGATCGATTTCCGGCTTCCAGTAGTCCTCGAAGATCATGGCGGCATCTGCCCGAAGCTCGTCATCACAGTCGACCAAGAAGTCCTTGCCGTCCGGAACATCACGGTCCTCGCCGATCTTCTGAAAAAACAGTCGACCGCCTTTGTTCTTCGGCGTCGCCGTCACGCGACGCACTTCCGTGCCTTCTGCGTCGTAAAAGACGAGCTCACTCACTGTGAGCTGGCTTTCGTCGAAGCCGGTCTCAGGGTCGTTCTTGATGCCCAATTGCTGGGCAACGCTTCGTAGTACGTCTGGATACGCCACGTTTCTCTCCTGTTTGTACGTTCAAATGGAAAGTACCACTCAAATCTAAAAACGTCAACTAACGACGTGCCTTGGAACGGTCTGTTTCCGAGAGAAACTGCTTACGCAAACGCACAGATGATGGAGTAATTTCGAGATACTCGTCCTCTGCCATAACTTCAAGACCACGCTCGATAGTGAGGGTAAACGCAGGAACGAGGTTGATAGCTTCATCCATACCGGACGAACGGACATTGCTCTGGTTCTTACCCTTTGTCGGGTTCACCATCATTTCCTCGCCCTTGGAGGTATTCCCCACCACCATGCCCTCATAGACTTCCACAGCCGGAATGATGTAGAGGACACCACGTTCCTGCATGCTCCAGAGAGCGTAGCCAAGTGCCTTGCCGGACGCCATGGAAATCATCGAGCCAACTTGGCGCTTCTTGATTTCACCTGCGAACGGCTTGAAGCCAACGACGCGTGAAGAAAGGATACCTTCGCCCTTCGTATCTACGACAAACTGGTTGCGATAGCCAAGGAGACCGCGAGTAGGACCCTCGAACGTGAGACGTACCTGATTCTCATGCTGTACCAAATTCTGCATGACGAATGCGCGCGTACCGAGGCGCTCAATAATAGAGCCCTGGAATTCGCTTGGCGTATCAATAATGACTTCTTCGAATGGTTCCATCTTCACGCCGTTTTCCTCGCGAATGATGACCTGCGGCTGAGATACCTGCATTTCGTAACCGGCGCGACGCATGTTCTCAAGGAGAATAGCGATATGGAGCTCACCACGTCCTGACACTTTAAAAGCGTCTGGAGAGACAAAGTCCACCTTAAGGCCGACGTTTACTTCGAGTTCCTTCTCGAGATACTCGCGGAGCTGGCGACTAGTCACGTACTTACCTTCTTTACCAGCAAAAGGAGAATTGTTCACAAGGAAGTTCACGGTGATAGTCGGCTCATCAATTGAAATAGCGGTGAGCGGTTCAGTGTTTGCGTCTGCAGTAATGGTTTCTCCGATGTAAATATCAGGAAGTCCAGCAATGATACAAATGTCTCCTGCTTCAGCCTGCGGAACATCAACGCGCTCGATACCCTTGAAGGTAAAAATCTTCGTTATCTTTCCGGTACGTGCTGTACCGTCTGGCTTCTTTATCGTCAGCGTCTCTCCTGCCTTGATAACACCTTCGTACACGCGACAGATAGCAAGACGGCCAAGGAAGTTATCGTAGGCAAGATTGAATGCCTGGGCTTTTGCGGGCTTTGTGAGCGACTCTGGAGTAGTTGCTGCCGGTACGAGCTCGAGGATAGTATCGAGAAGCGGAGTAAGGTCTACACGCGGGTCTTCGAGATTCTTCATCGCAACACCTTCGCGGCCGATGGCGTATACCGTACGGAAATCAGACTGTGCGTCGTTTGCACCGAGTTCAAGGAAGAGCTCAAGTACCTGCTCCTCTGCCTGTGCAGGATTAGCGGCAGGCTTATCAATTTTATTCAAAACGACGATTGGCTTGATGCCGAGCTCAAGTGACTTCTTAAGCACAAAGCGTGTCTGTGGCATTGGGCCTTCCTGAGCATCGACGACGAGAAGCACGGAGTCGATAGAACGAAGCACACGCTCCACTTCCGAGCCGAAGTCCGCGTGCCCCGGGGTGTCGACGATGTTAATCTTCGTGCCCTTGTACTCAATAGAGGTGTTCTTTGAGTAAATAGTGATACCGCGCTCCTGCTCGAGAGAATTGCTATCCATGGAAACACCATCAGCCACGGCACCCGTCTGGCGCATAAGTGCGTCAGTAAGCGTAGTCTTGCCGTGGTCCACGTGCGCGATAATCGCTATGTTTCGAATTTCCATGAAATAAAAAGTGGCCGACTGGCCGTTGGTCCTAAAGTACCCTTATTTAGCAGGTACGTCAACGCAGATACTTATTTATATTAGCCAATTGCCCCGCATACGTCGGCGAGCAGTGCATGGTGCCGTGCGCGTCATGCACGTAAAAGAGGCAGTTCGTTGCAACTGGATTAAGTGCCGCCTCTATTGCCGCCGGTCCCGGATTGTCTATTGCGTGCGGCGGGAGTCCTTTGCGGGTGTATGTATTAAAGGGATCGTCGGGATAGTTGCTTACTGCCTTCGGACGCGGCCACCATGCACCTTCGCGACCGGTCATATATTGAAGCGTTGCGTCCATAGCAAGCGGCATACCGACAGCAAGACGTTTCTGAATAATTCCCGAGATGATTCCCATATCAGAAACGCTCCCTGCTTCGCGTTCGATTATCGAAGCAATGGTAAGCACTTTCGGCCACGGTACATTCTTCCTGAGCGCTTCGTCAGCATACGGTGCGAACGCTTCCTTGAAGCGGTCACGCAGACGCTGAGCGATAATAGCCGGTGGCTGGTCAGTCGGCACGAGATAGGTATCGGGATAATACACACCCTCTATGTAGTTGGGGCCGGTGTTCGTATCGACCGTGTTCCATTCTTTTTTCTGTTGGTCCGTCCACCCGAGTGCGTCAGCAAGCATATCGCCGATTTGTTCCTTGCGAAGACCGACGGGAATCGTTATCCAGGCAAAGTATGGCGGTTCAACGAGCGCCGTGGCAATACTCCACGCGTCCATGGATTTACTTATTTCGTACCCACCCGGACGTATTCCCTTACCTTCGTTCGCACGTAGATACGCAACTTGCAATATCCATGAGCCACGGATGTACCCTTGCTTCGTGAGGTCCTCGGCAACTTGATTCAGTGTCTCGCCCGGCGTCACCAGAAACTGCTGCTTCGAAGGGTCCTGTCCCATTGGACCGAATGCCTGCGCATAGAGAAGCGCAGCAACGATTACAAAAAGGCTAAGCGACGTGAGTACTATGACTACGGCACGTCCAAAACCTGAACCTGATTCACTACGGTCGCTCATGCACTTATTTTACCCCAGCCTCCTTTATGAAGAGTATTTTTGCGAGTTTAAGTTCGTCATAGGTATATTTTGCATGGAATTTGCCGTAGGCAGGAGCTAACTTCTCCGTACCAACGGTCTCGAACACTTCGTGAATATCGGGAAGTGCCGCAATCAGGCGCGCTGGTATAAGCGAGAGCAAGACGCCTGGCTCAAGGCGACCCGTCTTAATGAGTTTCTCGGCGTGATCCGCAATCGTACCGATAGTGAGCTTGCGCTCCTTCGCTATATCAATAAGAGGCATACCTTCATCAATGAGTGCGAGCGTTTCGTCGTAGGTAGTGCGCTTCTGAGGACGCTCCCCCGCTTCTGCAGCAACGAGTGCACCTCCACTCGCACGTATGAAATTCAAATGCATCAAATCAAGATCACCGTCGTTGCGAAGCGTATCGAATGCTTCTTCTGCCGCGGCAGATTCTTCGCGGAGTCGCTCGTCCATGCGAGACACCTCCGGATGCACCATAGCGGCCTGTTCGCTCCAGCCAAGGAGCGTAAGTCCTTCGAGCGAACGGACGCGTGAGAGCGCTACATACCCTTGACCGTATTCAAACGTGCGTGAAAGATCGATTGCCGCGGCGTCCATGCTCATACCCTGGCTCTTATGCACCGTGATAGCCCACGCAAGACGTAGCGGGAGCTGTGACACCTTCGCGCGAATCTTTCCATTTTCTTCCACTGCCCAGTCAGCACTCATAATGGTGAGTTCACGTCCGTCGTGCGTTTCGATAATCGGCTCACCCGAGCCCCGCACAAAGCCGATGACTTTGCCGAGTGTGCCATTCACATACTGGCCCGCAGGATTATTTTTCGTACACATAACTACCGCACCTTCTTTGAGCGTTAGTACTGCAGGCGACAGACAGCCACGCTTTAACGCTTCAATAAGTACGGGCGCGCCGGTGTCCTGCATCTTAAAGGTGTGTGCCGTACCAGGAAGCTTGGCGAGGTAGTCCGCATTTATACGATCCACATCTGCGTTATGTGTGAAAAGTCGTGGTGTGTCGTTATCGAGCTCCATGCCGTCACTCTCGCGCGAGAGAATGGTCGACGCGTGCGTGTGATCGAACGAACCGTCGCGTATAGCTCCGAGAAGCGAGAGGTACTTGTCATCTTCCTGACGATGCTGCTCGGTTAGATAACACACGAGCGGGGTCGCAGCGCGCCACGCAGCGGATGAAAACGCGAATTCAGCGGGTGTACCGCCACGTGTTATTGGCGGGAGTTGGAAGAAATCTCCACAAAAAACTATTTGTACTCCACCAAATGCGCGGGTGTCTCGACGTACTTCGCGAAGAACGGCGTCAATCATCGTAAGGGCTCCTGCCGAAAGCATGGAGACTTCGTCAATAATGAGTACCTTCGCTTTCTGTATACGTTTGGCAACATGTTCTTTGCTTGCAATACGGTCGAGGTCTTCAGCGGCAAGCCGCTCGAGTATGCCGATGCCACTCCACGAATGAATGGTCATGCCGCCGACATGCGTAGATGCGATACCCGTTGATGCAGTGATTGATGGTTCAATACCGTGACTACGTAGCCACGAAACATAAGCGTTCAACGTATGCGTCTTTCCGCTACCGGGCTCACCCGTTAGAAATACGTTCGCGCCAGTTTTAAGAATATCGAGGGCTTCCGTCTGTCTCATCTCTCCATGCTACACGCCCGAAGCCGAATACTCGAGTGGATACCGTGCAGAGAGCCTGGAAATAGAAAAGCGCTCGCGGTGCGAGCGCTTTTCTATTTGTGGATCGGTTAGAAACCGCGTCCCTGCGATTGCGCGAGGCACGCACGGTCGTAGTAACAACTGTAATCTACGCCATTTGGTCCGCCGAGTGTGTTCTGTCCATTAGGACTGGAGTTGTAACCCGAATTATAGTTTCCTCCGTTGTAACCACGGTTGTAGCCGGAATTGTAACTACCGTTAGTTCCGCTCGTATTTGAGCAGTTACCCTGCCACTGACCATTGAGGTAGTAGCACGTATCGCCAGGACCGTTGTAAGTAGTTCCGGAACCGCCGAAGCTTGGTCCGACGTACTGGTTATTTACGTAGCAGTCGCGGTCGTAAAACGTCGTGCAGCCGGAAGGATAATTCCCCGTGCCGCTCGTGTAGCCACCGGTGTAGCCGCCCGTGTTGCCTCCGTTCGTGTGGCCACAGTTTCGGTCATACCATCCAGCGTTACTATTGCAGTACGCTGAGTTGTTTCCGGTAGTTCCGTTGTAGCCGCCGTTCGAGTTGTTGGCATAGCAGTAGCCATTCTGGAAGTAGTAGCCTTGTGGGCAGTAGCCAGTAGTGCCGCCGTTACCACCATTTCCATAAGCTCCGTTTCCGGTAACAAGAGTAGAGGCACTTGCCTGAGTAGCATGTCCATAGTCATCCGTTACCGTAAAAATCGGACGGAACGTACCCGCAACGTTGTAGACGTGCGTGAATGAGCCGGACGAGTTAACGGTCTGCGCAGAATAATAACTATTTGCAGCATAGGTAGTACCACCCATGTTCTCGTCTCCCCACTGCACCGAGTAGTGGAGCTGGCCACCGTTGTAAGTGTTTCCTACAACACGTACCGTCCACGTGCCCGACTGTCCGATGGAAAGTTGGCTTGGAGCGTCTACAGCGTATGAGGAAAGCTGTCCGTTCGTACTCTGGTACTGCGGATACTGGTTCTGCTGATATTGGTTTGGGTTCTGGTAGGCGTTGTAGCCTGCCCAGCCGCCTGCGGCGACGATTGGCATCGCAACTGTTGCAACGATGCGGTGAGCTATGAATGTATGAATCATGGATAATTTTCTTTACTACCTTATATATGACCTGGGCTGGCCGGACGACATTTCCGTTCGCTAGTGCTCACACTACTCGCTTTTGGCTTGACGTCCAGCGTTTTCGTTCTGAAACGAGTATGCCAGTACATACATGAAGTATCCAGGAAGACGATATACGGCCTAGAAATTGACTAATTACGCACTTTAAGGTATATTCTGCCCATACCTTATATACCCTATGGCACGCATCTTCTCTCTCCGTTCTCTCACAAACCGGCTCGCACCGGTGAAAACATTCCTTCGCCGTACGTGGAAGCGTTTTCGCGCACTTGCGCTCTGGCTCCAGGCACTTATCGCTGTCGTCGTCGTCGTCGCGCTCTTTGCAGTAGTCTCATTCCTTTCTAATTTGGGCTCTGCCGCAACGACTGACAACAGCGTTCCAACCGTCACACTTGCTCCCGTTTCAGATCTGTCCGGCAATACATCTTCCGTCGGTGTTATCGGCTCGGTACGCTCCATAACTGAGGCAGACCTACTCGCACAGTCAGGCGGAACCGTGACCGGTATTCATACACATGTTGGCTCAAGCGTACCGGTAGGTTTTGTAATTGCGGAGCTTGATAACGCGAGCCAACGCGCCGCAGTCCTTCAGGCAGAAGGTTCGTACGACGCGGCTATTGCTGCGCGCTCCAGTGCGTCCCCAACCGACATCGCTACCAGCGCTCTCAATACCTACACCGCTGCGTATAATTCGCTCGATTCTATTTTGAAGACCAATGTCGACGCATTTTATGGAAATCCGGGACCACAAGGACCGCAGTTCCTCATTTCTCCCTCGCCCTATGATTTCAGCTACTTCCCACTGAAGCGCCAAGCGCTCACGTATGCAATGAATACCTGGCGCGCACATCTCGCTTCGGCATCTTCTGTTGATGCACCGACACTCTTAAGCGAAGCGGACGCCGACGTCCGCCAAGCGAGCGCACTCGTTACCGACATTGCTGCCACAGCTACAAAGCCGGGTTCGGACGCAAACGCCACACAGCTCGCTTCGCTCGCGACAGCGCGCGCAAGTCTTGCTTCGCTCCAAGCAGGCATTACCGCAGCAAAGCAGGTAAACCAAAGCCAGGGCACGCAAGCAACAGCGGGGGCAGATGCAAGTGTGAAGATTGCACTTGGGTCACTTCGAGCAGCACAGGCCCAGTTTGAGAAAACGCTCGTCCGTGCTCCCATCGGCGGCACCGTCAACTTTCTTTCTATTCACGTAGGCGACTATGTAACTGCTTTCACCCACGTTGCTACCGTAGCGCAGAACGGCGCACTCGAGATTGTCGCCTACGTATCGGAAGACACGCGCGCGCTTCTTACCGTCGGAACCAAAGTGATGATTGAAGACAAGTATCCAGCAACCGTTACTTCGATTGCTCCAGCTCTTGACCCGGTGACGAAACAAATTGAAGTACACGTAGCACTTACGGGCACGAGTGATCTCGTAAACGGTCAGTCGGTACGTATCGCCCTTCCGGGCGCTCCCGTTGTTTCATCTGCAACCTCGACTGGTCCGCTTCTTCTTCCACTCACGACGCTCAAGCTCACCCCGTCGGCGCGCGTCGTATTTTCCGTCGGCGAAGACGGGAAGCTTGTCGCACATTCGGTCGATATCGGCAATGTACGTGGCGACCGGATTGAAATAACCTCTTCCCTTCCGACAGATCTTCGTATCGTCACCGATGCACGCGGACTTTCTGAGGGACAGAAGGTAAACGTAGCAACTACGGTAACGCAGTAGCGTAACCCTGCCCGCATCCTTATGACAAAATTCTGGAGCTTTTTCCTCAAAAAGCATCACTTCACCGTCTTTCTTATGGTGGCACTTCTTGCCGCCGGTCTCTACTCGGTTGCGGGCATACCAAAGGAGGCTACGCCGGATATAGCCATTCCACTCGGCGTTATCGTAACCGCTCTTCCCGGAGCTTCTGCTGCGGACACTGAGCGGCTCGTTACCGATAAAATCGAAAGCGGCGTGCTTGGTGTTGAACATGTTTCCAAGGTCACTTCCACATCAGGCGACGGTATATCACAAGTTTCTGTAGAGTTTGATGCATCAGCAAATATCGATAAGTCCATTCAGCTTCTCAAGGACGCCGTCGACAAAGTTCGCCCGAACCTTCCCACCGAAGCACTCGCACCGACTGTGTCAGATGTTAACTTCGCCGACCAGCCTATTCTCATCGTTTCCGTTTCTGGAAATCTCGCTCCTCAGGAATTGACTGCACTCGGTGAATCCGTTTCGGACGAAGTAAAGCGTATCGCCGGTGTGTCGAAGGTGGGTATTTCTGGTGTGCGCGCTCGCCAAGTGCAAGTCATCGTAAAACAGGAACGTTTACGGCAGTACAATCTCTCTCTTTCAGACGTTACAAACGCTATCCGCGCCGCAGGTATTGCTTCCCCCGCCGGAGCTATCACGGTTGACGGAGTAAATTACGCAGTGCGATTCGAGTCGGGTGTAACCACAACGGACCAAGTAGCGGGTGTTGCTATCCCAGGACCGGGAGGCACAGCGCTTCATGTACGCGACGTCGCTGACGTTGTGGACGGTCTTGAGGACGCGACCACCTACTCCCGCGTTTCTCTTGCCGGAAAACCAGCGAACCCGTCGCTCACACTCACTATCTACAAATCGCGCGGTGGAAACATTGTGGATACCGGTCATGCGGTCGAGAAGAAGCTTGATGAACTTAAGAAGGGTGGCATTCTTGCCGGCACTGAGACTGTTATTTCATTCAATGGTGCCGAGGAAGTAAACAAGAGCCTCACCGAGCTTACGCGCGCAGGTCTCGAGACCGTTGCGCTCGTTATGCTCGTACTGCTTCTCACACTCGGCTGGCGCGAGTCACTTGTGGCGGCGGCATCCATTCCACTTTCATTCCTCGTCGCGTTCATTGGTTTGCAGGCTTCCGGAAACACACTCAACAACGTATCTCTTTTCTCGCTCATCCTTGCAATCGGAATCCTGGTCGATTCCGGCATCGTGGTGGTGGAAGCATTCCACACACGCTTACTTAAATCTGGAAATAAGCACGACGCTGCGGTCGCCGCTATCCGAGAATACGCATGGCCGCTTATCGCCGGCACGTTCACCACTATCGTGGTATTCATACCGCTCTTTTTCCTGTCCGGCATTGTTGGAAAGTTTCTCGCATCTATACCATTCACCGTCATCTTTGTACTCCTCGCGAGCATCTTTGTTGCACTCGGCTTTGTGCCGCTCCTCGCTGTCTTCTTTGTAAAGCCGACGCACTCTGAAATAGAACGTCGTCAGGAAAAGTACAACCAGATGGCAAAGACCTGGTACCGAGGCTTCTTGCATAAGTTACTCAACAACAAGCAGAATCAGAACCGATTCCTTATCGCCATGGGTGTGCTTTTCATACTTGCGCTCGCACTTCCTGCGACCGGCATTCTCAAATCAATATTCTTCCCCGGTGCTGATTCGGATTATGTCTACGTTCAGATAGAAAAACCCCAGGGCACGGAACTCACCGTAACCGACCTCTCGGTGCGTGAGGCTGAAGAAGTACTCTACGCCAATAAACACGTTGCTTCCTTTGTAAGCGAGTCTGGTGCTGGAAGCTCATTTGCAGGGGGCGGCCTTACCGGACCTTCTTCTGGTTCGAGTGTCGGCAACATTACGGTGAATCTTCCGAAGGGACACCGAGAAACAAGTGCGCAGTTTGTAACCGAACTCCGTAAGCAGCTCGCGGGTATAAGCTCAGCCACCATTACGGTCGGCGAGCCGCAGGGCGGACCACCTTCCTCTTCTCCAGTCACCATTACGTTCTCGGGCCAGGACCTGGGCGCGCTTGCGACTACCGCAGACAACGCAGCACATATACTCGCCGACATTCCCGGTGTAGTGAACATAAACTCAAGCACGAAGACTTCCTCGGCAGAGTTCGTTGTAGCGCTCGATAGTGCAAAAGCGACTGAGCTCGGTGTTTCGCCTGCGGTCGTCGCCGACACGCTTCGTACCGCACTCTATAGTGCAAAAGCTACCTCCATACGCACCGGTAAGGACGACATCGAAGTACGCACGAAACTTGATTTGAATCCAAACTACAAAGACCCGTCGGAGACGACACACACAACTATTGATTCAGTGCGAGCACTTACCGTGCCGGGCGCTAAAGGTCCCGTTCCTCTTTCAACGATTGCAAACATCACGTATGAGCCAGCACAATCTGCGATTAACCACCAGGCAGGCAACCGCATTACGACCGTCACTGCTGATGTCAGTGCGAAGGCAAACGCTATTGAGGTCACGAAGACATTCCAGAAGAAATTCACTCCCGACATGATAGGCACCGGAGTAACGATGGATCTCGGCGGCGCATCAGCAGACGTTACGAAATCATTTACCGAACTATTTCTTGCACTTGTTGCTGGTGCAGCGCTGATGCTTACTATTCTCGTTCTTGAATTCAACTCCTTCCGCCACTCCCTTTATCTGCTTCTTATCATTCCGCTCTCGCTTATCGGGGTGTTCGCAGGTCTCTCGCTCGTAGGTCAACCGCTTTCTCTTACTTCGATGTTGGGAGTCATTGCACTTGCCGGCGTCATCATCAACCACGCCATTATTCTCATGGACTCTATCGCTCGCATCCATAACGAGCATCCGGAAATGAATCTTGAAGAGGTGGTCGTCGAAGCTGCTTCGACTCGTCTTCGTCCAATCCTACTCACCACCGTCGTAACCGTCGTAGGTATGATTCCCCTCACCCTTGCGAGTGCATTCTGGGCTCCACTCGCCTTCGCCATCATGGCTGGTCTCGCTTTCTCGCTTCTTCTTACGCTCGTACTTATACCTATGCTCTACTACCGTTGGCCAGGTAAAGATGTGCTCGCTCGCTTTGCGGGAGAGGACGCCACATCTCATTAATTCTCCAGAGTGCTCTAGGGTATACTCGTCGACATGGGCTTCTCCCACGTCGAACTTCTCTACATACTGCAGTACGGGTACATCGCGCTATTTGCCATAGTTGTTGCGAGTGAACTTTCAACTTTTCTACCGGTTGGCATACTTCTCATCGCGATGGGTGCACTCGTGCACCAGGGATATTTTAATTTCTGGTATCTTCTCGTCGTCTCGACACTCGCCAGCGTCATCGGCGATTACATTGTGTTCTCTATTTCTCGTCGCCTCGGAAAGCATCAAGGATACCGACGCTACGTAAAAAATAGTTCACTTGCAAGCCGTCTTGAAGGATATGTCGGCCGCTATCCGGAAGCGACTATATTTCTTTCACGCCTTGTCGGCTTTGCCGGAACACCAGCGAACGCAATAGTTGGCCTCTCGCAAACGTCACGAGTAACGTACCTCATTTTTGATACGCTCGGAAACCTACTCTGCTGTGCGGTATATCTTTCTGTCGGATACTACATCGGTGCGGCATGGGAGGCAGATGCGCGTATTGCCTCGTTCGCGCTTGGCATGTTAGTGGCTGTCGTCATCCTTAGCTATCTATTCTTCTATTTTATTTTTAGAAACAAGAAGGGTCGCGAATGACAAAAGCGCTCGAGTGAGCGCTTTTGTCATTCTGTAGTCGTTTGTACTAGACCTCAGGAGCAGCCTCCCAGTCTGCGTTGAATTTCTCTACCCACGCGACCATCATAGGGTCGTCATGAGCCATAGATTTAACAGTTGCCGCCATTTCCGGATGAGCTGCGTCGAGATGCTCCATACCCTTAGCCATCATTTCGTCCTTGGTTTCAGCACTAACCGCGGTATCGCACATGCCGCCCATTTGAGCACAAGTCATGGTCTTCATAGATAAGAATTCGAAGTTGGTATAGCCAGATTGTACCACTGTCAGCTATCCACAACTTGCAGGTGAACCACAGTTCACCTATACTGGAAAGACCGTGTACGACACTTATAAACGAAAAGTCATTGGATTCTGGGAGCGCCACAAGCGCATGCCCGGCTATAAGGAAATCATGGAGGCAACAGGTCTTGCCTCGAAGAACTCGGTCTATAAGCTTATTAATAAATTAGTCGAGGAAGGCGTACTTGCCAAAGATCGCGAAGGTCGGCTTTCACCAGGGCGCACGCTCGCGGGTATTCCACTACTCGGCCTTGTGGAAGCTGGCTTCCCCTCCTCTGCTGAGGAAGAGCTGCTCGATGTCATGGACTTTGACGAATATCTGACACCCAACAAGGAATCGAGTTATGTTCTCAAAGTGAAGGGGGAAAGCATGATAGACGCCGGCATATGCCCGGGTGATCTCGTCATCGTCGAGCGTCGTACGGCAAAGGTCGGGCAGATAGTCATTGCCTCGATTGAGGGCGAATACACGATGAAATACCTCCGGAAGTCAGGGGAGCACTATTTCCTCGAGCCTGCGAATAGTGCGTACAAGCCGATTTATCCGAAGGGCAATTTAACTATCGAGGCCGTCGTTACCGGCGTCGTACGCAAATACTAATATGAGTACCAAAGAACTAGTGAGGTCCATGGTGTCAGTAGGAGCATGGCAGGACCGTGCGATATTCGAGACACGCCGCAAGACAGGGCACCGCTTTCTGCAGAGTCAGCACATAGCAGTTCGGTAAGCACAGCCTCCTCATAGGAATCATGAACCGGATGTACGACGAAGCCACGCGACAGTTTCGCGATTCATATGAATGAGGTTGGGTGGGGTAAGGCGTACCACTACCCGCGTGCGATTATCCATGTAGACGGCGATTCCTTCTTCGCCGCATGCGAAGTGGCGCGCAACCCAGCACTACGTGGGAAGCCCGTGGTGACCGGTGCCGAGCGCGGTATTGTTTCTGCCGCCACCTACGAAGCAAAGGCTCGCGGAATTACGCGTGGCATACGTCTGGCTGATGTAAAAAAGATTTGTCCGGAAGCAATTATCGTGTCGTCGGACTACGAGCTCTACACACTCTATTCCATTCGCATGAATGAAATCATGCGGCGTTACACTCCGGAGGTAGAGGAGTACGGTATCGATGAGTGCTTTGGAGACATTACCGGCATGCGACGAGTACACCACATGAACTATGAGGAAATCGCCCGAAAGATTAAAGATGATTTGCGGCGTGAGCTTGATATTACCTTCTCAGTTGGACTCGCGTGCACGAAAGTACTTGCGAAGGTTGGTTCGAAATATGCCAAACCGGATGGTTTTACACCCATACGTCTTATGGAGAAAGACCGGTACCTTGAGAATACGAAAATAGGAAATATTTGGGGCATTGGGCCCAATACCGCGGAGCTTTTAAACAAACATGGAATTAAAACTGCTCTCGATTTTGCGAAGAAAGACGAAATATGGGTACGCACTCTTCTAACGAAGCCGGGTATCGAAACGTGGCAGGAGTTAAACGGTATTTCGGTGTATGACCTTGCAACGGTAGCCAAAGACAGTTATCACTCAATCCAAAAGACTCGTACCTTTTCTCCTTCCACAAGCGAAGCTGATTTTCTCTATTCTCAACTTTCAAAAAATATAGAAGCGGCGTGTGTAAAGGCACGACACCACGGATTAGTGGCTAAAGGCGTATCGTTCTTTCTTAAATCAAGTGAATTCCGCTACAAAGGATGTGAGATTAAGCTCGTACAAGCTACGAATGCGCCGCACGAGCTTCTCGCGGCGCTCGAGCCGAATTTTCAAAACGTATTTCAAAAAGGTACTCGCTATCGAGCAACAGGAGTAACGCTCACTGGACTGCACGAATCAAAAGAATCCCAACCGGATTTATTTACCAATCCGAAGAAGGCTGCTGGAGTGGTGCGTCTCTTTGAGAAAGTAGACGAACTTACGGATAGATATGGTCAAGGGAGCATCTACCTTGGTTCCTCTATGAAGGCTACGCGAGCAGGTGTTATAGCCTCACGAGGACACAGTATCGGCAGTGGTTCACAAAAGAGACGTGACGCACTTTTTCAAGCGGAAGATCGCAAGAAGATATTCCCTCTTCCCTACTTGGGCGATGTTGACTGAGATTTGCAGGTACGAAAAACAAGTGCATACTCCCCCTGGACGATCCTGTCCGGGCACATCACGGAGTTATTCCATGCCTATTTCAACAAGGAGTGCCGTGCTTTCACCACAGGCAGGCGGCGGCTATGAGGCCTGCGGCGTCTATATGCGCGCAGTCACGCACGATGCTTGTGTGAGCGCGTCCGGGACTGTCACAAACAAGACGCTCTGCACCAGCTGTCCCTCTCCGTCGCGACGATGCATTCCCTGCTTTAGGCAGGATGCTTCCGAGCACGAGCAGGGGCGGGTAAACCCGAAAACTGGTCTTTGCGACTTTCACACCAAGAGCGGTGTAGACGCCGTGCGGCCAAAATCGGCCGCACGGCCGGCAGCCGTTACTTCGGCAGTGCATGCCCCAGAGCATCGGCCGCCAGTCATACGTCGAGAAGAACCACGACGAAACGTGTCGATGAGGCCAGTGGCACAACCGACGAATGAAACTCCTGAAGACTACATCTCAAGAATGGTCGTGGAAAACGAGTTCGTTATAGTAAAGATTGCTACGCATATTCCAACTCTGTTAAGCAAAGGAGTACACCGGAATCGTGATGCAAAAACACTTGCCGGACTCGCCGCGAACTGGAAAAACAAGATAATAATCAGGGAGAACAACTTCAAAGATCACGACGTGACCCTGGCAATCGGTGCCATGTTCAGGAGTATTCAAACTCCGCATTTCTCCGATAACAAACACACTCAGTTCGCAATACGCCGTGCACTTTGGAGCGAGGCGGCACGGCGAACCGGACGATTCGCCGACGGAAAGGTCATTTGATGGAGAGAGAAGCAGCCCCGCGGAGAAATCCGTGGGGCCTTTGTGTAGGGCAACACTTTAAACAAAAGTGATCTGTCGACGGCTACTACGTACAATTCGATTGTTATCTATTTGTGGGAACGCACGCAGAAGATGAGCTCCCAGGTGGGGTCTTGCAGGTACCTGAGACTGTCTCACCCTGGCCTCCGGTAAAGGAACAGGACGCGTTTGTCGCTTTGCTGGTACAGGCGGTTATGGCTTCTTGTGGCGGAGTACCGCCCGACGACGGTCCAGCTGACGAAGCAGATGTGGCCCCAGCACCACCCGATTGCGGAGCGCCATTAGGCGAGCTCACAAAGGAAGACTTGCCGCGGAAGCAGCTCGCTGAGTATGGGAAGTCGTACGTCATTACGTAGTGATAGGTTGTTACCTGCTTACCATCGAGCGTAACCGTACTGGTAAGTCCGTGACATTCATCCAGATTGTCCGTGGTGAGATATTTGCCATCAGTGACGACAGGCCCGGTTATCGGAAAGCCATCATAGGCAAAACCGATAACCGTAAAGACCGTGGCGTTATACAAGAAAGCAGGAAGACTATGGTAATGATACTCTCCTGAGCCTTGTGGGTGACCGTCGTTAGAATCCTGGACCTCGTGAGCTGCGGCATCGCGAAGCCCTGCATCAAATCCATTGAAGAGCGCGACACCGTTTTTCATCACGCCGACTTCCCCGCCCATACAGTAGGGTGTCGCGGAATAGACTGGTGTCGCAGGCAAGGTGTTCTTCTGCGTCTGTACCTTAATGGTATTCGGATTCGGATCGTATGCGTGCGCGTCATCCGAACTTGCTACCGGAAACACGCCGGTCGTCTGACCAACCGGCAAGTCGTTACCAGTCATGACGCGATACGCGCCGGAAATCACATTCGAGAATGTCGCTTGCTTCCAGGTGATAGCACCATCGACAGTTACTTTTTTCTTGAAGTTCCATGTACTGCCGGTAATCCACGGGCCATTCACCATTGAGCCTGGATTGTCTTTGTGCACATTACAGAGATAGACGTATCCCTTCTTTGCTGCCGATGTCACATATTTGTAGTCGCCAAGCGGTACACTTCCGTTTGCGTATTTGTCCCCTGCCATTGCAAGCAATTCTGCTTGGCTATAGCCTTTTGAGACGGTGTTTGACGTATTGACTGTCGCGGTCGCTACGGTAGCCACTTCGCTTGGTGTGTCAACGAGAGAGGATGCAGTTGAAGCTATATTCGTTTGGCCACCAAAAATACTTACGATAATGAGACCGAGGCCGGTAAGAAAGCCCACGAGCTGTGTAAATATGTCCATCCCTCTATTTTGACAGAGGATTAATCGAAATGAGACGAGCGTAGTGGACAAGTCCTTTAGCAGTTGCCGTCGCCATATGTTCTACCGCAGGATTCTTGCGGCGACGCTCTGAATCCGTCTTTGGATCCATACCGACTTCTCCTACCCAGTAGGTGCAACACTGAGGCGGAAGCGTAAAGTTGAAAAACGAAAGCGCTTCCATGAGCCCGGCCAGTACGGCCTGCGCACCGTCTTCACTGCCAGTGATGACTATCCCCGCCACTTTATTCAGAAGCGCGGCACGACCTTCAGGAACAGTGCCCTCGTCAAACGCGTCCATACGCTCAATCACCCGCTGCATAAGACTCGAGCGCCCACCCCACCATATGGGAGTCGCAAACAGTACGATATCCGCAACGATAATCTTATCGACGATACTCGGCCACTCGTCGTCTTCGCTCTCTTTGTAACCCAGTCCGACCGGAATATTCATATCTGACAAACGCACGGATACACTCTGAACCGCATCAAGTTCCCTCATTTTGGAGACAACCATTTCGGCCACTTCTTCAGTGGCGGATGGTTCAGATCCGTGTTTAAGCGATGCATTGAGTATGAGGACGTTCAGAGGCTTTGTTTCCATACTGAAATGCTAGCACACGAAGGTTTACCCAAAGGTAAAGGTAAAGAAGTGAACCGTTCCGCTCTTCACTTTGAAATGAAGCACATGGTCGCCTGAAGACGGATTCGATACTATTTTGTAGAGCCTGCTTGTACCGATAGTAACGACACTCGTAACTGACACATCAGCCCCCGCAACGCTTCCGAGTGCATTCCCATCTTGAGTTACTTCAACGTCTGCCGAGCTGTCTGAGCTCGCTACCAGATAGACGTCCTTTGAACGATAGTGGTACACCACTTCGCTTCCCGCACCCGCCGTCGCGTATTGGTCTGAGAAATTCCATGCCCCACCAAGATAGAGTTTATTCAGACTGAAGGCTTGTGGAAGTGTTGGCGTCTGAGCACCAGCAGTAAACGGAGCGCCATTCGCAAAGAATTGATTTCGTGCGGAGCCGAAGTATGTTTCAGGGCTTCCTATGCCGGTAAGGTCTGCCGGAGCAACCGATACCGTACCGCCTGGAACCTGCGCGCCAGTGCCGAGGCGCGTTGCCCGTTCTGCAAGCGCTGTCTGAATCGCTTTCTCTGTCACATCGTACTCACCTTCTCCGGCATGGTCATGCACGATATAGCCGTCGATATCGATAAGATATTCACGTGGCCAGAACTGATTACCGAATGCATTCCAGGTCGAATACTCGTTATCAAGGACGACTGGGTATTCGATACCGAAGCGTGTGAGTGCATCCTGAACGTTCGTCTGTAGGTGTTCAAACGCAAATTCAGGTGTATGTACGCCGATTATGACAAGCCCCTGATCCTTGTACTTTCCGTACCACTTTGTGAGATATGGAAGTGTACGCTGACAGTTGATACAGCTATACGTCCAGAAGTCTACAAGGACCACGTTCTTGCCCTTGTACTGCGCGAGCGATATCTTTTGTCCGCCCGTATTAAGGTACGCGTCGATACCAGCAAGTTCAGGCTCCTTCTTGTAACGGAGCATCTTCTCGGCTTGGGTAATCAACGTTCCGGAAGGCGTCACGGTAGTGCCCGGTACTGTCTGTGAATTCGCTGAGGTTGAGGACGCCGTTGCTGCTTCCGTCGAATTTTGATGGTCTAGCAAGAGCTTCTGTTCCACTTTTGTGACATCGAATGCACCTGCATGTGCGGCAATACCGCTTTCAATGGACTTATCCACCCCAAAGAAGACTGCGAGACCGACGAGTATAAAGAGCACACCAAGCGAACGCTTGAACCAGCCGTGAGGATCAGAAATGCCGTCAAGCTTTCCAATGATGCGCTGTCCCAGAAGTGCTATGAGGAAGAGCGCGAGACAGAGCCCGAGGACGTATACCGTGAGGTACACGACACCGAGTGTGAGATTCGTCGGGAGAATAGTAGCGAGAATTATGAAGTACGTCGGGCTACAACTGGAGAAGACGGGACCCAGAGCAGCGCCTATAAGAATGTCACCCGCAAGACTTTTCTTAAGGTAGCCCTTTCCCATGGCACGATTGGACGCCTTATTAAGGGAGTTCGCAAACGAAAAGCGTTCCCATATTTCAGGGAAGAGCGTAATGAGTCCGAAGATGGTGATGAGTCCTCCTGATATCCATGCCCAGACGGACGGCGGAACATGTATGAAAACAGTTGATACTTTAAGCAGAAAAGTGAACGCAAAAAGCGAAACACCGAGCGAGCCTATAACAACAAGTGCACGATGACGACTCGTTCCTCCGGCAGCCTCCCCCACAATCACCGGGAGTAGCGGCAATGTGCAAGGAGCAAGAACCGTAAGAACACCAGCAACGAACGAAAGTATGAGTAGGAACATTCCTTCATGATACGGGCGGACCGATAAGATGTAAAGAGCACTTTACATCTTATCCACAGCTACCGGTTCGAGATATAGAGGTGAACACCAAGCTTAGCGATAAGCATGGCAAGAAGTGCAAGCACAAGCCATGGGTCGGTGCCTCCATGGAAACCTTGGATAGCGATAGCAGCAACAAGCACTGCAGCTCCTGCCAGGTAGCCGATGCGTCCTGCAAGCATACGCAACATATTCTCACGTTCGTCGCCGTCTTTTTCCTGAACTACAAACGCCGCAAGCGCAGCAAAGAATACCAGCAAGCCCGCGAGAACCGTTACATGCATCATGTCAGGCATCCAGAGATGGAGTGGATTCAGAATGACAATGCCGAGCACGATAAGTACGAGAAGCACGCCTATCTCGATGAGATTATTTTTCATGGGCAATGGTGAATATATGTTCAACGGGCTTTTTAAAATACTGTGCAATTTTAAGCGCAAGGAGAATCGAAGGCGTGTAATTCCCTTTTTCAATGGCTATAACAGTCTGGCGTGAGACACCCAGAGCTGTCGCAAGCTCTTCCTGTGTGCTTCCTACGTTTGTACGCAGATTATAGACTGTGGTATGTATGACTTCTCTCATGCCGTTCCCTACGATACGGGGGTACCGACCCTAGGTCAAGGAGACTTTACCCGCGCGAGCTTCTGTTTTTCTGTACGAGGTAGCGTACGCACGGCGTATTCTCGCTTTTGCGCGTCGCTTCTGGAAGAAGATTGTTCCTGATAGACGAGCTCTACCGGCCGTCTGGCTTTTGTGTACTTCGCTCCGCGTGTGCCCTGGTTGTGCTCCCGAACACGCCGCGTTATATCGGTCGTAATTCCGGTGTAGAACGTTCCATCAGCGCAGCGCAGTAGATAGACGACGTACGGACGCATTAGTACGTAGCGTGTGTCGGAGTTGGCACGCCGTGCGGCATAGTAGTTGCCGAGGTTGGAATCGTCATGAATGTAATGTTTGCTGGCGGCGTAAAGACGCTCGTATCGGCAATCCAAGGAAGACAGGTGTAGCTGACTTTTGCCGTACTGTTTACACTGCCACGAGAAGAAGCGGGTGCAGGAGCATTTCCTGACTGTGCAGTAGCCATACTTTCAGGAATTTTTATTCCTTGCGGCATAAGATCGCTCCAGGTGTAGAAGAAACCACCTCCGCGAATCATATGTGAGTTGATTGTTTTGCCCGAGGAATTCACGACCGAGTCGACACGCATCTGTCCGCCCGACGTATAGACTTTGCCGGTAAATGCCGACGTCGTATCAGTGGAAGTAACGTCACACTGAAGCGAGCCCGCCATAAGCGCGAGATCATTTATAGAACCCGAACCTGAGGGATTTGCTGTTGGCTGTGTGCCGGTTTCCGCAGTCTGAGTTGCGGTTACTGTCGGTGTCTGGTGACTGGTTGTGTACCAAACACCTCCTCCAATAACGATAATCGCCGCAACTACAATTCCAATGATAACGTTCGTATTCATATCCGAGAGCTAATGGTATAGCTCTATGGTATCAGAAGAATAAACTACCCCGGCTCGCCCTGAGAAAGTTCCTCCTCGAGTTCGATGCCTATCTCCTCAAGTACTGGGCGATTGGATTTGCGAAGCGCAATCTGCGGTAAGAAAAGTACGATGAGAAATGCAACAACCATAAATACGGTAGCGATAAGAAATACATGATCTACAGCCCTGCTGAAAGCGATAGTTTCCGATGCGCCGGTTGTAAGCTGTCGTGCACGTTCCGCATTCATCACACCACCAAGTACAGCGGTACCCACCGTACCACCGACCGTGCGGAACATTTGTACGGCAGCGGTGACTTCTCCCGTGCGACGTGGATCGAATGCACTCTGCACAACCAGCACGAACGTCGACATCGTAGGACCAAGACCAAAGCCCAGCACTACCATGCGCAGTGCGAGCCCCCACGTGGTAGTGGCAGGCCCAACGGTCGAGAAGGAGAAAACGGCAATAGCTACAAGCGCGAGACCAGCGACAACGAGCCATTTATATGTACCAGTGCGCGATACTATCTGGCCAGAACCAGCAGAAGAAACGACGAGCGCGAGCATCATCGGCGTGAGTGCAAGGCCTGAGACGGTAGCGCTTGTGTGAAGAATGGTTTGAGAAAAAAGCGGGATATAGAGAATGGCTCCGAACATGCCCATTGCTGAGAGGAAGGTCGCAAGCACTGATACGGTAAATATCCTCGACTGGAAAAGTCGAAGTGAAAGAATCGGCTCCGGGATACTTTCTTCGCGCCAGACGAAGAAAAATAGAGAGATGAACGAAATACCGAACAACGAAAGAACTTCACTACTCGTCCATGCGTACGTACTACCTCCCCATACCATAGCGAGCAGAAACGGCACGAGTGTAGTCGCGATAAGAAGCGCTCCCAGATAATCAATCTTCGGGCGCTCTGCTTTCTTGGCTATCTTTGGAAGTGTCGCCATGAGTACCACGATAGCGAGGATTGCGAGCGGAATGTTGACGTAAAAGACCCAGCGCCATGAGACGTTGTCTGTAATCCATCCGCCCAGTAACGGACCGGCAATGGCCGCAACACCGAACGCTGCACCGATAAGGCCCTGCCACTTACCACGCTCGGACGGCGGGAAAATGTCAGCGATAAGTGCTATCGAGAGCACCATAATGGCACCACCCCCAATACCCTGAATGCCACGAAAAAGGATGAGCTGCAGCATGGAGGTAGCGGCACCCGACAGAATCGAGCCGATAAGGAATATCACGATAGCAACGATATAGAGGGTACGGCGGCCGAAAATATCGGACAACTTGCCATATATAGGTACGGTCACGGTCGAAGCGAGCATATACGCAGTGAAGACCCACGAGAGGTGCTCGAGGCCATGCAGCTGCTGTACTATCTGTGGCATCGCCGTCGCCACGATGGTTTGATCCATCGCTGCAAGCAGCATAGCGAGCATAATGCCCCCTAAAATGGGGAATTTGTTCTTAACCTCCATATATCTGTTCTACCACTGCACGAGGACGCAGGCAATCAGTACGTTTTTGAAATATAGAAAGGCCCCGTGGATACGGGGCCTTTCTATATACGAACATTTAGTGCATCCAGCCAAAGAGTGAGCCTAGGAAATCATTTCCTTCTGCTGCAGCTGCACCACCTGAAGTCTGGGAGTCACCATGTGATCCGCCAAACATGTTCTTGAGCTTGTTCAGGAAACCGTTGTGCGAACCGTTTTGATCCGATGTTGAGCCTTCATGCCCGCCATCGTGCGTACCCATAGAACCACCATCACCCATACCGAAAAGGACGCGTTCCGCGGCAATCGTCTTTGTGGCGGTGTTTATCTTTCCTTGCACAAGTACCTTGGTCCCCACCGTAAGATCGCTGAACGATCCTGTGGTTGAGCCGTGCATGAACTTCGTTGAGTCAGCTATCGTTATCGTAAAGGTATTTGTTGTACTGTCCTTACCTGGGAACGTGAGGGTGAATTGATTCGTACCAAGTACACTTACCGTTCCAGGAATACCATGGATGCCCGGACGCGTCATAGGAGTAGTAGAGCCGTGCTTTCCACCATCACCACCGTTCCAAGTAGTGGAGCCCATACCCCTCTGCCAGGTTGTAGAGCTATGGTCACCAGGTCCGTGCATCATACCAGTGGTGGAGCCCTCTCCGGACCCGTGTCCCGACATACCGGAAAAAGGACGGTCCCCATGTTCGCTCGTACCAGAACCGTGCCCACCCATCCGGGACGGACCCGGATGTCCTACTACTCCCTGTTCAGGTCCCAAGTCAGCTGCATACGCAACGCCGTAGGTCGCACAGAATGCAATTGCTGCAGCTACCGCTAGAACCTTTGTCGTTTTGTTCATAAAAAGTTACAGGTAATTAGTGTCTTACAAGTATACCTCGTCACCGAGGCGTCGTTGTTTCAGGGGCCTAGGTGAGAATTACTTCCCCAAGTCAAGGATTTCGTCGATACGGATTTTTTCTACGAATTCAGGTACGTGGGAAACAAGTATCATCGCTCCTTCATATTCATCAAGTGCTTTCGCAATAACGGGAAGATGGCGGAAGTTTATGTGGTTGGTCGGCTCATCAAGAATAAGGAGGCCAGGGCGTTCAAGGACGAGCCGCGCGAACGCAACAAGACCCTTCTGTCCTTCCGATAGCACACCTATCTTCTTTTTTATTTGCTCGCCCGTAAGCAGGAAGCCAGCCGCGACCGCACGGAGTCGTTCCTCGTCCACTTTTTCCATAACAGCAGCAAGTGCTTCATACACCGTATGCTCAAAGTTAAGTGTGGAGAAGTCCTGTCGGTAGTAGCCGACACGAACACCTTTTGATATCTGTGCACCTTCCGCAGTGCCGTTTGCGAGCGATTCAAGAAGAGTCGTCTTACCGATACCGTTGGGGCCCCTTAGTAATAGATGATTGCGCTTTTTAAGTACGACACTTGCCTTCTGTAACTTTGGCTTGTGCGTCTTCGGGTCCATAGTTGTAAACGATGTAACCGTGAGAAGCTCGCCGATAATTTCCGGCTGACTTGGTATTACGAAGGGACGAATAGTCTTATCTTCTTTACGGACATCGGCTTTGTTCTCTTCCATCTCCTCGATTTCCTCACGCATCTTCTTTGCAACGAGACGCATCTTACCTCCCTTCTGCGCAAAGAAGTTTGCCTTGTCCTTATTGTCCTGAATTTTCTTCTCAATCTGCGCATTCTTGCGATTCTCACGTTCAATGCGAGCACTTATTTCCTTGAGCAAGTCATTGTAGTTACCGAAGTACTGCTCGACCTTGCGCGTATGTACATCGAGGTAGAGGACGCCGTCACTAAACGAGTTGAGGAACTCTGCATCATGCGAAATAACAAGACACGTCTTCTCGTAGTTCTTAAGAAACTCCGTAAGATGCTCGATGCCAGCGGTATCGAGATTGTTCGTCGGCTCGTCGAGCAAGAGCAGGTCAGGATCCTGAATGATTGCGCTTGCAAGCAAAAGACGTGCCTGTTGACCGCCCGAGAAAGATTTAATGATGCGCTCCTTTGGAGCATGGAGATTCACCACCTCAAGCACTGCATCTATCTTCGGGTCGATGTCGTAGACCTTCTCCGTAAAGCTTGCTTCAAAAAATTCACGTATTGTCTTTTCTTTAAGTGCAGGTGGTATGACCTGGTGCGCCATGGCGATGGTGGTACCGCGCGGTATCTGAATCTTGCCACGCTCGGGCGTATATTCACCCGAAATGAGTTTGAATATAGTTGATTTGCCCGCGCCGTTCTGGCCCATGAGCGTGACCTTCATGCCCTTACGCAAAGAAAAATCCACCTCGTTGAGGATGGGGTGATTGTGACCGTATTCGAAGGAAGTCTCTTCGAACCGCACGACTGACTCGCGAGGCGGCGCACCGCTCGTGTCCTTGTCTTTTTTATCTGCCACGTTTCTCCTACCCTACCGCATTCCGCGCTTTTATCCCAGCAGACTCAAGAAGCGAGTAGATATTCATCAATTTTCTTCCACGTCGAGGTAGGTCCCATTGTTTCGTACAGCGAAATTGCCGTGACGGGAAAATGCATGTCTGACAGGTAAGCAAAATCTCCAAGGAGCTTCTCTTTATGAGCGCGAGCGTAGTTTCCGTATAACAAACTCAGGTGCGGCATATATTCTGAAACTTCAGTAACAGCAAAAGTATCAAGTGCTACTCTATGCATTTCAGAGAGTTCCCTACTCGGGTTGACGCGTACGTACAGCGCTCGAAACGGCGCGTCTTCGACGCCAAGCGAGTCGAATGTAATTTGAAAAGGGTGTGTTGCTAAAGCTATTTTTTCTGCCTTTGCTCTCAAAACTTCTACGGACGGTTCGACAATCCCCGCCAAGAGAGTTATGTGCGGAGTAAAAACCGGTCCTCCTTCTTGTTCTGCAAGATTTACTATTAGTTTTTCCAGATTGGAAAAGCATTCTGCTGGAGGTTCTATAAAAAGGTGATGGCCTTGTACTGTCGGGTTCTGTTGTTCAGGCATATTCCTAGTATAGATTCTAAGCATTCATTCCTGCCGTATAACCGAGCGTCCAGCAAAGCTGCAGTGAGAAGCCACCGGACGGACGATTGATGTGGAGTAAATCGCCAATAACGAACAAATTGTCGATTGTATTCGAATGCATCGTGCGCATATCAATCTCGGTAAGTGGAACTCCGCCGTCAGCCACCACGGCCTTCTCGAAGCCGGCAAGTCCGGTAACGGTGAGAGTAAAATTCTTCGAAAGCTCGAGGAGTGTACGACGGATTTCTTTGGTTACTCCGTTCACTTTTGCTTCTGCTGGCATCTCAGGTATACGAGAGAGCAGTACACTCGGCATACCGGCCGGTACGAACTCTTTTAGTACATTCTTTACGTCTTTATTTTTGTTACGTGCGAACAAATCGGTTAGCTGTTCATCAAGCGAGCCGAGGTCGCGGTCAGGAAACATATCAATATGTACGGTTACTTCCCCTTCTTGAAAGAGGTCTGCTACCTTCGCCGAGGAATTAAGTACGACCGGTCCAGAGATACCGGTATGCGTGAAAAGTAGTGGACCGGTCTTAGAGAAAGAGCGAACCCCGTCTACTGCAAAGGCTACTTTTACGTTTGGTAGGGCTATGCCTGCTGCGTCTTTTACCCATTTTTCTTTTACGTTGAGCGGGACGATTGCGGGAGTAGGTGTTGCTACAGTGTGGCCGAGCTCGGTAAGCCAGTTGAATCCGTCTCCGGTCGAACCTGTTGAAGGTCGAGAGAGTCCACCAGTAGCAAACACGTAGGAGTCAGCATAGAAAGGCTCACCGGCGACCTCGACACACTCTATAGTTCCATTCTTATGTTTAATTTTTGTGACCTGCGCATTCAACTTTATCTGTACCTTGCCTTCTACGAGATAGGCACGAAGCGTATCAACCACATCCCGGGCGTGCTCGCTTTTTGGAAAGGCTCTGTTACGTGCTTCTACTTTGAGCGGAAGTCCTCGCTCTTCAAAGAAATTAAACGAGTCCTGCATGCCGAACTTCGAAAAAGCCGAGTACAGAAATTGCTCCGAGCTTCCGTAGTTCGCAAGCAGTTTCTTCTGGTCACGTTCGGCGTTGAGGATATTGCAGCGTTTACCACCCGATATGGAAAGTTTCTCGCCAAGCTTGGCGTTCTTTTCAAGCAGAAGAACGCGCTTACCCCTTGCTGCAGCTACTCCCGCAGCCATCATGCCCGCCGCTCCCCCACCCACGATGATGACGTCGTGGAGTACTTTTTGCTTAGCCATGGAGCTGTTGTTCGGCTTCCTCTATACGTACACGACACTCGCTACTGCAGTAGGTCACTGATTCCCCGATGCAATCCTCACAAACGAGAAAATGCAGGTGACAGAAATTATTGCCGCAGTTTACATAGGTCTCAGTTGCCGACTCACAAAGATGGCACTTCCCAACTATTTCTCGATTCCCGCCGAAATCCATCGTGAGTCGCTCGTCGAACGTGTAGAGAGTCCCCTCGAAATCCTGTCCCGGATATTTTTCCATGTAGCCATGCATGCCATTCTCAAGTTGATAGACATCTTTGAAACCCTGAGAGAGCAGATAGGCCGACATCTTTTCACACCGCACGCCTCCGGTGCAGACGGTAAGTACGGTCTTGTCTTTAAGTCCTTCGAGTTTAGGGAGTGCGCTCGGTAAATCTCTCGACGCCTCAAGTCCCGGATTTATTGAATTCTTAAAGTGCCCGGAACGGAATTCGTAGTCATTACGCATATCGATAATTTCGAAATCGCGACCGGTTTCATACCAACTACGGAGCTCTTCAGGAGTAAGGCGTGTTCCGGTCTTTGTTCGTGGGTCTACGTCCTTTGGAAACTGCGTACCCACTATTTCATCACGTACCTTTATAGAGAGTTTCTTAAACGCATCTCCCGTTCCGGCACTGTGCTTTATCGACATATCTGCAAAGCGAGCGTCGCTAGTGATAGCCTCGGCAAATAGTGCCGTATTTTCGGGAAGACCCTCAAGTGTTCCGTTGATTCCTTCTTCAGCAATAAGCACTCGACCAGTAAGGTCGAGCTTCTGTGCTGTCGTACGCACCCACTCCATAAGGGCTTGTGGGTCTTCGACCGTTACGTATGAATAGAAAAGCAGTACGTCGTACATGGTGTGGAGTGTACCAGGTTAGGCATCCTGTGCCAGGTTCCGACTAATGAACTGATACGTTGAAGAGCTTACCAATACCGAAGGTAACCACCATTGCGAATATGCCGCCAAGCACGACGCGCACAGTGACGGGAAGCACGCGTGCTCCAGTAACCTTCGCACTGACGATACCAGTGATGATAAGTGCCACGAGCACAGCCGCAAACGTAGCCGTAACGCGCGTCCCTATCGGGGAAAGTACGATAGTAAGTAGTGGAATGAGTGCACCGACTGAGTACGCAATGGCTGACGCGATACCTGCCTGCCATGGATTGGTTAAGTTATTGGGATCAATACCGAGCTCTGCTTCCACATGCGCGGTAAATGCGTCATGTGCAGTAAGTTCAAGCGCGACCTGCTTCGCGGTCGCGGGTGTAAGTCCTTTTCGCTCATATATATCCGTCAGCTCAGCGAGTTCGCTTTCTGCCTCATGCTTGAGTTCATGACGTTCCTTTTCAAGGAGTACGCGCTCAGTATCGCGTTGGCTGGATACGGAGACGTACTCGCCTACCATCATGGAAAGTGACCCGGCGATGAGCCCAGCGATGCCTGTAACGAGGATAGTTCCTGAGGTAGCTGAAGCACCAGCAACACCCACCACAAGCGCCGCAAGCGAGATGATGCCGTCATTCACACCGAGCACCGATGCCCGAAGCCAATTCAGGCGATTGTTCATTGAGCCGGTATGGAGCTCTTTGTGGGTGGGTACGCGAGTCATACTCTTAGTCTACCAGGCCCTAACGAGTTCTTAATCTTCTATCGTAAGGCCGAGTACACCCGAGAGATAGAGCGCCTGAGCACTTGAGACCGTAACTTTGGCGATGCTGTCCTTATCTATCTTGATATCTTCTATCTCGGAAGTTGTAAGGCGCACGTCATTCATTTTTACTTTCAAGAACTGTGCTCCTTTTAGATTACAGTTGAGAAACGCAACGTCTTCGAGCGTGCAACCCATAAAGTCCACACCTTCCATCTCGCACCTCTCAAAGGAAACTCCTTTCAACTTTGAGAACCGGAAGTTGGCATCGTTCAGCTTCGATACCTCTATACGAGTATCCGTTATCAAGGCTTCCGGGAGACTGGTTCCTTGCATACGAGAGCCTTTTATATGCACACGATTCATCTGTGCTGAATTAAGCTCTGCTCCCGTGAAATCGCATTTCTCAACAATGCAGTCACTGAAGGATAGCTCTGCTGCTTTCATACTAGTGAATGCGCTACTCTCAATGACGGACTCATCAAATGTGAGCACTCCGATTTTTGTGTCTGCAAATGCAAGACCCACCAGTAGTGAGTCAGTTGCATACACTTCCGGCCCTGGCACCAAAGACTGATGCGCAAGCTCCGCTCGCTTTACCTGAGGCTTTTTCATTCTTACACCGAATCACGTGCAGCTTCGAGGTCGGCGATGACTATTTTTTTCATCTTCAGCATTGCCTGCATTGCAGCTTTTGAGCCCTCCGGTGTAGAGCCTTTCATAAACTCTGCCATGTTTGTCGGCGCTACCTGCCAGGAGAGTCCGAATTTATCTTTGAGCCAGCCACACTGACTTTCAGTCCCTCCTTCGGCGAGCTTCTCCCAGTAGTAATCTATTTCTTCCTGGTCCTTACATCCGATAAGGAACGAAACAGCTTCAGAGAATTTAAAGTGTGGGCCACCATTTAGACCTACGAATTTTTGTCCGTCAATTTCGAATTCTGCTGTCATTACCGACCCAGTAGGTTTACCCGTCACTTCTTCCCCACCACCCGGGAATCGCACGACGTCACCGAGTTTTGCGTTTGGAAAGATAGTTACATAGAATTGCGCTGCCTCTTCAGCCTCACTATCGAACCAGAGAAAGGGTGTGATTTTTTGCATGCCCGCAGTATAACAAAATTGTCTGTAGGATTCATGAGGTGCCATACACCGCTACCACGGAGAAAGAAGCGACTACCTGTGGTACGACGCCACAACCCTGAAAGTAAAACACCCCTTTAGCGAAGGGGTATTTTACTTACTACGTCCCGCACACCCTGCTTTACATCGTCATGATTTCCATGACCTCAATGTAAGAACCGGGCATGTCGGAAAAACTCGGATTGTCTGCCAAAATGTTGGCTACTGCTTCCTGCGATTCAGCTTGAATAACAGAATAGCCGCCAAGGTCATTTGACTGCATGGTTCCGCCTTCTTTGGTGACACGCATATTTTTCCCAAACGAGCCGCCAAATTCAGCGAGGTCAGCTTTGTGGGTTTCCATCCAATCCTTCCATTCCTTCATTCCCTTCTCTCTCATTTCTGGAGTACTGTTTTTCATCATCTCAGCCATTACTGCGGCCGGCATCATATACAGCACCATAAATTTCTTCATATATTGAAACGGTTATTTATAGAAACACTCTTTTACCTCCCTAGTATATATCTTTTCCAAGCACGGTGCTGCTGCGATTACCGTTGCAGTTCTTCCACCAGTAACTAGAGGGGCTTCTATGGGGTTATAGTCACTATATGAAGAATCCGTTTCTAAGTGCATTCACGGCTGCAGCCTATATTGGTGCCGTGGCACTGTTTATACACTTTATTGGTTCACTTCGTCACGACACTCCGGACACACTGCTTGACAGTATGGGATTGATTTCACTCGTGGTGTTTTCAGCAGCGATTATGGCGTTTCTCTTTTTCTATCAACCAGTACTCAAACTGATAGAAAATAAGAAGGCTGAAGCGCTGTCGTATTTTCTAAAATCTCTCGGTATATTCGGTGCAGTAACACTAATCACACTTACGTTTGTGAGCTTGCAATCGTACTAGATTCAGAACTTAGAATCACTGTAAATACAGTAGGCACGAACGTGTTAACCGAACCGGAGAATTACGTTCTCAAAATCTTGGACATTTCTTTCCCCTTTGCCAATTCATCTATTAATTTATCGAAATAACGAATTTCCTGCATAAGCGGGTCTTTAATTTCTTCGACGCGAATACCGCAAATCACACCAGTAATTAACACTCGCGAAGGATTCATTTTGGGAGCCTTGGTATAAAAAGTCTCAAAGTCTGTTTGTTTCTTCAGTTGTGTTTCCAGTCCCTTCGAGGTATACCCCGTTAACCAACGAATTATCTTATCGACTTCTGCTTTTGTTCGGCTTTTTTCTCAGCCTTCGCAATGTAGTACGGATAGACCCTTGCGAAGGGAGTCGCATACAGATTCTGTTTGAGCATGTGCCCAGCATACGTCAGCTTTTGTGGCCGGAATTTGGTACGACGTGGGAACTTTTTTAGGCAGTATCTAGCCTCGAATCCAGCCAGTGGATCTGACCATTCCTGTCCAAATGGGCTCTAACGTAACAAGGTATGAATAGACATCTTTATAAGCACTAGTTGACTACTCAAAAAACTGCTGTGTTTGGGCAAATGGTCGTCTGCATCTCGTATGCGTCGATGATAGAAAGTGTGCCGTTGAATTACTGGTAGCAGTTCTTGTTTTGAAAAACTATTACTTGGGATAAAGACAAGCGCAAATAATCCTGAGCCACTCAACTCAACAACCGGTTTTCCGCAAGTGCTGCAGTGTCCCCGATTAAGTCGTGGGGGAAGCCACCGATATTTCTTAAACGAAAGATTATCGGGATTTTTTATAGCAACATCCTTAGCACGAAAGATGGTAACATCCGAAAACGGCATACCTGTAAACGTTTGGCAAAACAAGCAGTGACAAACAAATCGATCTACTGGAATCACTGTCGCTTCGACGCCACAAGTTCCGCATGCACATGAGCTTTGCAAGAGCATCGGTTTACTAGTGCCAAGCATAAGACAAAGATTATTTTTGCAATAAACGAGCATTCTTCTTGGAATTAAGAATGTTGAATACTAATTTTGGTGAAAGTCGACTCAATAAATACACCAATTTTGTATTACCAACTCGTATTGTGTACCGGTCTTTTGTAAGTCCACCAATCAGTGCTTGAACTAATCTTGTCGGGGTAATCGTTTGTGTGTCGAGATTGTCGGCCATGCGAGTAGCTACTACTGGCGGCAATAATTCAAATATTTTGATCTTGCTACCAATAATTAGCAAATGACTCCTAAGCGATTCCGTATAGAAGCGCAAGGCTACTTTCGACGCTGCATATGTGGGCGCAAGGATGAACGGCACGTAGCTCAATATCGAAGTGGTATTAATGATCGCAGCTTCTTCTCTGGAATTCAGCATGTCGATAAAAAGATTGTTGAGGCGAATCACTCCCAGATAGTTTGTGTTTATTTCGTTTGTTGCATTTGCAAAATGACTGTCATTTGTAATTCCTAAGTTTGCAGGTCGACTCATGACGCCTGCGTTATTGTACAAAATATCAATCCCGCCACACTCTTTAACTTGGTTCAAAAGTGACTTCGCATCTTCAGCACTCGTTAGGTCACTTTTAATAGTGATTAAACCTGGGTATAACTTTTTTATTTCATTCAGCTTTTCTTGTTCTCGGCCTGTAATAATAACTTTCAGACCATGGGACAAAAACTGTTTAGCCGCCTCGAGCCCAATGCCCGATGCCCCTCCTGTAATCAAGATTGTTTTTCCTATTAATTTCATAGTATTGTTGTCCGTTTTGTATAGAACCGTCTTACTTAAGAAACACCAAATTATGTATGAATAACTAAACTATAACAATTTTACAATGATGAGTGGTTCTAATACCATCCAGCCAGTGAAATTTGTGAACAAGCTGCGAGACTAGGACTCTCTCCCTACGGAGCAGTATACGTTGCGGATAATCTGGGTCGCTTCGCTCCCTGATTATGCTCGCAACATCTTCGAGTCCTAGCCGCAGACTTCCCAAGTCTGCTTCCCGCAACAAATGAAAAGACCCCTTTCGGGGTTTTTCATTTGCTGGGGGTCTTGGACGATGTTGGAACTGCTCTTTTGGGTGGAAAGTCAAACTTTGCCTACCAAATCTTTATATCAGACCTGATGGCTACTGCCTAAACCATAGCAAAACACCGCCCTGTTACGAGCGGTGTTTTGTTTATTTTCTATGCTATTTACTGCGTGACCGTCAACGTACCTGATGCAAGCACAGTACCGTTGTTGGCACCAGCATCGTTGTCAATTACCTGAACCGTGTAAGTGTTCGGGTAAACGCTTGTAATCGTTCCTGACCACGCGCCGTATGTAACGGTAGCGTATGCGGGTGTTTGTCCCTTGATACTCACCATAACTTGATTGACGTTTGATGCAGTACCAGAAACGGTCACCAGCCCAGCACTTTTACCTTGAGTGCTGGCTTGGAGAGAACTTGTGATGGTAGCGGACGGCTGTGTTGATTGCGCGGGAGAAAGCTTAAAGCTGCCGCTCAAACTACCGACCTCCTTTCCGTCGCCGATACCGTCGTCACCTGAAACTTCCACTTTGTATTGCCCTGAGGTAGGCACTGGCTGACCATTCGCACATTGGAAGTTCGCGCCAATAGTTATTGGGAACGTGCCATTACTTGAAGATGTGGAACCGATAAGACACTGCGAACCTGAAGACGATACGAGGTAAACGTTGACAGTATTTGAGTAATTAGATGTTGCCCAGTTCACTCTAAAATCAACATCTTTACCAGTATTGTATTGGAGTTGTTCACCGCCAGCAGGATACGTGACTGTAATTGAAGGTGATTGGTTTTGAAGCGTGAAATATCCACTATATGCACTGTCCTGACCGCTTGCACCCGACGGATATAGCACGTCAATTCTGATTTGGTAAGTGCCAGTCGGAAGCGACAGGTCACTCGCCCATACGTAACTGCCTGTGTCTGCGATATTGGTAGCAATAGCTTTTACAATTTGGCCATTTGAATTTTGTAGCCAGAGTGATATTGGGTAATTTCCACCCTGCTCATTCCATTGAATTGTCGCAATCTGGTTGTTGCTTTTAGCACTGTTGTTTGCAAGTACGCTTCCTGCTTGCGGATAAGTAAGTGCGATTGTGGTTGCGCCAACTGCTGAGACCGTCGTTGGTTTGGTAGGAGTTTTCGGGGCTGTGGTATTTGTGTTTGAAGTATTGGTCTGTGTCGTGTTTTGGGTATTTGTCTGCGTAGTCGTAGGAGTTTGGGAGCAAACTTTTGCTATAGCTGCACGCGTGAGTTGACCTGCAATACCAAAAGACGGCAGTCCTTGCTCTTTTTGGAACTGGATAACATACCCCTGCGTAATGCGACCAAAATAACCCGTCGCGATTTCTTGAGGGTCAATATTATAGTAGTCGGCAAGAAAGCTTTGCAGCTGCGTTACCTGTCCTTGCGGGTTAGTGCCGCTGTCTCTCGCACCGCGCACCATCGTTTGAGAAAGTTGAGGACAAGCTGCTGTAGCTGCTTGACCTGTGCCATAATCGTCTGCTGTTTGTGCAGACGCAAGGGCTGGGATGAAAGCAAAACCTGATACAAAAAGCGATAACGCTGTAACAGCACTTATGAGAATACGCATAGCAATTGTAATGTTATTTTGACCCAATAGTAAAAAGCCCAACGCCTTTATGATACGACATTTCAGCAGCAACTTCTACTTGTCAACAGGGCTACCGAAATCAGCCGTAGCTTTGAAAAACGTCTCAAAAAGCGTAGATTTAGGGAGCATATACATTACGATTACTATGACCTCCGACGAGAAAATAAAGTGGGTGCGCGACTATATTTATGAGCAAGAAAAGCTCGCGGGCTTGGGAGTTGTAAGTTACTCTCTTGCGCCCGAAAAGGGGAAAAAGGGGACAGGCACATTTAATTCGTGCTTCCTATCGACCTGACCGGTACGATAAGGATGCGTTTCTTATCTTCAATCGAGCAGGTTAATCCTGCAGTACCTCGGAGGAGCTTCGTGCTTCGGCCGAGGTTTCCTTTTGCATACTAAAGCTAGCGAGCTGCGAGACTAGGACTCTCTCCCTACGGAGCAGTATACGTTGCGGATAATCTGGGTCGCTTCGCTCCCTGATTATGCTCGCAACATCTTCGAGTCCTAGCCGCAGACTTCCC
>JBBRPE010000003.1:0-131354 GCA_038228545.1 Minisyncoccia bacterium | reverse complement strand
TCTTTATGCCGCTTTTAGATCAGTACTTGGAGACGGTTGTCTTTTAATAGGTTCTTATGCACGATTTACCGCTTCGCGACCATTGCACGACTTAGACATTCTTTTCGTCGATGGGAAATTTGACTCAAATAATTTACATCCTCAAACTGTACTCACGAATTTGCACAATAATATCCAGCATAATTTTCAAAATCCAACCAAATATCAAACAAAAATCTCACAACAAACACACTCAATCACCGTTTCATTTCTTGAAAATGGGATCGAGAAATTTGCAGTTGATATTGTTCCGGCATATACATCCGGTTCAAAAAACGAATACGGCGATGATATATATTGGGTGCCAGAAATTTTGAAAACGGGAAAGCGAAACAGACAGGCACGCTATAGCGAATTTGCAAAAACTAAAAAGAACGAACTCGAATGGTGGCTAAAGTCTGATCCACGCGGATACATAAAAGCCGCCACAGATTTGAATAATCAAAATGACGACTTTCGGAAAACTGCCAAATTTGTGAAGCGTTGGAAACATAACTGTAAAAATGAGGATGCGGATTTTAAACTCAAATCATTTCATATTGAGCAAGTGATTTTTGCTATATATAAACAAAACCCAAAATTTGATATTACGGATGCGATCTTTAAGTTTTTCTGCGATATTCCACAAATTATTACCCACCCCCAAATCAAAGACCGAGCCGATCAAGGAAATTTCATTGATGAGTATGTAAATGGCTTAACAGATGAACAGAAAGAAAAAATCATACGAGCGCGAGATCATTTTCTTATAAAACTTGAGAATCTTTCTGAAAGTCCGAGTATTGCGGATTTATTAAGGGGCGGTTTTCATAATCGAGCAATCGATACCGAAGCATACCTTTTTGACTCGCGAATACCTGTTTTTATAGAAAAAGACAGTACTTTTCGTATTCAGGGAAATGTCTTACCCAGAGATGGCGGATTTAGAGGAAAAATATTAGATACAATGGGGCTTATTGAAGTTGATAGAAAAATTGAATTTAGAATTGCTGGCGACAGGCCAGAGGCAGATTTATTCAAATGGAAAGTGAAAAATGATAACAGCTCTCAGCAACCCAGAGGAGAAATTACTGATCATGGAACTCTTCGAGACCCAGAACACAGTCTTTACAACGGCAACCACTTCACCGAATGTTATGCAATTAAAAACGGGATTTGTATTGCTCGAGCAAAACAAGATGTGGTTTTGAAATCGGTATTTGGTTAAAGGGAGCCATCCCTGCCGTTTTATAATGTTCTTCCAAAACGGCGGGGATGATGTGTGCGCACGGGTGGGTGGGGCAAACACATACAGAGATTTGAGCCTCGTCATTCCTTAATGATAAAATGGATGGCGAGGCACCTTTGGTATTTGAATCACGCCAGCTTCCTTTTCTTAAAGGAAGCCCGACCTCTCGTTTCTGCCGTCCATTCCAAATTCAATCCCCCCCCGCAAAAAAATAAGAATGGGGAAACGGCAAAACGAGAGGGCGGACGCGCGGTACTCCGCACGTGGCGAGATTCAGAGAGTCGCCACGCGATCGGAGCGTACGCTTCAATCTCAAGCCACCACGCACGTGGCGCGTGCGAAGTGAGTTCGAGCAAAGGCTAATATGTCACCGCAACTGCCAAACCCGAAGCGTGAGCTTCGGGTTTGTTGCATGTTGCGCGAGGCGGAGAGATTCGAAGCTGTTGCGAGCATTTTGCAGAGCAAAATCCGCAACGGGTACTGGTCCTGTAAGGACCGAAAGCGTACTCGCGATCTAGTAGCCGTCGCAATAATCCCACTCAGGTGACCCCTTTATTTTCAGGTCCAGTTATACTCAAGGTATGGCGGAAGTCTTTCAGAACGAACCGGTTGTAAACGAGCGCGAACAAAAGCATGCGGCTGAGCTCATTGCCACTCATACACCCATTCCTGAGTGGTGGTACAGAAGAAGTGCACTGCTGACATTCCTTCTGAATGCGAGCTCCACCACAGTGCCGGAAGGCGAGCGGTTCATAGTCCGTTCTGCCGAACATGCGATGGAGCTCACGACCGACAACGAGCTTAAAATGCGTGCAAAGACACTTATACATGAGGAGACTGCGCACGCTCGTATGCATGACGCATACAACCAGTACCTGGAGACCCAAGGATTCTGCTCGCTCAAATACAACGAAGAAACGAAGCGCCTCGTCTATTTCCTTGAAAAGCGCTTCTCGCTCTTTGAGCGCCTTGCAACGTGCACGATGATTGAGCACTTCACTGCAATTTTCTCAAAACAAATACTCGAATCCGGCATACTCGAAGGCGAAGACGTGGATGAGCGCATGGACCGTATCTGGTCGTGGCATTCGCTTGAAGAACTTGAACATCGCTCCACGGCAATCGACCTCTACCGCGCGCTTGGTGGCGGTTACTTCACACGTGTCTATATGGCGGGCGTCACGAGCATTCTATTCGCGTTCGTCCATACGCGTTGTCTCATTGAATTTCTACGGGAGAAGAACGTGCTGTGGAAATGGAAGACATGGAAAGACGGCATGCCCTACGTATTTGGAAAGAAGGGAGTCTACCGTCTGTTCCTCACCGACTGGATTCTCTTTTTTAAACCCGGATTCCACCCAAACCAGATTCCAATTGAAAACAGACTGGCCAAGCAGTTGCATCACTACCATATCGAAGAAGAAATGGTCGGCTACTTCAAAGCGTAACTATTTTCCGTGTTCGATAGCCCACTCAAAATCCTTCATGGTCTTGTGCACGAGGTAAGCATCAAGTGCATAGTGGGACGCTGATGTGTGAGTAAATCCGGCATTCGTTGTGCGTCCCGTCTCATACCCGTCACGTTTCAATTCCTCAACGACCACAGGGCTGGTGTAGCCGAATGGGGAAGCGAAGTCCGTTATCTTTACTCCAAGTTTCTCTTCAAGGATGGTCTTGCTGTCATACATCTCGTGGTGGAGCATCTCGGGTGTTTGCTTGGACATAAGGGGATGTGTGAGCGTATGGTCTGCAATTTCTGCACCTGAGTCCCGTACTTCCTTAAGCTCGTCCCAGGTCATGAAGCGATCGTCCTTGCCGATAGGGTTCGGATAGATATAAAACGTTGACTGCACGTGGTGCTTTTTTAAAAGCGGTAGAGCGTACTTGTATTGCGTAACCCATCCGTCGTCGAACGTAAGCGCCACCGGTTTTATATACGGGGACGTTGTTCCTCGCTTGAGCATATCCGCGACCTGCTTCATGGTGACGGTAGTGTACCCGTGCGTGTCGAGGTAGGTGAGCTGTTCGTCCAGAAGTGACGGATCGGTGACGTAGTCGGTCGGTTTACTTGGTTTCTGAGGGTCTTCGGGCTTCGTCGTGTGATAGATAAAAATTGGAATCCGCAAAGGAGCGCCGCTCGTATCTACCGGATGTGCGGGCGTTGTGGTTGCAACGCTGTCTATAAACGAAACATGACCCACACCCATAAGCGAGAGAAGCCCTATAAAGAAGGTGGCAAGCCAGTGCATGTGCGTACCGTACCATACTAAGCACTTTGGTCCTTACATGGGTGCGTTATCATATACGTATGAAGTTTCTACATTCACGCGTTGTGTTCGGTGTTCTTGCAGTCCTTGTTGTTATAGGAGTCGGAGCGTTGCTCGCAAGCTCTCAGATGTCCTATAGAAATCCTCTAAAGGACATTTTTGCGACTATTGCCAGGACTCCTGCTGTGGCACTGCAGTTTGAAATAGCTGATACAGAAGCAAAGCAAGAACTTGGCTTAAGTAACAGAGCAATGATTCCTGACAACTACGCCATGTTGTTTGTCTTTAAAACACCGGACCGCTACGGATTCTGGATGAAGGACATGCTTGTTCCTCTCGATATCACCTGGCTATCGGACACCGGCACTATCATTCTCATAGACCACTCAGTTGACCCTTCTACCTATCCGCATCCGTTCTATCCACCGGTGCCTGTCCGCTATGTTGTTGAGACACAAGCAGGCTACGCCAACGACCATGGGTGGACAGTGGGCACAACAATTCCACTTCCGGCTCCCTACGCAAAGTAGGTAAACTGGCGAAATCCACTTCGCGTGGTATAATAGTTTCGGACTGGTTCAGACGATCGCAACACCGCTCGCGTGCTGAGGAAAGTCCGAACTCCGGCTTGCAGCAATGCAGGCAGAAGGGTAGCGGGTAACGCCCGTCCACAGTAATGTGCGAGGTGCGAACAGAAACGATCGATCCCGAAAGGGTAGATGCTCTCTCGTAGAGCGTCCTGAGGGCGACTTCAGGCTGAAACGGCAAAATCCTTACTTCGGTGCAAGGCCGTACCTTCTTCGGAAGGGGTGCCGCTCGAGCCGTATGGCAACATACGGCCCAGATAAATGGTCGTCCGTTCCTCCGGGAATGACAGAATTCGGCTTATCGAACCAGTCCAACAAACATGCAAAAGCTCAAGCCTACGGCTTGAGCTTTTGCTTTTCTATCCCCACACCTTATCGCCTTGACCAGGGCATATCTAGCTATACTAAAGAGGCATTATTAATGTGCTTGGGTTAATCCCGTGATTACGGAGTAACAACAAAAATATGTCAGATACAGCTACACCTGTGTCGGCGACTACGCCTAACCCTCGGCGTTTTTCGTTCGATGCTGCAGCAATATGGGCACTGATCGCCTCAGGCGGTCTTGCCACTATTGCCTTTATTCCGTCACAGACGATTCCGTTTATCTATACGAAGATTTCGATCCTCGCTATCGGTGGATTGGTCGCTCTCGTGTTCTTCATCCTCGCTCGCTTGCGTCGCGGTAACGTCATTGTTCCGCCGCTTCCGCTTCTTGGAGCACTGTGGATAGTTCCGATTGCATACCTGCTTTCGGCACTTTTCTCCGGTACGAATCTCGTTACGGCGTTTTTCGGCACTGACCTTGAATCCGATACGCTCGGATTTATGGTGCTCATGGCTGCGATAGCAACGCTTACCGCACTCGCATTCCGTCGTGGCCCGCACTACCGCACGTTCTTCAAGTGGGGTGCAGTGCTTATGGGCGTCGTGCTTGTCGCGCAGCTTGGATTCATCATCGTGGGCAAGATTGCTCCATCTTTGGTGACGCCTACCGTGAACTTGGTCGGCACCTTTGGGGATTTGGGTATCCTCATTGGTCTCGCACTTACGCTCACGTTGCTTGCGCTTAGGTTCCTTACTATCACCGGACGTGCTCGCATAGCGATATACGTCGGTGCTGCTATCGGACTTGCCGTGCTCGCACTCGTGAACTCCCAGATTGTCTGGGGTATGGTGGCGCTCGTTGCTCTCGGTCTCTTTATCGAGGCAATTATGAAGAAACGTCCTCAAGGGGACGACGCTGATTTCGACGGCGTGTCCGTCGTATCAGGTGAACGCGATATGGAGACCGCAGAGCCGGATTCTTCCGCTCTTGCCGCACCTCTCATAACGCTTCTCGTGGCCCTCTTCTTCCTTATTGGAGGATCGACCATTGGAAACGCACTTGTGACTGCCTTCAATGCGAACGTCATCGACGTCCGTCCATCGTGGCAGTCAACGTTTGATGTCGGTAGCCACACCTACGCAACCTCGCCAATCTTCGGATCCGGTCCAGGAACGTTCGGTACGCAGTGGCTCAAGTTCCGTGACCGCTCGCTTAACGACACTATCTTCTGGAATGTAGACTTCACGTCCGGCATCGGCTATCTTCCAACGTCATTCGTGACGACCGGAGTAATCGGCGTGCTCGCGTGGCTCGCATTCCTCGGGATGTTACGGTTCTTCGGTATTCGTGCACTTCTGTTCCGTACACCGTCTGATCCGTTTATGCGGTACGTATCGCTCGCTTCCTTTACGGGAACGCTGTACGTATTCGTACTTTCGATTCTTACGGTGCCCGGTCCGATAGTGCTGATGGTCGGGTTTATGATGCTCGGTATATTCATATCGTCTCTCCGCTACGGCCGAGAGCGTCGTGAATACGGTGTCATCTTCGCTCGTAGTCCGCGCATCGGCTTCGTCATCGTATTCGGCCTTACGCTCCTGCTTCTTGCATCAGTAGTTGCCGCATACGTTGTCGTTGAGCGTTACCTCGGTGACCTTGCTTACGCAACGGCGACCGTTGACTACGCGAAGAGCGACCTTGCCGGCGCTACGACTGCAGTGAACCGCTCTATTCTCTTCGCTCCAAGCGAACGAGCGTATCAGCTCGCTGCGGCTATCGGCATCGCACGCATGCGTCAGATTGTGGCTAACACCGCACTCAGCCCGGCAGATGCACAGCAGCAGTTCCAGGCAGCGCTTACTGGTGGTATTCAGGCTGGAACAACGGCAACCCGCCTCTGGCCGAAGAACTACCAGAACTGGGTAATGCTCGGAAACGTTTACGAAACGGTGGTGCCTCTCAATATCGAGGGCGCATTCGATAACGCGAAGGCTGCATTTACGCAGGCCCAGACGCTATCGCCAACAAATCCGACGCTTCCGTTCATTCTCGCTCAACTTGAAATTGCGAAGGGTAATGGTGCTCCTGCAGAAGAAGATCTTGTGAAGGCTATTACGCTTAAGCATGACTACACGCAGGCCATCTTCCTCCTCTCGCAGCTTCAGGCTCAGGAGGGCAAGGCGAAGGAAGCTCTTCAGGCAGCTGAAGCAGCGGCATACTTCGCCCCAACCGACCCAACCGTGCTCTTCCAGGTCGGCATCCTGCGCTCGGCTAACGGCAACACTGATGGCGCCATTCAGGCACTTCAGGCTGCAATTCAGGCGAATCCGCAGTACGCAAACGCTCACTTCTTCCTCGGTGTGATGTACGCCATCAAGGGTGACCTTGCGAAGTCCCTCACGGAACTCAACACGGTCGCAGCGTTCTCACCGGATAACGCAAAGGCAGTGGCGCCGGATATCGCAAGCCTCACGGCCGGCAAGAATCCGTTCCCGCCATCTCGCCTCGGCGCACTCGGGATTCCACAGCCAGTAGCAGAACCAACAGCTAAGCCCGGACAGGCCGGAGTGACTCCGCCTGCACCAGCTGGCACCACAACGACCAAGTAGTGCTACACTTGAGCACATGGTTAGCAGGATACTGAAGACATTAGTATCCCCGGTACGCGGCCTACATCAGGCCGCGTACTTGCTTGCAGCCCTAACACTGGTGTCCCAAGCGCTCGCGTTGTTTCGCGACCGTCTCTTTGCACACCAGTTTGGGGCAGGGGAAATACTCGACCTCTACTACGCCGCCTTCAAGGTGCCGGACGTCGTATTTGCGTTGGTCGCGTCGTTAGTCTCGGCATACGTACTCATTCCGCGTATTGCCAAAGCAGACACCGGTGACGCAAAGAAATTACTCTCACACTGCGCGTCGTTCCTACTTATCGGCGGAGGAATAATCTGTGGGGTGCTTGCCTTCGCCGCGCCTTCATTCCTCTTTCTCTTGTTTCCGACATTTAAGAATTCGGCACACGCCGCTGAGTTCGTACTACTCGCACGCCTACTTCTCATCCAGCCGATATTCCTCGGACTCTCGGGAATCCTCACAAGCGTGACGCAGATACATCGGCGATTCGTTTTGTTTGCCCTGTCGCCAGTGCTCTACAACGTAGGCATTATCTTCGGTACCGTAGTGTTGTACCCGATATTCGGATTACCTGGCATTGGCATGGGTGTTGTGATTGGAGCGTTCTTCCACTTGGCTATTCACATTCCGGTAGTGATGCAAGCTAAGCTCTTGCCACGACTGGTTATTCCGTCGCCTGCAATAATGTGGTCCGTGATGAAAAGCTCGGTACCGCGCTCCATGGCGCTTGGTATGAGTTCTGTCATTACACTTCTCTTGATTTCGCTTGCATCACGCACCTCATCCGGTGGAGTCTCGGTATATACGCTTGCAGGAAATCTTGAGGCAGTGCCACTCTCGCTTATTGGTGCGTCGTACGCCACAGCCGCGTTCCCCGTGCTTGCAGAACATATTAGTGCGAAGCGATTCGGAGAGTTTAAAACAACGCTCACTGCGGCAGCGCGTCACATTATCTTCTGGTCAGCAGTCATTACGGTGCTCACTATCGTGATGCGCGCGTATATTGTGCGTATCATTCTTGGCTCAGGCGCGTTCGATTGGAATGACACACGCCTCACTGCGGCAGTACTCGCTATCCTCGTCGTTGGACTCATGGCGCAAGGGCTCATACTTCTCGCTGCTCGAGCGTTCTATGCTGCGCAGAAATCCTGGAATCCGCTCCTGGTGCAGCTTGCTGACTGTGGTATTTCGGTTGCGTCAGCATGGGGTCTTGTTGCGCTGGCTTCGCACTATCCCGCCATTCGTTACTTCCTTGAAGCATTGTTCCGTGTGGGAGATGTACCGGGTACCAGCATTCTTTTCATCGCACTTGGAGCAACGATAGGGCAGGTACTTATGGGTCTGGTTGCTCTTATAACACTACGTACGGTCGCGCCCGGTGTAGCGGGCTCGCTCGTGCGTCCTATGTTTGAAGGCTTCGGAGCGGCAATTTTGGGAGGCACAGCAAGCTACGGCGTACTCTCATTTATGGGTACCCTTGCTCCGCTCACTCGTCTCACGACCGTCTTCCTTGAGGGTGCTGTTGCTGGTATGGTGGGGCTAGCCGTCGCCGCCGCAGTCCTTGCACTTCTCGAGAATCAGGAATTCAAAGAACTCATTGATTCCTTAAAGCGCCTCACCTCCACAAAGGCGCTTCAGCCACATGGAGCTATTCTTGAAGATCGCTCTGACACGTAACATGAATATCCGAAACTTCTCAATCATTGCTCATATCGATCACGGCAAGTCGACCCTCGCGGACCGGCTTCTTGAACGTACCGGCACCATCGAAGCACGTAAAATGCGCGACCAGGTGCTCGACAAAATGGACCTTGAGCGCGAGCGCGGTATCACGATTAAGATGCAGCCAGCGCGCATGAAGTACAAAGGTAAAGATGGCATCGACTACGTACTGAACCTCATCGACACACCGGGACACATCGATTTTGCGTACGAAGTCTCACGTGCTCTTTCGGCAGTGGAGGGTGTTATCCTGCTCGTTGATTCTACACAGGGCGTCCAGGCACAGACGCTCACCACACTTGGGATGGCAAAGAAAGCGGGCTGCGTCATTATTCCGGTTATTTCGAAGATTGATGCACCCGCTGCTCGTCCGGAGGAAGTAACCACGGAGCTTGCGGCGCTTCTCGGAGTAGACGAAGAAAGTGTGCTCGCTGTTTCCGGTCGCACGGGTGAAGGTGTTGAAGACTTGCTTGAGGCAATACTTGCTCGTGTACCTGCTCCACGTCCAAGTACTTCGACCGAACCACGCGCACTCATTTTTGATTTCTCCTACTCAACGCATCGTGGTATCGCGGTGTACGCCCGCGTGTTTGATGGCTCCGTTAAGAAAGGCTCTGCCCTTAAATTTGCCTTTGCTGACAAGAAATTCACAGCCCTTGAGACGGGCATATTCATGCCGGACGAAACCCCGACGGAAGGTCTCGAGGCGGGAGAAATCGGCTATATTGTTACCGGTATTAAGGAGGCAGGCGTCGTCGCTGTGGGAGACACCATTACCTCGGATAGGGCCTCTGTAGGCGCTCTGGAAGGCTTTGAGCGCCCTCGTCCGGTAGTGTGGGCCTCAGTCTACCCCGAGAATCAGGACACGCTCACCGAGCTGCGTCAGGCCCTCGAACGCCTCCGTCTTTCGGACTCATCCCTCTCGTTTGAGGAAGAATCTTCGGGTGTGCTTGGCCGTGGTTTCCGCTGTGGTTTCCTCGGCATGCTCCACTTGGAAATTATCGTCGAGCGTTTGAAACGCGAGTTTGACCTCTCACTCATCGTCACCATTCCTACCATTGCGTACATCGTGACCGATACGAAAGGGAAGCGAGAAACTATTTATACTGCTTCCAAGTTTCCCGCGTTTGGCGATATTCAAACGATTGAAGAGCCTTGGGTGAAAGTCGTACTCATTACGCCACCGGAATCTCTTTCGGGGCTATTGCAAGTGTTCCATGATCACGAGGGCGCCGTTATGGATACACAGACGCATCTTGATGGTCGCATCGAGCTCGCAGCACAGATGCCGTTACGTGAACTCATGCGCGGATTCTTCGATAAGGTAAAGAACGTCTCGTCCGGATATGCTTCTCTTTCGTACGAGTTTCTTGAAGAACGCGTTGCTGATGTCGTGAAGCTGGAGATATATGTTGCGGAGGAAGCGGTTCCGGCATTTGCACGTGTGGTTTCCCGTCGTCGTGTACAAGAAGAAGGGGAACGCATGGTAGAGAAACTCCATGATATTCTTCCGCGCCAGATGTTCGTCGTGAAGATTCAGGCACACGCTATCGGACGCATTATTTCGTCGCGGTCCATCTCGGCACTTCGCAAAGACGTCACCGGTTATCTCTACGGAGGTGATATTACCCGTCGTATGAAGCTCCTCGAGAAGCAAAAGAAGGGAAAAAAGCGTCGTGGTGCGCATGCATCTATGGAGATACCGCAAGAAGTCTTTATGAAAATGGTTCAAGACAGCGAACGCTAAAAAGTCGCTCGGGTGTACGAAATAAAAGAAAACTTCGCCTTCCAGGGCGACACGTAGAATAAGTCGCCAGCCATCGACTCGCACCGCCACTCGAAGAACTCGGTCGGATGACTCGTCTCGCTGGCTTCCTATTCTACGGCTGCTTCCAGAGAGTCTTTTATTTCGCACTCCCTCGCTCGAGGGAGGATGAGGGTTGGTATACTGAGAGCCATGCCACGACGCGTTAGTAGACGAAGAATGAGTGAGTACGTTATTGCGGGACTGATGACTATCCTTGTGCTGTGGTTACTCTGGCTTTTGTTCGGGATTATCCGAAAAGAGGAGATAGCTCGTCACGCAGTTGCTGACACGAAGGCAGAGCTTGCCAGTTTGCAGACACGCGAAGTATCGCTGAAAACAAATTTAGCTGAGCAGAATACGGAGCGGGGTCAGGAAGCAGTGCTCCGAGAAACCTACGGCGTTGCGAAGCCAGGCGAGAGCGTTATTATCGTGGTGCCACCGAAGGTGGCGACCAGTACGCCCGTACTCCCCTGGTGGAGGAAGGTACTTGGCTGGTTCCACCTATAAGAAAGCGGATATAGTTTAGTGGTAGAACTGGTGCTTCCCAAGCACCGGGCGGGGGTTCGATTCCCCCTATCCGCACCAGGTTATCCACAGAACAGATATGATATAATTCAACGACATAAATTTACGTATCGTATATGGAACAGAAAACAGTTAGCATTTATACAACACCAACGTGCCATTTCTGCCAGATGAGCAAGGAGCTTTTTAAGGCAAATGGCATCGAATACACGGAATACAACGTAGCAACCGATACCGAGAAGCGTCAGGAAATGATTGAGAAGAGCGGTCAGATGGGCGTGCCGGTAATTTTTGTCGGTGACGAGATGACTATCGGATTTGACAAGAATCGCCTTGAATCTCTTCTTGGAATCACGGGAGGCGCTTCCACCACTCCGGCTGAGTAACAAGTGCCTTCGGCAGGAATCGAACCTACATCGTCTCGTTAGGAGTGAGATGCTCTATCCATTGAGCTACGAAGGCTAACAGTCCGAGACTAGCACGAAACCGCGCCTCTGGCGCGGTTTCGTGCTGATATACTAGAGCTATACCAGTCTAGTTAGACCTATGAAAATACTCGTGAACAAGACCAGTCGCTTTTTCTATAATCCGGCATTTGGTCTTCTCCTTATTCGTGTTTCTGCCGGCATCATTTTCCTTACCCATGGATGGCTGAAGGTTCAAAACCTCGGTGGTACCGTCGCCATGCTCGGACATTTCGGCATTGCACCGCTCTTGGTGTACTTCATCTCATGGCTTGAAGTCATTGGTGGAGTTGCTCTCATCGTAGGTGTTGCTACACGCATCTTCGGTTTCCTGTTCGGTATTGAAATGCTCGTTGCAACTTTACTCATTGGATTCGGTCGTGGCATCGGTCTTGAGTTCGTACTCATGCTCATTTCGTTCGGTATTATGCTTACCGGTAGCGGCAAGTATTCAATCTACAAGATGGAGTGCAGACACTGTGGTGGCATGCTGTGCAACGGTGAGGCAGGTACGTGCACGGTCCTCAAGTCGTAATCATGGATACGCCTCCACAACCGGTTTCGGGAGGCATGCCCTACGGGCACCTTGAAGATTTGCTCAAACAGAATCTTGAGGTCGCGAAGCAGAACCATAAGATATTGAAGCGCATGGAGCGCAATGCGCTGATTGGCTTTGTGCTGAAGGTACTCGTGTGGCTGATTGTTCTTGGTGTGCCGATATTCTTCCTCAGCTCGTACTTCGGGCCGCTCATGTCTGCACTTAGTGGAGGTGCCGTAAAAGTTAGCCCAACAACTCCAGAAGAACGCCTCCTCGGACTGCCATCAGCCGCACAGATTCAGAAGTTCATAGACATCTATAGGGCCGGACAGAAATAGAATTCCTAGCGTAAAAACCGCCTTCCACAAGGGCGGTTTTTACGCTACTATGGCCTAGTTCGTTGCCCTAGGGGCATACATGCTTGGGTAGCTCAGTTGGTAGAGCATTCCCCTGAAGAGGGAAGGGTCACCGGTTCGACCCCGGTCCCAAGCACCAGTATGGAAATCTTAAAGCGTGTTCTCGCGTGGGCACAGCGGAACGAGCGCCATCTCGGAGCAGTACTCTTCGTCTTTGGGTTTATAACGGACCTGTTCACGTTTGCAGTACTGTCTGTGTCGCTCGTGAATCTTGCATTCATTGGCTACCTCGTTATCGCCGTGGTCTGTACACTCGGAAGTCATCTGTTTGCGGGTGCGCGTGAACACGCGACGCTGTGGCGTCGGACACTTTCAATAGTGTTTCCGCTCGGCGCACAGTACGCTATCGGCAGTCTGCTCTCAGGTTGCCTTATTTTCTATGCGAAGAGCGCTTCGGCTGTGGTGTCATGGCCGTTCCTGCTGTTGCTTGCTCTCGTGTTTATCGGGAACGAATATTTTCGTACCTACTATAAATATCTCGCATTCCAGGCAGTACTGTTGTTCTTCGGTATCTACGCCTATGCAATATTCGCGCTCCCACTTTTCCTACATCAGCTTGGACCGTTCATATTTCTTGCTTCTACGGCTGTAAGCATAGTTGGATTTATTCTGTTCTTATACATCCTGTTTCGCATCCAGCGTACCGGCTTCTTCGCAAGTCTCCGCTATGTCATTCCTGGAGTTGTGGTCATCATCTCAGCAATGAACATCTTTTATTTCACAGGGCTTATTCCTCCCATACCACTCACGCTCCCGGAAGCGGGTGTCTATCATTCAGTAACACATCGCGATGGTGGCTATGTCGTCACGCTTGAAGACACTAAAGCGTGGTGGAACCTACGCAATCAAGTCATACATCATGTACCTGGCACAGCCCTGTATGTCTTTACCTCAGTCTCCGCTCCCTTTAATTTCGGTACGAGCGTTGTACATGTATGGGACTACTATGACGTAAGCACAAAGAAATGGCGTGAATGGAATCGCATTACATTTCATATAGCGGGCGGACGCGATGGAGGGTATCGTGGCTATTCAGAAACTGCTAATCCACAAGCAGGAAAATGGCGCGTGACCATAGAAACAATTGATCATCAGATAATTGGACGTCTGTACTTTACGTTAGTGGACGTCGACAGCCCACCGCTCATACGGGAAGAAATTCGCTAACACTTTCTTAGGAAGCACCGCGGATTTTCAGCACAAGGCGATGAGCAAACTCGGAAAAGTCGTACGTAAAAGTACTTTTAATGAAAGCTACAAACTTTCAGCACAGGACATGTGGACTGCGTGAATTGCTAGCCTGCTTTGACGCGAAGCTTGGTCTGGCGGGTCTTATCCAGTTTCGGAAGAACGAGTGTCAAAAGACCGTCCTTAGCTCCTGCGGTCGAAGCATCGACGTCTATCTCCTGGGGAAGGAGAATGGTTCGTGCAAAAGAGCCCCAGAAAAGTTCCTGGCTGAAGTAATCAGGGACTGAAACCTGATCGCGCTCTTCACGAGAGCCTTCAATCTCCACCATGTCGCGGCTGATAGAAACATTAAGTTCGTCAGCGCGAACACCTGCTACGAATGCGCGGATGACGATTTCGTTTTGTGTTTGGTACACGTCCACCGGAAGCTGTCCCTCAGCTTCGACCTCCTCTTCGTGATGCACCTGTATAGGTGTGCTTACGCCCGCATTCGGAATAATCTTCCGTGTAGGAGATTGTGTCATAGGCACATCGTCTTCGAACGCCTCGTAGTCGTCGGCTGGAAGTGCGCCGGAGAGTCTATCGAAGAAGGAACGCTTTTTTGGAGGCATACGCGTAGTCTAGCAGGTATTTTTTGGTAATTTACGATACCGAAAGTATTTCAGTATCTCGAAGAGTGCGAGGAAGACGACAGCTCCAGTCCACACGATGAAAAACGCGAGCAATGTGTGTGAGCCATCTCGCATAATTATAAGGAAGTTGAATAGGCTGTGCAATGCGATAGCAAGGACAAGTCCTGCCGCAGCAGCAAAAGCTCTGAGTGTTCGATTGAGTTTGAAGGAAAACGCGAGTGCGAATCCGACTGCTGCCGACGAAATGACGTGCACTAGTGTTGAGCCGACAAAGCGGAGATTCTCCGTTGCGATGCTTGCTGCAATGTGTCCTTGTGCAAGCGGCTGAATAAGAAAGAGCATGTTCTCAATAGCCGCAAAGCCCAGCGCTACGGTAATCATGTAAATAACAAAGTCGACGGACTCGTTTACCCAACGTCGCCAGAGAACGAGAATGGCCGCGAGAGCGTACTTTGCAGTCTCTTCTATGGTTGCCCATGCGATAAGTACGGATGTGCCTGGCCCTGGGTCTGCCTTCGGAAGGGTAATGATTGCAATATGCTCAAGCGGAAGTACGAGTGGAACGGCAATCATGCCGGCGAGTACCGCGATGATAATCATGTGACGAGGTTCCGGACAACGCGAGTCTTCTTTCAGAAGAAAGTACAGCCATATCATTGCAGGAAGAACTCCACCCAGGAACGAATACCCGAGCGTCATGAAAGGGAAGGTCATGCCTTCATCTTACTATGAATTCGTTGGCCACTTCTCGACCATAAGAAAATCGGAAGACTTTCCGGGGAGCGATTGATATATTTCTTCTGTCACAAACGGCATGAACGGATGCAACAGCTTTATGGTCGTAGAAAGCAATACGAGAAGAACTGCCTGGCGAGAAGCTTTCGCCGTTTCGTCTGTTCCGAGTAGTATCGGTTTTGAATCTTCAATAAGTTCTGCTGCAAGTCTGTCCCAAGCATAGTGGTAGAGCTTCTCGGCCGCCATGTAGATGCGGTAATTCTCCATATCGAGAGTTACGTCTACAACAATCGCATCGAGCTCAGCGATGAGCGCTTGGTCCGTCTCATTGAGTGACATATGTGGGTCTGCACCTTCCGTACTTTCAAGAATGAAACGAGTGATGTTCCAGAGCTTATTTGCGAAATGCTTGTAGCCCTTTACCTTGTCTTCATCGAAACGGATATCGTTTCCGATAGCTGTGCCGACAAGAAGACCCATGCGAAGTGCGTCGGTCCCGTACTTATCAATCGTGTCGATAGGGTCCGCTCCGTTACCAAGTGATTTACTGAATTTTCGTCCCTGTTTATCACGCACGAGGCCGTGAATCATGACAGTGCGGAATGGTACTTGGCCAAGGTGAAATCCGGACATAAGAACCATGCGGGATACCCAGAGCGTAAGAATTTCGTACGCTGGCGACATGAATGAAGTTGGATGGAATTCCTTGAGGTCGAGTGTTTTCTCTGGCCACCCGAGTGTTGAAAAAGTCCAGAGTGCAGATGAGAACCAGGTATCAAGTACATCCGGGTCTTGTTCCCAATTTGTTCCCCCAGGAGCTTCTAATCCGCAAAAAATTTCGTCACCCTTATACCAAACAGGGATACGGTGACCAAACCAAATCTGGCGACTAATGCACCAATCGTGAAGGTTACTAATCCAATTCATGTATACCTTACGGAAGTTTTCCTGTGGCATAGAGACTTCTCCGCTCTCAACTGCGGTGCGCATAATAGTTTTGAGTGTTGTCTCACTTCCGGATTCAATTCCAGGAATCTCGGAATGGGGAATGGTGAATACCCTATCTACGCCTATAAACCACTGCAATTTAGGTAACGGTTCGATGATGCCGCCCGTGCGTTCTGCAGTCGCCACGTTCTGTGTGACCTCTTCTTCCTTCTCCATAAGACCTTGCTCACGGAGCCACTCCGCGACTTTCTCGCGTGCATCAACTGCCTTGAGACCGTTGAGGGGTCCTTCGACGCTCATCTTGGCGTATTCGTTTATGACGATTTTGTCCTTGGGTAGATTATGGCGTTCTGCCATTTCCCAGTCGATGATGCTGTGAGCGGGGGTAACACCGAGCGCGCCTGTGCCGTATTCAGGGTCTACTTCCTTGTCAGCGATAACTCGGATAGAGAGCGGTGTCTCACAGAAGGTGAGTTTAAATTCTTTGCCGACGAATTCCTTATACCGGACATCGTCTGGATGCACCGCAACGGCAACATCGCCAACTTTTGTTTCAAGACGAGTTGTAGCGACTGGAATAGGGAAGTCCTTACTGTACAGGAAGGTGTAGAGTTTTGACTTTCGCTCCTCGTGGACTATTTCGTCGTCAGAGATAGTTGTCTGGCCCTTTGGGTCCCAGTTCACGATACGATTGCCTCGATAAATCAAACCCGCTTCGTACATGCGTACGAACGCAGTCAGTACTGCGCTGGTACGTTTGTCATCGAGAGTATATGCGTAGCGCGACCAATCGAGCGACGCGCCCATACGTCGTACCTGCGAAAGGATTGAGCTCTCACTGTTCTTCGCAAACTCCCCAACGCGCTTCACGAGCTCCTCGCGCCCAATGTCATGACGGCTCTTACCTTCATCTTTTTGAATATTCTTCTCCACGCGCGCTTGGGTAGCAATGGCTGCCGAGTCCGCTCCTGGAACCCAGAGCACTTTCTTGCCTTGCATACGCATGTACCGCACGACTGCGTCCTGAAGAGAATCTTCATACGCATGGCCTAAGTGGAGAATACCGGTCACGTTTGGTGGCGGGAGTGCCACGGTGAAAGTCTCGTTTCTAGGGCCCGGAAGGTTATCCGGATTAAAATAACCGCTTTTTTCCCAGGCCTCGTAGATGCGCGTCTCGGTAGCGCTTGGGTCGTACGGCTTCTTGAATTTCTCGTCCATTATTCTCTGAATATAGCAGAAAACGGGACTCGAGCGAGGGCCTATGCGAGACTTTGATTGCCATTAGCACGTAAGGTGGCAGGGTCGGCAAAGTCTTTCTGTAGGGCGCGGTAATAGCCGGCGATGCCAATCATTATCGCGTTATCTGTTGAAAGCTCTCGGGACGGGATGTGCAGTGTGACGTCTCCAAAATCCTTTTCGATATTTTGCGCGAAGGTTTCCTGAATGTGGCGATTCGCTGAGACTCCACCACCTATCACGAGAGTTTTGGCTCCGGTTTCTTCGAGCGCGCGAGCGGTCTTGGCCCAGAGTACTTCTGTGACCGCGTCCTCGAATTCTCGAGCCATCTGTTCCTTCTGTGTACCGGTTAGTTCGCCCAGGTCTTTGATGATATAGAGCACTGCAGTCTTAAGGCCACTGAATGAAAAATCACAACTCGCGTCATGCAGCATGGGACGTGGGAGCTTGAAGGGTGCGGTAGAAAAATCTTCACGGTCGAGTGCTGCGAGTCGGTCTATCTCAGGACCACCCGGATAGGGCAGACCCATCATGCGGGCTACTTTATCAAATGCCTCACCAACTGCGTCGTCTTTGGTCTGGCCGATCATTTCATACGAAAGCCACTCTTTCATCAGAAGAATCTCCGTATGTCCGCCGGAAATGAGAAGCGCTAAGAGTGGTAGTTTCGTTGCGTGTATGGTGAGCTGATTACCTTCTTGTACGGCAAGTGCAGAAAGCGCATGACCTTCCATGTGGTTTACCGCAACAAGCGGAAGATTCCATATACGTGCGAGCGCTTTCGCAAAGTTGATGCCAACCCAGAGTGCTGGCTCGAGTCCCGGGCCTGCCGTCACGGCTATCGCGTCTAGTGCTGGGCGTTCTATTTGTGCGAGGCGAGCAAGAAAAGCGCTCGATAATTCCGGCTCGCGCTCAAGGAGTACGGCGAGCTCATCGTGCAGTTCAGTCGGGATTGCTTGAGTAGTCTCAACAAGAAGCTCTGCTTCTGCGAGGGCATTCTCAAGAAGCGGTACGAGATTTTTTGCGTGCTCGCGTTTTGCGACGGCGGGGAATACCCCGCCGTATTCGCGGTGTATGTCTATCTGTGAAATAAGTGCGTTACCGAGAATGGTAAAGGTTGCCGACGACTCGTCGCCGGTGGCTTCGAGAATAGCTACTGCAGTTTCATCGCACGATGTCTCAATTGCGAGGACTTTCATGTTCGTCTTCTTTTGGTACGGGTGTCCATGGAAGGGGAGCGCCCCATGGCACGAAGAACGCAGCGGAGTCGTGATGACCATTACCTCCGTATTTTTGCGTGAGTGCAGCCAAATCAATGGAGCCGTCGCCACGTACCGAGACCGCAATACCTTCTTCGCGTACTTGGAGAACGAATGCGAACGGTCCCTGCTTCTTCGCAAGTGCATTTCCAAGAGCCGATACCATTGGCTTCATGGGATGCGTAACACCGGCAAGTATCTGGTAATCCTCAAACTGCAGAAGTTTGGCACGCTCCACACTTTGCTCGACGAGTAAATCAAAGTACTCGCGGTAGGCGCGAACTTTTTCTAGCATTTTTTCTTTTTGCTCCGGATCGTCGAGGACTTGCGCGAGTTCATCCCAGAATTCAAACGTGAATGGCTTTACGGCAATATATGCCAACATCGCTTTCGTGTCCGGAAGTTTGAAGCGGAAGAGGTCGTCGTCTTCGATAAGAGTAAGGAGAGTGGGAAGCGGTACGTCGGGATGGAAATATGCCCAGGCTATAGAAGCACCGGAACGATTAACATCGTACACAAATTCCGGCATGCTGCGTGTCACTTCCTCAACACCCTCGTGATGGTCGAGCACGGTGAGTGAGCCTGCAACAGCCTTGATACTGTCCATTACTTCTTGGTCGTAGCAGAAATCTATGAAAAAGAGGTGTGCGCCATCGAGGTTCTCCGGAATGGGTTTACCGTACGAAAGCGGGCAGTATTGAGCGGTGTCACCAAACTTCTTCCAGGCAGAATACGCGCCTCCGAAGCCATCTGGGCAGTTTGCGTGGTAGAAGACAATGGTTCGTTCCATAGCTCAGTTATAGCGTATTTAGGAGGTAATCGCGAGAACGTGTGCGCGCCGTCTCCAAGAGGGGACGGCGCGGCAGTGGTGTTGCACTCATCGTTTGACGCCGAAATTCTTCATGAAAATCACGAAGCATATGGCGAGAGAGAATCCTCCAAAGACGTAGACCTGCCACGGCAGTTCGAGCAATTGCTGCATATTTTCTTCCTCCCTAGGAAGAAATAGTAGCACTGGTATACGTGGATTCGGCGATTATACACTTTACTAAAGCCTGTTCACGAAAGTGCGCTATACTCGCCCTGACTCGCCTCGACCTATGCCAAAACTGCTTATCGTAACGGACACATGGACTCCTCAAGTGAACGGTGTCGTTACGAGTATTCAAAATATAAAAAAAGAACTCGAACAAAAAGGCGTTGAGGTTACTATTGTGCATCCCGGACTTTTTTCACTCGTGAGTCCTCTCCCTATCTATCCTGAGGTCTCCGTTACGCTCTTTCCAAAACACGGAATGCGGGAACATATTCGCTTCGAGAAACCGGATTATGTTCATATATCCACGGAAGGATCGCTTGGTTACAGCGCACGTAACGTATGTATTGAAGACAATATTCCGTTCACTACCTACTTCCATACGAATTGGCCGTTGTATGTGGAGCACTACGTCTTTCTTGGAAAACTCTTTGTGGAGCCTGCGTACTGGTATCTGCATTGGTTCCACGCTCCCGCTAAGGCATTATTTGTGGCCACGCAAACCCTCGCGAGTGAATTTGAGAAACGAAAGAATACGAATGTCGTCATAACACCAAACGGCGTTGATATAGATTTCTTTGTTCGGAACGAAGAGCGAACGCCTGCAGAAGCGAAGGTGCTTCCACGTCCGCTTTTTGTCTATGTCGGACGCGTTGCCCATGAGAAAAACGTTGAAGAATTTCTACAGCTCAATCTACCTGGTACCAAGGTGGTTATCGGTGGTGGTCCTCAACTCGAAGAATTCAGCGAGCGCTATGCCAAGTCCGCTACTTTTTTGGGTTACAAAAAAGGGCAGGAGCTTGTTGACTGGCTTTCTGCATCAGATGTATGTGTGTTTCCATCTCGTACTGATACATTCGGGCTTGTCGTTATAGAAGCGCTTTCATGTGGTGTGCCGGTAGCCGCGCACGATGTTCTCGGTCCGCGCGACATTATCACGAATGGTGTGGACGGTGTACTCAGTGACGACCTAGAAAAAGCGGCTCTTAAATGTCTTACGCTGTCTCGCGTTGCCTGTCGTGAGAAAGCGGAACAGTTTTCGTGGAAGAAGGCGGGGGAGATATTTTGGAGGAATGTGACGAGAGTTTAAAAATACTGGGATTCAGTCGCACGGTTTTCGAATCTCTCACCGCTACTGCAAAACGATAGCAGTCCCAAGCTTACGCTTGAGGCGACTTCGTTTTGTGCGCGGTGAGGGATTCGAACCCCCGACATCGTCAACGTCAATGACGCGCTCTACCAACTGAGCTAACCGCGCATATTCACACATTCAACTTACCAACTGAGCCCTGCCTGCCGGCAGGCAGGTAACCGCGCAGAACTCTCGCAGAATAGCAATTCTTAGCCTAGTATTCAATATATGGAAATTATCCGTCTCAGCGAGGATACATTCGACACGGCACTGTCGCGCGCTCGTGATGTCCTTAAGAAAGGTGGCATCGTGCTCTATCCAACGGATACACTCTACGGCCTCGCAGTGGACGCACTTAATCGGCCAGCACTTGCGACACTTCGTGAGCTCAAAGGACGTGAAAAAAAGAAACCAATTTCAATCGTGCTTATGGATATGACTGCAGTAGAAAAACACACCGAGCTGCACGAGAAGGGTCGTGAACTTATACAACGACATCTTCCTGGAGCGCTCACTCTTGTTGTCCCCGGTAGGAGCCATCTTCCTGACGAACTCATGTTGAATGGGCAGGTGGGTGTGCGTATACCGGACGAAGACTTTGCTCGTGCACTCGCGCACGCACTCGATGGGCCTATTACCGCTACATCTGCAAATCGTTCGGGATTTCAAACACTGGCTACTGTGCAAGAAATACTCAGTCAATTCGGACAGTTCTCGCATCTCATAGACATGGTGATTGACGCTGGAGAGCGTGCGGGCGGGACACCCTCTACTGTGGTTACGTTTATCGATGGCACACCCTATATTCTCCGTGAAGGGGCAATCAGTAGGGAAGAACTCGGACTCTAGCGAGCTAGTAGACCGTGAGGGTATTGGATGCGGTCACGTTGTGGCCTTGGTCATCCGTAACGGTAAACGTGGGTGTATAGGTACCTCCGCGAGAGTATACGTGTGTGAAGGTAGCAGAACTTGATGTGGTTTCCATAGCCGCAACATTTGAAGTCACGCCATAGCTTACTTCATCTCCCCATACCACCGAGTAGTGAAGATTCATGTTCGCCCACGACTGCGCATGTACGGTCCATGTTCCGGTCTGGCCACTCGAGAGTGACGATGGAGCATCGAGGCTCGTAATGGAAAGTGTTTGGGTTCCGTTCAGTGTGCCGATTACCAATGAGAGCGTGTTGCTAGTGCCATTATCATTTTGAACCGTTATCTGATACGTAGCAGGTGTTACGAGGCGCATGTACATCGGACACATGGAGCCGATAGGGCAGTTTGGTGCAAGGGAGGACGGAATGGTGAATTGAATCGTCTGATTGATTCCGCCATGGCATGACGGGCTGGTTGTGCAGGCGATGGCGATGGAAGACGTTATGGGTACGTCGCGTGCCGCAACACTACCGTCCATAAGAACCGTGTTGTTAGCCGTGAAGCCGAAGCCGGTAATAGAAACTGTTGAGCCGACCGCGCTGATACCCGGGTTAAGTCTATAGAGCGACACGGGCGAGGTAGGAGTTCCGCCACAAGTAATGGAGCTAATTGCAGACCGAGTCATAGGACCGACGTATCCAGTGGTTGGGAGACCGTTTAGGGCTTGGAATTTTACGACGGATGCAAGCGTGATGCGTCCGAAGTGGAGCGTACCCATGTCGTTCTGATTGAAAAGGCCCTGGGTCACAAGAAACGCCTGAAGGCGGCTTACGTCGCCATCAGTGCGCGCATCGGTCGTCCCGTAGCGGATATTGCTCGAGAGTGAGACACAGGTCTTTGTAGACGTCTGTGCATTAGCTATTTCTACACCGACGCCGGAAAAGGCAACAACGGCAAACACGAGCGAGGTAAGTACGATATGGGATGCTTTCATACACTAGGTGACGAATGAGTAAGGATGCTCTTACTGTATCGTGCTCAAACGCGAGATTGACGGAACTGGTGATCCCACGGGGAAGTGTCCAGATAGGAATCAGGCACGCATCGGTCACCCATAAATCGTTGCTACAATTTTGGTCGACCCCCGCTCGCCGTCGACACGGCTCCGCGTTTCGATTCCCCCGCACGATGTCCCACATCGTGCTCGTGGGACCATGTAGCACAAAACCGCCTTGCGGCGGCTCGTGTCTCATGATCCCACGGGGAATCGAACCCCGATTTCAGCCGTGAAAGGGCCGCGTCCTAACCGTTAGACGATGGGACCTTATATAAGGTCGGAACAGATACATCCTACATTTTTAGGGCCATAAATGCTAGGATTACGAACGTTCGACTCTGGAGAGGTGGCTATGAATTGTAGCGGGGCTACAATTCATCCGAAGGGAGTGTCCGAGCAGGACACGAAGCCACCCCGTGTGCGAAGCAACCTGGAGAGGTGGCTGAGTGGTCGAAGGCACCACACTCGAAATGTGGCGTATGGGAAACTGTACCGAGAGTTCGAATCTCTCCCTCTCCGCAAATGAAAACCCGCACAGGCGGGTCTTTTCATTTGTGGAGAGGAGTCCAGTTGGGGACTGGACGTGGGAGATTCGAAAGCCGGAGGCGCGCCGGCGCCGAGGCGGGGTCGCGGAATTTTTCAGCAGAAAAATATCTGTGACCGATGCGTGCCTCATTCTTGTGAGGACACATCTCTCCCTCTCCGCAACTGGAAACCGCCTTCGGGCGGATTTTCCGTTGCTATACTAGGTATATGGAAAAAATAAAAGTAGAGCACCATAGTTTGTGGGGAGGTGTTTGGATTGCCGCGTGGTTGTTTACCGTCGGTTATTTGCAACTGACTCTCTGGCCAGCGGTTTTCGCACTTATTATCTGGCCGTACTATCTCGGTGTCGCATTCCATATCTAGATATAGCCCACACACAGTGCTTGTTTCTGGATTTCGAAAGACACGGTAAAATAGGTATATGAAAACGATAGGTACGTTTACCGAGCGTGTACGAGCTGTCGTAACAAGAATCCCAAAAGGGAAAGCTGCAACATACGGACAGGTGGCGAGTCTGGCGGGAAAGCCAGGTGCTGCACGCGCTGTCGGAATGATAATGAGTAAAAACAACGACACGAAAGCAGTGCCGTGCCATCGTGTTGTTGCTGCAAACGGCGCGCTCACCGGCTACGCCTTCGGAAACGGAATTACGACCAAGAAACAAATGCTTCAAAAAGAGGGAGTAGCGTTCCGAGGTGAGAAAGTCGATTTGATGTCGTCGGCGTGGAAGGATTAGCACTATGAATATGCCTCAAGCAAAAGCGTGTGCCGAGTGCGGTGGCGATCCTATCTTTCACGGGATGACGTACTACACGATTCTCATCGATGATTCGATGCGCGCCATGTTTGACCCAGGCTTTGTCGGGGTCGTGCTTGGCAAAGGAGCGTCCGCCATAGAGCGTGCTCTCACGCCATACTTGCTTGAGCTTTTTATGCGTCTTGGCTGGGCCACACGCATCTCTCGGCCCGACGACAGCACACAACTTCTTGCGCTCATGTTATGGAAGGAAGCTGATACTCGTGGAATTCAGATAGAAGAAGTACGTCTTTTTAATCTACCGCGCAATATATTTATGGCGCGATTGCCCGATGGGAAGAAGATAGTGTACGAGGGTATACCGCTTCCACCGCGCTCTATACAACGTGTTCAATGGCTGGATAATAAAGCACTTCTTAAGAAACATTTCTCAAAGCTGGGACTGCCGGTCGCCCGCGGAGGCTCAGCAAGTAATTGGTGGGCAGCCAAGAAGATATATAACGGACTTACACCACCTGTTATTGTGAAGCCGTATTCCGGTTCCGGCTCTCGCCACACGCTATTGCACATTGATTCTCTTGAAGAACTCCAACGCGCGTTTAAGATTGCTACTCAAATTTGCCCTGCAGCCGTCATAGAAGAGGAGCTGGTGGGCCCGGTATATCGCGCGACCGTTGTCGATGGAAAACTGGCAGCAACACTGCGGCGTGACCAGCCATACGTTATTGGTGACGGCACGCACACCGTGGCTGAACTCGTAGAAGAAGCGAATAAGAACCCGAAGCGTAGTGGACCGTATTTCCACCAGATGAAGCTCGATGACAATGCAGAAAAAGAGCTTGCTTGGCAAAAGATGACCTTTTCCAGTATTCCTGAAAACTGCCAGAAAGTACTACTCAATCAAAAAATAAACTGGGGCGTCGGAGGTACGACGGCTGACGTTACTGATGACGTACATCCGGACAACGCGGAACTCTTTGAAGAAGTGGCGCGGGTGCTTAAGGCATCAATTGTGGGCATTGATTTCATCATCGACGACATTACGAAGTCCTGGAAGGAACAGGAGCGATGCGGAGTAATCGAATGTAATTCAATGCCGTTTTTCGATAATCATCATTTGCCGTTTGAGGGGGAACCACGGAATGTAGCGGCACTTATTTGGGATATGGTGCTCCGCTCGCAATCTTAAAATAAAAGAGGACTCCGCCTTCCAGGGCGACACGTAGAATAAGTCGCCAGCCATCGGCTCGCACCGCCACTCGAAGACCTCGGTCGGATGACTCACCTCGCTGGCTTCGTATTCTACGGCTGCTTACAGGAAATTCTTTTATTTCAAGACCGCTCGCTCCGTTCTCATGGCTAAAGTTCAGTACGGAATGAGTATGCAAGAAAGGTCCGCTATTCCGAAGACAGAGTAGTTTTGCGCAGAGTCGAGAAGAAATATGCCGACTAGCGAAGCGCTCTAGGCATATTTCGCTAGGAGACGACAACGCAAAACCCGACTTCTGAGTGTCGGGCTGCGGACCTTTCTTGCTTACGAATGAAGCTTCATTGCATTCCCATACTCAGGACGGTACACTTCAGAGGTAGGTCGATTGCCAGCCAATTTAATTGGACGGCTTTATTTTTTGGTTTATGCCAAGGAATGAGCTGTTCTCCCAAATCACTATGATGGACGATGAAATGAAGGACGGCGTTGCCGCTGATCCTATGGAAGAGGGTACGGAAGCAGAAGAAGTTGCTACCGACATGCCTGCTGAGGAGACTGACGAGGCGGCTGCATAAGCCACTCGACAATCGAAGTAAAAACCACCCTCACGGGTGGTTTTTACTTTTCTCGTCATGCTAGGGTAGGAGCAGGTCCACTGTTCTTGGACGGAATTGTAACAAGGGGACGTTATGTCAGGAATTTCTAAAGAGCGCGTCAAGAGTGCGTGCAACTGCCTCTGTAGTCACTTGTATATGCACACGCGTTTACAAGACGTGTGTGCAGAAGTACTCGACCTGGTCGAGTGGGCATCTGATGAAAAAGAGACAATCATCTTCTGGCCAGGAGAAGAGGGAGGAATCGAACTGCACGCAGCTACGTTCGCCGAGGGACGAAATGCAGACTGCGACTACCGCACGTATTCCGAAACCGCCGGTCGGCATGTTGTCATTGTTGGCGGACTTCTATTCGCGCAATCGTTGCTATCGTCGATGCTCTCCGCAAGTTTTGCGGGAGCTCGCAGTATCGGAGTGATTTCCGTGCGTCGGTTTCTAACCGACGACGAGTGTATCGGTTTCGGTAGTATGGCGAACTGGGTGCTTATCCCGGATAATCTCGACGACCAACGCCATCGGCTACCGGCAAATGTTTACCCCTTTCCGTTTCTCCATGAACGGAGACAATAAGTACCTTCAACGGCCGCCGAGAAATCGGTGGCCGAAGACTGTATGTGCCGCTAATGCGCCATGAGGTACTGGTAAATGTCCTCGAGGGCCTTCACGGCGTCTCCAGCGGCAATATTGTTCTGATGGTAAAGCTCGTCGGTACAGTCGCCGGCAGCCCATATGCCATCCACACTCGTGTGCTGGTTCCTCGCGTCTATCTTGATGCGCTTTACTTCGTCCATATCAACAAGTCCTGTAGCAAAATCAGTACTAGGAATGACGCCGATCTCCACGAACACTCCCGTGACCGCAAGTGAAATCTCTTCACCTGTATCGCGATTTTTTACCTTCATTCCACTAACGAATTTATCACCGGTTATTTCCGAGGGTTCGGACTTACAAATCGTCTTGAACTTAGGATTTGAGGAAAGTTTCTCGACGGTTATCTTGTCTCCCTTCAGCATGTCGTGACGATGTATGAGCGTGACGCTCTTGCAGTAGGCGAGAAGCTGCGCGCAGGTCTCAAGGCCAGCATTGCCACCGCCGACGACTGCGACGTCCTGGTCTGCGAAGAGAGGTCCGTCGCAGGAAGCACAATACACAACACCCTTGTTCTCGTATTCGAGAGCGCCAGGAATAGCGAGCTTGCGCCGAGCGGCTCCGGAAGCGATGAGTACGGCGCGAGCGCTATGCGTCGTACCGCTTACTGTGGTTGCTGTAAATCCTGCCTCAGTCTTCTCGAGTTTTGCAACACGCTCGCCTTCAGCTACTTCAACAATATCGCCTCTGTATGCGTCGAGATGCTCACGAAATGCCTTAGCCATATCTATGCCGGCAATCTTTACAGTGCCTATCCAATTTTCCACGCCAAGTGAATCAGTCGATTGTCCACCGATAGTTTCGGTAATAAGGCAGGAACGCAGACGCTTACGCGCTGCGTACACTCCTGCTGCAATTCCTGCTGGTCCGCCGCCGATGATGATGAGATCTTTCATGTGCGCAGTATAGCAAAGTTAAGTTGACTTGACCTGTGTAAAAAGAAATCCCGCAAAGCGGGATTTCTTTTTGTTGCCGGTCTATTTCTTGTGACGGCGGAGGAAGTTTGGAATGGCGCCCCAGGCGTCGTCCTCTTCTTCAGCGGGCTTGTTTGCCGATGGGGGAGTGACCGTCTTCGGGGTCTCATCACGCGGCTTTGGCTGAGCCGTTACGATGGGCTCCTCGCGGCGAAGAATCTCCTTAGAAGCTTCTTCGACGGCCGGAGCCGGGGCTGGCTCTACGCCTGCCTCGCGCCTCATGACGTCGTTAAAAATCTTTCCGCGACTCTCTTCCTGTTCCTTGGCCGGCATCGCGAAGAGCGAGCGCTCAGGGCCATTTGAGCCCGTGTCAGCTGCCTCAGACTCCGGGAATCCGGTAGCGATGACGATAATGCGGATTTGGCCCTTCTTGAGCTTCTCGTCGCGCATGATACCGAAGATAACGCGTGCCTGCTTATCAACGGAGTCGCTGATAACCTTAGCTGCTTCCTGCACCTCGAGAATGCCGAGATCGTCGGAGCCTGCAACAACGAAGAGTACGCCCTTCGCGCCTGCGATAGAGACATCGAGGAGAGGAGAATTGACGGCCATAGCGGCTGCGTCCTGTGCACGACGGTCGCCGTCAGCGATACCGATACCCATGAGTGCAGGACCAGCTCCTTCCATAATGGTCTTGATGTCGTTGAAGTCTGTATTGATTTCTCCCGGTGTCGTGATGATGTCGGAAACACCCTCCACTGCCTGACGAAGAATTTCATCGGCCATAGCGAATGCTGACTTTGCAGAGGTCTGCGCCTCAACGATAGCGAGAAGCTTGTCGTTTGGAATGATGATGAAGGCGTCTACTTCCTTCTTGAGTTCTGCGAGTCCATGCTCAGCGATGTCCTTGCGCTGTGCTCCCTCGAATGAGAATGGGCGCGTAACAACCGCAATGGTGAGTGCACCGATTTCCTTCGCCATCTTCGCGACAACTGCGGATGCGCCGGTACCAGTACCGCCACCCATACCGCAGGTGATGAACACCATGTCGGAACCCTGTAGAGCTTCCTGGATTTCCTGGCGAGTCTCTTCAGCAGCACGCTTGCCGAGCTCAGGATTCATTCCGGTGCCGAGACCGCGGGTGAGATTCTTACCAATGTGGATTTTGCGCTTAGCGAGTGAACGGTGTAGGTCCTGAGCATCGGAGTTAACCGCGATAAACTCAACTCCCTTCACTTTGGAGTTGATCATGTGGTTGACTGCATTGCCACCAGAACCGCCTACGCCCACCACGCGGATGCGTGCAAAAGTCTCAATCTCAGGTTCAACGCGCTTAGACATAAAATAATCAGGTAATTAATAGTCGCCAATATGGTGCGCTCATGATACCAGGGCACGTGATTACGCAAATATTGACAAGCGTCCCGTTTGTTTCGTCTTTTTAGGGCAAAAACTGCTTGAAAAAGCGTTCAAACGTCATTCCGATTCCTGCGAGCGGCTTTTTCTTTGGTGTTTCCGTGTCGCCAGTGAGTCCCCAGAGCGCGAGACCGTACGCGACTGCCCACGTTGCGTCGCGGACCTTGCTATCCGTACCGACTTTCATATCTGCAATGCGCGAGGGAAGTGAGAGTGAACCTTTTGCAATGTCTGCAATGGAACCTTGCCCGGAACCACCGCCGGAAATAATAATGCCCGCAGGAAGCGCACCTTTGCGACCAAGTACTTTCAAATGTTTATCAATCAAATCGAACATGTGTCGGAAACGAGCGGCAATAACTTCTTCCACTTTCTTACGCGGATACATGGAGCCACCAAGTCTACCCATCTTGAGGCGCTCTGCATCTTCAAGCGATATTTTAAATCCGAGTGCGAGGTCGTCAGTGATATTAGTTGAACCAACAGGGAAGACCTTTACGGAAAGAGGAACACCTTCGTCGTAGACCACTATAGAAACGGTCTCAGACCCGATATTGGCAAGCACACACCCCTTCATTTTTTGATCTTTAGTGAGTGTGACGTAGGAGCCAGCAAGTGGGGAGGCCATGCGGTCGATGACTTCAATATCTGCTGCCTCAGCTGCTTGAGTGAGTGAAGCCTCATGCTGTGCGAGGCACGTTATGAAAAGGTAATCAGCTTCCAGGCGTGTGCCCTTGAGGCCATACGGCTCTCCGAGCGACTTCGCACCGTCCACACGATACTCGAGTGGAATTTCATGCAGAATCTTTCTATTTAAAAAATTGGGCGCCGCGGCTTCGCGCGCGGCGTCGAGTGTCTTGTCCATGTCGAGCTCCGTAATTTCCTGGTCCGCTCGCGAAATTATTGTAGTCCCTGACGCACGCACCTCATCGAGCGATACACCACCAATGGCAAGGAAACCTTTCTTCAGCGCGACCCGCGCCGTTTGCTCTGCCTGGTGCTTTGCGGCGCGTACACTTGCCGCAACATCTTCCGCATCGACGACGTAGCCGTGGCGCATGCCGGCTGTTTGGGAAAGACCCGTGCCGATGATGTGAATCGCCGTTCCTTCCGGACCGCTAACCTCTTCGACCACCACTACTTTCGTGTGGTGTGTTCCGATGTCGATTCCGGTTGCGATGCGTCGGGCCATTCAATTTAGGTAAAGGAATAAAGAGCGAGAGTGTCTCGCGTTCGTGCTTATCCATTGTAGCGCTGTGTTGCATGCCCTTCAAATGCAAAAGTCCGTGGATAAAGAGAAAACCGACCATCTGGGTGTAGGTGAACCCATATTCAGGTGCCTGTTTCTTCGCAACGTTCGGGCAAATAATGATTTCTCCCGATTTAGTACCCGACACATATGAGAGTACGTTTGGAACGTAGTCCTTGTTGCGAAGTTGCATATTGAGAGCCTTCGCACGTGTCTCTCCGGCGAAGACGAGCGAAATCTCCCACCCGGGAAGAACCTTGTCCGCTGCTTTCGCGAACGGGAAAACCGCAGGCTTGCTGCGGGTGAAGTTCCGAATATCTAGATTACTCATACCGACAGTATAAGAGCTTGGAGAAAAGCTTCATATACGAGACACGGGAAAAGTGATGAACGACACGTACTTGCCCCCAAGCACTTATGAACGCAGTGAATTAGTGCATGGGTAATGCCCTCGGGGTGCATAGTACGAAGAAGTGAGTCACTTGGGACCCGTACCAAAGTAGAGGAAGCTTTTAACAAGCTCTATCGCTTGCCCTTAACGCGGCGAGCTGTCGGGTCAATTTTTCCGAGCTTAACCTGTTCGTTGTACGCAGCCTTGCGAGCTCCGGAAACGAGTGCGCGCATGTGGTCGACGTTCTTAGACTTAAGACGAACATAGTAGCGCTTCTTGCGCATCATACGCACGAGGTTAAGGCCCTGGGCACGGCGGGAGAAACGGCGAATAAGCGAGGCTGCACTCTCGTTCTTGCCGCGGCGTACTTCAATACGTGTAGCGTTTTGCATGTGTGTTGCAATGTACCACGCGGCCTATATTCAGGCAACCGCGCGAAGACGGTCTACCAGAGAGTCGAAGGGAATGAAGGTTTCGGTATGGCTTGAGCGCTCACGGAGGATGACGGAGCGTTCCAGAGCCTCTTTACGGCCCATAATGAGCAGGTACGGCGGGTTGAGGGCGTCTACAAAACGCATCTGCTCGGTAAGGGACTCAATGCCTATGGACTGGGTCATGGGGATACGCGCATGACGGAGCATGTCTACCATTTTCATGCTCTCGCGCTTCGCTTCGTCTCCAATGTGTACGAATACGAAACGAGGATTTGTCCTTTCTTTTACTGGGGCTACTTCAGAGCGGTCCGGAAGTGTAATGCGGACCACAGCGCCTACTGAAGAGAAGTTTCCTTTAAAGAATGGCTTTGCGAGCTCCGAGTAGCGTGAGCCCCAAGCGTGTAGATTTTCATCTGCACGTATTTCAAAACAGGTTTCCGCCCAGGAAGAACCGCGCGAGAGAATGTCCGGAGCAAGTTCATACGGGGTGTCTGTTGCTTCCAGATATTCAAGTACGGCTTCGAAATGCTTACGACTTGCTTCCGAAAGGTGATCGGTGGGTGATGGAATATCACAGTCGTCACCTTGGCAGGTGATGAGTTTTTCAGCAGCCTCGAATACATCGGTGCGTGCGCAAGCGACGCAGTCTGCAGGAAGATTGGCACCGTTCTTGCGGAAAAATCCGGTGAGCTCGCGCGCGAAGCGACTACGGGTCTCTTTATCACCCATCGAGTTGACGCGAAGACTGAGCTCGTTCTTCGTAAGGTCTTGCATGAATGAGCGAACAGCGCGTATGAGCACTGCGTCAGCAATAGCGTGCTCAACGCCGAGTGCGTGGAATTGCACGATGATTGATTTTGGCGAAGGGCGTCCAGGTGCAGCATTCGTGTGCCAGAGAAAGAGTGGAGTCTGCGCCGACGGCGTGAGGCCACTGTCACGCACCTGCTTCAGAAGACCGGTTACTTCGCGCGCGCTCGTATCGAGCGCATCGAGATTAAGCGTATCAGGATAAGGAGCTTTCGTACCTTGCCCTTTTTTCTCTGCGGCGAGTGAGGAGAGTGAAGCAAATCCGTAATACGTGCCAACCGCGTGCGCGCGTTTGAAAACATCAGACGCTGTTACGGTTGTACTCATTGCGGTTCGGTTGCCGCTCCAGGTAATACACCCACTTCGCCAAATGGAAGAAGACGAATATAGGCACGTCCAACGATGTTCTTCTTCGGAAGCGGGCCCCAGATGCGCGAATCCGAGGAACGAGGACGATTATCTCCCATAACGAAGTATTGGTCTGCTCCAAGGGCAGAATCCTGTGTGTAGGTAGCGTCCTCAGCGACTACATACGGCTCATTGAGCGAAATTGTCGTCCCGTCTGTCTTGGTGACGGTCGTTACACCGTGATCAATGTGCACGGTTTCGCCCGGAAGGCCGATAATACGCTTGATATAGAAAACATTTGGGTCCCCAGGATAGCGGAAGATGATGACATCGCCGCGTTTCGGTGCAGAGAGGTGATAGGTGAGCTCGTCGACGATGAGGTAGTCGGTGCTCTCAAATGTCGGATGCATTGATTCGCCTTCAACCACGAATGGTTGCGCGACGAACAGGCGGATGGGGACGACAATGATGACTGCGAGAACGATGAAGGTGAGTATTTCTTTAAACGCGCCTTCGAGGAACTTCATATCGGGAATTGTATTCCTACTTTTTTCCGCGTCAACTTTTTCACGTCACGTTCTTGCTTCATGTGCTGAACTCGGCCATTATTGTGAGATGGAAGTCAATGGTGTTGAATTTATCGATGAGGTCGGGGCCGATACGGTAAGCAATATTCAAATTGTCCGGAGTGCGCCGACGGGAATGATTGCGTGGCTCGTGAAGAAAAAGGTTGTAAAGACCGGACACCAGGCGGAATTAGTCCTTCTTGGTGTAACTGTCGTTGCGTCACTACTTGCTGCGGGTATTTTTCTGTTTTCTCACACAGGTGTACCGAAAGTTCAATCGAATTCACCTACGACGCTCGGTCCTGCGCGACCGAACCCCGCTGGACAGCACTAAGTATGAAAACAGCACAGGGATTTACGCTTATTGAACTACTCGTGGTCATAGCCATTATCGGACTACTGTCATCAGTGGTGCTTGCATCACTGAACAGTGCACGCATAAAAGGCAATGATTCACGCCGTATTCAGGAAATGGTGGAAATACAAAAGGCAGTGGAAGCATTTAATGCCGACTATGGACACTATCCCGATACGGGAGGTACGTGGACTTCATTTGATTCCCCAACATTTTCCGGAAACCCGATTGGTGGCACACCCAGTGCGTCCAATCTCACCTCGGCGCTCACAGCGTATATCGGTAAGGTGAGCGATCCGCGCACAGCCACTATTGGAGGGGCAGCTGGTGTACTGTTTTGGGGAACTGCCAACGACTACTGCATTCTGACGTATCTCACGCCTGAAAATATGAATAATTATAAAGCGTCGCAGATTGGTACGGGCAGGTGTGGCACGATATCGAACGGTCAGTGCTCAGGAGTTAATAATGCATATATTGGCATCGGCTCATTTACAGGTGGATGCTAGCGCATCGACAATTTCCAACTTCGCCAAGTACTCCAGTTCGAACAACTTCAACTTCGGCTAAACAACTTTAGTGCCGTACACATTCGTTCCGTCGTGCCCATGTTATCCACGACCGTCCGCTGTCTTCCACCACTATTTACTATTCCGGACCATCATCAACTTGTGACGGTCGTCACAAGTTGATGATGGTCTATTTTGCCAAGTGTGTCGTGTCAGCGATCCTAGCGATCTCGGTGGTCACCGCAGTAGTTTGTGTTTGATAACACAAGATGAGCGAGGTGGGCGCAGATGCTACTATGGCGGCAATGGCCTACATCATCATCGGACTTGGTAATCCAGGGGGAGAATATGCGAAGACACGCCACAACGCGGGACGCATGGCGGTGGAACGCATCGCCCGTGAAGAGCACTTCCCGGATTTCACACTGAAGAAGCTTGCGAAAGCACTTGTCTCAGAGGGCACTATAGACGGTGAGAAAGTAGTGCTCGTCTTACCTGAGGTGTTTATGAATCTTTCCGGGAAAGTTATACCGAGTTTCGTGAAGAGCAAACCAGCTGCAAAAAAAATGCTCATAATTCGTGATGAGCTCGACATGCCACTCGGCACCATGAAGATGACGTTCGGACGGGGAAGTGGGGGTCACAAGGGCGCTGAGAGCGTTATGCGCGCCATTAAGACCAAGGACTTCGCTCAGATAAAGATTGGCATTTCCGGCAGTACGGCAAAAGGAAAAATAAAGAAGCCGGGTGACGAGGACAAAGTCATCAAGCACGTGATAGGGAAGTTCAAGCCGGAAGAAGAAAAAGTCCTTAAGAAAATGTTCGACCGTACGGTAGAAGCTACTGAAGCATTTGTCGCAGGCGACATCGAACGCGCGATGCTTATTGCGAATACGAAGTAAAAGTTCGAGTCCTAATCTCCCAGCACTTGGTTTCTTGTATGTATATCGCGAAGGTATACTCCGAATATGGATACTTTGTCTAATTTATTTGGGAGTGGCCCTCTACTGCTTGTCGCTACAGTGGCAATAATTGGCGTATTACACACGATGGTTCCCGACCACTGGGTTCCCATCACTCTTATTGCACGCGATAGGAAATGGAGTCGAAGAGAAACCGCTCGTGCAGCTTTTATTGCGGGAACGGGTCATGTAGTTACGACTCTCATTCTCGGTGTGATTGTGTGGGTTGCTGGTGTGGTTGTAGCGGCTCGTTTCGGACATGCAGTTGATTTACTTTCAAGCGCAGCACTTATCGGATTCGGTCTCTGGGTCGCTCTTTCTGCATGGCAGGAAATTCACGGACACGGTCACCATACCCATACGCACGAAGACGGAAGCATTCACGAAGATCACGATCATGGCTCGAAGAAGACCCGCACCGCACTCCTTTTAATACTTGGGTCGTCACCCATGATTGAGGGGATACCGGCATTCTTTGCGGCGGGGAAGTACGGTATCGGTGTCATTAGCGTCATGGCTGTTGTGTTTGCTATCAGCACAATTGCGACCTATGTCTTACTTTGTGTCTATTCCACAGCGAGCTTAGAGCAGGTGAAGTTCGGAGCATTCGAGAAATATGGCGAGGTATTTAGCGGAGTATTCATTGCAGTTATTGGTCTCCTTTTCCTTGTCTTTCCGGTCCTTTAGTTAAAAAAGTTCCAACGTCGTACCAGACACCCAGTCACTGATTTTTGTGTCATAATTCTCAAATAAATGGAAGCTTACATAAAAAAAGAAAAGAGTAACTGGTGGGTTGCGTTAGTGCTTGTGGTTATAAGTTCTCTCATTGCATTAATCCCAACTTCCTTGTACGGAGGCCTCTTTTATCTCACAGGCGTAGTGAAGTTTAATCTTGTGGATACATACACCAATCAATTACTTCAATCTACTGGCGAAGTCGTTCAAATCTTCTCTATTTGGCTAGGAGTAAAATACGCCTGTCGTTACATACTCAAAAAGTATCAATTGCCCAATCGGAAGAAAGTCATCGTGTTAGGAACTCTTTATATATTTATTTCAATGGTATTAAATTTTCTAAGCGGAATATTCATTGCTCGTAGTCAAATCTCCTCGCTCTTAATTTTCACCTATATCGTCGGCGACGTGCTTGCGTGCGTGGTCTTTTACTACTCGGCTAGGCAGTACTTGTTGGAAGTTGATGTCGATTGAAGTTCCCACGTCGTCCCAAACTCCCAGCACGTTAATTAATTGTAGTCATCATAAGTAAGTAAAAGAAAACCGCCCCTTCGTACGAAACGAAGGTTTGGTTTTCGTTTCGCCGAAGAAGCGGTTAGATGTGGAGTCCATCCGGGTCCTGGAATTTTAGCCATATGAGCGGCTTGTCCGGATCGAGCTCGACGCCGTAGGGCCCGTCTGCCATCGTCTTGATGATGTCAGACTTGAGTTGCTGCACCAGGCCCTCTCTCAACTTCGCTTTCCGGTCGGTGTAGCCGATGGTCTCGATTTCGAACGAGAGCGGTGCCGACACCTGGGTCCCAGGGGGATACATAGTGGGTAAGAAGTCCACGTCGTCGATGCCGAAGATTGTACCTTCGGTGCTCACCGCGTCTGCGACCAGCTGGCGGATAGCCAATCCCGCCTTCTTGTGGTCGAACTTGAGCATGAACTCTCGGGGCAGTAAGTCCATTTGAAAGTACATAGTTACCTTGGGCATCAGAATCTCCTCTAAGAAACCCGTAAACGTGGGGAAACTATAATACTAATATTTCCTTTGGTCAAGTATCGCGGTTCCCACGTCGTACCAGACACCCTGTACTGAGGAAAAGCGAGGTTTCCTCATTTTTCTTATCTACCTCACGGAGCGAGCGTAGCGAACAGAACCGCTATTCCGAAGGCAGAGTAGTTTTGCGCAGAGCCGAGAAGGAATTTCCCGACTAGCGAAGCGCTCTAGGGAAATTCCGCCACGAGGAGACAACGCAAAACCCGACACCTGAGTGTCGGGCTGCGGTTCTGTTCGCTATGCGAGCGGAGCTATTTTTTGCCCTTCGGTCCCGAGTACGCAAGCGTCATCCTCTGGTCCTTTGGCTCAAAGAGGGTAATGGAGAACGGATAGCTCTTACCAAGCTCAAGCGTCTCGCGGAGCTCCACTGGGGAAGCGAACTCGCTGATGTGTACAAGGCCGGCAACACCTTCCTCGATGGAAGCGAGTGCACCGTGCTTGTTGTACTTGATGATAACGCCATTTACTTCCATGCCCTTCGTGTAACGGTCAGAAGCGGTCTTCCAAGGATTCTCCTTGAGTGCCTTGATGGAGAGGGAAATCTTTCCGTCCTTGATTTCAATAACCTTGACCTTCACCTGGTCACCGACCGTGAAGAGTGCGCGTGGGTCTTCCACGAGGCCCCAGTCGAGCTCAGAGATGTGCACGAGTCCTTCAAGACCCTGCTCGAGCTTAACGAAGACACCGAAGTCGACAGCACCCGTAACCTCGCCCGTGACTTCGTCACCAACCTGGTACTTGTCGATAAGGTTTGCCTTTTCCTGCTCTTCATCACCTGCGCGCTCAGAGAAGATGAGCTTACCTTCCTTTGGCTCAGCGGTAATGATGCGGACCGGGAGTGCGACACCGACGAGCTTCAAGAGCTCACCGAAAATCTTATCCTTGTCGCCCTCTGGTACACGTGGGTAGTGGTCCTTCGAGAGCTGGGAAGCAGGGAGGAAGCCCTGGATACCCTGCCATGAGAGGATGAGTCCACCCTTGTTTGCTTCCTCAACGACGAGGTTGTAGACCACCTGGCCTGCGATAGCCTGCTCGGCCTCTCCCCAGATAGCTGCCTGACGAGCTTCCTTGAGAGAAAGTTCGATATAGCCTTCGATACCTGCTGGGTCAACGACCTTTGCCGTAATGGTGTCGCCAGGGTTTGCCTTGCGAAGCACATCAGCAGCGTTGAGGTACTCACGTCCGTAAATGATGCCGGTGCCGAACGGTGGCAAGTCGACAAAGAGGCGGCCGCGGACGAGCTCGATGATTGTTCCTTCTACCAAGTCGCCTGGGCGAGGTGGGGTAGGGATAGAGTCAATCAGCCCTGCCATCGGGTGGCTCGGGTCAATAACTATCGTAGACGCTACCACTGGGGCAGCTTTCTTCTCTTCTGTTTCCATATATAAGAGACGGACGTTCTGAAGGGTGCTGAAGCCTTGCGACTTTCAGGGTTAACGCCTCCGTACTGCTCTCGCCTTAACTCAGGGAATATAGCAAATAGTGGGGAATTGAGCAATAAAGCAAAACTCCCACCGCACTTTACATGCGATGGGGGCTGGAGGCCCGACTAGTCGGGGGGGGGCGTGTCGGGCCTTTGTCCGATCAGGCCGCCTTGGGGACGGCGCCGGCCGGGTTGGACTTGTTGCTGCGCTTGGCCAGCATGATGCCGGCGCCGATGGCGGCGGCGGACAGGGCCAGGCCGGCGGCCAGGGGGATGGGTTTCAACATCGAGCGGGTCGAAGAGGTCTTCATGGGCAATCTCCTTTGCGAGGTTCAGCTGTCTAGTTCATCGGGAACGAAAAAAGAGGGCGAGCCCTCAATAACGAACTACCGCACCAGTCAGTGAAAGCACTATAGCACCCGTTATTTTAGTGTCAAGTTTTCCGTAGTGAGGCAGGGAAGTAGGGGTTCTCTCGCTCTATCCACTCAAATATTTTTCGAATTACGAGAAACTTTAAATCCAAATCTTTCAGCTGAACATAGGTCGGAAAATCGGTTCCAACATAACTTTTACTAAAATCAAGCACCTGTGGATAACTTTTTTAGCCGAGACAGGGAAGTGCGCACATTACATTCTCATCTCTTCACATAACGAATAAAGGCCCACCCGTGTAGGTAGACCTTGAATGTGTAGTTCGCCCTAGTGGCGAAGGTTTAGAACATAAAGAGCAAGTTGGTGTGGTGGAGGAAACGCTGTCCCCTCCACCACGGCGCGCATACAGGATTTTTGGTTTGGACATGGGGGTGTCCTCCCTATGACCCTCTAAAGGGGGTCGGCTTCCCTGTTACGCTCGCCTGTTCGGTTAGTTGTAGACGGTGCTCGGCGGGAGCGGTTTGCTGCCGTCCGGGTAGTCGTCGTCAAAGTCGTCCTGACCAAGGTCGCCGTGGCTCACTGGCGTGTGCCGGATCGCCGGAAGTTCTTCATGAGTTTCTTGGCCCATGATGTTCTAGCCGTTCGTGCCGGTACGCTTGGCCGTCGGGTCGCCGGCATCGTCGGCAGGCATGTTGTTTCTGCCGTCAGAGCCCAGAGGCGGCTTGCCATTGCTACCTCCCGCGACGCTCACGAAGTTGGAGCGAGGGGGATCCTGGTGTTGGAAGAACGAGGCCTTCGGAGGCCGTGTCAGAGTCAGAGTATCGTCAGTGTGGCTCACAGCTCACCTCCAAATGGAAATCGCCCCAGTTGGGCGACATGAGAAATATAACCTAACTTCCCTGTTGGGTCAATGAAGAGCCGGTAAAACAACACCACTTCAACAGGGTGAAGTGGGGGGCGAACGTTTTTTCAATGAACCAAGCTCCCCATCAATTGGGTGCTTGGTTCAAAGGCAAAACGAACCTTTCATAGGTTAGGAACGCAGGGTTGCGTTCCTACTATGAAGCTACCACACGTAGCTTTTTCAAGGTATAATGTCTCCACAATGGTAATCACCCACCACGGCGGGCAGTGCTTCAAGGTGACGTTTGGCGACCTCACCGTCGTCTTCGATCCTATTTCTAAGAAAGGTACCCTTCCTGCGGTACGCTTTGGCGCAGACCTTGCACTCGTGTCGCGAAATCATCCAAATATGAATGGTCTGGAGGAAGTTTCGTTTAATGGCAAGGAACCATTTGCCATCACAGGCCCAGGTGAATACGAGCACTCAGGCGTCACCGTGCAGGGATTTCTGACCAAGAGCGAATACGCACTTGGTAACGGCCAAGACTCCGCAGTCAACACGGTCTACGCAGTGGGGCTCGAAGGTATGACACTCGTGCACCTTGGTGCCCTTAACGACCCCATGCTCTCGCAAGAGGCGCGCGAAGCAATTGATGAAATTGACGTGCTCTTCCTTCCTGTTGGTGGCGATGGGGTGCTTGATGCAGCAAAGGCCGCTAAGCTCGCAGTCACGCTTGAGCCACGAATCGTAATTCCGATGCACTGGAACGGCATGGGCGAGCCAAAGTCTCTGGAAGCGTACCTTAAAGAGGAGGGTGGCTCTGCAGAAACAGTCGACAAACTTACCCTCAAGAAAAAGGATGCTGCGGACAAAGATGGGGCTATAATTGTTATTACCCCGTAACAGTATGGAAACAAAGCGCGTCCATGAAGTAGTGCACGACCTCCGCCAGAAGCCACTCCATGTGCGTCAGAATATCGCCTTGGGTGTAGCTGGTGGCGTTACACTTGTCGTTGCACTCGGGTGGTTTGCTGCAAACGCACTTGGTGGCACGTTCTCGCTCGCTCCGTCGACATTCGCTTCGACCGATCAGAATGCACCGAATTTTAAAGAGGCGATTACGCAGAATTCAAATAGTTTTTCACAGCTTGTCGGCGCCGCAGGCGCCGCTGTAGGCGCCACCTCCTCGCCTACCGCCATCACTATCGTAGACACGCAAGTGCACTCGACACTCGATAGTGGACAGTCTTCGTCAGACGCGACCGTCATTCATTTTTAGAACGTTTATTCCATGGCAAAGAAAGCAGTAGAAGAAGTAGCGCCAGTTGAGCCGCGCATTTCCATAATTGACCAACCAATCGTAAGCGAGATGCGTCAGTCGTATATCGACTACGCGATGACGGTTATTACCTCGCGCGCACTTCCGGACGTGCGTGACGGACTGAAACCCGTGCATCGCCGCATTCTCTTTGCGATGAAACAAAACGGACTGACGGCATCTGCGAAGTTCCGTAAGTCGGCAACGGTCGTGGGAGACGTGCTCGGTTCGTATCACCCACATGGTGACTCATCTGTGTACGACGCGATGGTAAAACTCGCGCAGGACTTCTCGACGCGCTATCCACTGGTACTTGGGCAGGGTAACTTCGGTTCTATCGACGGCGACCCGGCCGCTGCATACCGCTATACGGAAGCAAAGATGTCGCGCCTCGCGGAAGAACTGCTGAAAGATATAGATAAGGAAACCGTTGACTGGGTTCCGAACTACGACGGAAGTAAGCAAGAGCCGACCGTGCTTCCGGCTGCATTCCCGAATTTGCTCCTCAACGGCACGCTTGGTATTGCGGTGGGTATGGCGACCAACATTCCTCCGCACAATTTGCGTGAGGTGATTGCGGCTACGACGCACCTTATAGATAACGAAGAGGCAACCACAGAAGACTTGCTTCAATTTGTAAAAGGACCTGACTTCCCGCTTGGCGCTATCGCATTTAATCAGGCGGATATTAAGCATGCGTACACTACCGGCAAGGGCGGTGTTGTGGTGCGTGGGGAAGCTGACATTGTCGAAGACAAGAAGGGTACTCAAATTATCGTTACTTCAATTCCCTTCCGTGTTAACAAAGCGGATCTCATCACACGCATTGCAGACCTTGTCCGTGACAAGAAGCTTGAAGGTATTCGCGACTTGCGTGATGAATCAACTTCGGACATTCGCATTGTCGTTGATTTGAAAGGCACCGCGCATCCGCAGACCATTTTGAATTCGCTTTATAAGCACACGGAACTTGAAAGCACGTTCCACTACAACATGCTCGCGCTCGTAGATGGCGTACCGCAAACGCTTTCGCTCAAGGGCATGCTCGAGAATTTCGTGGCGCATCGTCAGGAGGTGGTGAAGCGTCGTACGGAATACGATTTGCGCAAGGCGGAAGAACGCGAGCATATCTTGCTCGGCCTCGTAAAGGCGCTCGATCACATTGATGAAGTCATCAAAACTATTCGTGCATCAAAGGACGTACCCACCGCGAGCGAGGCACTCATAAAGAAGTTTGCCTTCACACCCATTCAGACGGCAGCTATTCTTGCGATGCGTCTCCAGACGCTCGCCGGACTTGAACGTAAGAAGATTGAAGACGAGCTCGCCGAGATACAGGAAATCATCAAAGCACTAAAGAAAATCCTATCGAGTGCGAAGAACATCCTTGCGGTCGTGCGCGCTGAACTGCAAGAGATCTCCGATAAGTTCGGCGACGACCGCCGTACGAAAATCGTAAAGGGTGGCGTGAAGAACATATCTCTGGAAGACCTCGTTGCCGACGATGAATCAGTCCTTGTGCTTACCGCAGGTGGCTACGTAAAGCGTACGAATCCCGAGGAGTACAAAATACAGAAGCGCGGTGGCGTCGGTGTCATTGATATGTCGACAAAAGAGGAAGACGTCGTAACGCATTTCCTATCGGCTTCCGCGCACTCCGACTTACTCTTCTTTACCGATAAGGGCAAAGCGTACCAGACCAAAATGTATGACATTCCCGAGGGTCGCCGTGCGACGAAGGGTAAGTCCATCATGAACTTCCTACCACTTGCAGGTGATGAGAAAGTGACCAGTGTGCTGCCAGTACCAAAGGGTGCGGCGCGCGAAGCTATGAGTGTGTTCTTCGTAACGAGCGAGGGTGTTGTAAAGAAGGTCGAAGCAAAGAACTTCGCAGATGTACGCAAGTCCGGCATCATTGCCATCGCCCTTAAGGGCTCCGACCGCCTCGTCTCTGCATCGCTTGCGGGTACCGGCGATTCTATTTCCATAGTAACGAGCAAGGGACAATCCATACGATTTGATGAGGAAGATGTACGCGCTATGGGTCGTACCGCAGCAGGTGTGCGTGGCATGGCCGTAAAGAAGGACGACCGTGTTGTGTCTGCTGAGATAGTTGATGCAAGCGCTAAGAACGCGTCGCTCCTCGTGATTATGGATAAAGGCTACGGCAAGAAGACCGCACTTTCTGAGTACAAGATTCAGGGTCGCGGCGGCTCCGGTATTAAGACTGCAGAAGTCACGGCGAAAACCGGTGAAATTATCGGCGCAAAGGTGCTCGTGGGTGGCGACGAAGAAATAAAGGAAGAAGAGATTGTCGTGATATCAAAGAAGGGCCAGGTCATCCGCTGTTCCGCAGGTGAGATTCCTTCCCTATCGCGCGCAACGCAGGGTGTGCGCATTATGAAGATGCGGGAGGGGGACTCAATCGCATCGATGGTGGCGCTTTAATAGTTAGCACATTTATATGGAACAAGTACCTTCATTCTCGCAGCGTCCTGAATCCTCAGTACTGACCGACAAGGAGAAGGTGTATAGCGCGCTAGAGCACACTATTGAAGGCGAAGCACTTAACCTCTGGATGGCTATGAAGGTAGCTGGCACACCGGAATCAAACTTCGTGAAGTGGATTGCGGATTTCAACGCAACTTCTGCGGAAGATAGGGGAAAAGATAAGTATGACCATAGCCGTCCGCTTACCGAGCACGTCGACGTTTCGGTGCCGTTTACCAGTCCTTCAGGGCATTCCTATGCAGTTACTCTTCATAAAAATGGTGAAGTAACGCTACAGATGCTTGGGCAGTAGTCCACGTAGTGAAATAGCACGCGCCGAAGCTTTGCTTCGGCGCGTGCTATTTTTATGGTATGCACCTTGAGGACCTTTTTGCGAACCCTACGAAGAATATTCTTCAGATGGGACTTACGGACGGTATGAAAGTCGGCGACCTTGGCTCAGGTGTAGGTCACTACGCGCTCGCGGCTGCAGGTATCGTGGGAGCCACCGGCCATGTGTATGCAGTGGACGTGCAGGAAGATGTACTGAAACATATTCGAGACACCGCAAGCGAAAAGAAGTTCAAAAATATTGAAACGATATGGGGGAACATTGAGAAACCCGGCGGCACGAAATTGCGCGAGGGAGTTCTTGATGCCGTTATTCTTTCCAACACCCTGTTTCAACTCGAAAACCGCGACGTGGTAGTTACCGAGATACGACGAATCCTAAAACCGAGCGGAAAGGTATTGGTGACTGACTGGGCGGGAGCGTATGGTGGCATCGGTCCGCACGAAAAGCATGTCGTCTCCGAGCACGAAGCAGAGGAACTTTTCATCACGAGGGGATTTCATAAGGTAAAATCATATCGAGCTGGACCACATCACTATTCAATACTTTTTACTTGTCCATGATGAACATGCGCCCGTTCCAAATAATCGTGATTTCGGTCTTCGCGTTCCTCGCGGTTGGCGGTCTTGTGCTTTTCTCAACCTTTAAAGGATTCGGAGGTGCCAAACCCGTAGGTGCCGTCACGATATGGGGAACGCTTTCCGCTACCGCTATGGTTGGCACACTTGAAGACTTAAAGCGCACACATCAGGAATTCGGAAAAGTTACGTACGTACAGCAATCCACAGATAGCTTCGATACGCTTCTTGCGGACGCGCTTGCAGCTGGAAACGGTCCAGACCTCATCATTACCGACCAAGAGCACCTGCTTGCTGAACGCAATAAGATAAGTGTCATTCCGTTTTCCTCTGTCCCCGAGCGGACCTATAGAGATGAATACCTTCCTATATACGAATTGTTTCTGACATCGAATGGAACGTATGCGGTGCCGTTCGTCGCGGACCCACTCGTCTTGTACTTCAACCGCACCATGCTCTCAAGCGCGAGCGTGCCGCAGGTACCAACAACCTGGGAAGCGGTTGTCGGTCTGGCACCGCACCTGACGGTAAAGTCAGATGCCGGCGTTATTTCAAAGAGCGCCATACCATTTGGCACCTATCAGAACATTCCGGACGCACGCGCTATTATTTCTCTTTTGATGTTGCAGTCGGGCAGTTCGCTCGTTGAATATTCGTCCGGCATATTCCGCAGTACGCTTTCCTCTGGAGCAGCGGATAGCGCTGCGCGTTCTCCAGGAGAGTCTGCCGTTTCTTTCTACACACAGTTCGCAGACCCCGCGAAGACTGTCTACAGCTGGAATCGTTCAAAGACGGACGCACGTCAGAGTTTCCTTGCCGGGGATGCTGCATTCTATGTGGGCTACGGCTCTGAACTTGCCTATTTAAAGAGTGCGAACCCCAATCTCGATTTTGATATGGCACAAATACCGCAGCCACAGACAAGTGCCTCCAAGACCGACTACGCGCTCGCCTACGCCTTTGCAATACCGAAGGTGAGCCATAACTCTAGTGGAGCCTTCCGTGTTGCTAGCGCTCTAGGGGCTGTGACCGAGGTTACGACAGCAGCCACTGCACTTGGTATGGCTCCATCGAATCGTGCGCTCCTCACCGCTGCAAGCGATAATATTTATGCACCTATACTGAACGCCGGAGCGTTACAGGCAAAAGGGTGGCTGTCCCCAGCACCCGCCGTCACCGACCGTGTTTTCGCTGATATGATTAACGGTATCGTAAGCGGCCAGTTGAGCGTCCGGGACGCACTGGTCGCCGCGGATCAATCCCTAACAGCGGCACTACAATGAGTACTCTTCGCACTTCCTCATCACACATTGTCGTAGTAAGTCTCGCTACACTAGCATTCGCCGTTTTCTGTATTTCAGCTCCAATTGCTCATGCTGAACCGACTCCGGTAACTGGTAATCCTGCCACTCCCGTCACAGGGAATCCCGCAACACCAGTAACAGGTAACCCGGCTTCTGATGGCAGCACCGCAGTGCTGCAGAACCCACTTGGCAATATTGATAGTCTACCGAAACTCATAGATGCAATACTTGGTGCGGTCGTTGAGCTCGGTTCTGTACTTCTCGTTGTCATGCTCGTATACGTCGGATTCCTATTCGTTCTTGCCCGAGGTAATCCGGAAGAAATATCGAAAGCACGTAGCGCTCTCATATGGACGCTCATTGGTGGACTTATTTTGCTCGGGGCGAAAGCCATTGAAGTAGTTATTACTGCGACCGTTGCCGGTCTTGGCTCATGAAAATTGTACAGAGGCTTATTGGGCTTGGCGCACTCCTTACGACAGCACTTCCGGTCTTTGCCACCACAAGCACAGCCGGCCTGACGTTTCAGCAGCTCGTAGACCAGAAGATAGTCCCGCTCGTTGACACGGGTGTTATTCCTCTCTTGTATTCACTCGCGTTCCTATTCTTGGTTATCGGCATCGTTCGGTATTTCTTTACGGGCGGAGCAGAGAATCGGGAGCAAGGCCGCGGTTTCATCATATGGGCCATGGTTGGGATGGTCATTATCTTCAGTGTGTGGGGAATAATTAAAATCCTCGTCACGACTCTTCTTGGCACCAGTGCATAACTTAGCTTGCTCGATTATCCGTCCTTGGTACGCTTCATATATATGACATCTTTCCGTATTCTTATCGCTCGCCTGTTTGCACTCGTTTCAGTGGCATTTCTCGGATTCACACAGCTGGCCTACGCCGCACCAACGGACCCATTTGCACCCGGCGGCACCGGACGTTGCGACATTACGAATCTCGGCACGTTTCTCAATTGCGGCATCTCGTTCATCGATAGTATTGTTGTTCCTATTGTTTTTGCTCTTGCATTCGTTGTCTTCATCGTCGGTATCTACCGTTACTTCATCCTCGGTGGCAGTAATGAAGAGAAGCGTAAGGAAGGCCAGCAACTTCTCCTGTGGGGACTTATCGGGTTCGTTATCATGCTTTCCGTATGGGGCTTGATTAATGTCATAAACGGCACGCTCGGCCTCAGTTCTGCCGTTCGTCCGCAGTACCCGGTGTTTAATCAGTCGAACGCTCCTGCAGCCCAGACACAGACAACACTCCCATCGAGTGGTGCGACACAAACACCAGCACCAAGTAATTCAGGTACAACCATCATTAACTCCAATCCAACGCCTCCGTAACGAGATTCCTTTGTTTTCCACATAGCGCCCCGTATTCCATTGACGGAACTCGCCCTCGCGCTATCCTATAGGAGAACCTACGCGGTTATACTAATCACACATTATGAAGAAAATCGGCTATATCGGTGCTGCCTTTGCTCTCCCGTTCCTTGCCTTCGCGCAGGTGAACAGCGTCAACGATGCGAGCAGAATAGTTATCGACCTTATCAACAACGTCGCGGTGCCTATCGTTTTCGCACTCGCATTCATCGTCTTCATCTGGGGTATCTTCCAGTACTTCATTCAGGGCGGACATGATGAAGAGAAGCGTGAAAGCGGCAAGCAACTCATGCTCTGGGGTCTCATCGGCTTCTTTGTCATGGTCTCGGTTTGGGGCTTGGTACACATTCTTATTGGTACCTTCAACCTCAACCCATCCACACCGACGTATCCAACCGCTCCCTACACTACACAGGGCCGCTAGTTAGACTGTTCGCTTTCTCCACGGAACCCCGCGCCTCTGGCGCGGGGTTCTGCTAGTATTAGGGTATGCCTGCCTTCGATGCCTTTCTCGTTAAAGTCGAGAACGCAATACTGAACCCTCTCATTGAGCTTATGGTGCTTGCCGCTTTTGTGGTATTTGTATGGGGCGTTGTTGAATTCATACAAGGCGCCGGAAATGATGAAAAAAGAAAGACCGGTCAACAGCACATCATATGGGGAATCATTGGCCTTGTTATTATCTTCGGTGCACGCGCAATCATTGCACTCCTTACTGCAACCGTCTCGTCAACGCTCGGTGTTCCTCTCACTCCAGCGCATTAAGTAAAAGAAAGAGCCCCCAACGCTTGCGCGAAGAGGGCTCGGAAAGATCAAGCCGATGGTGTCTAGCAGACGCCTTCGGTGTTGGACCACGTTAGGTCCATGGTGTAGGCCTGCCCGGTAGTCGAGCAGAAGCGAACGCCATTGCCGTGCACACCTGGCCCGTCCACCCATTGGGCGTCGGAGATGTCTGACGAGCTCCGGTCGTGTGCTTGGTAGTTCCATCCGCTGTTGCGGCTGGAACACACGAAGACGCGACTCGGAATAGGCGTCGGCGTCGAGAAAGTTCGATTCGCCGTATCTCCGCATACCGGCACTTGGATAGTGAGCGGTGCCGGAAGAGCGACGGGCGAGGTCTCGACGCGGGCAGGTGCAGAAGAGCTTGCGCTCTGCTGGCTGCGTTGGTGGCTATCACCAGCCGTTGCCTGATTTTGTTGGGTAGGCTGCGGGTGGAATAACCTTCCGATGAAGGGTACCATCACTCCGAAAACGATGGCACCAACAACGAATAGCACCGAGAGACTCCCGACCCACTTCATGAGTGTGGCGGGGAGCCAGTTCTTGCCTGTCGCGCGCGGCGCGACAGGCGGTGTGGCATGTGCAGCCATAGGTGTCTCCTAGTGGTTGAGGTTGCCGAACAGCGCAGCTGCATCGACGGCGGGGTTGCCGCTTGAGCGGACAATGAGCTCTTTCGCACGTCCGCGGTTCACGCGGACAAACTCAAGAGCGTCCTTGAGGCTCATGCTGGGATCGACATCGCGGTACATCTGAGCCAAAACAAGCTCAGTGGCAATGTCCTTGGTCTCAGACGTGCGCTGCACGTCTTCAACGGCGGGGTCATCGGCCACAGCGGCGAGATCGCCGGTGGGTTCGATTGCTTCGACGTTGACGCGTTGCAACAATATGCCGAGGTCGAGCACGTCGCCGCCGCCGTTCTTGAGCGCGATTTCGAGAAAGCGCTCAATTTCACGATAGCGGTTCTTGTACTCTGGACTGTCGACAGGATGTACGAGGAGGTACTCGACCGCACTCGCTTCCGTTATTTCAGGCCGCGCCCAGTAGGCGTCGCCTTCAAGTAGAAGATCGTTTGCCGGAATAGTACCAGCAACGCGATTCAAAGACCGCATCTGGGACCCTGCAATCTTCGTGATGATCGCCGCCCCCAGAGGGGCTTTGAGCGACATGAAGACATTCCAGGAATGCGTAAGCGCTGCGTACCTGGTGTAGGTGACGAGCACTTGCTCCAACATTACTTTCACGCCGGCCGCTCGACCGGAGATCAGATAGCGCTTCAGGCGGTATCCCGCGTTGTGAGCCTCATAGTCAGGCTGAAAGACGAGGGAAATTTCGACAGACAACTTGCCTGCCATTTGGAACTCGACGTTGCCGTTAGCGTCCACCTGCTTGTTGCGGGCGACGACCTCAAACTTCTGTTCGAGTACTTCTCGTCCAACCGGAATCTTGATGACGCCGATCATGAACGGAAAGAACGGTGCAAGTAGCTTGTTGCCTTCACGGATGACGACTTCCAGTCGTCGGCCCCAAAAGGTGAGTAAACCCACCTCGAGAGGGTCGTTTTTGATGGTCTCCTGACCCAAGAGGAAGATGGAACACCCGAGGGCACCCACAATCATGAGCCAGCGAGGACCCAGGAATGCGTAGTAGAAGCCGAACGCGATGAGCGTGAGGGCCACTATCCACATATTACGGCTGATATTTTTGTTGAGGAACATCCCAACTCTCCTGTTTGCTGTTTGCCCAGTAGTTAGGGGTTATGTATTATAATACACCATTTTATAACTAAAGTCAAGTATCCGCTAGATACTGACTGTTTGCCCCGGAACGCACAAGACGCCGTACGGCGTCTTTCTTTTGTGCTTATTAGCTATTGGAAACAAAGTGCGGGGAAGAGGACTTGAACCTCCACCCCCGAAGGGACCAGTGCGCGTAGATGAAGCCCCACTTCATCTACGTCCCGCGGCAGGCTATTCGAAACAAAGTGCGGGGAAGAGGACTTGAACCTCCACCCCCGAAGGGACCTGCTCCTAAGGCAGGCGCGTCTACCATTTCGCCATCCCCGCACTTTACTTCCAATTCGCGTCTACCGATTCCGCCCCAGGGGCATGTGTGTATCGTAGCAGATTAGGTGATTTGTTGCCTTGCATGGGACGTGATTCCGCGACCCCACGTCTGCGTGGGCGCACTTGTGGTCACGGTTTGCGGCTCATTTGTTCCAGGATTTACAAATTAGCTCGCAACCCCGACCCGGGCTCGTCCGTTTTCAGGGGAATGAAAACATGACTCCGCCTCGCACATGTAAAGAAAAACTGCGTGCAGACGCAGTGTTTTCTTTCATGTGCGCCCACCTGGGCTCGAACCAGGGACCTTATCCTTAAGAGGGATCTGCTCTACCAGCTGAGCTATGGGCGCGAACGAGGTCACAAGAAATATATCATTCTTGGTGAGATATTTCTTGTGCGCCGAGTGAGCAGGCCACAAGCCTACGTATGGGCGTAAATACACGTCCTTTCGGACGATTGGTAAATACTATACGGAAGTGCTCCGATATTCAACCTTATTCCACAATTCGTTCGAGGTGCGGGGCAAGGTGTACGAGGAGTACGTATTCGGTCTCACGGTAGTCCTCACAACTTACCGCTTTCACCATTGCGCTCACTGAATTATCATCGGCCGGATTTCGACTTATTGCAACGACCGAGTCGCCCGCAGTTACGCTCGGAACATTCGAAACATCAATGGACGTCATGTTCATCGAAACACGTCCAATGATTGGACAGACTATTCCTTTTACCAGCATGGAGCCTCTGTTTGAAAGTCGGCGGTCTATTCCTTCGTAGTATCCAACTGGTACCGTAGCTATCTTCATGGGATAGTCCGCGGTGAACGTTGCGTTATAGCCGACCGATTCCCCTTTCTGAATGTCGCGCACCGAACTAATAAGCGAACGCATTTCAAGCACTGGCCGAAGAGGAGTTTCTGAGGATGGCGACGTGTCAAAGCCATAGAGGCCAATGCCGAGACGAGCAACGTTTGTTTCTGTGTCTTTCCCGAAACGTACGCCCTTGGTGGCTGCGATATGGCGATATTCGATAGTAGGAAAGGCAAGCGTAAACTCCTCGGCAGCTGCTCTCCATACTGCAATCTGTCGTTCGGTAAACGTTTCGTTAGTATTATCCGCATCCGCAAAATGCGAGCAAATACCGACGAGCTCTAATTGCTCTTCTCCTTTGATAAGATCCTCAGCTTCTGCAATGAGGTCAAATGGAATACCTTGGCGGTGCATGCCGGTATCAAGCTTCAAGTGGATACGTGTTGGATGCTTTACGAGTTCTGTGAGTGTACGAAGCTGTTCAATATCCGTGATACCGAAGTCTACGTTGCGGAGACGGCTCCGAGCTATGTCCTCTGGGCGTACGTAGCCCATAACCAGAATGCGTGAACGAATGCCTGCCTGACGAAGACGCCGAGCTTCGTAATAGGAATCCACCATGAAGAACGCAATCTTCTCACGGTCAAGAATACGAGCTACAGTGCCAATGTCGTGCCCATAGGCATTGCTCTTAAGTACGGGAGCAAACGCCGCTTTCGAGTAAGCGCTTTGATAGGTATGTAGATTGTGGAGTAGATTCTCTCGCGAAATACTCACCTCTACCAAGGGGGTGTAGCGCGTTATTGCGCGACGAATTTTGCGTAGGGTAGTACGGAGTGACATGAATATATACGGTAGCACATGGTCATGTGGTATCTTCCACAGAGGCCGGGGTGATGGAATGGTAGACAGCGGGGACTTAAAATCCCCTGGCAGAAATGCCGTGTGGGTTCGACTCCCACCCCCGGTACTGATTTAGGCGAAGCCATAAAGCTGTACCGGGGAGGATAGTGCCTTCGCACAGTCCGTGTGGGAGTCGAACAGCGTAGTCACGTCTGCGGGGCAGGAGAATGTGACGAGCTCCGGTTGGCGCACTTCTGAGCGAAGCGAATTAGTGACGGGAGCCGACTCCCACCCCCGGTACAAGAAGTGGAGATGCAGATTTATGTTCCGCGCGTTATATTCAACTAACGGCCTGGTGGCGAAGTAGTAACGCTGGGGACTGCAAATCCTCCATGCGCGGGTGCGATTCCCGCCCAGGCCTCATCTAAACGTCTTTTGAAATCTCGTCGAGGCGTTGGCGATTCTGCTCACCATAGTCTGCCTCGAAGGTTATGAAGGGAAGCATATTAAACCTACCGTGCTTCTTTAAGTATTCACGGAATTCGTTTACGTTGCGTCCGAGGAAGGCGAGTGCATGATTGGTTTCCTCAAAGGGGAATACGCTTACAAATACCGTCGCAAACTTCGGATTGCGTCCAAAGCCGACACGCGTTGGTGTGATGAGCGTCGAGCGACCCGCTTCGCGAGCTATAAATTCACCGGCAAGCACCATAAGCTGGGCGGCTGCTTTTTCGTCGCGCATCGTCATACGTCTATTTTTCAACCATCCGGAAACACACAATAGTATCTCCTCCGGCAATTTCCACCTTTGTTTCCACCTGGAGTCCGAATTCCCCCTCAATATGAATTTCTTTTACGTCACTTCGCATGATTTGAAGGTTTACGAGCTTGCCACGTCCGAGGTCTATACCGCGACGGTCAATCTTAACTACATCACCCACGGTAAGGGAACCGGATACCCACTTAGCACCGAGGACAGCCTTACCGGAAGCTACACTGAAGGACTTGAGTACTTTGAGTTCACCGAGGATTTCCTCAACAGTGATACGCGGAGCGCGCGCCGTGACGAGCGCTTCGACACGCTCCTTGAGGTCATAAATTATAGAAAAGGTATCGATGGTGATACCGGTGCGCTCTGCAATGTCGCGCGCGTTCGTATCAGTACCGACATTAAACGCGATGATGTTCCCGCCACCAGCAACGGCTGTCTTTACATCAGCCTCAGAGACGGCGCCGATGCCTTCCGATACTATACGGATAGTAACGCGGTCGTGCGCAATCTTCGCGAGTTCATGGCTAATTGCCTCGATGGAGCCTGATACATCAGCCTTGATGATAAGAGGGAGTTCCGCCTTTCCTTCTTCGTTTACCGTTGGAACACGGACCTTAAGAAGTGGAGCTTCAGCTTCGCTGGCTAGTTTCTCTGCCTCCTTCTTTGAAGACGCAACACGGAATGGGGTGCCTGCAGCGGGAAGTGCATTCCATCCGGCGATACGTACTGGCTGAGATGGTCCAGCTGTCGGAATGCGAAGGCCGGCGAAGTTTTCTATAAAACGAACCGGAGCAAGTGCGCTACCTGCAACGACGAAGTCGCCGGTCTTTAGCGTTCCATTCTTCATGATAAGTGTCGCCGTCATACCCTGCTTCGGGTCCTGCGATGATTCGAGTACGAAGCCTTCAGCCGAAACGTCAGGGTCGCCCGTAAGTTCAGCAAGGTCCGCCGTGAGTAGGACGAGGTCAAGAAGTTCTGGAACACCTTCGCCAGATTTTGACGACACGCCGGTGTAGGCGATAGAGCCTCCAAGCCCTTCAAGGTAGATGCTGTGCTCGAGTGCGGAGACCTTAGCGCGTTCAATGTCTGCTCCCGACTTATCAATCTTCGTGAATGCAACGACGATAGGAGTGCCCGCTTCAGTCGCTGCCGTATACGCCTCAAGCGTCTGTGGCTTTACGCCTTCTTCAGCAGCGATGACGAGAATAGCGACATCCGCAACAGCAGCACCGCGTGCGCGAAGCGCACGGAACGCTTCGTGACCCGGTGTATCGAGGAAGGTGATGCGGCGCTCGGCACCTTCGTGCTCATGTACCGCCTCATAGGCTGAGACGTGTTGCGTAATGCCTCCCGCCTCGCCGGCAGTGACATTGGCCTTACGGATGTAATCGAGCAGGGAAGACTTTCCATGATCGATGTGACCCATAACGGCCACGATAGGTGGTCGGGTGCTGCTCGCCATAATGGCAGGACTATACCACAAAATAACTCGATTTTCAAAGGCTAAAATGCTACAAAGCATGTATGTGGGGCACGAAAAAGGAGCGGGTGTATTTGGACTGGGCAGCAAGTGCTCCAGTGTCTGCACGTGCACGAAGAGCATTCGACGCCACACTTCCCTTTTTTGGTAATCCCAGCGCACCGTACGCAGAAGGCAGGGAAGCTAAGACATTGCTCGAAGACGCTCGCACACGCATAGCGCGCATTGCTGAAGTGAAGACAGACGGCGTGATATTCACCTCTGGTGCAACGGAAGCGAACGCACTCGCACTCCTCGGGTCTGTACGAGCGAAAGGAGCCCAGAAAGCGCACGTGCTGCATCACCCTAGCCAGCACGCATCGGTTCAGAGTGCGGTACAGACACTTCGCGTAGAAGGTGCAACCGTTGAAGAGATACAGCTCGATACTCTGACGCGCCAGCTCACGCCATCAACCGTGCTCGTTACGCTCGACGCTGTGTGCGGTGAGACAGGTACGTTGTACGACACCCTTGCCGTACGTCGCACGCTCGACGCGTATCGTCCGGGGATTCTCTTACATGTGGACGCAAGCCAAGCACCCCTCGTGCGGTCATTCACACTGGCTCATCTCGGTGCTGACCTCGTGACGCTTGATAGCCAGAAAGTTGGCGGTGTGCGGGGTATCGGCGTTCTGTTGCTACGACAGGGTATTACTCTGTCGCCGCTCTATGGCGGTGGTGGCCAAGAAGGCGGGAGGCGCGCAGGCACGGAGAACACCGCATTGGCACGCGCGTTCACTGCAGCTCTCGAAGAGGCAGAGGAAAAAAGGAAAGAATTTTGCGAACGGTCAGAGCGCATGCGAGCAAATCTTTGCATCGCTCTTTCGAAGATAGAACGTATGGAAATAAATCAGGGTGTAGCGAATGCGCCGCATATTTTGAATATCTCACTACTCGGTCGTGACACCGATTACGTCGTCGCGCTACTGGACGTTGAAGGGTTTGCGGTGTCGACGAAGAGCGCATGCGAAACAGATGAGCACGGTTCGCGTGCCGTCTTCGCACTGACTGCAGATACTACACGTGCCGACTCCACACTTCGTATTTCCTGGGGACCAACAACGAAGGCACAAGACCTCGACGCACTGGTTCCTGCACTACTGCGTACAGTTCGATTCCTCGACGAGAAAGCTATATACTAATGGTATGAACCTGGAAGACCTCAGCAAATCACAGCTCTTGCTCCTCACGGTGCTCGTGAACTTCGTTACGTCCATTGCGGTCGGCGTTCTTACCGTTTCCTTGCTTGATCAGGCACCTCCAACCATTACTCAGACGGTGAATCGCATCGTCGATCATACAGTGGAAACCATCTCATCTTCGACACCGATTCAGATAATTCCGTCTCAGCCATCGACCGTCGTCATACATGACGAAGACCTTCAAACAGCAGCTATTGCCGCGAACGTCGCCCGAACGGTCTCAATCTATTCGAAGTCAACGTCAACACCACCTGTCGCCATCGGCACCTATCTCCCAAAGGCTCGTGCGGTCGCCACAGCGACTGGCACCGATTTGCCTAAAGAAGCGCTCATAGTATTCCCCGATGGTACTGCCGTTCCCGCTTCGCTCTCGCGTGCAGGAGCCACCATAAGCATCTATGGATTCTCAGATATCGCGAAGCTTCCGAAAGTTCCGGTCCCACTACTCGTCCTCAAGAGTGACCTCAAGCAGGGACAGACGGTTCTTGCTATAGGTAGCGGCGGGTCCGCCATCACCGGTATCGTGTCAAAGGTCGATGACACCATTCATACAAGCCTCACGGGCGTGCAGATAGGCTCGGCAGCGGTGAATAGCTCAGGAAATATTATTGGAATTGCGCTCGATTCGACGGGTATATTTGCACCTACAGAAAAGATAAACACCCTCCTTTCTGCAACATCTTCGCCTTCTGCGCCGTAATAGTAGATATATGCCACCATTCAAGAACTTCACCACGAAAGCTAAAGAAGCCATACGGAAGGCGCATGAGCTCGCTATTGAACGGGGTCAGAATCACGTAAGCCCGCTGCATCTCCTTGCCGCTCTCATTCATCAAGAAGAGAGCATGGTTTTTTCCGTACTCGACCGCATGGACATAGACACCATGCTTCTTGCAGATACCGTCCTGGAAACGCTTGAAGCTCCGGAAACCAATGCAACACTTTCTCCGTCCTACCAGCTCTACCTCACGCCGGACCTTGCACAGGCACTGGAATCTGCCGGCAAAGTCGCGGCGCGCATGAATGATTCATTCATCGGAACTGAGCACCTTTTTGTAGCAGTGCTTGAAAACCCGGGACCAGCGAGCGACATCATCAATCGATTCAAGATTGACGACGAGACGGTGCTTGCAGTCCTTAAGGAGCTGAAGTCCACGAAGGATGGCCAGGTAGGGGAAGCTAAACGATTCCGTGCACTCGCAAAGTACACACGTAATCTCACGAAGATGGCTGCGGATAACGCGCTCGACCCCGTCATAGGACGTGACCAGGAAATAAGTCGCGTCATACAAATTCTTTCGCGTCGTACAAAAAATAATCCTGTACTTATCGGTGAGGCGGGCGTAGGTAAGACTGCTATCGCAGAAGGTTTGGCATCCCGCATGGCCACGGGCGATGTGCCGGAATCCCTCAAGGGCAAAGAACTTCTTTCACTCGATCTCGGTCTTATGATTGCTGGCACGAAGTATCGCGGAGAATTTGAGGAGCGCATGAAGAGCGTTATGAAGGAAGTGGAGAAGGCACAGGGGCAGGTCATTCTGTTCGTCGACGAGCTGCACACGCTCGTCGGTGCCGGAGCTGCAGAAGGCGCTATGGACGCGAGCAATATGTTGAAGCCCGCGCTCGCGCGCGGTGAATTTCGGCTTATCGGCGCAACAACACTGAAGGAATATCAGCAGCACATAGAAAAAGATACTGCGCTCACTCGTCGCTTCCAGCCTGTATTTGTTAATGAGCCAACGGTAGAAGATGCAGTCGCAATCCTGCGCGGATTGCGTGATAAGTACGAGCTCTTTCATGGAGTGCGTATTACCGACGGCGCCATTGTGTCTGCCGTGGACCTTTCCAGTCGTTACATCAGCGACCGTTTCCTCCCAGACAAAGCGATAGACCTTATAGACGAAGCTGCTTCGGGACTTCGCATTGCGCTTGAAAACAAGCCACCGCTTCTCGAAGAGACTGACCGTAAGATTCGTCGCCTTGAGATTGAACGCCAAGCGCTCCAGAAAGACATTGAGAGCGAACATGGTAAGGAAATTAAAGATCGCATTAAGACTATTGAGGCAGAAATCGCAGACTTCCGCGAGAAGACGGGAGAGCTCGAGCTTAAGTGGCGCAACGAAAAGGAAGTCATTCAGGCAATTCGCGAAATAAAAGGAGAGCTCGAGAAGCTGCGTCAGCAGGCAGACAATGCTGAGGCCATGAGTGACCTTGGTACAACCGCAGAAATTCGCTACGGTCGCATTCCCGTTCTTGAAAAGGAACTTGATACCAAGACGAAGCGCCTTAAAACACTTCAGAAGTCGCGTCGTGTACTCCATGAAGAAGTCACTGAGCACGAGATAGCTGGTGTGGTGTCGCGCTGGACGGGTATCCCCGTCTCCAAAATGCTCGAGGAAGAGGCGGCAAAGCTCGCGCGCATGGAAGACACACTCAAAGACGCGGTCATTGGTCAGGACGTGGCCGTTAAGGCAATTTCAGACGCAGTGAAGCGCTCTCGTGTCGGCATTGCAGACCCAAATCGTCCTATCGGCTCGTTCCTCTTTATGGGACCAACGGGAGTGGGTAAGACCGAGCTTTCAAAGAAGCTTGCAGAATTCATGTTTAACGACACGGAAGCACTCGTACGAGTTGATATGTCGGAATTCATGGAGAAGCACTCAGTCAGTAAACTCATAGGCGCACCACCGGGATACGTGGGCTACGAAGAAGCGGGTTCACTCACTGAGCGTATTCGTCATCGTCCGTACGCTGTCATCCTCTTTGACGAGATAGAGAAAGCACATCCGGAAGTATTTAATATCCTTCTGCAGGTGCTCGATAACGGACACCTTACTGATGGCAAGGGACGCAAGGTGAACTTTAAAAACACCATCATCGTGCTCACGTCGAACATCGGCGCAGAATTTATTGATCGTATGGCGAACATCGGCTTCGGGTATTCCGGTGCCGACGACGTTGCGCAGTATGAGCAGGTAAAAGAAAAGGTACTCGTCGCGCTCAAGGACCGTTTCCGTCCGGAATTCCTGAATCGTCTTGATGAAATAGTAATCTTCGACGTTCTTGGTAAAGAGTCCCTCTCACGCATAGTGGAAAACCAAGTCAAGGATGTCATCGAGCGTCTTGGCGGTAAGCGCATAACACTCACTATCGATCCGGCAGTTCGTGCGTGGCTCGCTGACAAGGGCTACAACCCACAATACGGAGCTCGTCCCTTAAAGCGCGCCATCCAGGACAAGATTCTCACGCCTATCGCAAGTTATATGGTCTCGCAGGGCATGATGGAGGGCGGTACTGTTTCGGTTACGCTCAAGAATGGTGAACCCCATTTCGATGTAAAGAAGAAATCTGCTGTACGGGCCAAGAAGGTTGCCGTTGGTGTGTAGGTACTCGCTCGGCCCGGTAAATGCTCAGAGATTGCGGGAAAGTTGCCTTTTTGGTAAGGTGGGGTTATGTCACAAGACCGCCTCATCAAACTCCGCTCCACGAAGTCGGATCACGTCTATTTCAGCCGTAAGAATAAGAAGAAGGTTGAACGTAAAATCGAACTCAAGAAGTTCGACCCGACGCTGCGCGAACGCGTCATCTACAAGGAGGTTAAGAAATAATCTACAAGTAAAGGCCCCTTCGGGGCCTTTATTTATTAGAGTGTTATCCCCCAAAACACGTCTCTGTAGTTAAATAGACTGTATAGTACGTATATTGTTGATAGTTTCTTGATAATGAACCACGATACTCTCTCCCACCCAAAAGGCTTCACTCTCATAGAACTCCTCGTTGTCATTGCCATTATTGGCATACTTTCTTCAGTCGTATTAGCCTCGCTCAGTACAGCACGTCAAAAAGGTGCTGACGCCGCCATAAAGGCCTCACTCCACAGTGCGCTCGCACAGGCGGAGCTCTTTTATGATGCTAATGGTAATTCGTACAACAAAGGATCTGCTGCAACTGACGTATGCCAAGCAACGACTCCTATAAATAACGTGCCGAGTATTGTCAGTATGAAAAACGGCGCCGCGAGCTCTGGTTCTGCTGCAGTTACCTGTAACAGTTCTGCCACCGCGTGGGCTATGTCAGCCCAGCTTAAAACTAATACCGCCCTCTATTGGTGCGTTGATAGCACGAGTACATCTACTCAGAAGGCAGCTGCGCTCGGCGTAGCGACAAACTGCTAACGAGGCGCATTCCTGTATGGTGTAGGTATGTGGGCACTTCTCCTCTACCTCCTGCTTGTGGTCGGTTCAGCGCTCTGTGCCTATTTTCTAGGGCTACTCAATGGGGCGCTCTATATACCGACTGACACACTTCTTATGCAAAGTATGTTGAGCAGCACGAAACTAGGGCCCGGAGACCGTCTTATTGATATTGGAAGTGGCGATGGCCGTCTCGTCATAGCTGCTGCACGACTTGGAATAGAAGCACGAGGTGTTGAGATAAATCCACTTCTTGTGTGGCTTTCAAATAGAGCCATTCGCAAGGAAGGGCTTGGTTCACGTGCATCGGTTGAATGGAGGGACATGTGGTCTGTCGATTTATCCCGGTACTCGGTAGTGACCGTGTTTGGTATTTCGCACATTATGAAGCGTCTCGAACGAAAGCTCTCGCGAGAACTTGCGCCCGGAGCACGTGTTGTCTGTAATCTATTTCCGCTTCCGACGTGGGAAGGGGAGAAGAAGGATGGAGTGTTTGTGTATGTGCGGTAGTGGGCAGTAGGAAGTGTCCTGATAAGAATCAGGCAGGCATCAGTCACCCATAAATCGCTGCTGCGATTTTGGTCGACCCCGGCTCGGCCTACCCGGCCTGCGCCTTTCGATTCCTACACGCAGGCGCCCCACGCCTGCTTGGGCCCTCTGCGGTCACAACTCTCGCCTCGTCGTCACTCGGCTCGGTCGCGGGCCCAGTAGGAAACTCGAGCTACACTCGCTGTCCACTTTGCGGATTTTGCTCTCAGAATCACAAAATGCTCGCAGAAGTTTCTTCGGATAAATGGGGTCAGCCACCATTTCCCCGTGATACCCTTACTGCATGCCACGCATCGAACGTGTCGACGTGGGAAAACATGTATATCACGTCCTTAATCGCGCCAATGTCCGTGCTCAGATTTTCGACACTCCTGACGACTATCGCATGTTCGAGACCATCCTGGAAGAAGCAGCAGAAACCTTCGATATGCGCATACTCGCGTATTGCCTCATGCCCAATCACTGGCATCTTGTCCTGTACCCGAAAGAAGACGGCGATCTCTCGAAATTCATGTCTTGGGTCACCAACACTCATACCCGCCGATGGCATATCGCAAAAGGAACGGTCGGCGAAGGTCATCTGTATCAGGGACGCTACAAGTCCTTTCTCTGTGGAGAGGACAAGTATTTTCTAACTCTGGTTAGATACGTTGAGCGAAACGCTAAGAAAGCAAACTTGGTAAAGAGTGCACCACAGTGGAGGTGGGGAAGTGCCTGGCGAAGAGAAAGTGGTACTGCACAACAACAGAAACTCCTCTCAGCCTGGCCCGTATCCTCTCCCCCTGACTATCTTGCATGGCTCGACGAGCCGCAGACCCCAAGCGAAGAAGAAGCACTCGAACAGTCTGAAAGAAAGAGTATTCCGTTTGGGAACGACGTGTGGCTTGATACCATGGTGAAGAGACACGGTCTCGAGCAAACTCTCCGGACAGTCGGACGTCCGAAAAAGAATGGTGGCTGACCCCATTTCCTGACCCCATTTCCTCCATTTCTCCGCAACATCTTCGATTCCTACAAGCAAACCTCCCAGGTTTGCTTGGGCCCGCAAATAGAAAAGGCGCCGAATGGCGCTTTTCTATTTGCGGGCCCAGTAGGAATCGAACCTACACTATCGGTTTTGGAGACCGATGTTCTACCACTAAACTATGGACCCTGAGTGAGGTGAGTACATTGAATCAGGATTCAGTGTAATCCGCCGAACGAAGGGTTCATATACGTGCAAGCAACGCATATGGCCCGAGCGAAGCGAATTTGAGCTTCCTCTTGGCTACCTTAGCAGATTTATAAGGTGGGAACAAAGCAGTGCCAGGGCCTTCTGAGAGGCTACAATACAAGTATGCGTAGGGCTCTCCTGGTTACTTCTCTCTCGCTTACTCTTTTTGTAAGCGCGGCTCTTCCCGTGTATGCCGCAAATTTATCGCTTCTTGACCCAACCTTTTCAATAGTTCCGACGGAGTGCACCGCATGTCCGTGTGATTACGGAGGTGTACTGCAACTCATTCAGAACCTTATGAATGCGGCCGTTTCCATTGGGGTTATTGCATTCGTTCTTGTCGCAGCCTACGCAGGCGCAAGTATGATGCTCAATCCGACAAATCCCGAAATGCGCAGTAAGGCGAAGAGTATGTTACTGAATGTCGTTATTGGTATGTTCATCGTTCTTGCTGCCTGGCTGTTCGTAGACTTCATCATGAAGACGCTCTACAACGAAAGTTCCTATGGTCCGTGGAATAAAATTCTCTCTCCTGCAGCGGCAGGCTCCTGGTGTATACAACCGAGGGAGACGACAGTAATCCCAGGACTATTCGGAAGTATTGCAAATGGCGTCGTGGGAGGCACGAACGCTGGAAGTGGAGGAGGTGGTTTTGGTGGAGTGGGGGGTGGAGGGAGTTGTACTCTTCCTGCAAGCGGAGCGTGTAGTGTGCAGAGTCTATCCAGTACTTGCTTCGCAGCTCTTGGAGAAGCAGCGTCAAGAACTTGCAATCTCGAGAGTGCGGGCGGACAAGTCGCCATCCTTTCCACCTCGGATAAATTGGATCGTGGTAACGGGCGGAGCTACTCTGTTGGGCTCTGGCAGATTAACCTCACAACCTCGCCCCTTAGAGTGAACGGTATAGCCTGTACGACTGCGTTTACACAAAGATGCGAGGGAAACGCGCTCCACTATGCGGGTCAACGACTCGGTGGATGTGACTCCTCGGTTGTACCCGGTAAGGAACGTCTCTATCAGGACTGTGTTTCGGCCGCCCAAAATGGTCAAACTAACACACAGGTGGCCTGTAGTCTGTACACACAGAATCTTTCTGCATGGCAATGCTCGGCGACTCGTTGCGCAGTTCCAGGAGCAAGGTCGTCCGACCCAAGATGTCAGGCTCGCTAAAATCATGCATGATACAATTTTTTTATGAATAAGCCGCTGGCTATAGGGTTGGCAGTACTTCTCGTGGTATTCGCCGTATTCGGAATGTACTGGCTGATTAAAAAAACGTATTCACCCGTCACATCCGGTACAGCAACGACCTCTCCCTTTGGAGGTCTTGGGAGCAGTGTAATACCCGTTGGTAACCAGCTCACTATCGTTCTGAGCGATGGGTCAAAAGTAGCAGTTCCTGATTTTACAAAAATAGACCAGCCCGCATGGGCAGATCCGGTGTCCGGGTATCGTGTTGCAGGCTCAGAGTATTCTACTTTTCTTATAACTTATGTACCTCCGGCCCAAAATGGAGGTAAGGCACGCGTGCTTGTTACACTTCTTGCGGAACCTCTCGGAGCGACGAGAATAGCTGCAGAAGACGCATTGCGCACCACACTCAAACTATCTAATCCAGTGCTTTGTGCGCTCGACACTTATGTTTCAGCAGGTCCGGGATTGAGTGATACCTATGGCACCGACCCGGTCGGACTTAGTTTCTGTCCAGGAGCGGTGAAGCTCCCGTAATAATGAAGTACAGCACACTAACAAAGCTCAGTGCAGGACTCACCCTGGCGTTCATCGTGCTTATAGTTCCTGTGTCAGCCCATGCGGCAACCGCAAATTTCTTCGGGCCGATAGTCCCAACAGAATGTAATTGCGATGGTGTTCCCGGCCATACCTCGGCCGCTTCCTATGGTTGTGTACTTGCAACGACACAAAATGTCATAAATCTTATGATTTCTCTCGGCTGTATCTTCGCTACGCTCGCGCTCGTTTACGCGGGATTTATTTGGATGTTTAACGGCAGTAATGCTGAAGCGAGAAGCAAAGGAAGAGGGATGTTTATTAATGTGATGATTGGACTTGCAATCGTGCTTGCCGCATGGCTCATCGTCGATTACATAATGAAAAAACTCTATAAACCAAATGCATCAGACGGTACAGCTTCCGGTTCAACATTTGGTCCATGGAATAGCATTCTTGCTGACAATGGTGAAGACATGTGCATAAGCGAAACAACACCACAGCGTATCCAAGGTTTGTTTGGGAGTATCACAAACGGAATTGTGGGTAGTACGGACGCTGGAAGTCTAACTGGTCCTGGAGGTGGTACTGGCGGCCCGGGCCCAGGCGGAGGCGGAGGTAGTTGTACAGCGATACCAGAATCACAGCTCGTTCCATTCCCCAGTTCTGCTGACATCGGGTCTCATAGAGATTTGGCAGATACGGTTCAGCGTTTTGTATCTATGCGTACTGCTGCCCTCAGAGAAGGTGTAGATTTGCGGGTGTCGTCTGGGTATCGATCTCCAGACGACCAGACAGCTGCGTGGAATAACAACGGGTGTCGTCTGGTGAATGGCAGTGCTGTGTGTTCCACCAGAACTGCCGCGGTGCCATGCTCGCTTGGAGGCAATGGCTCGAATCACACGTCAGGAACTGCTGTTGATATACGACTCGGACCGGGCGCATACACGTGGCTCAGAGCTCATGCCGGACAGTATGGATTTTATAATCAGTTGCCGAACGACCCACCGCACTGGTCTGCATCAGGCAGATAGTTTTTGAGGAAACGGTGGCCGTTCCCGTATTGTCGTAACGTACCTACTTCGATTCAGTAACGTTTGTGATACGCCAACCGTTACTCGTCTTCTCAAGTTGTACGTCTACCATAAGCGCAGTAGTGCCGTTGCCGAGTGTGACAGATACCGTACTTTCAGTGTCTGTTTGAGTTTTTATAGATGCAGTTTGCTTCGTTAACCAGCTAGGAGTGTAGGTATGTGAGTACAGCACCGGGTCCTGGCCTGTATCATCGCGAATACTATCCCAGCTTTTATAAAAGGTAGGAGTAAAACAGCTTTCGATACCTTTTTCATAGTCATCGAGTGCCACGTTTTCCGCTTGCACGTACCAGCTAACACATGTTTTTGCTACTGCATCAGGCGTGTTTGAAACTGACGTATACGAAATTCCCGTAGCGGTAGGGAAGGTAGTCGTTGCTTGCTTTTTGGGCTGTGTCCCCGGAGACAGCACTTTAAACAAGATTGCTCCGAGAAGAGCTATAAAAAAGAAAACCAGTACAAATATCACGACAAATTTCTTCATGAGGATAGTTTATCACTCGCTGTCATTGCTATTTGGCTCTCGTGCATAAGTTTTCTGAGCCACGCTTTCTGACGGCGGGCATAGTGCCAGAGACGCGAGGAAAGTGTCGGGAGCAAGGAATCGTAGTCGCGTTCGTCGCGTAGATACTCTCCGATGACTTTGTATTCAAGTCCAAGTTCATTCAGACGCTCATCACCGACGAGCGCACGGACGCTCTTCACTTCTTCAATCAGACCGTTGTTGAGCGCAAATTGAAGACGTGTATGTATACGGGAACGAAGTTCGTCGCGCTCCGGGTTGAGAATCACCCACTCAACGTCGTAGCGCATTTCGTCATGCTTTCGCTCGGGGACATGGCCGTGCTCGCTAATTATCTCCAGTGCTCGGATAAGCCGGCGACGATTGTTTGAGTCAAGACGGCTCGCGCGTCTGCTGTCTGCGGCGTGTATACGCTCCATGAGCTCGTCGCTCGACAACGCTTCGAGCTCTGCACGAAGTTTCTCATCATGCGGAATATCGCTCGGAAGACCATAGAGGAGTGCATCAAAGTAGAAGTGTGTTCCGCCAACAAGTATTGGTGTTTTTCCACGCATATGAAGCTCTTGTATGAGAGTGTCAGCATCTCGTACGAAATCGCCCGCGCTGTAGGTGGTTTCAGGCTCACATATGTCTATAAGGTGGTGAGGGACTCCACGCATTTCTTCTTTTGCTATTTTCTCGGTGCCGATATTAAGCATGCGGTATACCTGCCGTGAATCTACGGAGATAATTTCGCCGTTGCGCTCCTGTGCGAGCTCTATTCCTCGAGCTGTTTTCCCAGACGCAGTTGGCCCCACGACGCACACAATAGAAATACGCTCGCGTGAGTCGTTTTTGAGACCTGTATCTTCCGGTGGTATCATAGGTCTACTTGCGCAAGCTAATCCTACTTATATGAACAAAAACGGCCAGAAAAGCAACTACTGTGAGAACTGTGGCGATTTCCATGATATGGGCGACTTCGTTACTGGTGTGCGTATCGGCGAAACAATTCCCGACTACGAGTTCGATATATATCATAAGGACGACCAGAAAACGGTGAAGTTCTCGGATTACCGCGGAAAATGGCTTGTGGTGATGTTCTATCCCGGTGACTTCACCTTTGTGTGCCCAACCGAGCTTGAAGATATGGCACGCCTGTACCCGCAGTTTGAAGCCATAAACACGGAAGTGCTTTCGTTTTCAACCGACACCGTGTTTGTGCACAAGGCATGGCATGACACGTCTCCCGCAATCAAACAGGTGAACTATCCAATGGGCGCAGACCCTTCCGGAAAAATTTCCTACGTATTCGGCACGCTCATTGAAGGGGGTGATCTCGCTCGCACTCCGGACGAAGGACAGTCTCTGCGAGGAACGTTTGTCATCGACCCGAACGGCGTACTGCGTACGATGGAGATACATGACAACTCCATAGGACGACGCGCCGCAGAAACACTCCGTAAGGTACAGGCTGCACAGTATGTGGAAACACACCCTGGAAATGTATGTCCCGCTAACTGGGAAGAGGGCGACGATACGCTTGAGCCAGGGATGGGACTTGTGGGTAAAATCTAACAAACACGTCAAAATCCCCAGCTGCTTTGTTATGGAGCCTCTGTGGCTCAATCACCGTACCAGTTCGTACGGCTCACTCGCCGCTTTCTCCACGTCGCGCGCCTGAAGATTTGTGACCGTGTTGCATAGAGTGCACCCCTCCAAATGGCATGCTAGTGTGCATGCGGAACGGCAATCACGCCGTACGCACCATTCACATTCAGCTAGGCGGAAACCCAATGACCACTCGAAATGCGAACGCCATCCTCGCGGCCAAGTGGGCCGAGGGAAAGTTCTTGTGCGTCGGGCTCGATCCTGACCTCAAGCAGATTCCTGAAGAAGTCGGTCACGGCGAATCACACTGCAAACGCGTGTTCCTCTTCTGTCGAGCCATCATCGATACGACCAAGGACGTGGTCTGCGCCTATAAGTTGAACTGGGCCTTCTTCCTGTCGCTCGGCGATGACGGCCTCCGGACACTCCGTATGCTGGTGCAATACATCAAGCAAGAAGCGCCGGACGTCCTTATCATCATCGACGCCAAGGTTGAAGACATCGGAAACACCAACAGCCACTACGCCACGACACTCTATCTCCATCTCGGCGCCGACTCGGTAACGGTGCACTGCTACCTTGGGCACCGTGCACTGGGCGAGCTTGCAGACAATCCTGACAAGCTGGTCTTCGTGTTGTGCCGCACGTCCAACCCGGGCAGTGGCGAGTTCCAAGACCTGCAGTTCATGAAGGAATCGGAGGGAGGTACTATGACTCTCTACGAATATGTCGCCTGGCGGGTCTCTGAGTTTTGGAACCATAACCGCAACCTCGGGCTGGTAACGGGCGCCACGTACTCCGAGGATATCGCAAAGGTGCGACAGTATGCGCCCCAGCTGCCCCTTCTGATTCCTGGCATTGGGACGCAGGGTGGAGACCTTGAAGCGGCAGTTCGTAACGGCCGCAACAAGGACGGTGTCGGATTCATAATCAACTCGTCGTCCGGAATTATCTTCGCTTCCTCCGGCCGCGACTTCGCTGAAGCCGCTCGCCGCGAGGCATTCAAACTCCACGGCGAAATCCTCGCCATCGTCTGAGTAAGGAGAATTACTATGCGACTACAACAGCCTGATCTGAGTCGTTTCAACAAGCCGCGAGAATTGCTCACGGCGTGCGGTGGTTTCTACGAATGCCCGCGAGACAGTAAGGGGCACCGCATCGGTCCTCTGGTCGGCTATGCCGGCCGTGATGAAGAACGTCGGCAGTTCGTTGGCGATGTCTTCGTTAATGTAGCGACGTTTGAACAGTGGCCGGATGTTCTCGATCGCTGTGTCATCGCTCCTTTACAAGCCACACTCAGACGGAAATTCAGTGGTGTGGAGCTCGTGTACTGTGGAGCTCCGGAGGGTGGCAAGACGGTCGCCGTCCTCCTTGCCCGTCGGCGTCGTGCTCGCTACATCTACCCCGAGAAGATTGAAGTCGCTCCAGCGACGGAAACGTCACGCGCCGTCACCGAGCTGAAATTCGCTCGGCACACGGTGCGCAAGGGTGACAAAGTAGTCATAGTCGAGGACGTCTGTAACAACTTCTCCACTACGGCAAAGCTGATACAGGAAATTAGCATTCTCGGTGGCACCGTTGTGGCCATCGTCTGTTTCCTCAATCGGTCGATGTTCGTTCGTGAGAACTTCGACACCGACGACGGTTCCTACCCCGTGTACGCGTTTTGGGACGAAGCAATGCCTGAGTACCGGCAAGACGACTTCGAGGTCGCGGGCGATGTCGCCGCAGGCAAGGTCGTCTGGCAACCCAAGCTGGAATGGTCTCGCCTTATGGAGTTCATGAAGGCCGCGTAAGTTCTACGTGTTCTATCGAGTACCTTAAAGCCCTGGCGGGAAACCGCCAGGGCTTTTCAATTTGTGGTGGGGGAGAGAACATGAGTACATTCTCGACTACAACTCTAGGCTCGTCGTCACTCGCCTAGGTCGCAGTCCCGCCTCGCGGTTCGGCGTGCTCGCCGAACATCGCTCCGGCTTTCGAGTCTCTCACGTACCTGGCGAAGGCCAGGTACTCCCCGGCCCAGCTTTTAGCTTCGCTTAAATCTGTGCCGGGGGAGAGACTCGAACTCTCAAGCCTTGCGGCAGCGGGTTTTGAATCCACCGTGTATACCATTCCACCACCCCGGCAATTTCCTCATCGTACTCACGCACAGCGTGATAGTAAAGCGCCTGCTGGTGCTACAATGGTGCAAATGAGCGAGGGCAAATACACCGAACCAACGAAGTACGACTCCGTCTATTGGGTCGAAGTTAATCGTATTGAGGCGAATCCCTACCAACCTCGTCACGAATTTGAAGAATCCGCACTCAAATCACTCGCGGACTCGATTCGCCAATACGGTATTCTCCAGCCACTTACCGTCACGCGAAAAGAAATAGAGAAACCGGATGGTGGCATACAGACTTCCTACGAACTCATAGCAGGCGAGCGTCGCCTCCGCGCTTCGCGACTTATAGGACTTCGGGAAGTACCTGTCGTAATTCGTCAGGGAGAACAGAGCGACAAGATGAAGCTTGAGCTCGCTATCATCGAGAACCTGCAACGTGAAGATTTAAATGCAATAGACCGTGCAACCGCATTCCAACAGCTCGTTGCAGAATTTGGACTTCAGCACACTGAGGTGGCTGCAAAAATAGGCCGTAGCCGCGAATATATTTCTAATTCCATACGCCTCCTTGCACTCCCGGAAGCCATTCAGCAGTCCGTAGTAAATAAAGAAATCTCCGAGGGTCATGCTCGTGCATTGTTGATGTTGAACGACCGACCAGCGGAACGCGACACCCTTTTCAAAGAAATCGTTTTGAAGAAAAGCTCAGTTCGTGTTGTGGAGCAACTTGCTCGCCGTATAGCGACCGATAAAATTCGCAAGCACGACAAGACTCCCGAAATGATGGAGCTTGAGAAGAGTCTGACGGAAACACTGGGCACCCGTGTGCTTATTGAAAATCGTCCACAGGGCGGACGCGTGCTCATTGAATTTTTCTCGCCGGAAGACCTTTCGCACATTGCCGCTATACTCGCGGAGCGTCAGGAGGCACAACTCGCAATGAGTGTTGAAGCTACCGAAGCAGTGGCGGAAGTAGTAAGCGGTGACATGCCGATACATCCGAACACCACACAGATTCCGGCTGACGCGCCTATAGTTGCTGAGCCTGAGGATGATTTGTACTCCGTTTCAAACTTCGTCGTGTAAGCGTTTCTACAATCCGCAACTACTACTTCGCCTTCTTCTTCGCTGCTTTCTTTTTCTTTGCAGCTTTCGGCTCCGGAACGACAGGGGCTTTCGGAGACATCTGCTCAAGCGCATTGCGTATGTGGCGCTTCGCCATTGAGGTTTTCGCATACTCGAGCCATTTCGCCGTCGGATGCGCTGACTCACGAGTAAGAATTTCCACAACGTCACCGTTGCGTAGTCGTGTATCGAACGACACTAACTTGCCGTTCACTTTTGCGCCATTCATGTGATTGCCGAGCCAGCTATGTATTGCATACGCAAAGTCCGCTGCGGTGGATTCAACCGGAAGGTCAATAACATCGCCGCGCGGTGTGAATACGAACACGCGATGGGAGAAGAAATCAGTCTTAAGGCCATCAACGAAATCCTGTGAGCCCGCAACGCTCGCGTGTGCGTCAGCTAGCTCAGTAAGCCAGCGGGGTACGTCTGCTCCGCCCTTGTGCGTTGCCTTTGCTTTCTGTTTTGTCGTTGCAACCGGCACGTTTACGGTCGTACCTGCGGGTGTTGCTCGTTTGAAATTCAGAAGGGTAGGAAGTAGGTCGCGAATCCATGGAAACGACATCTTTTGGAAGGCTCCCTTCGGTGCTTCTTTCCCGAGTGCTTTATATGACATGTGTGACGCGATACCGAACTGAGCGCGCTGATGCATGTCTTGGGTGCGCACCTGCATCTCGACAATACCTGCTTCGGGAGTGAGTACCGTTGTATGAAGCGACTGATAGCCGTTGGGTTTAGGGAAGGCGATGTAATCCTTGAATTCTCCCGGAAGTGGCTTCCAGAGGGCGTGTATGACGCCCAGCACCCTATAGCAGTCGTCTACGGACGGCACAATAACGCGTAAAGCAGCGATGTCATGTATTTGCGTGATGTCGTCGTCTTTACGCTTCAGTTTTTGATGTAGGCTCCACAGACCCTTCATGCGAATTGAGGTTGTGAAGTCTTTTATATCTTTACGTACCAGCGCGTGTCGCAAGTCTTTCTGTACGCGTGCAAGTCCTACCTCGGACTCCTTGCTCTTGAGCTTCCGAACCTCGACGGCATGTTGATACGCATCCGGGTCTACTGCAGGAAACGAAAGGTCCTCAAGTTCTTTCTTGAGTCGTCCGATACCGAGACGGTCTGCGATAGGTGCATATATTTCAAGTGTCTCGAGCGCAATACGCTTACGCTTGTGCTCCGGTACATGCTCGATAGTGCTCATGTTGTGGTACCGGTCCGCGAGCTTAATGATGAGTACGCGTACGTCGGCACTAGTAGCGACCAACAGACGCCGAAGTGACTCGGCGTGACGCTCACCGCCCTGGTATTTATGCTTACCGAGCTTGGTGACGCCTTCAACAAGGAAGAGTACTTCGGGCCCAAACTCACGCTCGACTTCTTCGGAAGTTGCTTTCGCATCTTCTATCGCGTCATGCAGAAGTGCGGCAGCAATAGTCTCTGCGTCCATACCAAATTCTGCGAGATATTTTGCGACCGCGGACGGATGTATGAAATAGGGATCGCCAGAGTAACGCTTATGCCCATCATGTGCCTTGAGGCCGAATACGTATGCCTTCTCGATTAGCGCCGTTTCCGTCGGCGTCAGGTTGCTCATTGAGCCCAGAATTTCCTTGACAGTAGTCATAGCTCGGGGCCAGTATAGCATTTGGCTCGAAATCTCTGCGTCGTGCAGAGATAGTAGTACCTAGGGACAGGGAACATGGGAACGACCAGTATCCAAGAATCGGAAGAACACTCCGAACCAGAAGAGCCACAAGACTCTCATTTTGATGAAACGCCTACGGTTATTGCAACCGGAAACGAGCCGGACCATCCGTCGCAAGTTATGCTCGGTTAGGGGAAGACGATGCCTGAGATTTGCACTCGACCGCATTGCATTTCAGTACTTCGTTCCAGCGCTGAGCTGGTCCGCCTCACTTGCGACGAATGCGCTGACCGGGAGTTCGGTCCCGCTCAACCGCCGGTTCGCAGTGTGTCAGAGCCTCTACTGCCGAAGGCCCACAACAAGCCGTGGTCTGGAGGAATTCAGGCACCATATGCTCTCAAATAGAGCCTGAAAGCCAAAAGGGCGCCGCAGAATGCGGCGCCCTTGAAGTATTTAGGAGAGGTAGCTTGCTGCCTCCTCAGCCGTCAGCGTGTCCGGGTTCACACTCTCCGGAAGGTAGACGCGTCGGAGACCTTTCTTAAGGAAGTGGCCAGCCTTTGATTTGTAGAGGGTAAGTAGCTTTCCGGTCTTCGGGTGCTTGCCGACATCACGCACGAGGTCGACACCCTTCGGTGGACGCTTCGGTTCGTTCAGAAGCGTAATCGCTTCTTCAAGTGTAATTGTATACGGGTCCGCTTTTTTAATGGAACGGAACTCACCATTATGAGCAACAAATGGTCCGAAGCGCCCCGTGGATGCACTAATCATTTCGTTCGTGATTGGATGACGTCCAAGTTCGCGGGGAAGTGAAAGATACTTAACCGCGTCCACCAGTGTAACTGTTGTTGGATCAACGCCGGCCGGCACACTCGCTCGTTTCGCGTTTATCTTCGGCTTCTTCGCTTTTACCTTGCGAGGTTTTCCCGCTTTGGTAAGCAGTACTGGCTCTGGCTCCGCTGACTCATCCGTCGGTAGGACCATTTCTACATACGGACCGAATCGGCCCGTCTTTACATATATAGGTACGCCAGTGTCCGGGTGAATACCGATTGGCTCATCCGACTTAAGCTCGCTACCGTCCTCTTGGCGTGCACCGGTGCATTCTGGGTACCGTGTACAGCTCATAAAAATGCCACCGCGCCCAAGCTTGAACTCCATCGGTGCGCCACAAATAGGGCACGGGAACTTCGGGTCAACGGCTCCGAGCGACGTTGCCTTCGGCAAATCGTCCTTAGCGTGGACTGCTTTATTGAATGGTGTGTAAAAATCGCGGAGCGTTGTCTCGTAGTCACGCTCCCCGCGAGCAATTTCATCAAGCTCGTTTTCCATTTCTGCCGTGAAGGAGTCACTGATGTATTCCGCGAAGTGCTCTTCAAGGAAACCGGAGACCACCATTCCGGTTGCCGTCGGTGTGAGTGTGCGTCCGGTTTTCTCTACATACCCACGAGCAGCAATAGTGTTCATGATAGACGCGTACGTTGATGGGCGTCCGATACCGCGCTTCTCGAGCTCCTTCACGAGACCCGCCTCCGTGTAGCGGTTCGGCGGTTCGGTCTGTTTCTCGAGCGAGCCGAGTGTAATCACGTCTACTTTTTCGCCCTGGGTAAACTTCGGAAGCTCTACATCCTCTCCTCGAGCACGCGTATCAAGCGCAAGCCAACCAGGAAAGACAACGCGAGAACCGTTTGCACTAAAAAGTGGAATGTCAGCGTCAGCTTCGATTTTTACACTCGTGCGAATGGTGGACGCAGATGCCATTTGCGACGCAATTGCACGCACGCGAATAAGTTCGTAGAGGCGGTGCTGGTCGGGCTCTGCTCCCGCGTGCCCCTTGGTTGGGTCCGTTGGACGTACTGCCTCGTGCGCTTCCTGAGCATTCTTACTCTTCGTCTTATAGGTGCGCGCCTGCACGTAGGAATCGCCGAATTCTGCACGAGCGGTTGAGACTAATTTTGCAACCGCTTCTTGTGAAAGATTTACCGAGTCGGTACGCATGTACGTGATATGACCCGCCTCGTAGAGCTTCTGTGCAGCGCGCATGGTACGACTTGGTGAGAAGCCAAGACGTGTCGACGCCGCCTGTTGGAGCGTGGACGTGGTGAACGGCGGGCGAGGATGCCGTTCCTGCGCAGTCTCATCAACGCTCGCAATTTTCCACGTAGCTTTCTCACCAAGCGTTACGATACGGGTTGCTTCAGCGGCATTGTCGGGCTCGACTGAGCACACTGCGGGAAATTCCTCACCATGTGCTTTAAAACGTGCATCAATAACAAAGTAGGTAACTGGTATGAACGCCTTAATTTCACGCTCACGTTCCGCAAGTATGCGAAGCGCCGGCGACTGCACACGTCCGGCGGAAAGGCCGTAGCGCACCTTTTTCCAAATGAGACCGGAAAGGTCGTAGCCCACAAGGCGATCGAGCACGCGGCGCGCTTCCTGGGCAGCGCGCATCTTTTGATCAATGGTGCGTGGATGCGCAATAGCTTCTTCAACGGCTGCTTTCGTAATTTCGTGGAATACAACTCGCTTCGGAGATATAAGCCCAACGGCCTGTTGAATGTGCCAGGAAATAGCTTCGCCTTCGCGGTCGGGGTCTGTCGCAAGATACACCTCTGATGCGTGCTCGGCAGCCTTCTTAATTTTCTCGATAACGTCTCGTTTATCGGGTGACACGACATAGCGTGGCTTGAAGCCGTCTTCTATATCAACCGCGTCCTTATTGCTCTTCGGAAGATCGCGCACGTGGCCCACGGAAGCAAGTACTTCGTAGTCTTTTCCGAGGTACTGCTGAATAGTCCGCGCTTTGGCAGGCGACTCGACGATAAGGAGTATTTTCTTTGCTACCCGTGACATATATAAGGTATGCATAACGTGCATACCTACTAGAAGTCAAGGATTGCATCCTCGTATAGATAGAAGAAGTGCAAGCCGGCACCGACGGTATGCGTGCTGTTTTCAAAAAAGTATCGGGCACTCCGTATACATCCGCAGGCGGTCTTCGTATATTAGAATCTCCGCCAGGCACCAAATTCTTCACGAGCGAGCCCTTTGAGCTCAAGCGTTACGAGGGCGGTGAGCGCATCTGCGACGGATAACTTCGAGCGTCGCACTGCATCATCTCGGCTTACGGGTTCTGTTAGAAGGTCGTACAAAATCTTCTCGTTACCAACGAGCACTAGAGAAGACGATGCATCGCCCTCAAGTCGCGGAGCAATGTGTAGAGCTTCGAGTATGTGAAGCGGATGCGTGGTGAGCGTCGCCCCAAGTCGTAAGAATAAATGCGAGCCGAATCCATGTACGTCCCCAATGCGATGGGGCACGCACAGAAGATCTCGATTGTACTCCGTGGTAAGACGCGCGGTTATGAGCGTCCCAGACTTCTCTCCCGCTTCTATCATGAGCACGGCGTCAGCGAGGCCAACCATGATGCGATTGCGTGAAGGAAAGTCGTACGCATGCGGTAGGTAGTCGTCCTCATGCTCGGAAATAAGTCCGCCGCCCGCAGCAAGAATTTCACGCGAAAGTCCAAGATTGCTTTTTGGTGAAATAGCACGGTCAGAAAGTCCTGAACCAGGAACGGCAATGGTGTGAAGCCCTGCAGCGAGAGCGGCTCTATGTGCGGCGGCGTCCGCGCCAAGTGCGAGACCGGAAACAATAGAGATGGGATATCCTGCAAGTCCTCCTATAAGTCGTGCGCATGCCTCACGTCCATAGCTCGTGAGTGCGCGCGAACCAACTACTGCAAGGTACTTGGTTCCTACGGGAGGAAATGTGCCACGCATCCATAGACGCTCCGGTGGCTGCGGAATTTCACGCAGTTGTACCGGATAGTCTTCGCGCGCGAGCTCGCGACTGTCCATGTGTACCAGTATCACACTTTTCTGACTGGGTGTGGTGCCGTATAGTGGACTACATGCTAGATATCCACTTTATCCGCGAAAACGCGGACCTCATTAAGGCGGGTGCGTCCAAGAAGCGCATGAAGGTTGATATTGACCGTCTCCTTTCGCTTGATGATGAACGCAAGACGCTTCGTGCCAAGCTCGATGAAATGCGTGCAGAACAGAATCGCGCAAGCAATCAAATCTCCATGGCAAGTGGGGAGGCGAAAGAGAAGCTTCTTGAGGCGATGCGTCACGTAAAGCAGGGAATGACGGAGTACGACGAAAAGTACAAAACAGTAATGACGGAGTGGCAGGCGCTGATGCTTACGGTGCCAAATATTCCGGACATGTCTGTGCCGGAAGGCGAAAGTGATGCGGACAATAAAGAAGTAAGTGTGTGGGGCGATAAGCCGGAATTTTCGTTCGTGCCAAAGAACCATGTTGATTTGATGGTGGCTCTCGACATGGCAGACTTCGAACGCGGTGCAAAGGTTGCCGGCTTCCGTGGCTACTTCCTCAAGGGCGACGGCGTACTGCTTATGAATGCCATTTGGCAGCTTGCCCTTAAGCACTGGACCGGAAAGAAGTTTATGCCGTTACTTGCGCCGTCACTCGTGCGTCGTGAGACATTCATGGGTACCGGCTATCTCCCACAAGGAGAAGAAGATTTATATAAGACACAGGATGGCGATTATCTCGCTGGTACTGCGGAAGTTGCAACTATGGGTTTTTACATGGACGAGACGCTTGAGCTTGCTCAGCTTCCCGTAAAGTTTCTCGCGTTTAGCCCCTGCTTCCGCCGGGAAGCTGGCGCTCATGGCAAAGATGTCCGGGGACTTATACGGGTGCATGAATTTAACAAGTGGGAACAGGTCGCACTCTGTGAGGCATCACACACGACAACCGTTGCTCTCCATGAAGAATTAAATCGCAACACGGAGGAATTTATGGAGCTTCTCGGTATTCCGTATCACACGGTGGTTAACTGCGGTGGAGACCTCGGTCTCGGTCAGGTGAAGAAGTACGATATAGAGTTGTGGGTTCCTGCTGAGGAGACCTATCGCGAGATTAGTTCAGCGTCTTATTTCCATGATTTCCAGACGCGGCGCTTGAATATTCGCTACCGCGACGCGGAAGGAAAAATGCAGTTTGCACACTCACTTAACTCAACGGCAGTTCCAGTGCCACGCATCCTCGTTTCTATTATTGAAAACTACCAGCAAGCGGACGGTAGTATTCGTGTACCAGAAGCACTCGTGCCGTACATGGGGAAAAGCGTGATAGCAAAGGAAATCGTTGGGACTGAAGAAGTAACCGGAGCAAGCAATGGCGAAGAGTTGGGACATACAGCGTAGTCCTCGGTCTGCGCCGGTAGCGCCAGCACTGGCGCGAGAGCCGGAGCGTGTTCGTGTTCCAAAGCGCGCAGTACCAACGAAGCGAGAATCAGTGCGCGCTGCCTCACGCGGGGCGCCTCGCACACCCCTTAAGCGTCGCCGTCAGCGTGCACGGCGCACGTGGCTGGTTCTTATAGGTATCGTTGTCGTCTTACTCGCGCTTGGTATGGAAGTAGTCCTCTGGCTACCAACCTTCCGCGTGCAAGCAGTTCAGTCTGAAGGTCCAAGCAGTACGGAAATTCAATCGTTCGTACTGAACGACCTTTCCGGTACTCGTTTTCTGATTCTTCCACGCAACTCCATTTTCTTTCTTCCGGAAGCGCAGCTTCGCGCACATATACTGGCGTCATTTCCGAATGTGGAAGCGGTCTCCATTGCGCCACGCGGTCTGAATACGCTTGCGGTCACTACGAGCGAGCGTGGTGCCGCGTTCTGGTGGTGTGGTACATCGTTAGGTGCACCGCTTGCGAGTTGTTATCAGAGCGATGCAAACGGCTTTGTGTTCGCTCCCGTCGTACTCGAGGCTGCTCAGGCATCAACATCAATGCTGTCCATGTACGCACCGCTTACCGACACGAATCAAGCAAGCTCTTCGCCACTCGGTATGACCATAAAAAAGTCTTCATCGCTCCCCGGATTGCTGCAATTCGTGAAAGCAATTCGTTCACTCAATGCTGACGTGGTTTCAGTTGATATACGTGATGACGAGGCAGACCTCTATACGCAGGCGGGAACACGTATTACCTATGTCGTTGGTCATGAACAAAAAGCCGCAAATCTTGCCGCGTCGTCGTTCCCCAGTCTAAACCTGAACGACGGTTCGCTTCTGTATGTGGACTTACGCTTCGACTCCAAAGTCTTCTTCAAAAAACGCGGAACACCATAGAATCCGCATCTGCTTTGTTATGGGTCCCAAAGATTTCTTCCATCGTACTGTGAGTACGTTTTCAGAACTCTTTTACCCATGCCTCGCATCTGCATGATTCCATACTGTCCCTATTGGTGCGAAGTATGAAATAAGATAAGGTGCCGATATGGACTCCTTCTGGAACAAACTCACGAAACCGTTCTTCGTCATGGCGCCCATGGCAGACGTCACCGATCCTGCCTATCGGCGGCTTATTGCGGAGTCTGGTAAACCGGATGTTACCTGGACGGAATTCGTTTCCGCAGATGGGCTCTACGCTACGCGCGAGCGGAAGGGAATGAAGGATGACGAGAATCCGCTTATGCGAGATTTTCTCTATAGCACTCAAGAACGACCCATAGTTGCACAGATATTCGGAAGCAATCCGGAAACCATTGCGTACGCAGCCAAGCTTGCTGCCACCCTTGGTTTTGACGGTGTGGACATAAATATGGGCTGTCCTGATAAAACAATTGAGAAGCAGGGAGCGGGGGCAGGCATGATAAAGCATATGGAGGACGCGCCCGCCATTATTCGCGCCGCAAAAGAAAGTGGATTGCCAGTCTCAGTAAAGACACGCATCGGCTACAACAAAGAAGAAATGGATGTGTGGCTTCCGATTCTTTTGCAGGAAAATATTGCAGCACTTACGGTACATCTGCGTACACGTAAAGAAATGTCGCTCGTACCCGCCCACTGGGAGCTTGCGCCACGCGTTCTGGCGTTGCGTAACCGATACGCGCCACAGACGCTCCTCCTTGGAAACGGCGACGTAAAAACCCTCGCTGAGGCACGTGCGCGGGTAGCGCAGAGTGGATTCGACGGCGTGATGCTCGGTCGAGCAATATTCGGGAATCCATGGGCGTTTACGGATAGAAATCCGGAAGAAATTACGCCACAGGAAAAACTTGAAGCACTCTCTATACTCGCTGGCTACTTCGACGAGATGCGACCGAAAAAATCTTTTCACCTCTTAAAAAAGCACTTCAAAGCCTTTGTGAATGGATGGCCGAATGCGGCTGAGCTCCGCAACACACTTATGAATGTGAACGCTCTTGAAGAACTACGTTCGGTTCTGAATGAAGCTCGTGGACTGGTATAATCGCCCCATGGCACACCAGTCGTTATACCGTACCTATCGTCCTTCGAAATTCAGCGAAGTGGCGGGTCAGCAGCAAGTCACTGGACCACTTAGTGAACAGATTAAATCAGACAAGGTAGGACATGCGTATCTGTTTGCCGGCTCGCGTGGTCTTGGGAAGACGTCCGTTGCACGTATCTTTGCTCACGAACTCGGCACTAGCGACAAGGACCTCTATGAGATTGATGCCGCCTCCAATACCGGCGTCGATAATATCCGTTCTCTTACCGAGAACGTCTACACACTTCCGTTCGAATCGAAGTACAAGGTGTACATTCTCGACGAGGCACACATGCTCTCGAAAGGCGCGTGGAATGCGTTTCTGAAAACTCTCGAAGAGCCACCGGCGCATGCGCTTTTTATACTTGCAACGACCGAGCTCGAAAAAGTGCCCGACACTGTTCGTTCGCGCACCCAGGTGTTTGAATTTAAGAAACCGACACGTGCAGGACTTGCAACGCTTATAGCGGAGATAGCGAAGAAAGAGAAGTACACGCTTGAGCCGGCTGCAGCAGAACTGGTGGCATTGCTTGCGGAAGGTTCCTATCGTGACGCGCTTTCCATACTCGAGAAAGTGTTTTCCGTATCGAGTGATTCAAAGATATCGCTTGCAGAAGCAGAAGTGGCAACTGGTGCTCCAAAGCGCGCACTCGTACTCGCTCTTACGAAGGCTCTGGCCGCAGGGAATGTCGAGAATGCTCTGTCTGCACTTAGGAAGACTGCGGGCGAGGATGTAGACATGCAGTTGTATCTGACGCTCGTGCTTGAGGCGCTTCGCACCATTCTTCTTATTCGCTACGCGCCTGAACTTCGTAAGGAAATTGCGTTGGAACTGGGAACCGACGAATACGCAGAGTTTGAGGTATTGGCTCTAGATAGTGAATCAAAAATCTCACACGAGACACTCAGAACATTCCTCGAGGCCGCTGGACGGATGCTTTTTTCTCCCGTTCCCGCGCTCGCACTGGAACTGGCCGTTATCGAATTGCTCGCTCCACGTTAATGAATATATACAGACCCTACATTGTTGCAGGAGCTGCATTTGTAGTACTTGTCGGCGCCGGACTGTATTTTCACGAACAACCGATAGACCTCGTTCGTGTTTCGTCAGAAGCAATTGCTTCATTCTTTGCTCCTTGTACATCGCCGTTACCCTATACGATAGGAACCATTGATCCCCGTTTCTCCCTTACGAGGGCGCAAGTTGTTGCAAAGCTCGCGGATGGTGCCGGCCTCTGGAATAGCGCCGCAGGGAAGAGCGTTCTCGTATACGCACCTGATAACCCACAGGCGATGCCGATAAATTTTGTCTATGACGTGCGTCAACAGACCGTTGAACTCGGTAAATCGATTGATTCAACAGAAGCCTCACAGTCCGCAGAGCGTTCGTCGCTTGATGCAGCACAGCGCCACTACGTAAGCGCACAACAGTCATATGGAAGTGCAGTTGCTGATTTTAATTCTGCAAGCGCTAGCTATTCAACAGAGGTACAACGCGTAAATGCCGCAGGTGGGGCAGACAAGGAAACCTACGCGCGACTACAGTCTGAGCAGGCCAGTCTGAAGTCACAGCAATCAGACCTACGTACTGAAGGGGCTCAGCTTGATGCACAAGCGACCGAGCTTAAGCAGAAAATAGATACCTACAACGCACGTGTGAAAGATATAAATAAGGTGGTGACTTCTTTCAATTCAAGTGCAAGCGGCGACTTCGAAGAGGGTCTTTTTGTACGAGACGCAAATGGAAAGACGCATATTGATATCTATGCGTATAAGAACCAATCAGAGCTTTTGCACTCGCTCGCACATGAGCTTGGTCACTCGCTCAGTCTCGTACACAATCAAAATCCGGTGTCCATAATGTTCCCGTACAATAAAGACGGTGTCACGCTTTCGACCGATGACGTGGCAGCGCTCAAAGTTGCCTGTAGACTTAAGTAGTTGCCGAGGAGAGCCACTTCGGGCAAAGTGAGAACGTGCGGTTCACAAATTGGGAGATCGGCGAGTGGTAAGCAGAGCTTGCTGGCAGCGCTCCCTCGGAAGAATGCAATCCGTTCCTGTTCCGTCCAGTGCTGGGAGATCGTCTAATGGTAGGACAGCGGCCTTTGAAGCCGTGAATCTAGGTTCGATCCCTAGTCTCCCAGCACTGAACAGAACAGATTCCATTCTTCGCTCAGTCGCTTGCCAGTAGGACAGCGGTCTTTGAAGCCGTGAATATAGGTTCGATCCCTAGTCTCTCAACTGATATATACTAAAAACATGAAAAACTTCATTTCAGAGATTCTGTTAGCGATCCCTGTAATTGTGTTCTTGATCTCCATTGCAGCTTTTGTGCTGAGTGCCTTTTCATATTTGTTCTATAGAAATCTAGGGGCGCAGCCAATTGTTATGGTCTCTGGAGTCATTGTCGTAATAGGCGTATTCGGATTGGTAGTTAGTTCTCGCTTCAGGAAGCTTGTGGCTGAGAATTTTTTGAGTGCAATTTTTACATCATGGTGGTAAGTAAAAAAGTTCCAACATCGACCCAAACAGTCAGCTCGATTTGTGTATGATAATTTAGACATTATGCTCAACTTCTCAAAGAAGAATGATTCAAACCCAACTCCAATGCCTGATGAATGGAAGGTGTTACGAGGTGAATACGCAGGCAAAGCAATATTCATACGCGCACGACAAGTTTCAAATATGGTTGGCTCTGAAAGATTTCCATTTCAGATTGGTGTTGTAATTCCGCTCAAAAATCCTACTGAAGCTGGTTTACCCCAAGGCAGTGAGTTACAAGAACTAAACTTGATTGAAGATGAGCTTGACGCGATTCTTTCAAAAGACGGACTCCTCTATGTTATGTCTATCACTACTGGTGGTATGAGAGAATTTGTTTTCTACGCGCCAGAGTGGAAGCCGGAATATTTTGAGTCGAAAGTCAAAACCATTCAAGATAAATTTGAAGAGCATCAACTACAGTTTATGATGAAGTGTGACCCAAAGTGGGAGACTTACACCTCGCTGTTGATTAATTAGAAGGTTACAACGTAGTTCCAGACTGCCAGCACTAAAATCTGTATGTCATACATTCAAATATATGAAATTCTTTGCTAAGAAACCTACTCAACCTGATTCGTTGTTCGCTGCTTGGTCATATAAAACTGCATGGTATGCCATTAAGGCACCAGCGGACTATGAAAAAATTGACGCTATTCTGGGTATACGAAAGCTTCGAGAGACACCCTGGCGTGAAGGTGTTTCAGCTACATACGCTAACGGAGCTGGAAAAGAAATCTTTATTACTCCTCAAGTAGAAGGTTGGGTATTTGTGGTGGGCCAGGCGCTCGCTCTCTCTTTAAGAGAAGATCTTACCGATATTGAAGATAAGATATGCGTGTTAAGTAAGGAATTTGGGGAGGCTCAATTCTTTGCGAATCATCGGGTTGTTGAACTGAACATATGGGCGCGTGCAATAAATGGGGAACTTAAAAGAAGTTTTTATTACTTAGGTGAAAGCGGTGAGGTCTATCGAAACGTTGGCGAACCAACTTCTATTGAAAAAGACCTTGTTTATCTTTCCACCCCAATGGAGAATTGGGAGGATTTCCCCAATGAGTCAGATGTATTAAAAGTTGCATCAAGTTGGAGTATCGATCCTCAAACTTTTGAAGAAGAGAAATTTCAATCTGAACTCAAGGATGGATACATGGGAGTAGCATAGGTTCCAACATCGTCCCAGTCTGCCAGATGTATCTAGATTCTGACGCATATCCATTTCATGGCATAATCTATACATATGGAAGCTATACCAAACGGAATTGAACGCGTGGACAAGATTATCGGTGAAGTTACTGGGATATTGGAACGTGCTGAGGGAGCGGCCGTAGAGAAAATGCGCACGTATGTGGAGATGGAGCCGAAAGAAGGTGAAATATATCGCACACTTGAGTTATTCGCGGATCAAAATTTCTGTCTCGTTTACAATAGCTTCAAAGTTACAGACGAGGATGGAAAGAAAAAGTTGGGCGCTGACTACGATGTGGAAAGTAGTTCCGAAACAAGCTTTATTTCCGAACTAGACGAATACGAGACCAAAACATTTGACGGTGTTGAGTTCACAGATAAGGAAGCAATGGATTTCGGTACTCGACAGTCCGAGATGCTCTATGCATGGCTCAGTACATGCTGGAAGGCCGCAGGTGGTGAACACAGCAAGACACCGACCTATTTTGCAATGGATAAAGAATATATGTGCCACGACCCGCTTACCGGAGAAGTTCTTGAGGAAGAGGATGTTGCGCGAAAGCTCGGGTACGATGTTGTTGATTAGCGCCCGTCTCCATTTCATCACGTCTCAGACATCAACGTATTTCTGATACACTCTTCGTACGTGAGCAAACACGCCCAAGGAAAAGTATCGGTCATTGCCGCTCTTAGTGGCAATGTATTTATAACCATCATAAAAACCGTCGTGGCAATCGCTACCGGCTCGGCGAGTATGTTTGCGGAAAGCGTCCATAGTATTGCAGACACACTCAATCAGTCGCTCCTCCTCATAGGAATTCAGCGCTCTAAGCGACCCGCCGACGACATTCATGGCTACGGTTATGGTATTGAGCGCTTCTTTTGGTCGCTCGTGTCCGCGTGCGGTGTGTTATTCATTGGCGCGGGTATTTCTCTCTACCACTCTATCGAATCCTTGCTCCAGGTAAGCCACCAAGCGCCGGTATTCAGCACACTGAGCGTTCTCGTACTTTTGGTAGCGCTCCTCATAGAGGGTATGACGTTGTTTCTTGCGGTGAACGAATTGCGAAATGGAGGAAATCTCACCGTCGAACTTTTTTCCGATGGCGACCCGGTACTTCTTGCTGTCGTCTATGAAGACAGTGTCGCCGTGCTTGGTGTTCTGTTTGCTCTTATTGCCCAGTGGCTTACCTACATAACCGGAAATGCAGTGTACGACTCACTGGGTGGTATAGCCGTGGGTCTCATACTTGGGTTCCTGGCAATTCTACTCATCATAAAGAATCACAAATATATTATCGGCATGCCCTTGCATGAAGATATTGTGGACGAGCTTATTGAGGCTCTTGAAAAAGATTCATGTGTTGAAAAGGTTATTGAATTCAAGTCTGCAGCTGTTGATTTGAATAAGTATCGAATCTTCGCCGCCGTTGAATGGAATGGTTCTCCGCTCTACGAGGAGATATACGAGGCGGGCGACCTCCAGGACGAATTCGATAATATCAAGGACGATTTCAAAGAATTCACGAAGCTCATGTTCCGTACCACCGACCGTATTCCGCGTCTTGTCGGTAACCGTATTGCTGAGATTGAAAAAAGTATACGAGAGGAGTTTCCGCAGGTGACGTATGTAGATATTGAAATTAATTAATACCTAATCCTATGGAAAAAACTCTAACGGAGATTCGCAAATCACTCACCACTGCAAAAGCAAAGGCGCAGTGGAATGCGCTAACGTCAATCGCACATCGTGATTTTGTGAGTTGGATAGAGTCGGCTAAGCAACCGGAGACCCGGAAGCGGCGCCTCGATAGCATTCCATCGAGGCTTGCAAGCGGAAAGAAACGCCCGTGCTGTTATGCGATTGTTCCCATGAATCTGTACAAAGCCATAGGTGAGCTCCCAAAGGCAAAAGCGCATTGGAAGAAGCTCACACCGGACCAACATAGGGATTTTGCTGATTGGATTGGAGCTGCTAGTGACACGGAAACGCGCGCAAAAAGAGTGGAAAAAGCGTGTGTGATGCTCCTGGCCGGCAAACGACACCCGTAATCACCACAACCTCATGTGGGATGCAGTACCATATCAGCATTATATCTAGACATACTTATATGAAATTTTTCACCGTACTATACGCAATGCCTGTCGAAGGTCTGAAAGAATGGATGGCGAAGCCTGAAGAAGAACGAAAGGTAGCAGAAGCCAAGATGAAAGGAGATTGGGATACCTGGCTCGCTAGCCATAAGGATTCGGTACAGAATACTATCGGTCTGGGTGCCACCAAACGCGTACGAGCGGATGGAGTTACGGATACTAACAACGGACTTATGCTCTCTTCCTATGTTGCGGGAAATTCAGTCGAAGAAGTGGCGGAGATGTTCAAAAATCACCCACATCTGGATATTCCGGGTGCAACCATCGACGTTATGGAGGTGAAGCCCCTGTAGGTATACGTTACGGGCGAAACTAGAAAAGAAACAGCCGGCGGGGTTCCCTGCCGGCTGTTTCTTACTCGGTTCCAGTCAAATGCTACGTGCTACGCTACCTGCATGCTACTGCTAGCCCTCAAAATCATTGCCCTGGTGCTCGTCACTGTACTAGTACTACTACTAGTACGAACGAATCAATTGCTGTGGACGCAGGATCAAACAAGCTTCACCCATGCACTTGAAACAGACACTTTGCCAAATGGTACATATGCAGGCACGGTAACCGGTCCAAAAGTTTCCTGGCTTGGCAAGAAATTCAATGCAGCAACTCACTCCGGGATTAATCTATTTTCGACTGCATCCGGAACATTCATTGAAAAGTATCCGTTTACACTTTCTATCGGTCCTGGTGTACACGATAATCGCCTCGTCGTTCAAATTGAGTACAATAGTCTAACGAACCCGCTCTGGCTCCGTCCAGTACTCGACGAAATCGTCGAAGTCGCACCTGGAGAATATCTTGGCAAGTTACAGGTGCGTCTTATCCCAGGATATCCATTCACCCTTACGTACTTCAGATTATCAAAAAAACTGTAGACTTTACCCATATCACCTTTGCTATGCCTGTTTTCCGCTCCACTGAATTGAGTCAGCGTTACCGAGAGGTCATGCAGACTAACGAATTCAAAACCGCTTGTGCGCTTTGTAACCGTGAATCGCTGAAAACCTTTGTGCACTGGAAAATCGTTTCAAATCTGTTTCCGTATGACCTCATAGCGGCAGAACACAACATGTTGCTGCCTCTGCGTCATGCCACGGAAAGCGAGCTCACAGACGAAGAGCGAGAGGAGTTTATGCAGATAAAGTATTCTGACGAACTACAGGGGAAGTACGATAACTTTATTGAATCAACGCACCGTACACGTACTATTCCGCCACATTTTCATTTGCACCTTCTCGTACTGAAGCACTGATACCGGTATTTTTGTTACTCGCTCAAATAGCGTAGTATGGCACTATCATGACCGTGTCTCCCGTAAGCGTAAAAAAGCTTCCCTATGCCTATGTAGCTCTTGGCGGGGTACTCATTGCCGTCCTTATTTATTTCGTCGCGCTTCCCGAACTATTCGCTGGTCGTTATGACCGTGTAGAAGCGCAAGGCACTTCTACGGTGAAAGGACTTTTCACGCCTAAGGCAACAACAACGCCGGTAACGCTTAACGTTGCTGACTACGACCGACGCATGCAGAAACTTGCGAATTATCCTGCACCAGTCGGAACCTCGACCGCATCAACAACGAAACCCCACACGTGGCCCGCTAAGACTGTGTATCCAAAGGCAGGTGCACTACTGCCGTTCAATCGCATCGTTGCCTATTACGGCAACTTCTACTCGACGAAAATGGGTATACTCGGCCAGAACCCACCTTCAGTCATGATTCCGCAGTTGCAAGCCACGGTGAAGCAGTGGCAGGACGCAGACCCCTCTACACCGGTCATTCCTGCAATCGATTACATTGTCGACACTGCTCAGGGAAGCCCACAGCCCGATAACACGTACCGCCTGCGTATGCCTGCAACCGAAATACAAAAGGCTGTTGATTTGGCGAGCCAAGTTCACGGGATAGTAATATTAGACGTCCAGGTAGGACTGTCAGACTTACCGAGCGAGCTTCCGCGCCTCGAGCCTTTTTTGAAACTTCCGAACGTGCACTTGGCACTAGATCCAGAATTCTCGATGCACAACGGCGTAAAGCCGGGGCGTGTCATAGGTACGATGAGTTCAAGCGATATAAACTTTGCGATTAATTTTCTCGACAAGATTGCGACTGATAACAATCTCCCGCCGAAGATACTTGTCGTGCATCGGTTTACGGAGGCTATGGTGACGGGCTCACGAAGCATTGCCCCTACTGCAAACGTGCAAGTAATCATGGACATGGACGGCTGGGGATTTGGTGCGAAAAAGATAAATACGTACAAGCGCGTTATTCAAATGGAACCGGTGCAATTCGCAGGCTTTAAACTTTTCTATAAGAACGACCTCCTCCCTCCGTCTACCCGCATGCTGACGCCACGAGAAGTACTAGATCTCCAGCCTTCACCCATCTTCATTCAGTACCAATAGTTCGCGAGAACTACAGTCCGAGCGATTCAAGAAAGGTGGCAAGTTCCTTGCCCTCAATGCGACGATAGCTTCCGACTGGGATGCGACCAAGTGAAATGTTCATGATACTGATGCGCCGAAGTTCCTTTACTTCGTTATGCATCGCAACCACCATGCGCCGAATCTGGTGCTTCTTGCCCTCGGTGAGCGTAATACGGAAGCGATCGTCTCCGGTCACTTCTACATCTGCTGCCTTGGTGACATACCCTTCAATATCAACACCTTTTGCCATATGTTCGGCAAATGATGGACGAAGCGGTAACTTGGTCGAGACTTCGTAAATCTTTACGTGGTCACGATCGGGATTAAGGAGACGATCGGTAACACGGCCATCGTTCGTGAGCAGTATGAGACCCGACGACGACTTGTCTAAGCGACCAAGTGGGAACAGATGAAGTCGTTTCAAATCAGACGGAAGCATATCCATAATGTCTTTTTCACCCTTTTCGTCTGCGAGGGTCACCAGACCCTTTGGTTTGTGGAAGGCAAGGTATACGTACTGACGTAGCACACGAGTCTTCACTTCAACAGTATCTGTTTCTAGTACCTTGTCGCCCAGTTTCGCAGTCTTGCCGTTGAGCGAGACGAGTCCCTTCTCGACAAGCGTATCGGCCTCGCGACGGGTAGCGTGTCCCTTGTGAGCAAGGAATTTATTAATACGCATAGGCCAGATGCTTGCCGGAGCTTCCGGAGCTTTCCTGCGGGCACTTTCTCTATTGGTACGGCGTGGAGATGTGGGCATAGGGTGACAATACCATGATATGTATACTGAGCGCATGAAGCAGGTGGTGGCTATACACGGTGGAGATTCCTACGCGACCTACGAAGAATTCATTTCGAATTTCAGCAAAATAGTAGTCAGTCTTGAATGGATGAATTTCAATGACTGGAAAAAGAATCTCCAAAAGGTTCTAGGGCACGAGTACGAGGTACTTCTCCCGCGTATGCCGAATCCACAGAATGCTAAATATCGCGAGTGGAAAATCTATTTTGAGAAATTGCTTCCACAGCTCAATGACGGCGTGATACTCGTGGGCCACTCACTTGGTGGTGTATTTTTAGCAAAATTCCTCTCAGAGGAATCGCTTCCGATCGCAGTGCACGCTACTTTCCTCGTGTCAGCACCGTTTGATGCCGATGGAGAGCGTACGCTCGTGGAATTCAACATAACGAACGATCTTGCACGGCTATCTGAACAGGGAGGACAGCTATTCCTGTATCACAGCGACGACGACCCAGTCGTTGGCTTTGCGGAGCTCGATAAGTTTGTCGTTCGTCTACCTGGTGCTGTCGTGCGCACATTCGCTAACCGCCAGCATTTCAATCAGGCCGAATTCAATGAGCTCGTAGAAGACATACGCAGTCTCTAGGAAACTTTTTTGAAGCGCGCTACGGTTCTGCCCTCGTGCTCTACGTTCGCGGTGAAACCCGAAAGAGGCCGCATAAAAAGGAACCCGCGACCGTAGAGCGCTTTGTAGAGCACCCCTACAGAGTCGTCTGATTCGATAATGCAAAAACTGGTAACTTCGTACTCTTTCTCCTCGCTCTTGTAATGTGTGTAACGAGCGCCTATTTCCACTGCATCTCCAGCTGCGGCAAGCACGTTATCCATTTCCTGCTCTGATACATGAGGCATACGTGAAGTATACCCCTGTGGAAAACCCCGCTTTACGCATTGCGTCAGGGGCGGGGCACGCTACCATGAGAGATACCGGTATGAATGAATTCCTCAAGATGGATATTTTCTTCGTGGTGACCACCATTGCGGTAGTCATCATGACTATTCTCTTGGCATGGGTTCTCATTCGGGTGCTTAGAATTTTGAAGAACATCGAAGATATCTCCGTTATGGTAGAAGAAGAAGGACATAAACTCCGTGAAGATATAGCCGGTGTTCGAGCGAAGGTGCAGGAAGAAGGAATGCGTGCAACACACATTCTTGATTTCCTCTCCATTGGAGGAAAAAAACCAAAGCGCCGCTCGACGAAGAAATCCTAACGCATATTCATAATTCGAATCCATGGCAACTAAAAAGACTACGAAGAAATCTGCTCCAAAGAAAGCAGTAAAGAAGACCGCAAAGAAGAGTGGAGTCGGACCGGCCGTTGCCGCAGGAACCGCTGCTCTTGCTGCTGCTGCAGCAGCCGGCGCCGCGAGCTACTACTTCTACGGAACGGCACATGCAAAGAAGCATCGCCAGGCCGCAAGCAAGTGGGCAAAGGGCATGCAGAAGGATGTGCAGAAAGGAGTGAAGTCACTTAAGAAGATTGACTCCTCATCCGTCGCTCGTGTTGTTGATGAGGCTGCGGCTGCCTACCAGGGCATGCGCGGCGTAGCTCACACTGATGTGCAGGTTGCCGCAAAAGAACTCAAGAAGAATTGGCACCGTATTCATGCGGAACTGATGCCATCGGCAACGGTGAAGAAGAATGTGAAGAAGGTATCGGGCGCAGTAAAGAAAGTGACAAAGACCGTCAAAAAGGCCGTGAAGAAAGCGACTCGGTAGTCTTGCTACTCATGTGCAGGAAAATCCCCACACGGGGATTTTCCTTTTGTCAGTCGCGCTTGTACAGGACCTCTGTTAGCATATGGAATACACCTATGAACTCTATGCCGTCGAGGTAAGAGTGACTGGGTACCCCCGTCATACTTTATGGACCAAGACGAGACAAAAGAGCAATTCCTAGCGGCCTATGACCGGTACGCTGACGATATTTTTCGTTTCTGTACCATGAAGGTCTCTGGACGCGAAGTGGCCCAGGACATTACTCAGGACGCATTTATGCGCTTCTGGCAGCAGCTTCGCCTTGGTACCGACATTGGAAATGAGAGGGCACTCCTGTATACCATTGCCCGCAATCTCATAATTGACTGGTACCGAAAAAAGAGGGAACAGTCACTCGACATGCTCACGGATGAAGGTTTCGAATTTGCCGGAGACGACCACAAGAAGATTTCCGAACATGCCGAAATGCGCGAAGTCCTCGATGTCGTTCGAGACCTCGATGAGCCGTCACGTGAAGCACTCACCCTGCGTTTTGTTGAGGGCATGTCACCTAAAGATATTGCAGAGATAACAGGAGAGACCGCAAACGCTGTTTCAGTTCGTATCAACCGCGCACTAAAGAAAGTTCAAGAGCGCCTACACGTCCATGAATGATTTCACCACCACATTTCTAAACCGACTGAAGGGAATCACCCTTTCGAGTAATGAACGCCTCGCTATGCGAGAGCGTCTTGTGCTGTATACGGATATGCACATTGCTTCCGAAGCACTTCAAACTAGTAGCGCTTACAGCGGCATCTTTAGCTTTATCATGTCGCGCCGTTTTCCGGCATATGCTCTCGGCCTTATGCTGGTCGTTACTCTTGGTGGAGGTGTCACGCTTGCCGCGGACACGAGTGCTCCTGGAGATGCACTTTACGCACTTAAAATACATATAAATGAACCGGTCATGACGGCACTTGCGCCGACCGCGTCCGGTCAGGCGAAGGTTGCGGCAGAACTTGCAACCCGTCGTGTAGACGAAGCGGTTACACTCGCGTCGCGCGGAACGCTCACTACAGACCGTCAAACCTATCTTGCTACTGAATTTGCTGTTCGTATCAAGAATGCCGCGAAGAAAGCGGACGAACTTGCCTCTACCGGAGACACTGCGGGAGCCGAGACCATAAAGGCAAACCTCGCCGCAAACCTCGCCGGAGAAGCACAGGCACTTGGAGCTGTTACAACAAACGATTCCGAGGAAAGTGCCGGTCTCCTACGTATTGTGGTTGCTACGTCGCAGGATATAGCAAACACAACATCCGTTACCGATGCCATACTCGCGTCTTCGAACGACACGGGTAACGGTAGTGCGACTTCAACAGAGCCTTCCGCTGTCCGTACTATGGCCGCCATGACGAAGAATGCTTCGACAAGCTCAAGTACGCCGAATGCAGTTAGAGCTCGAACAACAGTTCGGATACCGCGCGACCTGCACCTCACTGCAAGCACTACGTTCCGTGGACACCTGTTTACTTCGTCTAATGCGTTTACATCAAAGACGGATGTCGCTATCCCGCATACTGCAGCGTCGCAGAGCGATATAAATAGAACGCAGATGCTTGATGGCTCTTCCAGTCTTACGCAGTAAGCTCTCTCTTTTCACCCACTGCTCGTGGTGACGCGAGTGCAAACGCAATATACTGTACGTATGACTAAGAATTCCCTCATCGTTCTCGGACTTGTTATGGTTATCGGCATTGCTGCGGCCCTTTTTATGGTGGTATCTCACCACCAGGCAATCACCGCAAACCAAACAGCGTCCTCAACACCGAACCTTACGGGTAAAGCTATATTTACCGACGGCGAGCACGGATTCACCATTACCTACCCTGAAACATATCGTACGGACTACACATTCACATCGTTTTATCATTTGCCGGCGAATTGGCGCGAGAATGCACTTCCCGAGGGAACGGGGACGCCAATTATTTCCATAATCGGTGAGCGAGCACAGTCAGACCATTCCTATCCACGTTACTTTGATGCTGAAATTCGCATTGGTGCAAGCAACGACCCAAAGGAGCTGGCCCGTTGCGAAACGGCAGCAACTGCCCAGGCAGAAGTAGCACTTCCTGACGCGGTGTTCGGCGGAGCGACGTGGAAAGTCTTTAGCTTCCAGGACGCGGCTATGATGCAGTACGTACAGGGCGTTAGTTATCGAACACTTCGTAATGGCACCTGTATCGCACTTGAACAGATTAAGACCGGTTCTAGTTATCGCGACGACCCCGTAAGCAAAGCTGACATACCACAGGCAAAGTTGGACGCCTCCTATACAGCCCTCGAGGCAACCCTTAAAAGCTTCACCTTTGTCCGCTAGCGAGCATTGGCGTCCTGGTATACTGATAGCGTGATCGGCAAGCTATTTTCCGGCCTCTTACTCCTCACTCCGCTTGCGCTCGCTGCGGATTATTTCCATTTCTCTGCGCTGACCGTGTTTCTTTTGTCCGCAGCAGCAATGATTCCGCTTGCTAAATATATTGGTGACGCGACGGAAGACTTGGCACTTCGTACCAATCCCGCTATTGGCGGTCTTTTGAATGCAACATTCGGGAATGCGACTGAACTCATCGTTTCTATTTTTGCCATTCAGGCTGGGCTTGTAGAAGTGGCGAAGGCGACTATCACTGGTGCTATTCTCGGTAATCTTTTGTTTGTACTCGGTACCGCCATGTTTTTGGGAGGGCGTAAACGCGAACGGCAGCACTTCAATGCGACGGCCGCTAAAGCGGCCTGCTCGATGCTACTTCTTGCAACTACCGCGCTTGTGGTGCCGGCCATATTTCTTGCAACTGATGGAAAGGGTAATACGGGCAATATAGAGCCACTCTCCGTACTCGTGGCAATTCTTATGATTGCTGCGTACGGTGCAAATCTCCTCTTCACACTACATACGCACAAACATCTCTATAAAGGCGAAGAAGAAGATGAACGCTCCATTGCGCCGAAGTGGAGTGCCCGCATGAGCGTTATCATTCTGCTCGGCGCTACGGTCGCGGTCTCCGTTCTTTCTGAAATACTGGTGGGTTCGATTACGCCAGTTGTTGCGCAATTCGGTTGGACACAGCTATTTATTGGAGTCATCGTCGTGGCAATAGTAGGAAATGTCGCCGAGCACTTCTCTGCAGTTACTGCTGCAATTAAAAACAAAATGGATCTTTCGATTCAGATTGCGGTCGGGTCTGCTACGCAGGTGGTTATGTTCGTTGCGCCGGTGCTTGTACTCGTTAGCTTGTTCCTCGGACAGCCCATGAATCTCGTTTTCGATTTGTTTGAACTTGCCTCAATTATTTTTGCGGTATTTGTCACGAATGCCGTGGTTGAGGACGGAGAAAGCACGTGGTTCGAAGGGTTCCAGTTGCTTATTGCGTACGTCATTATGGCCGTTGCCTTTTTCCTTCACCCGTAGAAGTTCTACACAGTCTTCCTCAGAATCTGTACATACGGAGCTATACTTGAGGAGTTATCAATTAGCGTCATACACATGACTCTCATCCACTGGGTAGTATCGTTTTTAGCAATTCTCGTCGCCGCATATCTCGTACCGGGCGTTACACACGACTCCCTCATTAGCCTTGCCTTGCTCGCTATCGTCCTTGGCGTCATTAACGTGTTCTTCAAGCCGATAATCCACCTCCTAACTCTTCCGATTAACATCGTTACGCTCGGGGTCTTTTCACTTGTCGTGAATGCGCTTCTCATCATGCTCGCTGCAATGATTGTTCCTGGCTTCCATGTGAACGGTTTCTGGGCAGCATTCTTCTTTTCCATTGTTGTGTCACTCGTGACTGCTTTCTTCGGCATGATGACACGCCAGTCCGCTTCAATCTAAATTTCGCCTTGTAAAAAGAGACGCATCATGTGCGTCTCTTTTTATCCATACGTATCTGTTTACGTGATATTTCGTATCGTATACTCAAACGTATGGAGGGCCCACTACGACCACTGGCTAGTCCGGAGGATGAACTTGCGTATTTGCGCGCAGAAGTTGCACGTAAAGAAGCTGAGCTTGCTTCGATGCGCGAGACGGCACCACGCGAAGAAGTAGCGCATGAGCGCATTCTGGTACATCGCACTTCACCTGATACGGTGCTCGCACCCGAATATCGCGCTACTCCCGCTGCACTTCTCGAACTCGCAGACTCGCTCTCTCCGGAACAAAACGACGAAACTATTAAAGAGCTTCGCGGGATTATGGAGGAGAAGGGAATCAAGAACGCATTCAGCGTTCTTGAAAAGCTCAATAATCCTCATCTTGAGGATGATTTCCATCGTTTCCTCGTCCAGTACATTATCTCCGGAATGACGGCTACCGGGCTTGCGGAAGGCCAGCCTACATGGAAGGCACTCCATATGACGCTCTATGAAATAGCACTTCCTGAACCGGAAGCCGATGGAGGAAACAATGCGCGGACGAAAACCCTCAAGGAATTGGTTTCCGCAATGGAGCAGTTTTATTCCGGCATGCAGTCCATACAGCAAGCCGATGCTAAAGAGCCACCCTACTACACGCTCGAGCTCGCGGTGCCGGTAAATTCCCCAACGCTTCAATTTTATGCGTCCGTGCCCAACGGCAAGAAGGACCTGTTCGAGAAACAGCTTCTCGCTATATTCCCTGATGCACGCATCAAAGGCCAACCCAACGACTATAACGTGTTTACCGAAGACGGAAATTCGATTGGCGCGTATGCGACTCTAAAAGATAAAGCAATGCTGCCGCTCAAGGACTACGGTGACTTTGACTATGACCCGCTCAATTCAATTCTAAATGCGTTCGCAAAGATTGACGCGGAAGGTGAAGGAGCATCGCTTCAGATACTCATTCGTCCGAGAGGTAGCCACTATACCGATCATTATCGTCGAGTACTCGCAGAACTCCGTAAGGGTGAACATAGGTCCCGTGCTTTCAATCTTCCAGAAACGTTCGTGGGCGATTTTGCCCGTGAAGCCATAGGACTCTTAGGTCCGCAAAAGAAAGCGCTTGACCCAGCCCACGCCGACAAAGTAGCGATTGAACAGGTGGAGAAGAAGATACTGGCTCCTATCGTCGAAACGAATATCCGTATTGTCGTGTCTTCCACCGATGCGGTAAAAGCACATTCCATTAGAACAGAGTTAGCGGCCGCTTTTAATCAATTCGAAAACACTATTGGCAATCGCATTGAATTTAAGAATGTAGAACGAGGCGATGCGAAGAAACTCTTTCGTGACTTTACCTTCCGTCTCTTTTCTGATGCAAGCGATATGCCTCTTTCGATTCGTGAGCTCACGACGCTGTACCACTTCCCACCTAAAGGAATCGAATCAAGTCCGCACCTTGCGCAGTCGCGCTTTACCTCCGCACCGGCACCGACTGCGCTACCGCAAGACGGCATTGTGCTTGGTGCAAACGACTATCGTGGAGTACAGACCAGCATACGTCTCACTCCTGAGGACCGTCTACGTCATCTTTACGTCATAGGACAAACGGGTACCGGTAAAACCTCGTTTATGAAGACGCTTATTGCCCAGGATATTGCTGCTGGCAACGGCGTTTGTTTCATTGACCCGCACGGAAACGACATTCTCGATGTGCTTTCCTACATACCGCCGGAGCGCTTTGAGGATGTCATCTATTTCGACCCCGCTGAAATCTCCCGTCCATTCGGACTCAATCTGCTCGAGTACGATGCGTCACGTCCTGAACAAAAAACGTTTATCGTGAATGAGTTACTCGCGATTTTCCGAAGATTGTACGGTGATGTACCGGAAAGTATGGGGCCGGCATTTGAGCAGTACTTCCGCAATGCCACCCTCCTCGTCATGGAAGACCCGGCATCCGGCTCAACGCTGATGGACATTGGTCGTGTGCTTTCAAATAAGCCATTCCGAGACTACAAGCTTTCGAAATCGATGAATCCGATTGTGAACCAGTTCTGGAATGAAATAGCGACACAAGCGGAAGGGGAAGCCTCGCTCGCCAACATCGTTCCGTACATTACGAACAAGTTCGACGACTTCACGGCGAACGATTTCATGCGCCCTATCATTGGCCAACAGCAATCATCCTTCCAGTTCCGTGATGTCATAGACAATAAGAAAATATTGCTGGTAAATCTCTCAAAGGGTCGCCTCGGCGAGCGCAATGCAAACCTGCTCGGCCTTATCCTTGTGGGCAAGCTCTTTATGGCGGCACTTTCACGCGCGGACAATCCACGTGGAGATTTTGCGCCGTTCTACCTGTATATAGATGAATTCCAGAACATCACGACGGATTCTATTCCGAGCATTCTTTCCGAGGCACGTAAATACAAACTTTCACTGACTATCGCGCATCAATTCCTCTCACAGGTGGATGAAAAGACACGAAACGCCGTATTCGGAAACGTTGGCTCCATGTCGATATTCCGTGTTGGTCAGGAAGACGGCGAATTCTTTGAGAAGCAGTTTGCTCCGGTCTTTAAAGCCGGCGATTTTACGTCGATAGAGAATTACAACGCATACGTAAAAATTCTTGCAGGAGGTGTTCCGCAAAAGCCGTTTAACATTCAGACACTTCCTCCCGTTGCAGGGAATCCTGCGCAAATAGATGACTTGCGTGAGCTTTCCTACCTTACCTACGGTCGTGACCGTGCTACAGTTGAATCAATGATTAAGGCCCGTTATCTTTCGTAATACACTTGCTATGTCTCGAGGAATGGAACGAACGCCACGAAGTAAAGAACTTGGAGCCAAGACCAAGGAACTAACGAAGGCTATACGCGCAGAGCAGGTGCGTAAGGCTACAAACACATCGACCGAGATGTCTGCTGAGCAGTTAATTGATACGATTCCTGAAGTAGCGAATAAAATTGGTCGCGCGGATAGAGTTGCTTTCTATAGACGCAAACAGCGTGAGGACGAAGCAAAAGCAATTGCTGACAATCGTGCTCGTGTTGAAGCGAGTGAACAAGCGATAGTGGATGGAGTGGAGAAAAATATACGTGAAAAATTGCCAGACGCAGTTCAAAAGCTGACACGAAACAGAAAAATTATACGGGAAACAGAAGCGACCCTCCCTGAGGTGGAAAGAAAAGCTGCACGAAGTATGAAGCGCGAAGAGCGTGATCAGCTCCTTGATCAAGCCGGAAAGTTACAAGGTGCACTTGAGCGCGAAAAGGCAGCGCAAACACAGGAACATGAAGACAGACTCGCGAGACAGACTGTTATTGCAAAACGTGAAGTACAGAAGCGAACTAAACCGCGACCAGAGTCGTCAGACCGTAGTACTCCGGAAGATGGAAGTACAGATGTGCCATTCGACGAGGAAGCACCTACTTCAGTAGATACTGCTCCAGACGTTATTGCACTGCCTGACTTACGAAGTGACGAGCAGAAAACCGCTCCTGATGCAGTCTCTCCAGAGGCTGGAGGTGCAGCCGTGGTGGAACAAAACGCACAATCAGAACACGAAGAACCGGTTGCCGATAACGCACTGAGAGAGGACTTACTTACTTTGAAGAGGGACTTTGAAAGTAACGAACCGAGCCCGAATTCAAAAGCAGAATACAAAGCAAAGTTGCAGGCACTTCTCGATAAATACTCTCCGCAGTCAGATGTCGGTGTTGTCGCTAGTGAGGTCTATACAGGTGAACCGCACTATCCTTCACCTGTTATCGCTTCGAATACGCTTCCTGAAGGACCGACGGTGAGTGTACAGGAAGCTGCAGCCCGTGCAGAGCGTCGGAGTACTAAGCAAACAGCCAACGAAACCTTTAAAAAGGACTTCTATGACCCGACTATCGATACGGAAAAAGCATATAAAGAAACATATTTCGATTTGCTTAAAGCTCACCAACAGAACCGTGGCTTTTTAGGTGCACTCGGCGAACGTCTTGGATTACAAAAAGGAAATCAAGATAAACTCCCGGATGAGGTACAGCTTGCACGCAGGCAGTGGGTCGCAACGCGAGTCATGCACGCTCGGACACTTCTCGATTCCATACAGGAACGACGTGAGGGTCGGGGCTCAGCTGCACGACAGGACCGTCACCTGGACGAGGTAATTCAGGCAGGTCCTAATAAGGGGAAGCAGTACGGTGAGGTTATGCGCGAACGTTATCAGCGTATGTATGTAGTAAAGGCAGCGGTGTTTGGCGCAGAGGAATCAGAGCAACGTGCACGTATGGAAGGACTCGCTCTACGAGACCGACACTTGGCCGACAAATTGTTTAAGGCTTATAACGGCATGGATCCCAAGAAAAAAATTATTTTGGGAAGCGCACTCGGTGTTGCTGGATTTGCATTCGGTACGCTTACGGGCGGCATAGGTGCGGCTGCTCTCCTTTCCGGTTCGGCACTTGGCGTCGCTTCTATTGGCGCCGTGCAGCGACTACGGGCACAGGGGGCTCTGGAACGGGGCGATACAGATGCTCACGCGAAACTCTCGAGTAATGCAAAGTGGTGGAGTGCAGCGGGTATCGGCGGGTGGCTCACCGGAAAAGGTATCGAAACTGCACAAAAAAAATCTTCGCAGAACGCGGAAGCAACGCTTAAAAAACGTGAAGTAGGCGATTTGCGCGATGCCAATTACTTCGAAACTCTCTCAAAGAGTCGTCAGGGTGCTGCAGCAACCCTTGAGCGCAATGCGAGACTCCGCTCTACCGGAAGCGCCGTTGGAGGTATTGCTGCAGGCGTAGGAGCAGGTGCCCTCTCAGCGGAAGGTTTTAGTGCAGTCGGTTCGCACATACCGCACGGCGTCACGTCGCTTGAGCACTCGGTAACGACTCATGCCGCCAGTACACATGGAGGTCCTGAGCTTCATTCGACAACTGCGCACTCCGCTACACATTCGGAAACTCCTACAATTGCGCCGGCAGGTACGCACCATGCACAAGAAGTACCGGGACATCCTGATGCTTCTGCGCCAAGTGATACAAATGTACACGACGTGCATTCGCAAGATTCTGCCGGACACTCTGTTTCCCCTGAAGCTCAATCAGCCACACCGGGTGCACCCGAATCACAGGTGGGAGGTTTTCATCACGAAATTAAAGCCGGGGAGGGTGCGACGCATATGTATGCCGATATGTTGCGTCAGCTCCATCATCAATATCCAGCCGGTAGCACACCACCACCACTCGTACAGAAGATGTTTGAGTTTCATAATGTAGACCAGTTCGCGCGCGCCACCGGATTTGAACATTTCGATCCAGCTTCGCATACGGTCACAAGTGCACTCGTCCACCCGGGCGATACCCTTACGCTTTCACCTGACGGCCATACACTCACCTTCACTCCGGCGCATGGTGACCCCTATACGGTGATGCAAGAATCACCGCAGGGTGCCGTAGTTACCCATGACCAGCCGCATGTTGAACTGCGCGCTACGCACGCTTCCGGTGCACATCATAACGGACCCCACCCCACACACGAGTCACCTACGTCAGCAGTGGTCTCCGAGACTCCAGCAGCGGAGTCCGCAACTACTGGTATCGAGTCGCCACCAACTCTCGAACAGTCACCAGACGCACCTGCAGATTCTAGTGGAAGTGGATATATGACACTTGATGAGCGTTTACACGCAGTACCGAGTGCTACTCCTGATTCCGCATCCACGGCGCCCCCAGAAACTTCTCCTGCGCCGGGCACGGATTCGTCTGTAGTACATCCATCGTCGTTCGACTTGCGCCACAACCTCATGAGCGAGTATCCGGCGCGATTTACAAATGCAAATTCCATTACCGTTGATTCGCGCGTTCCGCATATCTACTCTGATACGTACGGCACCTTGCATGCATGGGGAGGTAAGTCGTACGACGAACTGCATTCGTTCGCGCAACGATTTGCAGCGAGTCAGAGTACTCCGGTGCGCGTGAGTGTGGAAGGAAATCCAGAGACACTGTTTGCACAACGACCCGACCTGGCAGAGCAGGGAATATTCCGTTACACAGCGACCGTCACGGGTGATGGTCAGGGTCACTCGAGCTTGCTCAACGGCCTTACCGACCCAGCAACACAACTTAATCACATTCCGTCGCCGGGTACTTTTAGTAGTGTAGTCAGCTAAGCATGAACGTTACCACTTCCTACAACTCCATACTGGATTCCGTAGACTTCAGCGAGCTTTCTGTCGAAGATCAGGAAAAGTTTGTTCTCGAGCTCAACTCACTTATCTTCCGCGGCGCAGTTGTGCGCACGATAGAGCGAATGAACGAGCCCACGCGCGCTGCCTGGTATGAACTGGTCAAGAGCGGAGCGAGCGAGGAGAAAATGGCTCAATTCCTCGAGAAAAAAGTACCACAGGCCGACCTCGCTCTTGCAGAGACGGTGGAAAGCCTCGCAGATGATATACTTGCGGTTACAAAATAATAGCTAGCATATGAACATCACTGCAACAGCCGTCGCCGTCACTCTCGCCGTGGTCGTCGCGGTTGCCTTCCTGTTTTTGGGGCCCAGCGTTTTGCGACCATTTGGGCACGCTACGACGGCCACGACAACAGACGCAGCTTCACAAAATACTATGGCATCATCATCCGATTCTCTCGATATATCCGGTCATCCCGTACAATCCGGCAGCTCCGCTCAAGCACCTACCACAGCTCATGGTGGTCCTATCCAAGGACCGCTTCCGACAACACTTACCGTGAGCGATGAAGTGGTCGGCACAGGTGCAACAGCTAAGGCAGGCGACGTTCTCACCATGAATTACGTCGGCATGCTTCCTGATGGCACGGTCTTCGACGCGTCTGCAAAGCACGGACAAGCATTCCAGTTTCAGCTTGGCGCAGGCCAGGTCATCAAGGGCTGGGATCAGGGCTTGGTTGGTATGAAAGTTGGCGGTAAGCGCAAGCTCGTTATCCCACCAGACTTTGGCTATGGGGCGCAGGGCGCAGGAGGAGTAATCCCACCGAACGCAACACTTATCTTTGAAGTTGAGCTTGTTAAAATAGGTCAGTAATCATTCACACATAGGCATGTAGAAACGCCGCACCTTTTGAGGGGTGCGGCGTTGCCTTGTGACCCAGGGGTCAGAAGGTTGCTTGTCTAGTGGTGACCGGCAGGGAGCGCCGGTTGGCCGAAGCCTTCCGGAACCGACGGCGGCGGGCCGAGCGGCGGGAGAGTGAAGTTGATGTGATACCCCAGCCCCTCGCAGTTCGGAAGCCAGTCCTTCAGCCACAGGTTGTCCAGTCGAATCGTCAGACGATTCGACCAGATGTTGAGCTTCGTGACCACGATGTTCGCGAGCGCCAGCTGGACCGAAGTCAGCTGGATACGCTCGTTAGTGTGCGTAGTCATGATGTTGCCCGCGGCGCCGACAACCACCGCGATGCAGTACGTGCCGAACGAGAGAAGGCACAGCAGACCGGCTTGCACCGCTTGCGTGGCAATCATCACTCGGGCGTTGCGGCGAATCGCATCAGGAAGGTCGTTATAGACGTCCTGAATTAACTGGTACTCGTTTCCGGCGCTGACGAAGAGCTGGTCGAGGGTCCTGAGACCCGCGACGTATTCGTCAGCAGTGGAGCAGAGGGCCTGGTTCGCCCTCGCTATCCGGTTGTAGCCGGCCATTCCCGAACGGGGATAATCCCGCATCCATTCCGTCGGAGTGACGGTCGGGCTCGTGCCGTCGATGGTCGACGGTCGGGCCGGACGCGGCTCGATGCAGTAGGTGGCGTTCGAACGGCAAGGTGCCGTCCGTTCCGCAAGCGTGACGTAGGCGGCCGAAGCCGCTTCTTGCGAAGTCGACTGGGAAACGACGGATGCCGCTCCTCCACTCGGAACCTGCGGAACGCTTTGGGCGTTAGCCGCGTTCGCCAGAATTGACATGGCGACGGTGGCGCTGAGGGCAAGCCTCAACGCCCTGTTGAGATTAGACATCTGAGATGCCCTCCTGTTGCTGTAATGGCCTGGTTCTCCAACTAGACTGTGAAGAACAAGTACCTAATATAAGTATATACACTACGTTTGTGAATGTGTCAATACCCTGGTACAAAGCCGTATTTGGTTGCTCAATACACCGGAGACCGCTACTTTAGGTAGATATGAAGTCTTTATCCTTCGATATCACGGCACGTGACGGTCGCGCGCGGGCCGCCACCCTCACAACGCTTCATGGAGTAGTGCAAACACCAGCCTTTGTGCCGGTCGGAACGAAGGCTGGTGTAAAGGGCGTGTTACCGAGTGCACTCGAAAAAATGGGTGCTCAGGTAGTGCTTGCGAATACGTATCATCTCTATCTGCAACCAGGAGAAAAAATCATACAAGACGCCGGTGGACTCGGAGCGTTCATGGGGTGGAAAGGTCCGACCATGACTGACTCGGGCGGGTTTCAAGTATTCTCTTTGGGTGCTGCCTTCGGCAAGACGATTACGAAGATTGCGAAGGGTGAGGAGAATGCGAACGACCAGGTAGTCTCCGTTTACGACGAAGACGTTGCGAGTCAGCACGGACAGCTTGCGGTCATTGACGAAGAAGGTGTGACATTCACCTCACATCTCGATGGCTCTCTGCATCGGTTTACACCGGAGCGCTCGGTCGAGATTCAGCATGCACTCGGAGCCGATATGTTCTTCGCGTTTGATGAATGCACCAGTCCGACGGAGCCGTATGAATACCAAGCGGAAGCCATGCGTCGTACACACAAATGGGCAGAGCGTTCACTGAAAGCCCATCGCCAAAATCTTGACGCTAATCAGAAGCAGGCGATTTTCGGAATCGTCCAAGGAGGACGGTACGCGGATTTGCGCAAGGAAAGTGCAAAGGAAATTGCGAGCATGGACTTCGATGGCTTTGGTATCGGCGGTTCCTTTAGTAAAGAGGACATGGACGGGGCATTGCAGGCCGCTATCCCGGAACTTCCGGAAGGAAAGCCGCGCCACTTCCTCGGCATTGGAGAACCGGGCGATATCCTAACCGGTATAGCGGAAGGCATGGATCTCTTTGATTGTGTCGCAGCAACGCGCATCGGGCGTCATGGCTCCATATATACGACACACGGTATTCTGCACCTCAAGGGTGAGAAATTTAAAAACGACTACGGTCCGCTCGACCCGGAGACTATTGTCGCCGGAACGGAAGGATTTTCCCGTGCGTATATTTCTTCACAACTGCGTGCGGGCGAGATGTTGGGCTCCATACTCTGCTCAATGCACAATCTCGGCTTCATTATTAAACTCGTGGACGGTGCACGTGAGGCGATTCATGCAGGAACTTTTGAGCAGTATCGAAAAGACTTTGTAGAAAAGTACTACTAGGAAAGGTCGCCCCAAGGGGCGACCTCCTACATGAACTTCTCCTTCGGTACCGTCGGCACAGCAGAACTACGAGCGAAGACCTCACCGCTTCTTTCAATCGAAGTGAGCACATGCTGGCTCATGGACTCGAACAGCTCCCTCTCCGATTCGTCGTATCGGCCTACAGACAAGCCGTGTGCGACGAAGAGAAGCTCGTCGAAGATGTCGCGCCTGTATGTATTGGTGCCCGGCTTAGCGACACTCAGGTTTTCGCGCGCGCCGTCGAAGACAACTCCGGCCCCGTCCACAAAAACCGGTAGTGCACTGACGAGAATCGTCTTGTCGAGCTGTGTATACAGCGCGAGCATTTTGTAGTAGAGATCTCGAAGTTTCGGCTGTCCCGCAATGGCAGTAGCCACAGTGTCTTCCAACATGGGGCTCCTCCTTTCTGCGTTAATGCGAAGTTCCCCAAACGAATATACAATGGCTGTATGGAAGGTCAATTCAAGATACATTCGCCGTTTCCGCCTGCGGGCGATCAGCCAGCTGCTATCAAGAAGCTTACCGAGGGTGTAGAGACGGGTCTGCCCTACCAGACTCTGCTTGGAGTGACTGGCTCGGGCAAGACCTACACCATTGCAAACGTCATTCAGAACATAGGTAAGCCGACCTTGGTCATGGCTCACAACAAGACACTCGCGGCTCAGCTTGCGCAGGAATACCGCGAATTCTTTCCCGAGAACGCTGTTCACTATTTCGTTTCCTACTATGACTACTATCAGCCGGAAGCATATATCGCTCGTTCCGATACGTTTATAGAAAAGGAAGCACAAATAAACCAGGAAATTGATCGATTGCGTCACGCGGCGACACAGGCCCTGCTCACACGCTCGGACGTTATTATTGTGGCGTCCGTCTCTGCTATCTACGGACTCGGCTCACCTGCAAATTACGAAAAGGTACACGTTAAGCTCGTAGTAGGTGAGCCAGAGAATCGCGCGGCACTTATCCGCAAACTCGTTGGCATTTATTTCGAACGCACGAACGCAGACCTAGAACCGGGAAAAATACGTGCTGTCGGCAACGCAATAGAGATAATGCCGGTTAACGAACGTGCTGTATATAAAATTACGTTTGATGACGACAAGGTCGCCCATATCGATGCCCTTGATCCCGTCTCGCGCGCAAAGACCAGCTCACCGGAGTCATTATTTATCTTTCCGGCAAAGCACTTCGTCTCAGACGAAGACGACAGAGCGCGTGCTATTGAAAGCATTAAGAATGAGCTTGAGGAGCGACTCGGTCAGCTTAAACGTGAGGAGAAGCCACTTGAACATGAGCGCTTGAAGCGCCGTACCCAACACGATCTCGCAATGATTCGTGAGATGGGGTACACGAGTGGTATTGAGAATTATTCTCGACACTTCGATGGCCGCTCGCCGGGTGAGCCACCGTTTACGCTTCTTTCCTATTTCCCGCACAAGAAAGATGGTTCGGCTGACTTCCTCACGGTTCTTGATGAATCCCACGTGACGGTGTCGCAAATAGGTGGCATGTACGCCGGAGACCGTTCGCGCAAGGATGTACTTGTCGAGCATGGTTTCCGTCTTCCGTCGGCGCGCGATAATCGACCTCTGCAATTTGAAGAATTCGAAAAGAATATCGGCCAGGTCATCTTTACGTCTGCAACACCGGGGAACTACGAACGTGAGCACTCTGTTGCGCCCAAGGGTCAGGTGGTTGAACAGATTATTCGTCCAACCGGGCTTATTGATCCCGAGCTTACCGTGCGCCCCGTAACAGAAGAGGGAAGCTATCCCGGTCAGATTGCTGACTTTATTGCAGAGAGCGAAATCGTAATTAAACGCGGTGGCCGTGCTCTCGCGACCACACTCACGAAGCAAATGGCAGAGGACCTTTCCGACTTCCTTCGTGCGAAGTCAATCAAAGCTGAATATTTGCATTCGGATATTAAAACTATCGAGCGTATAGAAATACTCACCGCTTTCCGCAAGGGCGAATTCGACATACTCGTCGGCGTGAACTTACTTCGAGAGGGACTCGACCTTCCGGAGGTAGAGCTTGTCGGCATACTCGATGCCGACAAGGAAGGATTCTTGCGCTCGGAGACCTCTCTCATACAGACTATTGGTCGCGCCGCCCGCAACGTACTTGGTCGCGTTATTCTCTACGCCGACAACATGACCGGTTCCTTAGACCGTGCCATTTCTGAGACGAACCGCAGACGGACTATTCAAGAGGCATACAACACAAAGCATGGTATTACTCCCGCGACCATTAAAAAGGAAATTAAGGATATTGCGGCATCAATGCGGACCGAGCATCAAAAGACAGTCGCTGGCTTGCTTGAGCTCGATGCAAAGCTGTACGAGGAAGATCCGCAAGGTTTTCTTAAGGACAAGCGACAGCAGATGGGTGAAGCAGTTGAGGCGCTCGACTTCGAAACCGCTGCAATACTGCGTGATGAAATTTACGTGCTTGAGGGCAAGGAACCGAAAGGTGCGCCACCTTCTCGAGCTCGACGTCGAGGGCGATAATTTCTACCGTCGTGCGTGTGTGTAGTGCTACGATATATACATGTCTGCACGCACGCTCCTTACCGCTCTCTTTGCTGGGTCGCTCTTACTTATTTGCGGCTTCACGTTACTCGCGTTCCAGATTATCTGGGGCCTGCTCGGAGGATTGCTTCCGTACTCCATTCTCGTTTTTGGTGTTGAGGCACCATCTGCGTTCATACTCTATATTTGTGCCGGTCTGCTCTATGCACTTATCGCGCTGTTGTTTGTCTGGCTATATCTGTTCATTACCCGAGCAATTATTAAGCCGGTAAAAACGATTGGACTCGCCATGAACGAGTTTGCACAGCACAACCGTCAGATGCCTCTGCCACACCTAGACAAGTCAATCATTGAGGTCAGCTCTTTCGTGGAAGCGTTCCAGGAATACACCAACAACGTGGAGCGCGTGCACAATCGCGATATGGAAGTCTCACGTATGAAGTCGGATTTTATTTCAACTGCTGCGCATCAGCTGCGCACTCCCATGACGGGCATACGCTGGGCGCTTGAAGCTCTACAAACGTCTGGTTTAAATGCAGACCAGCAAGTGCTCGTCGATAGTGCCGTCACCAAGAGTCGCGACCTGGTGACTATCATCGGCACGCTTCTTGATATTTCGGCTATTGAATCAGGTAAATACAAATACAAGTTTGAGCCGGTGAATATGAGCGATGTGCTTGAAGAAATTACACGTGATTTTAGTCCACTCGCACAGACCCGCCAGGTAACTCTGTACTATGAGAAAAGCGAAGTACCACTCGCTAAGGCAAAGGCAGACCGCGAGCGTATTAAGTGGGTTCTCAATAACCTTGTAGAAAACGCAATTCGCTATACACCGGCAGGTGGCACGGTGCGTGTATTTATGGACGCAGGCCTCGGAAGAATATTTATACACGTGAAAGATTCGGGGATTGGTATTAAAGAAGGTGATCGTGCCAGCATCTTTGAACGCTTCTACCGAGCCCAGAATGCGATACAAAAAGAAAACTCAGGAAATGGTCTCGGGCTCTATATTGCTCGCACTATAGCGACCGATCATGGAGGAGACCTTAATTTTGAGGGGAATAAAGATGGAGCGGGAACTACATTTACCTTCAGTTTGCCGGTTGCAAACTAATCCCCTGCGGGTGCTAAAATGACACTATGCCTGAAACCAAATTTATACTTGTTGTCGAGGACGACCCTATTTTGAAAAACCTCATCGGTCACACGATGGCTGGTAAGTACCAGACCCTCTATGCCAGCGATGGCAACGAGGCACTCGCTTTATTCGAGCAGAATAAGCCCGCGCTCGTACTGCTCGACCTTATGCTTCCTACCATGGACGGTTTCGCCGTTCTTGAATCAATCCGTACACGTACAGACGACCTCGCAAAAACACCGGTCATTATTGTGTCTAATCTCGGTCAGCAGAAGGACAAAGACCGTGCAATTGCGCTTGGGGCAAACGACTATCTTATTAAAGCTGAGGTGCCGATAGAAGAAATCGTTTCGAAGATAGAGCTCTCGCTTGCTGCAGCTTCTACACAAACCGCTCCCGTTGCTACGCCCGCACCTGAAGCATCCGTTCCTCCAGGTACTGTCTAAGCACACAGGTGCGTCAAATGGTATACTCATATAGTACCGGTCCCTCCAAGGGCCGGGTGTCTTCGTACCTATGGTATGAAGACCAAATAAATAGATGGCAACTCCTAAAAAAGTAGAAAAGAAAGACACGCACGAAAAACATGCAAACGCGGACCAATGGATTCGCGTGAAGGGTGCGCGTACTCATAATTTGAAAAATATCTCGACGGAATTTCCTCGTGGAGCGATGACCGTGGTCACGGGGCTTTCCGGCTCAGGTAAGTCGTCATTTGCTTTCGATACAATTTTTGCGGAAGGCCAGCGTCGCTATGTCGAGTCACTTTCTGCATACGCACGTCAGTTCCTGAATCAGATGCAGAAGCCGGACGTGGACGAAATCACCGGCCTCTCACCCGCTATTTCCATAGATCAGAAGTCTCGTTCGAATAACCCACGCTCAACAGTCGCTACCGTGACTGAAATTTATGATTATCTCCGTGTGCTCTATGCTCGTGCCGGCCAGCCGTATTGTACGAATCACGACGTGCCTATATCAAAGCTCTCGAAGGAGGAGATGATTGGGCTTATTCAGAAGCGTATTAGCGCGAAGACGGGTGGTGACAACGTCAACGTCATGGAGGTATCACTGGACCGAAGTGTCGTAACTATCTATGCACCAGTCGTTGTTGGCCGTAAGGGCGAGTACTACCAGCTCCTTTACGATCTTCTTGGTAAGGGCTACGAAAAGGCAGTTATTGATGGAAAGTTGCACACCCTTCGCGAAAAGATTGAGCTCGACCGCAACAAGCGACACGACATCGATGCTCAGGTGGACTCCATATTCGTCTCCGAATTCGTTCGCACTCCGGATGCTGCGCGTGAACGCCTTTCTGAAGCGCTCGAGCTCGCACTTAAGGAAAGTGATGGTCTCGTAAAGATTAAACACGCTGACGGGACTATGGAGACTCTCTCGGCGAAGTTTATCTGTGCAGATGACGGCGTGTCCTTCCCGGAAGTAGAGCCGCGTCTTTTTTCATTCAATAGTCCTTACGGCGCATGCCCGGCTTGTAATGGTCTTGGCACAAAGTCCCTCTTCTCCGAGGAGGTCTGTCCGGTGTGTGAAGGGAAGCGTCTGCGACCCGAAGCACTTCGTGTCTACCTTTCCGGAAAAAAGAATCCGAAGATAAACAACGGCCTTGGTATCAATATTGTCGATTTCACCAATTTCTCAATTCGTGAAGCAAAGGATTTCATGGACCATCTCGAACTTTCCGAAATGCGAGCAGAGATTGCACTACCAATACTGCGTGAAATAACCTCTCGACTCGACTTCATGTTGAACGTCGGTCTCGACTACCTCACGCTGAACCGCTCTGCCGCAACGCTCTCGGGTGGTGAGGCACAGCGCATTCGCCTCGCGTCACAGCTCGGTACGGGACTCGTCGGTGCACTCTATGTGCTCGATGAGCCAACCATTGGTCTGCATCAACGCGATAACGACCGCCTGATACAGACACTTCTGCGTCTGAAGGATTTAGGAAATACCATTCTCGTCGTTGAGCACGACGAAGACACTATCTATGCCTCCGACTACCTTATAGATATTGGGCCAGGAGCTGGTACTCACGGCGGAAAGGTTGTCGCGTCAGGTTGGCTCGAGGACTTACTCACTGCGGATAAAAACGAAAGTGGTTCGTCTACGCTTGCGTATCTGCGTGGGGAGAGGGAGATTGAAGTCCCTGAGGAGCGCCGTGAGAGCGAGAAAGGAAAGATTTCCATAAAGGGAGCAACACTGCATAACCTAAAGAACCAAAACGTCGATGTACCACTTGGCAAACTTGTTGCCATTACCGGTGTGTCAGGCTCAGGGAAGTCCACGTTCCTCTACGATATTCTGCATCGCAACGTTGCTGCCCGGTTCGCTAGGCGTGAATCGAAGCTGGAGCACATTGCGAGTATGACGGGCACTGAATACGTCGGACGCGTCGTACTAATAGACCAGTCCCCAATCGGTCGTACACCGCGCTCAAACCCAGCTACGTACACGGGCTCGTTTACACACATTCGTGATTTGTTCGCCGCAACGCCAGAAGCACGTGCACGTGGCTGGAAGCCAGGACGGTTCTCATTTAACGTTGCGGGTGGACGCTGTGAAGCCTGCCAAGGGAACGGCACCATCGCGGTGGAGATGCACTTCTTGCCGACGGTATACGTCACCTGTGACGTCTGTAACGGCACACGCTTCATGCGCGAGACACTCGAAGTACGCTTCAAAGGTAAGAATATCTATGAAGTTCTACAGATGACCATTGAAGAAGCAGAAGTATTCTTCAAGGATATTCCGGCTATCAATGACCGGCTTGAACAGTTGAACGCTACTGGCCTGCAGTACCTTACCCTCGGACAGTCAGCTACGACGCTCTCGGGAGGTGAAGCACAGCGCGTGAAGATTGCTTCTGAGCTCTATCGTCCACATACCATGAAGACGCTCTATCTCCTGGACGAGCCGACAGTCGGTCTTCACTACGACGACGTCAAGAAGCTTATCGACATACTCCAGGAGCTCGTGCGTCGCGGTAATACCGTTGTCGTTATCGAACACAATCTTGACGTGATTAAGTCGGCAGACTGGCTTATCGACTTTGGGCCGGAAGGTGGTCTTAAGGGCGGAAAGATTATTGCGAAGGGAACTCCGGAGGAGGTGGCGGAAGCCGAAGGCTCCTATACGGGCGAGTATCTTGCGAAGATGCTCCGCAAGCACGCGAAGAATAAAAATAAGAAATAAAAACGTCCGCCCTTTGCTATCGGGACGGACGCTTTTGCGGGAACTACCGCTGTCTTGGTTGCAGCTAGGTCTCTGGAACAGGCTGGGCGGGTGTCCACCTGCCGACCGTCCAGCCGAACAGTGCACCGATCACCAGAAACAGAGCCGAGACACCGCCGCTCCAGACTCTCCAATCGTGTGCTTGGTGGTGCCACAAGAAGAGGAAGAAGAAGACGGCGATAGCTGTGAAAACACCAGTGCATGCGATTCCGGACAGTGTGTAAGGCCACATTCTCCACGGTCTCGGTTTGAGGTAGACGAGCAGTAGTGTGACTACAATCGTGCTGGCGTAGAGAGCTATGAGAGCGAGTTCGACGAGAATACCCAAATTCGCAGCTCCGTTGAGGATGGCATGCATGTGTAAACCCTTTCGGTTATGTCTGATTCAGGCCAATCTGCACTATACAAGATAATTATACGACGTCAATGTATACCAGTCGTAGTACACTAGAACTTTAGAGTGCGTCTTTGCATAGAGGGGAGAGACAATGAGCGACGAAGAACCGAAATTCTTCCGCTACACCACACCGAAACCGACCTGGAAGCCTTCTGACGGCATTTGGGTATCTGAAACGACACTGACGGGTCAGTACCGGAAAGGCGACAAGCTGGTGAAGTGGGAGCCGCTTCCGGGACATGCTCCGCTCAACGAACAGCCGCTTACGTTCGAAGAAAAGGCGGAGCTGCGCGAACTGAAGCTACGGATACGGCGCACGTGGGTCAGGTGGCGTCGCCGCGAAGAACGAAAGAAGCGTGCCGCAGTACACACGGTCGCTTTTGCTGCCGAATAAAACAGTCCGCCTCCTTATGAGGCGGACTGGGAGATTTTACGGACGTACGCGAGACGCGTAGGATATTCATATATGGAGCGCGAACAACTGAAGAAGTTCGACTTGCCCGACTGCCCGGGTGTGTATCTCTTTACCAAGGGCAAAGGGAAGTCGAAAAAGATTCTGTATGTAGGAAAAGCGACATCGCTTCGAGATCGCGTGCGCTCGTATTTCGACGACGACCTTATAGCGACACGTGGGCCACGCCTCGTCGACATGGTCACGCAAGCTGACGGCCTTATGCACGAGACAACACCCACTGTGCTCGAAGCACTGGTGCGTGAAGCGGCACTCATTCGTGAACATAATCCACCAGCCAACGCGATGGGTAAGGACGACAAAACCTTTCTCTATGCAGTCATCACCGACGAAGAAATTCCACGCGTACTCGCCATACGAGGCAAGGATATTGATTTCAAAGCAAAGCGCTCTGGAACACTTCTACTCAAAGACATTCATGGACCATTTCCGTCCGGCTACCAATTACGCGAGGGTCTTCGTCTCATTCGTCGCATCTTCCCTTTTTACGATACGTCACGTCCCATTCTTCCATCAAAAGAAGGACTTGGCCGGAAAGTCGCCGGTGGCAATAAACACCTACAGGCAAATGTAGAGTTCAATCGTCAGATAGGTCAGTATCCTCGGAATATGGACCGCACACAGTACTTGCGCTCAATACGTAACGTTTCTCTCTTTCTTTCCGGACGAGTGAAAGCACTTCGAGTGCAGCTTGGTAAGGATATGAAATCCGCGATACGGGAGGAGCGCTTTGAAGACGCGGGGACTATCAAACATCAACTCTTTGCACTCGATCATATTCAGGACGTATCGCTCATAAAAGACGAATCGCGTGCCGAAGATACTGGTCCGCGCATAGAGGCGTATGACACGGCACATCTATCTGGCACGAATGCCATCGGCGTTATGGTAGTTATTGAAGCTGGCATGCCTCTCAAGAGCGACTATCGCTCCTTTAAAATACGTGGCGCAGGCGGGAAGAGTTTAAATAACGACATCGCATCGCTGAAAGAAATCCTCTCACGTCGTTTTGGACATCCGGAGTGGACCTACCCACGCGCCATTGTGGTGGATGGTGGGCTAACCCATAAAAAGGCGGCTGAAGTGGTACTGAAGGAGCTCGGCATCGGTATACCAGTAGCCGCAGTCGTGAAGGACGAAAAGCACCGTCCGCGTGAAGTGCTGGGTGGTAAGAAGGCGGGCATTACAGACGCAGATGCAGTGCTCGCAAACTCAGAAGCCCATCGCTTTTCCATAACGCTTCACCGCAAGGCGCGGAGCAGAACTATGCGCGCCTAGTTGCATTCACGCGTATAGCGTGGTTATCTAGCCGTAATCTGTTCTTGAGGGAGAAAGTATCGTGACTAGTTACGAGCACCAGCAACGTAAAACTACGCTCGAAGTATCGACGAACCTGGAGTTCATGGTGGGCGAGCCGCACGACGTTCCGCTATCCGTATCTGACCTCGTAGACTGGTTCAGCGCTACGGTCTGTCGATATCCGAACGAATTCCAGGGGAAAAAACGTACACAGGCCATCGGGGTCTTCATGCGTAAACTGGAAACGCTCGATACCACCCATGCCTATCTCGCGATGACAGACGACGAGTTCATGGCTGTCGTTTGTACGGACTAAGGAAATCATCCAAAAACAGCCACTCCAATCCGGGGGTGGCTGAAACGTTATCTGGGCCCAACCGATTATCAAATTCAAAAGAAGGTAGTTTGCTCATAGTTCCCACCAACGGTTGCACTAGCTACACTCATCACTCCCTTTGCCGCTTCATGCTGGTATAATTCAGCACATGAGAGGCACAGTTGTCGGAGTGTTACGGGGTGGTCCTTCAAGCGAACATGATGTCTCGCTTAAGACTGGTCATTCAATACTTTCGCACTTGCCCGAAGACCGGTACACCGCACGCGATTTGTACATAGATAAGCAGGGAACGTGGCACGAACGAGGTGTCCCCACCTCCCCTGAACGCGTGCTCCCATCGCTCGATTCAGTCATTATCGGTCTCCATGGTGAATACGGAGAAGACGGCGGCGTACAGAAGCTTTTAGAGCGATATGGCGTGCCCTACACGGGCTCTGACTCATTTGCGTCGGCAGTAGCAATGCATAAGGTGCTTACGAAGGAAAAGGCGATGGAAGCGGGTCTACTCACGCCGAAATACTATTTCGTAGACGAAGGCGCGGATATAGAAGCCGCCGCCGCGCATATCACTCGAAATTTTCATCAGCCCGTTATCGTAAAGCCAGTAGCACTGGGCTCCTCTGTCGGTATATCCATAGTCGGTGGTTACGCGCCTGTGTATCAAGCGATTGAGAATCTCATGCAGTATGGCGGTGTACTCATCGAAGAAGTAATACGGGGCACAGAAGCTACTGCGGGTGTAGTGGAGCGTATGCGAGGTGAGGATATCTACATGCTTCCACCGATAGAAATCATTCCGCCACCGCACGCTTCATTTTTCGACAGGGCAGTGAAGTATGACGGAAGTACACAGGAAATTGTCCCCGGACGCTTTAGTAAAGTAGTGAATGACGAACTGATGCGACAAGCAAAGCTTATGCATCAAGTACTCGGACTTCGTCACTATTCACGTAGCGACTTCATCGTTTCGCCGAAGGGTATCTATTTCCTCGAGACTAATACGCTTCCGGGCATGACAAGTGAATCGCTTCTGCCGAAGTCGCTCGCGGCGGTCGGCGTAAAGTTCCCAGATTTCCTTTCACATCTGGTTGAGCTGTCGCTTGACCGTGTCAGTATCTAAGTATGTCTGATCTTGCTTCCAAACACTGCGTGCCCTGCGAAGATGAAGACTTTCCTGCGCTCACACCTGAGCAAGCGAAGGACTTCATGGGCCATGTTCCGCTTTGGAGCATAAACGACGACTCAACAGAGATACATCGCATCTACCGCTTCCCGGATTTCAAAGAAGCACTCGCGTTTACCAATAAGGTAGGTGCAGAAGCCGAGGAGCAGGGCCATCATCCGGATATTAAGCTTGGATGGGGAAAGGTAAGGGTCAGCCTTACTACCCACAGCGTAAAAGGGTTATCGGAAAATGATTTTATTCTTGCCGCCAGAATTGATTTGATATGAAAATGGACTTTCGTGTCGGTATTAAAGGCATCGTGCGTGTAGACGACAAAGTTCTGGTGTTGCGCAAAGTAGAGGCGGAGCGCGCGTTCTGGGATGTGCCAGGAGGACGTATAGATGATGACGAGTCCATTGAAATAACTCTCCGTAGAGAGATTGCCGAAGAACTTCCATCACTCCATGTGTTCGAGGTGGGAGGTCTTCTTCATGCGTTTCGACTGGGTAGAAATCCCGAGGGTAAAGGTCTGATTCTGCTTTTTTACTCGATAATCACCAAGACATTTGATGTCGAAATTAGTAGCGAACACAAGGAGTATCGTTGGGTATCCAAGGACGAGGTGGAAGAATTACGTACCACTCCTGAAACGACGCTCGATCCAGGTACTTATGCGGCTCTGGTACAGGCTTTCAAATAGCCGTTGCTCCAAATATTACCGTTGTGCTATAGTACTGAAGTTCAATAAATGGGCCGTTAGCTCAGTTGGTAGAGCGCTTCATTTGCAATGAAGATGTCGCAGGTTCGAATCCTGTACGGTCCACACATAAAGCCCCGCAAGGGGCTTTTGTCGTGGACCGTAAGCAAGCGGAGCTTGCGTCAGGATTCGAAGAAACTCGTTGAGCGTTTTGTGAGTCATCGAGCAAAATCCAACGAGTGGACAGCGACTGTAAGTCGAGAATCTTGTACGGTCCACAAAATAACGAAATCCCTGCGTGAGCAGGGTTTTCTTATATTTTGTGCGTACCGTACAGGATTCGAAGGATTTCGCGGGCACCTGCCGAGCACGGCTGGTCGCGAAATCGTGGTCAGGCGGAATGAGGAGCGACGGCGACGAATGAGCGCTTGACCGAAAGTGTAATCACGGTCCTGTAAGAATTCGAAGTATGGAGCCAGTGGCCGAGTCGGGGTCGCGGAAATTCCTGCAGGGAATTATTTGTGACCGAAAGCGTAATCGCAGTCCGATATATAACCGAAACAAAGTCCCAGATATAAAGCGTTTCCCACTCCTCCCACTTTCCGATTATTCATACGTATGTTCTTATGAATAAATGGAAGTATCCAGCTCGCAAGCTAAGAAGCAAGAATTTTTTTCTGTATCCAATACTAAAATAATTGTTCTGGGAATATTAACGCTTGGCTTTTACGAATTGTACTGGCAGTACCGGAATTGGAAGATTGTCGCCGAAATGGACAATCTAGAAATTAAGCCTTTCTGGCGTGCTTTTTTCGCTTATTTTTATGTATCAGCACTGTTTAAAACTATTGCCGAAAAGACAGACGCACTCACTCAAAGTCCAAAGTCATATGTGGATGTATGGTCGGGTCTGTGGATTGCCCTAACTTTCATCGGCAGTATCTCAGCCCGAATGCAAAGCACGACGCCGGCAACGAAAGGAATTGCAAACCTCCTCTGGCTTATAAGTTTTCTCTCTGTAGTTTCTATTGTAAAAATGCAGAGCATATGCAATCGATACAACAAACACATCGATTCTTCGTACGTTCCGCAGAAGAAATTCTTTGTGTGGGATATAGTATTAATGCTCGTTGGGCTAGCATTAATAGTCCTATCTTTCATCGGCATTTTCTATCCGTCCTGACTTGCCGTTGGACATTAAAGCAACATCGGCACTCAGTAAATTCAAGTAATGAGAGACGTAATTTCTAAAAGCTAAAACCGCCCTCACAGGCGGTTTTAGCTTTGTCCCGAAGGACCCCTTATGACATGTGCGGAGAGACGATTTTCGTCATCTCGAACATGGTCACTTCATCCTTCTTGAACAAAGCCTTAAGCAAGTCATCCGCGAGGATGTTGCGCTTGTTAGCTGGGTTCTGAAGGTCGTGCTTCTTGATGTATTCCCAGAGCTTCTTGGTAACTTCCGAGCGAGGGAGCGGACCAGCACCCACCACTGCCTCCAGTTCCGGAGAGAGCTTCATTGGTTTTGCAAAGGCTGCGTTAGGCATAGTTCATTGTTAGTTAGAAGTTCATTATACCACATTTCACAGTACTCCAGGGGCAGAAGTGCCTATGTAGGGATAGGGTAAACTATAAGCATGAACTACCGCGCGTGGGGGCCGTTCGCACTATGTATCGTCCTCGCACTTGCGGCAGGCGGCATCGGCTCTATATACACATTGCCAAGCATTACAACTTGGTACGCATCACTCGTGCAGCCATCGTGGACGCCGCCTAATTGGGTATTTGGTCCGGTATGGACAACACTCTACGTGCTTATGGGAATCAGTGCAGGGCTGGTATGGAAGTCGAGTAAACCCGGAAAGAAATTTGCTCTCGGTATCTTCTTCGCACACCTGATAGTAAACACAGCGTGGTCTGTCGTGTTCTTCGGCCTCCACGATGCACTTGCGGCGCTTATGATTATCAAATCACTCTGGGTGCTTATCGTCATACTGATGATTCTCTTCTGGAAGTACTCTCGCACGGCGGCGTATTTGCTCATCCCGTATTTGCTCTGGGTGACGTACGCCACTTCGCTTAATCTGGGCATTATTCTCCTTAATCCATAAGTATGCGTACGTACCTAAAACTCTTCTGCCTCGCGCTCCCCATAATGATTGCGCTCGACGCCAGTTGGATAGGAGTGATAGCGAGTAGTTTCTATAAAACAGGGCTTGCCCCATTCCTGACTGATCACCCTAACTTCCTTGCTGCGGGAGCGTTTTACGTCTTCTACGTGATTGGTCTTATTTTCTTCGCGCTCAAACCTGCGCTCGCAGAGCGTTCCTTCTCAAAGGCAGTACTTTGGGCAGCCATGCTCGGCTTTATTTCTTATATGCTGTATGACCTCACGAACCTCGCTGCATTTAAGAACTGGCCACTTCTATTAACGTTCGTCGACATTGCGTGGGGTGTGATTATTTCCGCTGTGACATCGGGCCTCACCTACATCATCGCCACCAAGGTGTTCAAGATGTAATTTCTATCGTTTCCGCAAAGCGTGCTATAAGAAGGGCTGACCGTGTATATGTCGGTCGTTCTTTGGGGAGGGAAACCCATTGCTACATTCGTTAGCTAAATCGCGCCACAGGCCCGTGGTTACTACAACAACACACCCAAATATCCTTTGTGTTATGAGGATTGTGTGCGGGCTCGAGCTCCTGCTGGTGAGTAAGAAACCAAGTATGGACATGGCGCATGAAGAAAGCCATCTCTACTTGCCCTGTGTCCCAAATGCGGATACTGAACACTGTCCGGAAATGCTGGCAGATCTTCTGCATCAGATGCTGGGCATCGTTCGTCCGGCAAACTCCTTCGAATATGTAAAAGCTGCCGAGCGCAACAGTCGGCACGTAGGGGTACGTCAGCATATTCGCATTTACCGCATGGAGCTCCATCCGCTTATTTGGACAGCTCTGCCGCCTGAGACGTTGCAGCGCCGGCGACTGGTACGGGCACACCAGGATAGGTTGAACGGAATAATGCATCCCCGCGATGTACCGCTCGCCATAAGCTAGGGACGGACGTCACGTAAAAAAAAGGCCCCGCTTCGTGCGGGGCCTCGTCTATTTACCTTGCCCATAATATTTCTTTAGGAGTTTTACGTGTTGCGCGTAGTTGCTAGAGCAATGGAAGTTTCCGTACTTATCGTGGAAGTAGAAGATGCAGTCTGTCTGGGCCGGGTTAAGAGCTGCTATAACAGCGGCGACTGACGGACTTGCAATAGGAGTAGGCGGAAGACCTGGATGTGCGTAGGTGTTGTATGCCGACTTTATGTACTTATCGGCAGGATGCACAGCGGGCCACCAGGATTTGGTGTTCGTCTGTGCAGACTTCGCATACTGAAGCGTTGCGTCAATCTGCAGATTCATATTTACAAAAAGACGGTTCCAAATAATCCCGGAAATCATACGCATATCGTCCGTACCGCCCGTTTCGCGCTCGATTAATGACGCAATGGTAAGTGCGTCATTCAGCGGGACACGCTCTGCGGTCGATGTGCTGTAGCGATCGAGGATTTTTGCAGTGAAGCGGTCATTTAAAAGATTTTGCACATCTGTAGGCGACGCGGCTCCGTGGACTTCATAGGTACCAGGCACAAACTCACCTTCCGAGAGAGTCGGTGGCGTTGATTTGAGCGTAGTAAGGAATTTTTGACGCGTGGTGGCGTTCCAATCAAGTGCACTACCGAAGGCATACGCTACCTGTTCCTGGCGAAATCCGGCCTGAATGGTGACGAACTGCACATCAGCTCCGGCTAGCTGTTGGTAAAGCGGCAAGGAAGCAATAGCAGAGGCAAGCCAGGTCAAGACGTTGCCTGCCTGCTCTACCGCAGCGGAGACTTTAGTATTTGCGTCCGGATTTATGAGCGCATCAGCGGTCGGGCTCTCAGTTATGAGCTTGTGGGCAGGGTCAACAGAAATTGGAAAGGGCGTCTTTGAGTTTGCATCAGCAATTTCCTGTGACCTCAGGTCCATCGAGAGAATCGAGGGAAGTGCAAAGAGTGCAACTGCAAGTATGAGGGTGCTTGCAACTATCGGAGCAAACGTCTTCAAAGCACCACCGAAGTTTGAGCTCGGCTTCTTTTTATATGGCCCCATGGTGCGGGGCATAAGGGTCCTATTGATTGGGCCCGGCATTACGTAATTGTAGCAAAAAAATAGTGCTATGAAATGCAATTTGCGTATACGACGGAAGACCTTATGCACTCTTTGCTTTACGCTCGGGGTGGACATACGCAGTCTTGCGGGCTAGGGTGCGACTAATGAAAGCCCCACTCAACAAGTCCATCATTGAGCGGGCGATTGAAGCCATTGGCTCCGTTACGTCGCTCTTCGTGCATACGATACTTTTTATCGTGTCGTTCGCCTTGTCCGCATTTGGGCTCGTAGAGTGGCAGAACATGCTCTTGGTGCTTACGACGATAGTCTCGCTTGAGGCTATTTATCTCGCGCTTTTCATTCAAATTACAGTGAATCGCAACACCGCTCAGCTTCGTGAAGTCGAGGAAGATATCGAGGAAATTCAGGAAGACGTAGAGGAACTTGGCGAAGACGTCGAAGACATTCAGGAAGACATCGAGGAAATCTCTGAGGACATCGATGAAATTCAGGAAGACGTCGAAGAGATGTCTGATGAAGAAAAGGAAGAGGCCCAGGAGGTCAAAGAAAAAGAAGTAACGGAAAAGAAGGAACGCAAAGAACGTAAGGATCGTACGGAAAAGAAAGTGCGTGACGAAAAAGAACTGCTCGAGCAGCTATCGAACGATGTCCAGAAACTTCTTAGTGACCTCGAGGCTCTCAAGAAGGGCAACTAGAGACTGTCTAAGACTACTAAGCCATTTTAGCTTACCTAAGCCCACTCAGACTGCGTAAGATTTAGACCACCAAAGACTATCATCATCTTGTGACGGTCGTCACAAGATGATGATAGTGATGCTAAAGCTTAGTACTAGTATGGTCCCCGTGAAGTTTGTTCTGTTTCTTGCTGAAACCAATCCACGTCGGTAGTATTCGTCCAGACGTGAAAGGGCACGATAATGGCAACTCTTCAACTCAACGGACGGATTGGGGAAGTCTTCTGGCTTTTCAATCACAAAGGAGAACGTATTCGTCTCACAAATAAACAGAGGAGAGACGGCCTTGTTCCAGGAACGTACTACCTTATCGTGCGTCAGCAAATGCTGCTGGTGAAGCTCCATCGAATCGAGCTCTCGGATGTTGAGCGAACAGTGTGGAAAATGCTCAACAACATTTCCTACCGGCCCCTGTACGATACGGATTGCATTGAGGAAAGTGCCCCGGCCTCTGTGAAGGCAGAGATGCGTCGTATCGCCAAGCTAGATAAGCCGCGTAAGCGATAAATAGCAAAGACCGGCGTCTGTGGCGCCGGTCAAGCTTTTGTTATGCGCGACGGACGTTTTCCGCGTAGGAGCCCTTCTTACTCTCCGTAACGGTAAAGCAAACCTTATCTCCTGGCTTCAATTCTCCGAACGTTACGCCCTCAAGTGCATCGGAGTGGAAAAAAAGAGTCTCTTTCTCACCGACGAGTTTAATAGTGCCTGAAAGGCGTTCACCGATCTCAACAATCTTGCCGGTTTTCATACCATAAATCTACCATTTTTAGGTTCACCCGTCAAAGTACGCCGCTATCCTTTGTAGATAGGCGTCTGTTTGCTAGAATGGCCCTATGACAGGGGTATCGGCCCAGACGGGTCTTTTTTACGTATGAACGTCGAATTAGTCTCGACGTCTACGATGATGGCAACCGCTACCCAGGCGGTGGCTACTGCCACAGCCGTCGTAAAAGAAAGTCCCATACATGTATCACTCAAGGCGGAGGTCATTGGGCATCTTTTCGGATTTCCGATAACTAACTCACTCATCATGACCTGGCTCGTGATGGTGCTCCTCATCGGATTTGCCCTTTGGTTTCGCTCAACACTCAAAATGATTCCTGGAAAACTTCAAGCGGCTGTCGAGTGGATATTCGAAGGCGCGTACGCCTATGTGGAAGAAACATTTGGAGACAAAAAACTCACTGCGAGTTTCTTTCCGCTCATTGCAACAATCTTTCTTTTTGTGCTCGTCGGAAACGAACTAGAATTTGTTCCCGGTGTGGGTTCTATTGGTTTCTTCCACGGAACTGAGTTTGCTCCGCTTCTTCGTGCACCTGCCGCTGATCTCAATTTTACCCTCGCGCTCGCATTTATTTCCTTCTTCACGATTGAGATAACCGGTCTCGCCGTGCTCGGTGGATTGAAGTACGCCGGCCGCTTTGTTAATCTTAGTTCACCGGTCGGCTTCGCGGTGGGCATCATCGAGATTGTCTCGAATCTGGGCCGCCTCGTCTCGTTCTCGTTTCGTCTCTTCGGCAACATATTTGCTGGGGAAGTCATGATTCTCGTTGCCGGGTACTTCCTGCCGTATCTCTTGCCGGTACCGCTCATAGGCTTTGAGATGTTTATTGGAGCTATTCAGGCCCTGGTGTTCGCGATGCTCACGATGTTCTTCATCAAATTAAGCGTCATGGATCCGCACGAAGCTCATTAGCGAAAGCTAGTGGCTTGCTGCGGCTCCGGGATGGAGTTCGAAATATTATAAAAGTAAGCAAATTACTATGGATGTAGAATCAGCAAAACTCATCGGCATGGCTCTCGCAGCCGGACTCGGTGTTATCGGCCCAGGAATCGGTATCGGTCTTATCGGCGGCGGTGCAATGGAAGCTATCGGACGTAATCCGGAGGCTTCCGGCAAGATTGTCTCGAACATGATTCTCGCAATCGTGTTCACCGAGGCGCTCGGCATTCTCGCGCTCGTGGTTTCCTTCATTATTAAATTTGTTTAGTTCCGACTAAACAAATTCCTATTACTATCTATGGCTCAACTCTTCGACGCATTCGGCCTCCAACTTCCCTTGCTGCTCGCGCAGCTCGTGAATTTCGGCATCCTCATGGTTGCGCTCACCTACCTGCTCTACAAGCCGGTCCTTAAAACTCTTGAGGAACGCAAAGAGAAGATAGCGGCGGGCGTGCGTGCTGCTGAGGAAGCTGAGGCAAAAGCAGCAACTGCTGACGAAGACGCTGCCAAGGTAGTACATGGTGCAGAGACCGAAGCAGAAGGTATCGTCTCGAACTCACGTGAAGCAGCCACGACTGAACGTGCTCGCATCATCAAGGAAGCTGAAGCACGCGCTTCAAGCGTCGAGAAGGATGCTGAAGCTCGCGCGAAGGAAGACGCTGCACGCATTCTTCGCGACAGCGAGAAGGAAATAGCACGGCTCTCAGTCCTCGCGGCTGAGAAGGTACTGCGCCAGCCTTCCGGCCAGGCAGGCGACAAATAGGAGCATGGAGAAGCTCTACGCACAGGCACTAGATGAGCTCGCGCTACGCGAGGGAAGTGATACCAAGAAATTGGTAGCTGAACTCATGAAGCATCTCGAGGTCACCGGCCGTACGAAGCTTCTTCCGGGAATTCTTCGCAATTTAAAAACCATAGAAGCGCGCCGTGCAAAGCTCGCGCCTAGGGTCGAAGTAGCGGATGAAAAAGACGCGCACGCAGCTATCGCAGCGGCAAAACTAGAAGGAATTGAGGTAGAAAAAGCGCATGTGAATCCGGCCTTAATTAAAGGCTGGCGCGCTCGCTCTGGCGGCACGCTTATAGATAGGAGCGCAAAGCGCGGTCTTATCGACATCTACCGAAAGGTCACGAACTAATTTACTAACCGTTACAAACACATCATGGAGAGCATTATCAAGCGCATCGAAGAAGAAATCGCAGGACACACGCCTGTTGGCGATAAGGAAGAGACGGGCATCGTGCGCGCTACTGGAGACGGTATCGCTGAAATAGACGGACTCGAGAAGGCCATCATGAATGAGATGGTGCTCTTCGACCCGACCTTCGACCGAACGCTTGAGGAAGCTCTCAAGGATGCAGACCCTGTGTACGGTCTCGTACTCAACCTCGAAGAAGATGGCGTACGCGCCGTGGTTCTCGGAGACTCTTCTCGTGTGTACGAGGGCATGCTCGTACGTCGTGTCGGACGCCTACTTTCCATCCCGGTAGGTGATTCGCTCGTTGGTCGCGTGGTAAATCCACTCGGTGAGCCGGTAGACGGCAAAGGCCCAACCGGTGCTGACAAAATTCGTCCTATCGAGTCTGAGGCATACGGTGTTATGGACCGTTCTCCGGTGAACACACCACTTCACACTGGTATCAAGGCAATTGACGCCATGGTTCCAATTGGTCGCGGACAGCGCGAGCTCATCATTGGTGACCGTGGCACCGGTAAGACGACTATCGCTATCGATACCATCATCAACCAGAAGTCTGAGCCAGAAGCGACTCGTCCTATCTGTATTTATGTAGCTATCGGCCAGAAGGAAAGTAAGACCGCGAAGCTTGTGGCGGAGCTCGCAGACAAGGGTGCAATGGATTACACCATCGTCGTTACCGCTCCAGCTTCTTCGCCTGCAGCCTTTCAGTTTCTCGCACCATTCGCTGGCGCTGCTATCGGTGAGCACTTCATGGAGCAGGGTAAGGATGCTGTTGTTATCTATGACGACCTTTCAAAGCAAGCAGTGGCGTATCGCCAGATGTCGCTCCTTCTTCGTCGCCCACCGGGTCGCGAAGCATATCCGGGAGACATCTTCTACTTGCACTCGCGTCTTCTTGAACGTGCAGCAAAGCTCTCTAAAGAAAAGGGCGGAGGCTCACTCACAGCGCTTCCCATTATTGAAACGCAGGAAGGTGATATTTCGACCTACATTCCGACGAACGTGATTTCCATCACGGACGGTCAGATATTCGTGCTTACGAATCTCTTTAACCAGGGACTTCGTCCTGCTATTGACGTGGGTAACTCCGTGTCGCGCGTCGGCTCGGCTGCACAGACCAAAGCTATGAAGAAAGTGTCCGGAAAGATTAAGCTTGAGCTCGCACAGTTCCGCGAACTTGAGGCATTCATGCAGTTTGCTTCCGACCTCGACGAGGGTACGAAGAAGCAGATTGATTCCGGACGTCGCATGACGGAAATGTTGAAACAGCCGAAGGGTATGCCACTTCCGTTTGAAATGGAGGCAGCGGTAATCTTCGCTGCAGTGAACGGGTACTTCGATTCGTTCGCTCCGGAGAAGACTTCCGAAGCAGAACAGAAGCTTCAGGACTACCTTGGTCGCGAGGCAAATGACGTGCTTGCATCCATCCGCACCACGCGCGAAATAAACGAGACTATCGAGAAGGATCTCCGCGCAAAGCTCGAGCAGTTCGTTGAGCGCACTACTGCATAACTAGAAACAGTACGTACACATGGCACTCAAAGACATCAAACTGAAGATTTTGGCTACCAAGCGCATGAATAAAGTCACACGCGCCATGGAGGCTGTGTCTGCCGTGAAGATGCGTAAGACGCAGAACTCGGCATTTGCCGGTCGCGCGTATGCTCGTGCTGCAGTTGCCGTGCTCACTCGCCTTTCAGGTACCGAACACGTGAAGCGCCATCCGCTAGCTAGTGTGCGTACCGGAAACAAGCTCGCGCTTGTGGTCATCACAAGCGATAAAGGACTTGCGGGCGGTCTGAACTCGGGCGTAATCAAGGCCGGCATCGCGGCGCTCGAGGGAAGAGACGCGAAAGATGTCACGTTGTTTGCATACGGACGTAAAGGTTTGGAGTACTTCAATAATCGTCATTACTCAATTGCAAAATCATACGAAAATAAGAGTGACGACGTTTCAATTGAAATTATGGAGGAAATCTCGAAAGAGCTTTCCGAGGGATTCCTTCGCGGGGACTATGACAAAGTAGTGACCGTTTACAGCAGTTTCAAGTCAACCTTCGAGCAGGTGCCAACGACTCGCCAACTCCTACCGCTTTCGCTCCCTGCGCTCGCGGAAATCGTGGAAGGTATCGTGCCTGCCAAGGGAAAGTGGTCGGATTCGGCGACGCTTGAAGCCCCTGCAGCGTATGAGGTGGAGCCGTCTGGTGATGAGGTGCTCGGCATTTTGGTGCCGCGCCTCGTCGCCGTATCGCTCTATCACATGCTTCTCGAGTCCAAGGCGTCGGAACATTCCGCACGCATGGTCGCGATGAAGAATGCATCTGATAAATCCAAGGAAGTGGCTCATGACCTGACGCGCAAATTCAACAAGGTGCGTCAGGCAGCCATTACTCAGGAAGTGTCAGAGATTGTGAGCGGGGCACTTACATAAAGATATGGAAAAACAACCAGAGACAACGCATGCTCAGCCCGAGCTTGAAAAGGCTCGCTTGGAAGGAGATGTATACAACATTGCTCGCAACTTGCAGATGAACAAGCTGCAGGGTTTGGAGAGCGAATCTACGCCTACTGAGAAAGCAGCCATACAGGCAGAATTGGCAAACTCTCGTGCGGGGAACGGATATCTCCCTCTCCCGCAGGGATATCAAGTGGCACGGTGGCTCATGATTCATAAGACACTCTGGCCAGGTACCGAACAGATTACTGAAAAGGACCAGACCATGATGAACGAAGCCGCCAGAGAATTCAGGGAAGCAAAGAATTTTTGGCAGTTGGCAAGCCTAGTGCACACTGCAGAATATTTGGGCACAACGGTTACGTACGAAAAATTATCAGAACAGGAGCAGGTGGAGTTCGGGGATGCATTAGCGGAAATTAAATAACCATAATTTTATGAACACAGGAAAAGTAACGCAGGTCATCGGTCCAGTTGTGGAGGTCTATTTCGAAAAGGATAGGCCGGCTATCGAGGATGCGCTCGTCATCAATGCGAATGACCAGCACGGCAAGATTACGCTTGAAGTGGCAGCGCACCTCGGCCTCGACCGTGTGCGCACCATCTCCATGACGGAGACTGCCGGACTAGCGCGTGACGAAGTCGTGTACGCCACCGGCGCTGCCATCACCGTTCCTGTGGGTACTGCTGCTCTTGGACGTCTCTTCAATGTGCTCGGCGAGACGCTCGACGGGAAAGAAGAAATCGGAAAGGATTCTCCACGCCTTCCTATCCACCGCATGCCACCTACGTTCGAGGAGCAAACCACGAAGGCTGAAGTCTTCGAGACCGGTATCAAGGCCGTTGACCTTATGGTGCCGTTTATCAAGGGAGGTAAGGTCGGTCTCTTCGGAGGCGCTGGTGTGGGTAAGACCGTTATCATTCAGGAGCTCATTCATAACGTGGCATCAAACCACGGTGGCTACTCGGTGTTTGCTGGTGTGGGTGAACGCGTGCGTGAAGGTAACGACCTCTACCACGAAATGAAAGAATCGGGCGTGCTCGACAAAACCGCACTTGTCTTTGGTCAGATGAATGAAGTGCCTGGTTCGCGTGCTCGTGTTGCACTTACCGGTCTCACTATGGCCGAGTACTTCCGTGACGAGGGCGGTAAGGACGTGCTCTTCTTCATGGACAACGTGTTCCGTTTCATTCAGGCAGGTTCTGAGGTGTCGTCGCTTCTCGGGCGTGTGCCGTCCGCAGTGGGGTATCAGCCAACTCTTGCAGAAGAAATGGGTAAGCTCCAGGAGCGTATTACTTCAACTAAGAAGGGCTCCATCACTTCGGTGCAGGCCGTCTACGTTCCAGCAGACGACATCACTGACCCGGCTCCTGCAACGACCTTCGCTCATCTCGACGGTACGGTGGTGCTCTCGCGCCAGCTCGCGTCGCTCGGTATTTATCCTGCAATTGACCCGCTTCTTTCGACCTCTACGGCGCTCAGCCCGGAAGTAGTAGGCGAGGAGCATTACGAGGTGGCAAACGCCGTGAAGCGTCTTCTACAGCGCTACGCCGACCTTCAGGACATCATTGCTATTCTCGGTATCGAGGAACTTTCTGATGAGGATAAGACGGTGGTATACCGCGCCCGTAAGATTCAGCGCTTTCTCTCACAGCCGTTTAACGTTGCGGAAGTGTTCACCGGAGCGAAGGGTGCGTACGTGCCGCGCGAAGAGACCGTGCGCGGCTTCAAGGAAATCGTCGAAGGTAAGCATGATGATAAGCCAGAGGCTGCCTTTTACATGAAGGGCACTATAGACGACGTAAAATAGATTCGTCTACGTTGTTGTCGCTTCTAGAATTTCCTCCGCCGTATACTGCATACGCCTCCGGAAATTCTCTCGCGACGCCTAGCATCCAAACCCATTTTCCGTCGCCTAACAAATACCTATGGCAAAAACATTTCATCTCACCATCGCTCGCGTTGGAGATAATCTCTTCGATGGCGACGCAGTCTCAGTAAATCTTCCCGGAGAGGAAGGTATGTTTACGGTGATGGCGGGACACGAAGCGTTTGTAACTCCGCTTAGAGCAGGAGTCGCCACTGTGGAAACAGCGGACGGCACTAAGCAGACGTTTCCCATAGAAAAGGGAATCGCTGAAGTTTCAAGTAATCAGGCAACGGTCCTACTGTAGTGTCCCCACTTCGACAACTTGCACAACAGCGTGTACACGGTAGTGTGTTCTTAGCGAAACGCGAGCTACAAGGAGAGAAGCGATGAGCTACCTAGCTACGCCTCGATCTGGGGCACAACAACATGCCTACGGTATGGCACGCGAACGACAGTTCTTCGAGGCATTCTACTGTTATCCGATTGAACTACCTGACGACGTCTATATGGTCCTTCCTGGAACTCATGAAGAAGACCAAAATGGCGTCGACGGCTGGGCCTATACGGAATACGGCAGAATTCCCCTGCAGATTACCTCTTCGCGAAACTGTGCCGAATTGCACTGGCAAAAGCGTCCAAACACTCCGGCGGTCATGCTCGTCGTCTATGAGACGGACACACCGGAAGAAATTCGGACACAGACCCTGCGTCATTTGCAGACATGTCTGGAACGCTTTCGTCGCGAAAGCGAAAGAAAGTAGTGAGGGCCCGCTGGTATAGCGGGCCCGAACACTTTTGGTATACTGACACTACTATGGGAGTACAAGATTTTTTCCTTCGCCAGATGATGAAGAGCAAGCTCAAGGATGTGCCGGAGGCACAGCGCGAGCAGATTTTAACGTTGGTCACTAAGAACCCTGAACTTTTTAAAAAGATTGGTGAAGAGGTAGACCGTCGCGTGAAGAAAGGTGGAGAACAGCAGATGAAGGCCACCATGGAAGTGATGAAAAAATACAGGAATGAGCTACAGGGTCTAATGTGATGAGCGACAAAAGGCATACCTCTGCTGCGTTGCGGGTCCCAGTCATTTCATTCTCCGTACTATGAGTACGCTTCATTCAATAACTTACCCACGCCTTGCATAGGAATCCTTTTGAACGCGTGACATAATTCGTGATATGAAGCAAAAGAACATTTTTATACTGATGGGTAACCCTGACTCAGAGGAAACGCTCTCGAATGATGTGGCGGATGCGTATGCAAAGGATGCCGCAGCAGCTGGGCACTACGTGCGTCGTACCAACATAAGCGACCTGTCCTTCGACCCTATTCTCCACAAGGGTTATAAGGTCATTCAGGAACTTGAACCGGATTTGAAGAAGGTCCAGGAAGATATGAAGTGGGCTGACCACTTTGTGCTCGTGTATCCGGTGTGGTGGTCGGCGATGCCCGCGCTCCTTAAGGGTATGTTCGACCGTATGTGGCTTCCCGGCTTCGCCTTCCACTTTTGGAAAAGCGGTATGGGTTGGGACCGCATGCTGAATGGCAAAACTGCACGCGTTATTACACTTTCAAAGATGCCTCCATTTTTTATCCGGCTGGTTTTCGGTGACTTCACCAACGAAATTTCCTACGCCCTCCTCGGTATGTCGGGCTACAAGGTGTCCATGACGCAATTCGGAAATTCCGAGAACTGCACTCCTACTCGTCATACGCGGTATCTCAAGAAAATTGCCGCACTTGCTCGACGTGGAGTGTAATTGCAAAAAGAAGTATTGAATGGCACAGTGCCAGTGCTAGGACGAGGACACGTGTCGCCTTCTCCCCCCGGGTAGGACACCAGATTTCTGGATGTCCCTCAGACACGTAGGCCTAACGAACCGCGTAGCGTTCTCGTTCTAGCGCCGACCGCCATCCGTGGCGGTCTTTCTTTTTTCTCCCGCAAACCGTAAGGTAGAACAATGCTTCAGATAGGAATCGTCGGGCTCCCGAATGTCGGGAAGTCCACTCTCTTTAATGCGCTCACAAAGGCTTCGGTGCCAGCGGAGAATTATCCGTTCTGTACGATAGACCCATCCGTGGGTGTCGTTGGCGTACCGGACGAACGCCTACAGGCACTCACCACACTTTCAGGTTCTGAAAAAACTATTCCTGCGGCTGTAGAGTTTGTGGATATTGCAGGACTGGTCAAGGGTGCTTCAGAAGGTGAAGGACTGGGCAATCAGTTCCTTACTCATATCCGCGAGACGGATGCAATTTTGCAAATGGTGCGTTTCTTCGATGATCCAGACATTACGCATGTACATGGGGAAGTGAATCCCGTTGAGGATATTGAGGTTATTAATCTTGAACTTATGCTTGCAGACCAGGCATCCGTAAAAAATCGTCGTGAGAAAGTCGGCAAGGACGTAAAGATGAATAAGAAAGAGGCGATAGAAGAAGATGCAGTCCTCGTAAAGGTTGAAGGTCAGTTAGAGAATGGAAAGCTCGCGCTAACGGCAGACCTCACGCCGGAAGAAGCAAAGCTTATCAAGTCACTCAATCTCCTTACTTTGAAACCAATCCTCTACGCTTTTAACGGCAAGGCAGGCGGGCATAATCTCGGCGAAATGAATGACGGACGAGCAGAGAAAGCGTACGAATATGTGAAATCACTCGGTGGAAGTTACGTCATGGTAGACGCTCGAACGGAACACGAGCTGAACGACGTTTCAGACGAGGACAAAATTATGTTCCGCTCGGAACTCGGCGTGCAAGATGATGGCATCAAGGACTTGATACGTGGAGCTTACGAAACACTCGGCCTTATTACGTACTTCACTACTGGTCCGAAAGAAACACGCGCATGGACAGTGAAAAAAGGCGCAAGTGCGCCTGAAGCGGGCGCTGCAATCCACGAGGATTTCAAAGATAAATTTATACGCGCAGAAGTCGTTCAGTGGGACACGCTTATAGCAGACGGTTCGTGGAGCGCTGCACGTGATAAGGGCGATATACGCACGGAAGGCAAAACCTACGAAACCAAAGATGGTGACGTGATGGTCTTTCTACACTCTTAATTTACAAATCCAATCGGATATGTTCTAACTATCACTGGCAGGATAGGAGGAAACCATGCCCGGAATGAATTCTTTCGCTACCCACGAAAAAGCGTGGGACTACCTGTATGGTCCGAATGGCAAAGGTCCTGAGGCAACGACCTGGTTCCATGACAAGTTTCCTGACGGACATGCGACGAGCATCCGGCCACTTGCGGAGCATCTCCTGCGCGAGACCAAGGCCGACCGACCGCTCATAGTGGAAGAGGGTAAATGCACTTTCCACGAAGGGGCACTGGAACTCATGCTTGCGTATGGCATCGACTACGCGCCCTACGTCGACAAAATCCAGATGATGCATGAAATGCCCCGCAAGCCGGAGATAGGTTCTTGTTTCGCAAATTCCTGGCTGTTTATGGAGGCCATCAACTCGGCAGAGAAGAGTGACAAACGGCTCGTCTACGTCGAAGGTGTGGCTGTTGGCTATCTAGCATCAACAATGCTGCATGCCTGGAACTCCTTCGGACTGCAGGATACACGCGCAATTGACTGGTCTATGTATCCGGCGTGTCCGTGGAATCGGTACTTCGGCGTACCGTTCACGGAAACGGAACACGAGGAGCTGCGGACTTCTATCTTCCCAAAGAAGAAGCGTCGAGCCATCTCTTTGTTCGATGTACAGTACTTTCCTCTTCTCGCAAATCGCATTATCGACATTCTTGCGAGTAGAGAGCCCGTCGGACCGTAATGGTTCGACGGGCTTCGTTGTTACTGCGAAAGGCTTTGAATAGGTCCGAGGTAGTTCGTCATGAACGCTGGAATGGCGAAGACCAGACCGACGAGAGGAAGCACAAACAGCACTACGGTGATAATCATTGTCCAGAAGAAATACTTTCGAGTCTTTTCTACTGAAATATAAATAGCGTCAATCTTTGTTTCTAGTGCGAGTAGTCGCTGCTCAAATGGTTCCATATCTGAATAGTATAAAGCACTCTTAAAATGTGGTATAATTAGTCCACTATGGAACACATATCACAAACTCCTAACTTCACTACCAGCAAGACCACTCCGAAAGATTTCTTCCTTTGGCTCGGCGCTATCATCGCTCTGTACGGTAGTGTTACGTCCTTCATCGCTCTTCTTTTTGAGTACATCAATTACACGTTCCCTGATGCGCTCGCGTCCTACGGAGACCCATACGGTGGGGCGGTGCGCCTTTCTATGGCTGCACTTATTGTGCTTGTACCAACAACCATTGTCCTCTTGCATCTCATACGCGGAACTATCGTAGTAGAAGCAGGTAAGGCAATCATTTGGGTACGTCGCTGGGCACTGGTGCTCACACTTTTTATTGCTACCGTCACAGTACTCATTGACCTCGTTACACTCATCAATACGTTTCTTGGTGGTGAAATAACCATTCGTTTCGGCCTTAAGGTGGCCGTTGTTCTCCTAGTTGCTGTTGGCGTCTTCCTGCACTTCCTCGCTGACCTCAAAGGCTATTGGATAGCAAACGTGAAGAAGGGAAATATGGTCGGCATCGCAGTAGGCATACTAGCGGTTGCGACGGTTGTCGCTGGCTTCTTTATCATCGGTACGCCGAGTCATGTTCGTGATTTACGTCTTGATAGTCAACGCGTAAGCGACCTCCAGAGTATTCAGTCGCAGGTAACCTACTACTACCAGCAAAAGCAGAAGCTTCCGAAGTCTCTATCTGACCTGACGGACCCACTCGCAAACTTCATTGTGCCTGTAGACCCGGAAACAAGCGCTGCCTACAGCTATACCTCAACCTCAACGCTTTCGTTTAGTCTCTGCGCCACCTTTAAGGCAGCTTCATCTGATCAGAAAGGTCGAGGCGGTGTTGGTCCAACGAACATGACGTACCCGTCTATGGGTATCGATATGGGTGGTATTAGCGACAATTGGCAGCACACGACCGGGCAGGCATGCTTCACGCGAACCATTGACCCGCAGAAATTCCCTTCCACCATCCCAGGTCCAAAGCCATTCTAAGTAACTGTATTGATTTGCTATGGCACGCGATTCATTCGACCACGCTGATATAGAGAAAAAAGCGCAGGCGAAATGGGCGGAACTTGATGTGTACACGTGTGATCTCGAAGATGAGTCAAAGGAGCCGTACTATCTGCTCTTCGAATTTCCGTATCCATCGGGCGACTTGCACATCGGACACTGGTACGCGTTTGCACTCACGGACATCTATGCCCGTAAACTCCGTATGGCAGGAAAAAACGTACTCTTCCCAATGGGCTTTGATGCATTTGGACTTCCGGCCGAAAACGCTGCAATAAAGAACAAAGTAGACCCAAAAAAGTGGACGTACGAAAACATGGAGCGTATGCGCACGCAGATGCGTACCATGGGTGCGTCTATGGACTGGTCGAAGGAAGTTATTACCTGCGATCCCGAGTACTACAAATGGACACAGTGGCTCTTTACTAAGTTGTTTGAACACAATCTTGCAGAGCGGAAACTTGCGAATGTGAAGTGGTGTCCGAAGGACCAGACCGTGCTTGCAAATGAACAGGTTATCGACGGCAAGTGTGAACGCTGTGGTCACGAAGTAGAAGACAAGAGTCTCACGCAGTGGTTTCTTAAGATAACCACGTATGCAGACCGGCTCCTTAAGGATCTCGACGGGCTTTCGTGGCGCGAGGACATAAAGGACGCTCAACGCGCGTGGATAGGCGAGTCTGAGGGAGCAAAGCTCACCTTCCTTGCTCACACGGGTGAGGAAGACGCCCCTGTTCCAATTGAAGTCTTTACGACACGTCCAGACACCGTATTTGGAGCTACCTATCTCGTGCTCGCCCCCGAGCATCCGATGATTGATGAACTCATACAGGACGCGCTTAATGCGAATGCTATTCGTGCGTACCAACGCGAAACCGGTAAGAAGACCGAACGCGAGCGTAGCGAAAATAAGGAAAAGACGGGAGTTGCTATCGAGGGCGTCACAGCAACGAATCCTGCAACGAAGCTTGAAGTTCCGGTATATATCGCCGACTACGTTCTCGCGTCCTACGGCACGGGTGCCGTTATGGCGGTTCCTGCTCATGACGAACGTGACCATGCATTCGCCAAGAAATACGAATTACCTGTTGTCTACGTTATCGACCCTATAACCGGTGAAGAACAAGTTGATCCTAAGCACAAAGAAAAAATAGTTGCTGTCGTCGAACACGATGGAAAGATTCTCACCATCCAATGGCCTACGGAGCTTGGTGGTCGACTACTCGTGGGCGGAACCGTTAATGAAAACGAAGAACCTGCCGTAACGGCAGCTCGTGAAATAGCTGAAGAGACAGGGTATACCGATCTTGAGCTTATCGAACAGGCGGACGAACGCGTACATCATTCGTATTTCGCTTTTTCAAAGAACCAGGCAACAATCGCGCATACCACACTTCTACACTTCCGCTTGAAGAGCGACACCTGTGTGGAGCCT
>JBBRPE010000002.1:0-148505 GCA_038228545.1 Minisyncoccia bacterium | reverse complement strand
TAGAGATCTGCATCACCTGCACTCATCTTGAACGAGATCGAGTCCTGAACAGTGTCAGCCTGACCAGTGTTGGTACCAGTGCTCTTGACGAACGTAGTACCTGCGCTGGTAACGGTGACGCCAGTTACCTGGAAGGTCTGGACATGTCCGGCAACTGCGCCAGTTGGAGTAACGGTGCGGCCCTGAGAATCAGAGACATCGAAGTTAGTCGTTCCGGTTGCAGTCGTCGTTGCGGTGAGCGAGTCACCAGAATTGAAGGTGTTACCACCGTCAATCTTCTTGATGGTAGCGACAACGGTGTATTCCGTTGTTGCATCCTTCGAGATGGACTGGTTAAGGTTGTCGAAGACAACTTCCTGGAAGCCTGAAGCGGTCGAGACGGTCTTGGTGCTGATCGTGTTACTGCCCTGCATGAGAGCAATAGACTGGATAGCATCATTTACGTTCGTGCCGGTTCCGGTGATACCAACTGGGATCGCGCGAAGCGTAACGTTCTGGTTCGTTGCCTTAGCATTGAACGCGAGAAGTGTTACGTTCGTCGTCGTGTTGTTGAGGTCAGCCTTAACAGTCGTTGCTGCTGGATCGTCAGAAGCCTCGGTGAGCGTAAGCTTGCCGGTGTTTGCTGCCGAAACAGTGAAGTTCTGCGTGATAAGGGTGCCGTAGGTATCGCCAACGCCAGCTGCATTAACTGCACGAAGTGCATTTGCAGGAAGGTTTGCCGTAACTGTCTTACCTGCCTCTGCGGAGTTAACCGAAGTGACTGCATCAACAGCAACGTGGATGTTAGCGGTGTTTCCGTTCTTGATTACACCGTTAAGACCAGTGAAGCGAAGCGTCCAGACCTTGTTCTGGTAGCTACCATCAGATGGATTCATCGTTGCAAGCTTCGTGTTACCGAGCCAGACGCTAACGCTGTTTACGTAGCGGTTGAGGTTCGTCGAGCCTCCAGCTGCTGCAGCTGTAGTGAGGTCGAAGGTAACATCGAGACGGTCAACAGCGACATCGCCATTAACTGCACGAACTGACTCACCGATAACCTGAGAACCAGTGTCTCCTTCCTTCACGTCAGAGACAATGTCTCCGAGCGTTGTGATGGAGCTGAGGTAACCAGAGCCAGTGAGGCCAGACGTCGTGGTCGTGGTCGTGCTGCCAGAGGCGCAAGAAACACCAGTCGTTGGGCTAAAGCCCGACGTCGAGGTGCAGCCTGCTGGAAGACCACTGGTCATAACACCGCCAGCTGCGTTAACCGCCGCGCGGGTTTTTGGACCGAAGTAACCAACTGCTGGCGAAATGCCTGCAGAAAGCTGGTATGCAGCGACAGCAGCCTTCGTCTGTGAGCCAAAGTAGCCGGTTGCGCCAGCAGGAATGCTGAAGCCCTTGCCGATGAGCCAGGTCTGAAGTGCCGTGACAGAAGCGCCTTTCGATCCGATTGTGAGGTCGAAGTTGAAGACTGCACCTGTAGTGGTCGTGGTGGTCGTGGTCATCGTGTCTGCCTTTGCAGGAATTGCGAAGGAAGCGAACGACATAGCTACGATGCCGAGGCCTGCAACAACTGCTGCAATCTTAGCGATCGTGTTTGTCTGAGTATGAGACATATAAACGTTTTTTAATTTAATTTTTTTGAGGCGTACAGAGCTGCGTGTACTAAGTTGGTGCCTCTTTGTACGCTCCCATTCATGTTTTGGTAATCGCACACACTCCGTAGAGCATGTGTTCATGTTGCGAACTTCCCTTTCACACTATCCGACAGGGCGCTGTATCGACTTGCGTCCCATCGGCTAGTTGGCAAACGGTAATCGTCCATTCTGAATTCATCCGTCGTCAGTACAATATCTGAGGTTCTGGCCCGCCACCATAAGGTGACGAGACTACACACACATTCTTTCATGCGTAGTAGATTTTATGCACAAGCCCTATTCATTTTTCAATGATCGGTCAATCAGGAATCGTCCCAGCAGTCAGTATCTGTGAAGTATACCGACCCTGTAGCAAAACCCTTGAAAAACCTATGTGGATAACCGGGCCTGTGCAGGTACAAGTAAAGAGGCCTCCACGCATGTGGACGCCCTTTCTTATACGTTGCAACCCGTACTTATCACCCTCCTACCATAGTCCAAATACAGCCTTTCGTCAATAGAGCCCAGAGATAGGCCGTTTGCGTTTATGAGACCTGTTTATGAGGCAAGGGAGTACGTCGTCCACCTTCGTTCGCCCGTCTTCGTGAGTATTCCTTCTTCCACGAGAGCCGACAGCTCACGTTGAATAGTCTTTTCGCTTACATCGCGAATAACCGTCGAAATATCCTTAATATAGGAAGGCCCTTTGGTTCGCAGTACTGCAAGCACCGCCTCGCGACGCCCTGGCTTCGGTGCTTTCAGTGCTTTGTCCGATATATGTCCTTTAGTGTCCTTTACATGTCCGGTGGACTTTTCTGCCAAGTGGTCGCTTTTGGCCGATGCACTTCCCCGCTCGCGCGATGTATGTCCGGTAGTGCTAACCGATTTAAAAAGTGCAGCGAGCGTAGGAGCCTCCTCGAGAAAAAGACGTGGCTCTTCATACGTAGCAATCTCTTCGAGAAGCGAATGTGCTTCTCTGGCGATAAGCTCTGCATTCATGCTTGAGAGCAAACCGCCAACCCGAGCTATCGAAAGAAGGCTTGATAGCGCAAGAAGTTCACGGGAGAGGGCGTCGCGTGCACGTATGGGTGCAAGGGTCGCAGCGTCAACGAGACCGACTGCGATAGCGTCCGTACGATTACGGAGCGCTGGAGAATTAGCAAAAGCCGGAGCAATGAGATGAATGGCTTTAGCGAGACGCTCAGCCTTTTTGTAGATGTAGACCCTACGTATGTCCTTTTCGAATATGTTTGAGAATATACCTTTTTCTAGGACGAAATCTTCAAGAGACGCACCTGATTCGTGTTGCTTCATCGAACGTATGTCCTTATTGTGTCCTTTATCAGTCATCTTTTTGTCCTTGTTGTCCCTGAAGTATATGTCTTTGAAATCGCAACTGCAACGTGGACTGTGGGACCGCTTCTGCAGGATGACGTTGTCCACAGGTAAGGTGATAAAATGGAAAGACCAATGACAAAAAAGAAGAAGCAACGCGATGCTGAAAATACCAAGGCGGCCTTCAGATGGACCGCCGCAATTCTTTGTATTGCTTTTGGACTCATTCTCACGCTCGCCATCTTCGGGCTCGCGGGCTACGCCGGTTCTGCCGTCTTCGGATTTACGTATGGCGAAGTTGGCATCGCCTCTTTTCTTCTTCCTATTATTCTCGTGACCGTAGGACTTGGGCTTGCGCTTGAGCGTTCCTTTATTTCGCTTCTGACTGCAATAGGCGCCGGACTTATACTGCTCGCTTCCCTTACCTTCTTCGGTATCGTCTTTGCTCCTTGGGGTGGCCAAGCGGGTGTATTGGCCGGTTCCGCCGCGACTGCATATTTCGGTGTGTGGGGCGCCGTCATTCTCCTACTTGCTATAGCTGCCGTCGGACTCATCATTGCTGCCGACGTCGTGGTCATAGCAAAAGCACTTGGCTCCTTAGCTAAAGGTGCGGGAGGCGCATTCACCTCAGTGAAGTTGCCATCGCTTTCGAAGAAAGATGGAGAAGATGAAGAGACGCAGACTGAGGAAGACGCACCGGCCGACGAGAATGAGGCGCACGAGGTCGTACGCACGGATCGTGAGCCGACGGTAACCATGTTTGACGCTCCGCGCCCGGCAAGTGCTGGCGCACCGGCTATTTCTAATTTTGACGCCGAATACAACGCTCCTCCCCTTTCACTTCTCTCCGAAGACAAAGGTAAGCCGGGCGTGGGCGACATTAAAGCGAATGCAAATATCATCAAGCGCACGTTCCTGAACTTCGGTATTTCCGTCGAAATGGATGAGGTATCGGTCGGACCTACCGTCACCCGCTACGCCATTAAACCGGCAGAGGGAGTGCGGCTCAATAAAATAGTATCGCTCGTTACGAACCTTGAGCTTGCTCTTGCTGCACACCCAGTACGCATCGAAGCTCCTATCCCCGGCAAGTCCCTCGTGGGTATTGAAGTCCCGAACGCCTCTAAGGCGATGGTTGGTCTCGGCGGTGTTCTCTCCGCTCCTGAATGGGGTGCGTCCAAGAAGCCCCTTCTTGCCGCTATCGGCCGCGACATCGCCGGTACCCCGCACTATGTGAACATCGCTAAAATGCCTCACGGCCTGGTGGCAGGTGCGACAGGCTCCGGAAAGTCAGTCGCTATCCATGCGCTTATTACCTCACTGCTGTATAGGAACGGTCCTAACCAGATGCGCTTCATCATGGTGGACCCAAAGCGGGTCGAGCTCACGCTCTATAACGGTATCCCCCACCTGCTGACGCCGGTCATCACGGATCCTCGCAAAACCATCCTTGCTCTCAAGTGGGCTGCCAAAGAAATGGATCGCCGCTACAACATCCTCGAGGGTGAGAAAGTGCGCGACATCGAGTCGTACCACACGACTGTAGTGGAGCCAGCAAAGAAACGAGGAGTGAAGGACCTTCCTGAGGCAATGCCGTACATTGTTATCGTTATCGATGAGCTCGCCGACATCATGCAGACCTACCCACGCGAGCTTGAGGCAGCTATCGTGCGCCTCGCACAGATGTCTCGCGCCGTCGGTATCCACCTCGTACTTTCCACACAGCGTCCTTCCGTGAACGTTATCACCGGCCTCATCAAAGCGAACGTACCGACTCGTATGGCGCTTCAGGTGGCTTCTCAGATTGATTCGAGAACTATCCTCGACGGCCCTGGTGCCGAGTCTCTTCTGGGCGCGGGCGACATGCTCTATCTCTCTGCAGATATGCAGAAGCCGGTACGTCTCCAGACGGCGTACATCTCCGAGGGAGAAGTGAAGAAGGTCTCCGAATACATTAAGAAGCACAACGCCGGCTCGCTTGATGCACTGGATTTGGGTGCAGGAGCAAACGGTACCGGACACGAGCCGAACGATGCCATGTCCATGAACCTCGACCATGATGATGGAGACGACGCTGATGATGATATGTATGACGAAGCCAAAACTGCGGTTGAAGAAGCCGGACGTGCTTCGACGAGCTATCTCCAACGCAAGCTTCGTATTGGCTACTCACGAGCCGCACGTCTTATGGATATCCTTGAAAGCAAGGGTGTTATCGGGGCTGCAGACGGCTCTCGCCCACGTGAAATCATTGGAGCGGGAGGAGGTGTCAAGGCTACCGAAGAGCCAGCAGACTTCTAGCCATGGCTCGAGTAGCTACACTTCTCGCTCTCCTTCTTCTGGCTAGCTATGGGGTCTATAAGGCTCTCCCACTGCTCTCAGGACCCGAAATTACCATCACATCTCCACTTGAAGGACAGTCATTTACTGACGGTTTTGTCGCCATAAACGGCACAGCAAAACATACCGAGAATCTGTCCTTGGACGGTACTCCCCTCTTAATAGACGAGCAGGGACACTTTTCCACTTTATTCGTGCTCCCGCATGGGGGCGCTATACTGTCATTAACCGCGACCGACCGCTTTGGAAAGACTGAAACGGCCAGACGCTCGATATTCGTACCCTAATTTGTTACCTGTATGCCCGCAAAAAAAGCTGCAAAAAAGACGACGAAGACGACTGAGGATGTCATTGAGGACGGAGAAACGTCCGCAATGTCGAAAGCAAAATCAATTGAGCTCGCTATTAAAGAAATAAAGACGAAGTTCGGTGACGAGTCCATCATGACGTATGGCTCGACGTCCCCTGCCAAGATTGATTTCATCCCGACCGGTTCCATCGGACTCGACTACGCGCTTGGTATCGGTGGACTTCCTCGTGGTCGCATCATCGAGATATTCGGTCCTGAATCTTCAGGTAAAACAACACTCGCACTCCATGTGATTGCAGAAGCTCAGAAGAAAGGCGGTATCTGTGCATTCGTTGACGCGGAACACGCACTTGACCCCGAGTACGCACGCAAAATTGGCGTGAAGTTGCAGGAACTTCTCATTTCTCAGCCAGACACCGGTGAGCAGGCACTGGAAATAGTCGAGTCACTCGTACGAGCAAACTCTATCGATGTTATCGTGGTCGACTCTGTTGCAGCACTTACACCAAAGGACGAAATCGAAGGTGACATGGGTTCTGCTCAGATGGGAAAGCAAGCGCGCCTTATGTCCCAGGCTCTTCGAAAGCTCACTGCCATAACGGCGAAGTCGAAGACCATCATCATCTTCATCAACCAGATTCGTATGCAGATTGGTGTGATGTTCGGCAATCCGGAGACGACGACCGGAGGTAAGGCACTCAAGTTCTACACATCAGTACGCCTTGATATCCGACGCATTGCTCAGATTAAAAAGGGCGAAGAAATCGTGGGCGGTCGTGTGCGTGTGAAGGTGGTAAAAAACAAGGTTGCGGCGCCGTTCAAAAATACGGAATTCGACCTTATGTATAACGAAGGTATTAGTCGCGAGGGTGAGATTATAGCGCTCGGTGAAAAATACGACATTCTTACCAAGTCAGGTTCAAGCTACAAGTATGGTGAGGTATCTATCGGACGTGGGTATGATGCAACACGCACCTTCCTGCGCGAAAACAAACCGATGGCAAATGAAATATTGAAGAAGATTACGGACAAGCTCAAAGAGGATTAGACGTATACACAAGAAAACCGGCGAGCTTCAAGCTCGCCGGTTTTCTTTACCCTGTACTACGCGAACCGCTGCGCCGGAACAACTGCTCGTACGAACTCGCTACCGGCGTATACAAGTGCTCCACCAGCAAGTACGGTAAGCACCTGAACTACGAAACGAGTATTGAGGAACGCAGATACGAAGAAACGTACGACTGCAGTGACGTCTCCGGTTGACGGCATATTCGCAATCACATGCGCTACCCACACTTCCCTACCAATACCCCAGACGGCAAGTAGGAACAGGAAGCTCGCAAGTGTGGTTCCGGAAACGAGCGGTCGCACCGTATGTATGACGCGCACGCGACGCATCACGTTTGCAGAAATGGAAGAGTTTGAAGTTTGCATAGGTTCGTTATAAGGAGGCATCGTCGAGTGCCTGTTTGAATAATTTCTTAGCGCGATGCACACGGGTCTTTACGGCTGATATAGAAGCGCCTTCAGCTACCGCTATTTCCTCTTGGGTTTTTCCTTCAAGGAACTGCAGGGAGAGGACGCGACTGGCAGCTTCGGGTATACGGGAAAGCGCTACCAGTACCTCATCTTTAACCACCAGTTCGTCCCGAAAGTCGCTCTCGTCTGGGAGTCGCTCAAACGTCTCTGTTTCCATTGGGGCCATAGCTTTGCGTAGCTTTGAGAGCTTCTGGTAGCGCGTGAAGGCCAATCGCGTCAGTATTGCGTACCCCCAGGACGAAAAGCTTGCACCTTCTTGTGGCTGATACCGATCGGCATATATGTAGATGCGGGTAAAAGTGTCCTGCACCACTTCTTCAGCGTCTTCTTTGGAGTAGAGAATGGATTTCGCTTTGCGCAGGAACGCGTCCTCATAGCGCGCGACTAAGACCTCGAACACGTCGGGGTTCTTTTGCGCCGCACGAAGCACCTCCTCGTCGGTTGCGTCTGCAAGCTCGTCGCTTGGCCATTGTTTTACTCCCCACATTATGTCCTGTATCATACCCCTATTCCGGGTCACCGGCATTTTTTATAACCGACCTGACACCCGCTCGGTTTCCAGCTAATCATTCTCTCCCATGGCAATTCTCTCGTATAACGAAATAGTTCAAAAAAAGGTTATCGTCTATAACGGTGAACCGTATGAGGTACTCTCCTCGCATGTATTCCGTATGCAGCAACGCAAGCCCGTCAATCAGACCAAGCTCCGCCACATGGTCTCTGGCAAAGTGACGGAAATTTCCTTTCACCAGAACGAGTCTGCACAGGAAGCAGACATGGGACGCATGGAAGCAATCTACCTCTACACCACGAAGGGTCAGTCGTGGTTCAACGAAAAAGGTAACCCGAAGAATCGCTTCTTTTTCAGCGAGGATGTAGTCCATGAGCGTGTGCAGTGGCTTGTACAGAACATGGAGGTGGAAGTACTTCTCTACAACGATGAGCCAATTAACCTGAAGATTCCAATTAAAATTGATCTCAAGGTAACGGACGCTCCTCCTGCAGTGAAAGGCGACACAGCGACCGGCGGCAACAAAATCGTTACGCTCGAGTCTGGAGCGACCATTACGACTCCCCTCTTCATAAATCCAGGAGACATCCTACGCATTAACACTGACACCGGCGAGTACGTAGAGCGCATGGAGAAAGCGTAAACGTTGTTTCTACAAACGATTACGGACCCACTCATTCTGAGCGGGTCCGTCATTGTTTGTAGTACATGGTCTCCCAATCACGTTGGGCGACGCGGCCCTTCGCCTAACGTGACCGTTACTTGCTTGGTCGCGAGGATGAAGGTGCGAGTCGCACCCGGTTGCGATGACGTAACTTCGACAATGGAATACATGTCGAATCGGTTATTGCCATGCGACCGTGTCAGATCAACGGCGACGACGCCGGGTTGTTCGATGTTTTCGAGCGTTTGTGCAACGTTCACCGGCTGGCTTTCGCAGCCTGTGCTGGCGACATACACGGAGACGCGATATCCCATCGGCACCGAGCGAGCGAAGCCGACGGAACCGGTCGGATCGACAGCGCCTGCGGCGAACTGGTTCGAGAGTTCGTGGCCGACATCACGTTTCCAGCCAATACAGTCGGCAGCGCGCTCAACCACGGAGAGCGGAGCTGGCGGACGGTGTGGATTCTGCGAGTCGGCCCACGCAATAGTGGCTGCAATAGCTACGGCCATGCCAACGCCGCCGATGGCCAATTTTCCGAGCATGGTAATCCCTCCCAAATAGAGCAAAAGGCACAATGTCTCTTCCCCGTTCGCAATCCTACACCCACCGAGATAAAAGCAAAGGCCGTCCTTGGGGACGGCCTTTGCTTTTATCTGCCTTCGGATTATGCCGAAAGATAGGGCATAAGAGCCATGTAGCGGGCGCGCTTTATCGCAAGCGATATCTCGCGCTGCTTGCTTGCAGCAACTCCCGTACGCTTCTTGCCCATAATCTTTGCGTGCGGATTTGTAAACTGACGAAGGTACGCAATGTCCTTGTAGTCGACAAACTTCTTGTGCTCTATTTCTTCACGTTCTGATTGATATGCCATAACTGATTATTTAGAATGGAATGTCTTCCGGATTAATTTCTTCGTCTGGGTACTGAATTTCTTCTCCTCCGTTGGTTGGCATAGATGCGCCCATGTCGTCTCCTACTGGTGCGCTCGATGGACGTGGTGCTCCACCTCCCTCTCCACCGCGACCTTCTGCACCGAACTGGAAGTTCTCAACGAGTATTTCCGTGCGGTACTGTTTAGCTCCATCCTTGTCCCATGAACGGGTCTGTATACGGCCTTCTATAAAGATAGGACGTCCCTTCTTGAGGTACTGTCCGATGACTTCCGCAGTGCGTCCGAATGCCACGACATTGTGGAATTCTGTCTGCTCCTGACGAGCGCCATTCTTATCTTTAAAGGTGCGGTTGGTAGCAACTGCGAAATTCGCTACTTGCTGGCCGGATGGCAATGCCTTAATTTCCGGGTCGCGGGTAAGATTTCCGTAGAGCTGGACTTTGTTGAGGTACATGCAGGAAGTATAGCAGAGCTGCTTTATGCAACGCCCGCATCCTTAAGTGCTGCATCGAGCTCAACCTCAGAGACATCCTCCTCTAGTGCGCCCTCGAGTGTTTCCGGCATCTTTGCGTAGATTTCTGCCATTTCAGCTGAGTGCTTTGCAGATTCCTTATCCGTACGGATGTCGAGGAAGCGGATAATGCGCGTTTCAGCCTTAGCTGCAGCGAGCACCGTCTCATGTCCCTCACCTTCCGTCTCGTAGGCTATCCAGCAGAAAAACGCGCTGTTCCAGTCACGACGACCAGCCTGGTCGCTGCGAGAAATAGTGTACGCAAGAGGAATCTTTGCAGGCTCGCCTTCAGCAACGATAGTACCGACCTTCGCAATCACATCGCGAAGCGCTTGATAAGTTTTCTTTACCTCCTCGGTCGGGAGTTCAGAATCGAGGTGGAAGCCGAGCTCATACACACGGGATTCGTTATATCCCGCTTCAAGCTCCTGCTCGGTGCCCTCAGCACCGTTTTCGGATTCTTTTTTCATAACTTGCGCACTGTACCACGCAGGGTGGCCTCGGGCAATAAAGCGAGCAACCAGGCTCTATATATGAAATATGCGCTTAGCGTTTTCGAGAAGGGTCTCCCGAACGGTCCCCTCGTCTTCGCCTCGTATTCGAGCAATTGCTTTCGCCACATCAATGACCGCTGTCGGTTCATTCCGCTGGCCGCGCTTCCCTTCTGGGGCCACGTACGGAGAATCGGTTTCGGAAAGAATGTTTTCTAGCGGGACTGACCGAATTACCTCGTCATAGTCATGCGTAAAGGTGAGCACTGCCGTATATGAAATAGTGAAGCCCAGCGCAACAATGCGCTTGGCAGTTGCAACGTCGCCCACAAAAAAATGAAAATCGCCCACAAGTTCTGGGTGTTCCTGCTTCGCACTCTCAAGTAGAACGAGTGCATCTTCATAGGCATCCATAGAGCCCTTGCTTGGGCGAGCATGGATTATGAGCGGCTTATTGAGTGCGAGAGCGAGTTGTATGTGATCTTTGAAAAGCGCGGCTTGCTTACGTTTCACTTCGTCATCGACTGCTATTGGACGGAAGTAATCAAGACCACACTCACCAACAGCAACGACCTTGTTACTTTTCCCTAGCTCGAGATACGACGCTTTTTCGAATCGTTCGTCGGATTCATGGTTTGGATGGAGGCCGAGGGAAGCAAAGAACGTGTCATGTCTAGTCGCTAGCTCCACTGCTTTCTTTGAGGACTTGAGGTCACACCCGACAAATACTCCTCCAATATCCTCTGCCAGCATTCGTTCGAGTACTGCCTCACGGTCTTCGTCATAGACCGGGAATTGCACATGACAGTGCGCATCAAAATACTTCATCTAACTAAGGTCCCGCGCTTGCTCACTCAAGCCCCGCGCTTCGCCGGCCGCTTGCTGACTCAAGCCCCGCGCTTCGCCGGCCGCTTGCTGACTCAAGCCCCGCGCTTCGCCGGCCGCTTGCTGACTCAAGCGGGGAAAGAGGTTCTCCGGCTTCTTGTTCGCGCGGACTGCGGACAGTATGAGCTCGCTCGTATGAGGCATCACCACACCTAGATTTACTGCCACCTTCGCAACATGACGTACCAACTTCTCGATATCAGCGAGTGCCTCTTCCTTTGTGTCGTCTCCCTTTATTTTCTTATAGGGCTCGTGGCTCGTCATAAACTCGTCGCCTTTATTCACGTGCTCCCAGAGAAGATTGAGAGCTTCGTTGAAGCGGAAGAAGCGGAGCTCAACCGTAAACGCTTCTTCCACTAGCATATCGTCTTCTGTGAGCACGACCGGGGCCAGAAGATGCTCTTCGGCAAGCTTCATGACGCGCGAGACGAGGTTACCTAATCCGTTTACAAGATTTGCCAGATACCATTCATCAAGTCGTTCCCATGTGACGTCCGAATCCTCAACAGGATGTACATGGCGCAAAAGCATATACCGAGTTGCATCCGTACCGTACTTCTCGACGAGTTCATAGGGATTAATGACGTTTCCGAGCGACTTACTCATCTTTTGTCCGCCCGAAGTTATAAACCCATGCACGAAATGCTGGTCGGTATTCTTCAAGCCGACCGAAATGAGCATCGCCTGCCACATGATGGTCTGGAACCGTACCTGGTCCTTCCCTGCCATCTGCAGTGTGTTGCCCTTCTGCCAATATCGTTCGAATGTCCCGTCCGAATCCTCTGGCCATCCCAGCGTCGAGATGTAGTTAGTGAGCGCATCAAACCAAACATACATTACTTGCGATGGATCTCCCGGCACTTGGATTCCCCACGAAAGCCGGGACGCATCGCGCGAGATACTGAAATCTTCAAGGCCACTCTCGAGAAAATTGAGCGCCTCCTCACGGCGCCATTCGGGGACAATAACGCCCGGGCGCTGAAGGTATGCACGCAACTGATCGGAATATTTTGAAAGCCGGAAGAAGTAATTCTCTTCAGACACCTCCTCTGCCTTTAGATGTGTATGGATGAGGCAGTGCCCGTCCTCAGTCAGTTCTTTTTCCGTCTTGTAGAGTTCGCATCCCACGCAATACAGACCAACGTAGGACTTCTTATATATATCGCCGGCCGCTTCGCAGCGTTTCCAAATTTCTTCTGCAGCCTTCATGTGATGCGCGTCCGTTGTGCGGACGAACGTCGGGTTATCAAGCGAGAGCGCCTCTTTCAACTTCCGAAACTCGCTCGCGTAGTGGTCGACGTACTCCTGAACCGGTTGGCCTTTTTTATCGGCTGTCTCGAGTATTTTCTGTCCATGCTCATCCGTACCGGTATTGAAAAAAACTTCCTCTCCGTTCCCTCTCCAAAGACGCACGAGCGTGTCAGTCTGCACCAATTCAAGTGCGAACCCAATATGCGGGTCCGCGTTCACGTACGGAAGCGTGGTGGTAATGTATCGGGCCATACCTACACTACCTGCGCCTTTGCGCGCTTACCCCGAGCCATGTCAGAAAGGAATTCACGAAGCGCAGCAGCAACAGGGATAGCGAGCACGACACCTAGGAAGCCGGCGAGTTCTCCGCCGACGATGAGCGCGAGAATGACCAAGAGTGGCGGAATACCTACTACCTTATTCACCACGAGTGGATGGATAAGGTGCGCCTCGAATTGATTGATGATGAGATACAGACCAGCAACAATGAGTGCGAGCGTTAGGTCACCCGTGACAGAGAACGCAACTATGACTGCCGGCCCAGCCGAAATAAACGAACCGAAAATGGGAACGAGCATCGCAACTGCAGTGAATGCAGCAAGCAGAAGTGCGTACGGTACGCCAAGAATGAGAAGTCCGAGGTATGCAATGACGCCACCAATGAGGGATGAAAGTAGCTGACCCTGCATCCAAAGCCCTATCTTGCGTTGTGCACGATGCCAGAGGCCGATAACGTAGTCTTCGTTTTTAGCAGGAGTAATAAGACGAAGAAAATCTTCAATGCCCGTGTCTTGAATCGCAAAATAGAATGAGAGCACGACCACGAGAAGAAGTGAGAAGATGCCACCGAAGAAGGTTGAGGCGAGTTTGAGTGCACCGGCAGATGGATCAGTGAAAGCGGTACGGAATGACAGAAGCCCTTGGAGTAGGCCGTTCAACTGCGACTTATCCGGACTAAGCGGAGCTATGGTGCCTGTTGCCGACGAGAGACCGGGAATATTGAAGGTATCGAGATACTGTGCGCCGACGGAGATAAAGTTTTCAGCGTCTTCAAGAATTGGGGGGAAGAAAAAGTAAATGACTGAGAAGAGCGTGCCGAACACCATGAGATACATCACGAGTACAGCGAGTACGCGCGGAATTCTGCGCTTCGCGAAGAATGCGACACCCGGCTCAATAGCGGAAGCTATGACAATAGCTGTGAGGACGAGGAGGACGAGGTTATGGAGCACCCAGACAGCGTAGGCTCCGGTAGCAATGATAATCGTGGTAATGACCGTCCCCGGCGTGATGGAGACTTGTATTTGCTTATCCATACTGACGATACTAGCACAAAAGGTGGCACTGGAAGGCTTAGGAAATAGCGGTCCGAATGCGCTCCGCAGCTTCAGCTATAGTCAGGCGCTCTTGCTCGCCAGTGTCGCGGTCTCGCAGGGTGACGGTGTCTTTAAGGTCCGGAGTTTCGCCGAGCGTGTCGAAGTCGACCGTAATACAGAATGGTGTACCAATCTCGTCCTGGCGGCGATAGCGCTTGCCGATGTTACCGTTGTCGTCCCAAGCGATAGCTGGGTGCACCTTACGGAGTATGTCGCGCACTTCCCTCGCCTTTTCGACGAGCTCTGGCTTGTTCTTCAGCAACGGGGATACCATCGCTTTAATAGGCGAAATCTTTGGTGAAAGCTTGAGTACGACGCGTTCTTCTCCGCCAAGTTCGTCTACAGTGTATGCGTTTACGAGCGCAGCGAGTACGTGGCGACCAAGACCGAATGTCGGTTCAATCACATGGAGCATGGAGCGCTCGTTGGTCTCCGGGTCGAGGTAGGCAAGCTCCGCCCCACTCTCCTCCTTGTGGCGAGAGAGGTCGAAGTCAGTACGATACGCAAGACCTCCAATTTCCTTAAAGCCTCCCGGGTATTTGAAATAGAAATCGAGAGTGCGCTTTGAGTAATGGGCACGTTCTTCTTTTGGTACTTCCACTTCCTGAATCTCCTCAGGCAGGAACCCGAGGTCGGTAAACCACGCGTGCATTGCGGTGCGCCATGCTTCGAACTCGGCCTCCCATGTCTCTTCCTTAAGAAAATACTCAAGCTCCATTATTTCGAGCTCACGCACACGGAATAGGAATTCGCGTGGAGCAATCTCATTACGAAACGCCTTACCTATCTGCGCGATGCCGAACGGTGCCTTCGGATGAAATGAATCAATAATGTTCTTGAAGTTTACAAACATACCCTGGGCCGTCTCCGGACGCAGATACACCGCCATGTCTTCTCCTTCTACGGAACCGACTGTGGTCTTGAACATCATATTGAACTGCTGAGGCTCGGAGAATGCGTTTCCGTCAGGACTCTTGAGTTTATGCTCGGTAATGGCCGCACCCATATCTTCCAGAGTCATTCCGGATGGATCTACACCCGCCTCTTCAAGCAGGTGGTCTGCACGGTAACGCTTTTTGGTCTTTGCATCCTCAACGAGTGGGTCGTTAAATCCACCCACATGTCCACTGGTTTCCCAGACCTTCGGATTCATGAGGATACTTGAATCGATGCCATACATGTCATCGCGAAGCTCGACAAAGGTGCGCCACCAGAGCGCTTCGATATTCTTCTTAAGAGCGACACCGAGTGGTCCATAATCGAACGTTCCGGCAAGACCACCGTATATTTCAGAACCGGGATATACAAAGCCACGACGCTTGGCGAGTGAAACAATGGTGTCGAGGGATGGTGTGTTCATAAAAATGTGGAGTTTCTTAATCGGCACGTGTTGAGGTTGTTGGAAAAGCTCCAGAGACGAGGCGTGGGAGGATTCGGAACGGAGGCGTATGTGCTATACGACGAAGTAACGAATCGGGACCCATAACGAAGTATATGGAATTTTCCAGCAAGCTCCATATGTTATTTCACGGAACCGTCCTGAGCGCTATAGGCAGGGTCGGAGGTAATTTGAGTCGAAAGTGAGGGCTGACTTCCCAAAATCTGGTGCTGCGTAAAGCGATCAACGCCACTTACCTGCTGGGCCGTTATGAGCGTTGGACTCTGCCCCACTTGCGTCGTACTCGGCGTAAAGCCAATTTGGAATGAAGCCGTCTTAGCGCTTGCCGAGCCTGACGTCACGTCACCCGCTTCCCAGGTCACCGTACGAGTCGTTTCGTTATACGTTATGGAACCATCACTCGGGCTCACACTTCCAGTAAACCGGATGTAGGACGGTAGCGCCACGGTGATTTTTGCACCAGCAACGGTATTGCCCGTATTACTGAGCGTGTAGTTAACGGTGTAGGTAGTCTCTGTGTTCGCAGTCGGTGGCCACGGTCCCGTGTTTTTGAACGGACCAATCGAGTGGACGATACGCGTACTGAGTCCGAGGTTAGTGCCTACTTTCACCGTACGCGACAGTGTCGAGGAGATAGTCTCGGGAACATTCACTTCAGAAAGTCGTTGACCCGACACGTTCACACGCATGGTGACCGACGGATTACGCAAGCTCGCTAGCACCGAACTATTCTTCGAAGCAAAGGTGAATGAACCCTGGCCAGTATCTCCCGGCTGAAGCATTGCGAGAGAAGGATTCGTTGTTGAATCAAAGAGCACGGTTGTATCACTCGAGCGATAGAAACCAGTACCTGATGTCACACTCGCAGCGTCGAGGCCTTCTCCACCAAGCGTCACGGTGACGTGGGCATTCGTGACGGGTGTTGCAAGCGTGTTCGTCCACGACACCACGACCGGTACCGGAACACCAGCATCAATTACCGGTGTCTCTGTGGTGTCGCGATTTATCGCGAGTGTTGTAGCAAGGAATGGCGCAGTGAGTTTGATATCCGCGTCTTTCTCCGTAAACGACGTGGCGAGCGTATTGGCGCCTGGCGCGGAGAGCGTTCCGGCATTGAATTTAAAGACTCGGTCGTCGTTATTCTGTCCCGACAGAACGCCAGTAATGGTTATGTGTTGCTCTTGTCCCGGTGCGAGTGTTCCAAACGAGAACAGTGTGCCGGTCGTCGGTTGTGGCGTAGTTGCTGTCGGAGTAAAACCGAATGGATATTCGGCGAGAACCGCGACATTATCGAGCGGAGTTGTTGCATTACTCTTGAGCGTCACACGCACCGTGACCGGTTGGCCAGCTGACGCTTGTGAGAGCGCATCCACTGTAAGCGATATCGGCGACGTAGTGACCGTGAAATCGTACTGCTTATTCTTCACGAAGACTGCATTGCTGTTGTCGGTGTGATATTCAATTTTAATAGGAAGCACTACATGCTGTCCTTCGCTACCGTACACGACCGAGCGTACAGTGCGTGAGACCTGCGCTCCGGAATCGATGTCGCCGAGGTTTTCCGTATACAACGTCATTGGCTTCGTCGGATCATCGGCAGCTTTGGTTCCTTCCGGATAGGTAATGGTTATCGTGACACCGCGAAGCGCTACCGGATTCTTATTCTGAAGCGTCACCAGAAGCGGAACGGTGTCACCGCTTGAAATCGATGTCGGACCCTGCGTCGTCAGAATAAGATTATTCGTTGATACCGACCTTCCACCGTATACGAGGTAAAACACTGCTCCACCTGCAGTCACGAGAAAGAACAGGAGTGCAACGATGAAGAACCGTGCAGGTCCGGATATCTGATCGGCCTCCTTTTGGACATTGCGGATTTTTCCCCATCCACGAGACGATTCAACGGGACGTTCCGCTAGGCGTGGCTCCTCGAAGGAAACGGGAGCCTGCGGGTTATAGAGCCGCTGGCGCACACGTTCGAGTGAGCTCAATTCCTCGTTATCAGCCATAACACACAGTATAACGCACCGTCTCTAGACGCCTGCGGCGGCAATGCCGCGATTTATGCGCGCGATGATGCTTGAGCGTTGTTCGAGCGCATGTAGGTGGGCGGGAGTGCCATACCCGTCTGGAGGAAGGTCTCCGGCGTCAAAGCCAAGTACCGAAAGAAGACGCATAACAACGAGCGACTCGGCTGTCTCTGCTTCTTCGGGTGTGAGCATAGGAAGTGCATCCATGAACTCCCGGAAATGCGCGTGGAGAAGTGGGTCGGAACTTTCTCCGTGCACAAGACGTAGCAAGAGGCCGGCAACGCGTGCGGCGCGCATGCGGGAAATGTGCGTCAACTCGCTAAAACGATTCTGGGAAAGAATGGCTCCGGTCAGTCGCCAACCTTCTTTTCCGCGTACCAACATGACGTCTGTTTCATTAAAGGTTTGGAGTGCGTGCGCGAGTTTCGCACCTGAACGTCGCAGACCTTCTGCACGTGCGCGAATAAGTCCGAGCTCGGGAGTAAGAAGCGTTATAAGCATGCCAGCCTCAGAAAGAGGAGTGCGTGCGAGTACGAGCGCTTCTGTCGAATACTTATGACGCATCGAGAGTGAGCGAGAAGCGAACGGTGCCCGTTGAAAGTTCCGCCACGTATTTTCCTTCGTCGCCCTTTGTAGCTGTGACGGTATCGCTCGGAGAGAAGCCTTCTTCCTTACGTGCCTCAGCGACTGCGCGCATGAACGCACGTTCATCCCCTTCTGTAAGTAACTCGGGAGTAAGTACCGTGTCGAGTGCCATACCCTCAGCATTTGTGACAATTGTCTTAACATTCACTTCTTCAGCAAGAAGTTCAGCAAACTCGCTCGGGAGCGTACCCGGTATCGAGAGTGAGGCAAGCGGCTGACGAACCTTTATACCAGCGGCCTGTCGCACGCGGAGTGCTTCAGAGGCAAGCGTGCGCGTGCTCGCCATATTCTGAATAAGGTCGGTATCAATGGTGCCGGGCTCGTACCAATCAGCAAGGTGTACGCTCTCGGGGTCTGAGTCCTCGCGGACAGCCTGATAGGCCCACTCAGCAACAAATGGCGTGAATGGAGCCAGAAGTACGGCTACCGTCTGGAGCGTATCGCGGAGCGTGGTAATAGCTGCCTGGTCGCCATCACGCACACGATCGCGCACGCGGCGTACGTACCACTGCGACAAATCTTCTACCAAAACTGAGATTGAGCGAGTTGCAGTGTAGAGGTCATACGCATCGAGTGCCGTAGTCGCCTTCGCGATTGTTTCGGACACGCGTGTGCGCATCCACATATCGATAACCTCTGGCTTCTCGTCTGCCCCACGAACGTCCTTAAAGAGTTCGTAGAATTTAACGCTATTTTCAAACCATGAGAGTACGCGCGCGGATTCCTTCACGGTCTTATCGTCGAAACTCTTACTGTCTCCTGGCTGGTTCACGCTATACATCCACAGACGTAGCGTGTCAGCACCGTACCGCTTCATGGCTGCCATCGGTTCAATGATGTTGCCTTTTGATTTACTCATCTTGAGACCCTTTTGGTCGAGCAAATGACCAAGGCAAATAACATTCTTGTACGCAGCTCCCTTCCCCATAAGCGTACCCACAGCAAGCAGTGTGTAGAACCAGCCGCGTGTTTGGTCTATCGCTTCCGAAATGAAATCAGCGGGAAAACCTTTGGAATCAACCCCGTCCTTGTTTTCGAACGGATAGTGGTCCTGTGCGAATGGCATAGCGCCGGAATCAAACCATACATCCATGACTTCCTTCACGCGTGTGAGCTCGACACCAGAATCGGATATGAGTTTTACGTCGTCGATGTAGGGACGATGCAAATCGAGCTCAAAGCTTTTATTATGCGGAAGCGACACGAAGGTAAGCTCGCGGACTTCCCCATTGTGGGGTTCGTCGTTCTCGACAATTTCCGTGGTGCGCTTTTCATCGGCTCCTTCGACAATTGCAGTTGCGATCTGAAGTCCAATGCCATGCGTAACGATAAGAATATTCTTTCCAGTATGCTCCGCCTCCAGACTGTAGAGTAGTGATGCAAACCGATTCTTTGCGTCCATAAAGCTTTCGCCACCGGGGAACTTCTCACTGAACGCGTGCGTGGCGCGGAAGTCAATAAAATCCTGTATGTTTTTCCCAGAAAGCGTCCCTATCTGTATCTCACGTATGCGTTCATCTACGACGACTGATTCAGTTGGAATACCAAGTGCTTCGGCAACAATGCTCGCCGTCTGCTGTGTGCGGTACAACGGAGAGTGTGTAATGAAATCTATCTTCGCCTCTTTCAATTTCCCAATATCTGCAAGCACATCCATACGTCCTTTTTCCGTCAACGGCCATTTCATTTCATCGGTCGAATCCATCTGCTCTGCGACATTATTTTCTGATTGCCCGTGACGCATGATGAAGTAGCGATTACCGCTCTTCTTCGTGCGCTTCTTAAGTTCCTCGATTGAACCGATAACGACGCGTTCGGTACCGTCTTCGTTCTGCCATATCGGAAGCGGCGTGCCCCAGTAGCGTTCTCGCGATATCGCCCAGTCGCGCACGTTGGCGAGCCACTCCCCCATACGACCATCGCGTATGTAACTCGGTTCCCAGTTCACCTTCTGGTTTTCAGCCATGAGTTCCTCGCGAAGTGAGGTCATGCGGATATACCACGAGTCGCGCGCGTAGTAGATGAGACGATTCTTACTGCGCCAACAGTGCGGATAGGAGTGTGAATAGTTTTCCTTCGAGAAAAAGAGTCCCTTCTCCTGCAAATCTTTGAGCACAGCGACATTCGTCTCAGCGTCGATAACGGATGCTCCTTCAAGAAAACCAGTGCCGGGAATAAACGTGCCGTCCGGAGCAACAAGATGCACCTTCGGAAGTCCGAGCTTCTGACCCAGCTCAAAATCTTCCTGACCGTACATCACGGCAGTGTGCACGATACCGGTACCGTCTTCGGTCGTTACGAAATCTGCAGGATATATCTGAAAAGCTTTGTCGAACTTTTCCTTCTCAGTGTCGGAGGCAAGTTCCTTAGCAAACGGATAGAGTGGTTTATACGACTTCCCAACGAGGTCACGTCCCTTCATTGTGGCGAGTACTTCATGTTCCGTATCCGTAAAAGTTTTTCCGAGGAGTTTGCTTGCAACGACAAACGTGCCGTCAGCAGTTCGTACTTTTGTGTAGTCGATATCGTTCCCCACAGCAAGTGCGACGTTACCCGGGAGTGTCCAGGGAGTCGTCGTCCACGCGAGCAGATAGGTGCCGGGCTCGTCCGCCAGCTCGAACTTCGCTGTTATAGAAAGGTCCTTTACGTCCTCGTAGCCTTGAGCGAGTTCGTGGCTTGAAAGTGCCGTACCGCACTTCACGCACCACGGGACAACGCGGTAGTCCTTATACAGTTGTTCGTCATCATTTACTTTCTTGAATACGTTCCACACCGACTCCATATAGGATGCATCGAACGTGAAGTACGCCTTCTCTAAATCGACCCAATACCCCATACGCGCAGTGAAGCGCTCCCACTCGTGAATGTAATCAAACACACTCTCACGACACTTCGCATTGAATGCAGCTATCCCGTACTCTTCAATATCCTGTTTACCTTTAAAACCAAGCTGCTTCTCGACTTCGAGTTCTACGGGAAGTCCGTGCGTGTCCCAGCCAGCTCGGCGCGGTACACGGAATCCGCGCATCGTTTTGTAGCGCGGGATAGCATCTTTAAAGGCCCGCCCCATGAGGTGATGGACGCCCGGTCGGCCGTTGGCCGTTGGCGGTCCTTCGTAAAAAACAAACGTCTTTTTCTCGCTTCCGCGCTCAAGTGATTTTTCAAAAATCTGATTATCCTTCCAGAAGGTTAGGATTTCTTCCTCACGAAGAGCTGCTTCAGACTTCTCGACTGCGTCAGTATCTATATCGGCCATAATTTACTTATCGTAGCGTTTACGACCTAAAAAAGGAAACGGCCCGACGCTTTCACGCCAGGCCGCCGTCATGAAGTAGGTTCCCCGCCTATGCGGGAAGAGCAGTTACGCCCAGACCGCGCACGTGCTGGATGAAGTCCCGAACCCAATCGGGAATTCTTCCTTTGCGCTGGTAGGTCGCATGGGCGTGACTGATGGTTCGACCATCATGCCGCCGATGCCTCCAGGCGAACGCTTTATGAAAAAGCGCCACCGTGTTGCACCGCAATTCGCGGCAGAAGGTCCCCACCAGGTCCTTCTTTTGTTTGCTCTTACGCGCCAAAGGTCACTCCCCTGTATCAGTCGTCTCCCGAAATGGAGACAAGAACGAGCCTAACGCCGAATACTGCGTTAGGCAAGTAGTGCTATCTACATCCGTTCGGGAGCAGGAATCGCAAGCATGCGGAGACCGTTCTCCATTGTTGTTGCAAACGCTTTCGCCAGTACCAACTTATATGCCTCGCCGTCGCTTCCAAGTACCTGCTCGCTCGCATAAAAAGAATTCCACTCCCCCGCGAGCTTGGTGAGGTACTGCGTTATCGCATGCGGCGCATGGTCCGCTGCAGCCTGACGCGCGACCTCAGGGAAGCGAACGATGAGTCGTTCGAGCGTGTACGGAGTTGCCGGCGCTTCCGCATCAAGTAGCTTTTCCGGAGCATAGGAAAGAATCTTTCGGGCACGCACGAGCGCGTACTGGAGATATGGACCTGAATCACCCTCAAGTGAGAGCGACTTATCAACATCGAAAATAATGTCTCCGCCTGCGGCCTGACGAAGAATCATGTATTTGATTGCTCCAATCGCGACAGCCTGTGCGATGAGCGAATCTTCATTACGTTCGCGAGCGACTTTGATGATGTCTGCAATAAGGTCAGTCGCGGTGATGACACTCCCCTCGCGCGATGACATTTTCCCGGTCGTAAGGCGAAGGAATCCATGTGGTACATGCGAGGTCTTAGCGGCGACCAACGGACCAATGTCTTCAAGTGCAGCCTTCACCACCGCAAAGTGCCCCACCTGCTCGGCAGCAGTAAGAATGTACCGAACGTCAGACGGTACGCGCTCCTCGATAAGAAATGCGAGGCCAACTTCTTTTGCTTCGTAGGTCGGATTGCCCTGCGAGGTGACGAACACGAGCGTATGTAGGCCCTTCTTTTCACCGTTGTAAATAATGGCTCCCTGACTTTCCTCAAACACGCCTCTTGCAAGTCCGTCTTTGACCACCTCCATGCCAGGGACCGCAGTTTCGCTTTCAAAAAAGAAGTAGTCGAAGTGGGTATCAAGAACTTTGTATATTTCTTTAAATTCTTCGAGACACACCTCGCGTCCTTTGCGCCAGAGCTCCATAAGGTCTCTGTCGTTTCCAACATAGATAGCTCGGTTGAGCGCGTCAATTTCCGTTTTAGCTTCCTCGCTCTCCTCGTATGCACGTGAGCCGTGCGCGTACGCATCTCCGACTTCCTTTGCGTTCGCAGGCTCTGTAATTCCTTTTTTCTGCAATGCCCATACTGCTTTCGCTACGTGTGGACCTACATCACCTCCATAGCTGTCACGGATAACCGTCGCTCCTTCGTTCTCGATAACTCGCGAGAGAGCTTCACCAATGACCGTGCTCATGAGGTGGCCAATATGCATCTCCTTGAATGGATTCGGACACGAATACTCAATTGAGTATCTCTTCCCTTCGAGCTCTGCACCCCTTCCCCATTCACTTCCGAGAGCCGCTGCCTCTTTCACGATTCCGGAAATGACCGGCCGTGCGAGCGTGAAATTTATGAATCCAGGACCGGCAACTGTTACCGACTCGACTGTTTCTCCAAGACTTTCCTTGAGACTCGTAGCGAGCTCAGATGCTAGTTCCTTGGGATTCTTCCCAAGTGCTTTCGCTGCAGCCATGGCAGCATTCGTGGAGTAATCGCCATGTGCAAAGTCAGTCGGCCACTCTATAGCGAACGACGTATCAGACGCACCCGCATCTGCGAGAGCCTTTTGGACTGCAGTACGCAGTGTTTCTTCCATTGCGCCAGTGTAACAAAAATCAGGAAATACCTGGAATCGGATAGGTTTTCGTGAATTCTTTAATTTCCGATTTAATTGCTGCCAGCTCTTCGTTTGTAGCGAGCGAGGCGGTAAATTCTTTCAGGTACACAGTGCGTTCCTTCGTATCTGTAGGAAGTCTCCGATCACCCACAGCCTTCACGGCACGAGCAATCCACTCACCCACTTTCTCCATTTCAGCTTCCTTCATTCCACGAGTTGTGAGAGCGGGAGTGCCAAGGCGAACTCCGGACGGATAGAACGGTGACGCCGGATCTTTCGGCACTGTGTTCTTGTTTGCCGTCATGCCAGCCGCTTCCATAGCGTCACTTCCGAACACTCCTCCACCGGGTCCGAGGGTTGGTGCTAAGTCCAGAAGAATGAGATGATTTTCCGTTCCTCCGGAAACTACCGTGAGGCCATTTTTTATAAGGCTTGCTGCGAGCGTTTTTGCGTTCGCGACTACTTGATGTCCATACGCCGTAAATTCTTCTGTTGCTGCCTCCTTGAGCGCTATCGCTATCGCTGCAGTCTGGTGGTCATGCGGACCACCTTGGAGGCCGGGGAAGACTGCTTTATCAACTTTAGTCGCAAGATCAGCGTCTTTCGCTAAGCCGCGCTCTGTGGTCATGATGATGCCGCCACGAGGGCCACGGAGCGTCTTATGAGTGGTTGTCGTCACGATGTGTGCATGCGGCACAGGAGAGGGATGAGCACCTGCCGCGACAAGACCAGCCACGTGCGCGATGTCAGCTGCGAGGTATGCACTGACTTCGTCTGCAATCTCTGCGAAGGCAGCGTAGTCGTACGCGTACGGGTACGCAGTTGCTCCTGCCCAGATGAGCTTCGGTTTGTGCTCGCGTGCGAGCGCTCGCACCTCATCCATATCAATACGTCCGTCTTCGCGGACGTGATACGGAACACTGTTATAAAAAATAGCCGTCGCGGATACTTTCCATCCGTGCGTTAGGTGGCCTCCGTCAGGAAGGCTGAGGCCCATGACGGTATCGCCCGGCTGCATGGTGGCGAGATATACCGCGAGGTTTGCGGGACTACCCGAGTATGGCTGTACGTTTGCATACGGTACGCCAAAGAGTGACTTCGCACGCTCGATTGCGAGCGTTTCAATCTGGTCAATAAATTCATTGCCGTTGTAGTAGCGCTTCCCCGCGTAGCCTTCGGAATATTTATTCGTGAGTATGGAGCCCATTGCTTCCATTACAGCCGCACTGGTGTAATTTTCGCTCGGTATAAGCTCAAGTCCTTCCTGCTGGCGGACTGCTTCTTCCTGTATAAGCTGCTCGAGCTCGCTGTCTTCGTTCTTGATGTGAGGGTAAGGATTCATGCTGAATGCATTAGTTCGTAAAGTGCACCGATGATGAATCCTTATGTCATTGCAGTGATTATACCTGTTCGGCCAGTGAGGACACAATCCGCACCACATCAGCATGTATGGCCTCAGGACTGCGCAGAGTTTCACCTTCCATGCACTTCACAATGTGCCAGTTGCTTTCGCGGCTCGCGAGCCACTGTGCGGTCTCATGACTGCGCTCCAAATACTTACGGTCTTCCTCGACCGTATCTTTCACACCATCGGAAAGGGTTTGGTTTTTTGCTGCACGTTTTTTGGTGAGTAGTTCAAGAGAAATTTCGAGCGGCACATCGAGATAGATGATGGCGTCAGGGCGTGGCACGCCAAGCACATCATGCTCCATTTTTTCTAGCCATTTCAAAAAACCCACACGTTCGGATTCGTCAGCTATTTTTCCACCCTGATGAATTTGATTTGAGCTCGCAAAACGGTCTGCGAGAACTATTTTTCCTTCTGCGAGTGCTGCGCGTATCGCTGGCGTGGATTCAAGCCGATCACACGAGTAGAGCGTTGAAGCTATCTTCGGATCCATGTGGACGAAGTCGCCATGCTGACCTGCAAGACATTCGCCCACAAAGGCTCCGAAGAAATTCTTGTCGTATGCCGGAAAATCGAGTTTCAAATGTCCCGTACCCTGAGCTTCAAAATAGTCCGCCAAAAGCTTGGTTTGTGTGGCTTTTCCGGAGCCATCATTCCCGTCAAAAACGACGAATATTCCCTTCCCCATACTCCTAGTATACTGGGCATATGGAACGTACCTATCTCGATGTATTGAAAGATGTTTTGGAGCATGGCGTCGACAGAGATGATCGTACCGGTACCGGTACTCGAGCACTCTTTGCACAATCAATGCGGTTTAACATGAAAGCTGGCTTCCCAGCCGTAACCACAAAGAAACTCGCATTCAAAGCGGTGAAGAGTGAGCTTCTGTGGTTCCTCGAGGGAAGTATGGACGACAATCGTCTGAAGGAGTTGAACGGTACCGATAAAACGATATGGACAGCAAACGCGGAGGCTGACTATTGGACTCCGAAAGCAACGTTCCCCGGCGACCTCGGTCGTGTGTATGGCGTGCAGTGGAGAAAATGGCAACGTCCTGACGGAACGACCGTAGACCAAATTGCCGATGTTATAGAGCAAATCAAAAAAGACCCAAACAGCAGACGCCTTATCGTGAGCGCGTGGAATCCTGGCGAGCTCGACCAAATGGCACTCCCCCCCTGCCATATATTTTTCCAGTTCTTTGTGGCCGATGGGAAACTCTCGCTCTTCATGCATCAGCGTTCCTGCGACATGTTCCTCGGCGTACCATTCAACATCGCCTCGTATTCGCTTCTTCTCCACATGGTTGCTCAAGTGACCGGCCTCGAAGCCTATGAGTTTATCCATTCGCTTGGCGACACACATATCTATCTGAATCATTTTGATGCTGTGAAGGAGCAACTTTCTCGCGAGCCTATGAAAGCACCTAAGCTGTGGCTCAATCCTGAAGTTACGGACATCAACAACTTCACGATGGATGACATAAAGCTAGAAGACTACGAATCCCATCCTTCCATTAAGGCTCCGATGGCGGTCTAGGGTATACTCGGAAAACTATGGCACTTTCAGACAAACGAATCCTTGAGGAAATGAAGAAGGGCGACGTCGTTATCGTTCCGTTCGATAAGGGTCAACTCGCAACCAGCAGTTACGACGTAACGCTCGGGGAATATTTCTTCCGTGAACAACCACCGAACTACAACCATGCGCTTTACAATATTTGGAGTCAGGAGCACATGGAGCACGTGTGGGGCGCAAAAAAAGTCGAACGTGCTGTAACCGCCAAGGAAGCTTTTAAAAAATACAATTTCGAATTCGACGGTATCCACCAAGATGATAAGGTCATCGTGCTCCGTCCGGGAGAAACTATCCTCGCCCATACTCAGGAATTCATTGGTGGGAAGGACCACATCACCACCATGATGAAGGCCCGCTCCTCTCTCGGACGCAATTTCATAGAGGTCTGCAAGTGCGCAGGCTGGGGCGATGTCGGGTACATTAATCGCTGGACGATGGAAATAACGAACAATTCGAAGAATTATATTATTCCGCTTGTCGTCGGCCGTCGTATCGCACAGATTATTTTTTTCGAGACCGGACCAATTCTCGCAAAGGACTACGCTGCGACCGGAAAGTATGCCAGCTCAACTGATGTCAGTAAGCTCAAGAAGGAATGGAAGCCGGAGATGATGCTTCCGAAGCTTTGGGCAGATAAGGATATTAAGAAGAAGCAGCCATGGCACAAGAAGACGAAGTAAGTATTCTCAATTCACTTCTTTCTACCTACTCGACGTTTATAACGTACCAGCCACTACGTACGGAGGTGTCTGTTTTGGATTACAGTACGCTCCCGCAAACGGCGCATATCTACGAAATGCCGCGACGCGCCTTGAAAGACCCGTTCGAGGAAGCAGGGAAAGCGGTCGCGGCGAGTGGAGGTGTCGCAACCGCCGTTCTTATACCGGGGCGACAGTTTGACGCCGCTGGCACGAGACATGGCCAGGGTGGTGGATGGTATGACCGTTTTCTTGCGCATGTGCCACGAGAGTGGCTACGCATCGGCTTCTGCTTCGATGACCAGTTTTCGCCGATACCTCTTAGCCGAGAGAGCTGGGACCAGGCCATGGACTACGTGTTTGTAGTTAATCGCAAAACGGGAGCAACTACTCTATACTCGTCCGAAGGAGGACTAGAATCATGAAACTTGGACTTATTGCAGCGTACTCAACAACGACACGTGCTATCGGCGCAGGGGGCAAACTTATCTGGGAGCTTCCGGGAGACAAGAACCACTTCCGAGAGGTTACTCGAGGAGAACCGGTCATAATGGGTCGTCTCACCTGGGAGAGTTTGCCGCACGAATTTCGGCCCCTCCCGAAACGCATCAACATCGTCGTTACCAGTGATGAATCGTTTGCACCACCCGGCGTGTTCGTGGCTCGTTCGTTTCCGGAAGCCTTCAAAATTGCTGAAGACGAGGGGCACCCGGACGCAACTGCGTGGGCTATCGGCGGCGAGCGTATCTACGAAGCGGCACTCGCGCGAGCAGATGTGCTCGATCTAACTGAAGTCCACGACGACACGGATGGTGACGTACACTTCCCCGTGTTCTCGGGCTTCACCGAAGTGTCGCGTGAACCGCGTGAAGAAAACGGAATTAGCTACGACTTCGTCCGCTACGTCCGCGACGCCACCCTTTCGACATAAACAGAAGCGGGGCGAACATATCATCCTTGGGAGCCGCTGTAATAAGCGGCTCCTTTGTTTTTCGATTACCCCACTCAACAGTAGCGCCGCGAATGACAGCAACTGGCGTCTGTTCATCTCCTTCTCCCATGGAAACAACGGCCGCCGCCGCGAGGCCGTCAGCTATATTTGCGACCTCAACTTTAAACTCCCGACCAAAGATATCCTTCTTGTTTCGATAGTCTCGAAGAGGTACGAAGCCGTCCCACGAAAGGGCAAACCCGATAGCGCCTCGACGCATGGGAATAGAGGTGGAATCCGTTATGATCACTCCTATCTTTTTCACACCATAGGTCTTTATGAGCCACGCACGAAGGCGTTTCGCACTCACAAACGGGTGGGTAGGATAGAGGACGTAGTAGCCATTTCCGTTGCTTTGGTCTATGCCTGCCGAGCCTGCCATCGCGCCTTTCGCAATAGTGAAGCGGCGACGATACTTCGATGAGTCAGTGCGAATAAACCAATCAGCCTCATTTTCTACAAGCTTTTCCTTATCGGTACCTTCCACAAGGACGGTTCTTCCCTCAGATATAGAAACCACCTTTGAGGAAACGGCCACAATGTCGCCGTCCTTTAATTTCAGTCGGGATGCGGCAAATGCAGTACGTATATCGTCTTGTGGGGCCCTGAGCGGGCGTACGCGAATAGGGAGTATCTCCATAGCCCGACTGTAAATGAAAATACCCATGACGCAATGTCATGGGTATTTTCCGTTCTAAGTTCCCGGATGAACTATTCGAAAATTTTCACATGCGCGGCGCGGGAAATCCGGCGAAGTAGACGTATGCGCTATACGGCGGATGAGCCGGATGGGACCCGCAACAAAGCAGGTGAGGATTTTAGTTAGTTCGGTGTGCCGACACCCATGGAGCGTGCAGTACCTTCTACAGTCTTCATAGCAGCTTCGAGCGTTGCTGCTGAGAGGTCAGGCATCTTAGTCTGTGCAATCTCCTTAATCTGCTCTGCCGTCAGATTGCCGACTTTAGCGTTTGGCGCCTTGCCTGAACCCTTATCAACGCCGACAGCCGCGAGGATGAGGCGGGACATAGGAGATACCTTGTAAACCAAGGTAAAGGTGCGATCGTCGTAAACGGTCATTTCAACCGGCACGATAGAGCCAGCACGCTCACGAGTAGCCTCGTTGAACTTGTTGACGAAATCGCCAATGTTAACGCCAGCTGGTCCAAGCACGGTACCCACCGGTGGAGCCGGTGTAGCCTTCCCTGCTGGGATCTGGAGTTTGATTATCTTTACTACTTTTGCCATATGTCACTGGAATCTATCGTAAATAATGGTTTAGGTCAATTTGAGGTATTTGAGCGACACCTGGTTTCCGTCGCGGGGCGACCCCGCCAGAAACCATGCGAAAGTGTCTGGAATAATTCGTAAACGAATTATTCCTTCCCTTTACAGCTTGCGAATCTGCAAGAAATCGAGTTCAACCGGCGTCTCACGACCGAACATGGAAACGAGTACTTTTACCTTGCCGCGGTCCTCGTCAATTTCGCCCACCTTGCCTTCAAGGTCCTTGAACGGACCATCGCCGATAACTACAGGGTCATCTTTCTGAAGGTCAATGCGATGCTTTGGAGCCTCCTGACCCATACGCTTCATAAGAGTGGCAATTTCACTCTCTTCCATAGGAACCGGAGTGGTGCCGGAACCAACGAAACCGGTCACGCGGGGTGTGTTGCGCACGACGAACCACGAATCCTCGTCCACAATCATACGGACAAGAATGTAACCCGGATAAATCTTCTCTTCCTCAACAATGCGCTTCCCTGCCTTAACACGAATCTTCTTTTCGGTCGGTACGACAACTTCAAAAATCTTTCCCTCCATGCCGAGAGACTCGATGCGCTGCTTCAAGTTACGCTCAACAGCGTTTTCGTAGCCAGCGTACGTATGAATGGTGTACCAACGTGGTTCCGCATTAGCAGAATCTTCGTTGAACTGTGGGCTTGTTTTCATTTCCATAGGCGAAGAAATTAGGAGGCTGACACTAGCCGACGATACGACTCACGACGCCCGTGAAGACGTAGTCGAGTCCGGCGATGAGAAGCGCAAGCACCGCCGAGATGACGATGATAAGTATGGTGTGAAGAATTGCCTGATTACGATCAGGCCAAACGACGTGAGCCATTTCTGCGCGAACATTCTTGAGATAGGTGAAGAATGATTTCATACCAGTCAGTTGTGTTAATAAAAAAGGCCCGCAGGCCTTGAATAAAAGTATGATAGTACGGCCTGCTTACTATGTCAAATGAAAACACCCCGCCCGAGGGCGGGGTGTTTTCATTTGAGTGAGTACCTAACGAATCTCGTACGTAATACTCACATTTGCGTCTGTTTCGTTTTGTCCTGGTGGAAGCGACGGGGCTCGTGCTGCCTGCACATCCATAGCAGCAGAGGCTTTCCCGGTCGCGAAATACGGCATAGGCCCGGAACCGTTTTCGGAGAACCCAACCACCTTACCCAAACGCACACCGAGCTGACCTGCAAGCACCTGGGCCTTCGTATGCGCGTCAGCAATAGCCTTACCGCGCGCTTCTGCAGTAACTGCGGAAGCGTCGTCCACCATGAAATTCGGTCCGGACACATTCTGCACACCTGCGGTGCCCAATGCTTGAAGCACATCACCCGCCTTCGCGGTATCGCGGACTTTCACTGTAATGGTTTCCGATGCTTGGTAGCCTGATATCTTCTCGTTTGAAGCAGGACAGTACACACCGGGAGGGCAGGGTGACGCAGTATACTGTGGGTTTATTTGGTAGCCGCTTGCTTGTACGTCCGAATCCGCGACACCGAGCTTTTTTATGGCAGCAAGCGCCGCATCTGTTCGCTTGGTAGCTGCGTCCTGAGCAGCGTTAGTCGTTGCTGCATTCTCTTGAACGGTGAAATCAATCTGCGCGATAGTGGGTGCAGCAGATGCCTTGCCGGTACCATCTACCGTAATGGTTGGAATAGTCGAAAGGTCGGTACTGCTGATGCCGTTGACGACGGACCAGGTTTCAGCGAATAGAAATAGCGCGAGTATCGCGAGCACACCGACGATAGCTATACGGACTGTAGTGTTGTTCAGTATGTCGTCTAGGGAGGAAGAATTCATGTGGATTCAAATAAGTTTGTAATGTAGATAAGTATACCCACTACTTCGTTTGAAGCGTGGCGAGCATGCCGTAGAACGCTTTATGCTCGGGAAGCGAGTCGATAACGAGTTTTGGGTCTGTCCAATTTATTACGTCTTTTTCAAGAATCTCGAAGCGAAGAACGTCCGCCGTACGCGCGAGATAGCAGGCGGTATGTATCTGACCCTCGAAGCGCTCAAGTGTCACACACGAAAACGTTTTGCCATTTATAAGTTTCGGTGTGAACTCACTCATCGATTTTGCTTGGTTGCCTGAAGTTTCATACATTGTGTGCGCAAGAATGGTTGCGTTTGCTGTCTTTCCGGCCAGGATTGGGAAGTCTCTGATAATGAGAGAATTCGGGACAGTGCCCTTCGCCGGTTTATCGAATACCGCGCGGAGGGTTTCGTCAGCACCTATAGCGTCTGCATTTGCGAAGTAGCCGACCGGTACAGCAAACGCAATTCCAGTCGCGATGTCTTCCGCATTCGGCGGAGCACAGACAGCGAACTCACAATTCGCTCCCGTGCGGCCGACTGAAGTTCCATCAGGACAAATCTTTGCTTCCTGTGTACACGCGACCGGCTGATTTGTTTGAGGAGGAGTGACTGTAGGACGTTCAAGTGCATTTCTGTATAAGAACCCTCCGATGCCAACGACTATAAGAATGACGATACCTGCAATGAGTTGTTTCATAGAGAAAAGCCTAGCATAACCATCATGACGGCCACGCTAGGCTTTTCTGTCGAAACTCACTAGCGAGTGCGGAGTGAATCGCGGATTTCCTCAAGAACAGCGAGCTCAGGACTCTTTGTTTCCTCAGGCTGTGGCTCTTTGTGACGCTCTGCGCGAACAATCTTGTTGATGAAACGTACGAACAGGAAGAGGACAAACGCAATAATAACGAAATCAAGAAGTGCCTGGAGAAAAAGGCCGTAGCCAATCGTCACTGTTCCCCCTAGATGGAATGCGAGGTCTTTAAAGTCTATCTTGCCAAGGAAAAGACCGATTGGCGGCGTGATGATATTCGTCACAAATGAGTCGGTAATCTTTGAGAATGCAGTACCAATAACGACTCCGATTGCGAGATCGAGCACATTACCGCGAAGCGCGAAGGCTTTAAATTCGTCGAAGAAGGATTTCATATGTTTAGTATATTTTAGGGCGACTTGTGGGGCTCGAACCCACGACCGTCGGTACCACAAACCGATGCTCTACCAGCTGAGCTAAAGCCGCCATGTAGGTGCGTTATAACACGAACGCGCTAAAATTATTAGCTTTTGTATTCGACTCTGGCATCAAGGCCATGCATGCGCTATAGTCGTCTCACACCTGCCCAGGTGGTGAAATTGGTATACACGCATCCTTGAGGTGGATGTCCTTTCGGGGGTGGAGGTTCAAGTCCTCTCCTGGGCACAATATGAACGAGCCGGATGCGAAAGCGTCCGGCGACTTCATTTTGTAGCACCAGGAAAGGACTTGAATGCCGGAGCGTTGGGCGAGTAGCAACGAGCCCCGCGAGGCGGGGTCGCGAGCATTCGTGAGTGACGACGAACGAATGACTTGTGACCAAGAGCGTACTCGCGATCCTCTCCTGGGCACAAAATGCAAAGATAGACTGCCCCTGTAAGGGGAAAGGCCTCTTTGTACAAAAGAAACGAGCGCCGTTACGGCGCTCGTTTCTTTTGTTTATTCCGCTTCTTCCTTCTTTTCTTCTTCGACAGGTGTCTCGGCTTCTGCTGCTGCCTCCTCTTCTGCTGGAGTTTCAGGTTCCGAAGCCTCAATAGCTGGAGCTTCCTCCATGACCTCTTCAGGAGCTACTTCTTCCATAACAGGCTCTTCTTTAAAGTCCTCAGTCGACATGTTGACCATGCGCATATTACGGAGCTGGCGGCGTACTTCACGAGCAACCTTCTCACGGATGAAGTAGAGCTTTGCGCGACGAACCTTTGAGCGCTTGGTTATTTCAATTTTATCGATAACTGGGGAGTAGAGTGGGAAAATCTTCTCGACGCCAATGCCTGACAGTTGAGCACGTACCGTAAAGGTGCCGCCTGCCTCTGTACCGTGCTTCACGGCTATGACGAGACCCTCGAACATCTGGATACGAGTCTTGCCCTTCTCAATGACTTTCTGGTGGACACGCACCGTGTCGCCCGGGCGGATGCCGAGTTTGGAGCGTTCCTGAGTTGAAACCGGAGTTATTACCGCTTGCATAGTGGTCAGAACTGTATCACAGCCCCTACGTACGGGCAAGAAACTCCTCGGTTTTAGGGAATTTCGCCATTGCCTCGCGAAGGTCTTCCGGAACCGGAGCAATGATGACTTTCGTGCCCCCGGACGGGACAGCTATCTGTAGCTGGTAGGCATGAAGGCCCAACCGATTGAATCCAAGGTCAGCTTTCTGGTTTGGTGCGTAGAGTGAATCACAGACAACTGGATGATGAATCGCCTTAAGATGGACGCGAATCTGGTGCGTGCGTCCTGTCTCCGGCATGGCCTTTAGAAGCGTGTGTGTGCCGATGTCTGAGACTGTCTCCCAACGCGTGAGAGCATCACGAAGAAGACCTTTTGCCTTTGGCTGCGCACTGCGTAAGCGGAAATCCTGCGTCGAGCGTCCAATGGGGAAATCTATAATTCCCTTCTTCTCCTTAAGCACACCGTATACAAATGCGAGATAGGTCTTACGTGCTTCGCGTTCCTGGAATGCTGCTTTCATAAGCGCGTGCGCCTCTGCAGTCTTCGCGAAGACCAGCACGCCCGACGTTTCCTTATCGAGGCGATGCACGATGCCCGGGCGACGAATCTCTTCGCCGTTCTGAAGCTTTTGCAATTCACCGACATCCGCTGAGGCTGGATATGTCGAAGCAAACCAATCACTCGCGGTTTGCTCGGTCGTCTTGCCATCCGGGTGCGTCATGATGCCCGACGGCTTGTTAATTGCGACGATATCGTCGTCTTCGTACAGAATCTGCGGGTTCATGAGGACACCCTACCATTCTTTAGCTTATTTACCGTGTCTGCGTTCACGCTCTGCATACTCACCAAGTATCGAATTAAATTCTTCTTTCGAGAAAGCTGGCCATTTTGTTTTTGTAAAAAAAAGTTCACTGTAAGCTGACTGCCAAGTAAGAAAATTCGAGAGGCGTTGTTCACCGCTTGTTCGTATAATAAGGTCGGGATCTGCGAGCCCGGCGCTCCACATTTTTTCAGATAGTTCTTCGGCCGTGACCTGGTCACGTCCTTCGGCAAGCAGTGTGTTCACCGCATCAAGTATTTCGTCCCGCCCTCCGTAGGAAAGAGCAATCGCAAGAACACCATTCGTCGCATCTTTCGTTTTTTCTTCCATATCACTCATCCGAGCCACTATGTGTGGAGCAACACGTTCACGCTCGCCGATGAATCGCACTCGTATTCCCTTCTCCTGTATTTCTTTCAGCCAGTCATCGAATGCTCCTTCGAGAAGCTTCATGAGATACGACACTTCTTCTTCGGAGCGATTCCAATTCTCAGTCGAGAAGGCGTACACAATCACTTCCTTAATTCCAGCTTCCTGTGCCCAATCAACAAGGTCTTTCACCTTCTCGTAGCCACGACGATGGCCTTCAAATGAAGGTATGCCCTGCTCTTTCGCCCAGCGACGGTTTCCGTCGAGGATGAGACCTATCGATGTTGGGACATTATTCATAGGAGATTTTGAACTTAGTAAATTCTTTGGTCGCCGGAAGCCAGGATGCCGTTACTCCCTCAACATGCGCCAAGAGCGGACCTTTGTGAAGCTTTGCGAGCAGTTCTTCAAGTGAAGCACGTGAGCCTTCTGCCAGTACTTCGACTGTTCCGTCAGCCAAATTTCGGACCTGTCCGGTGAGTTTGAGCGAGCTTCCCTTCCTCTGTGTAAAGTCACGGAACATAACCATCTGGACCCGGCCGGAAACAATAGCAAAAAGCCGTTCGTTCATATCTATGAAAACAAAGCATACCGCGGAGAGGTTACTTTATAAATAATCCGAATGCGGTATAGTGGCCCCACGGGCGCTTAGCTCAGTTGGTAGAGCGCTTCATTTACACTGAAGATGTCGGGGGTTCGAGCCCTCCAGCGCCCACCGTTTCAAAGAAAAAACCGAATGCCAAGCATTCGGTCTTTTCTTTGGTGCCCGGGAGAGGACTCGAACCTCCACACCCTTACGAGTTCTACGACCTGAACGTAGCGCGTCTACCAATTTCGCCACCCGGGCAATGACTATGACTGTATCACCACCGGAAAATTCCATACATGTGCCCCCTCAAGGTCTCGGAAAATGTGAAGTGAGACCCCGTAAGGGTTCCTTTGGTAATTTCAAATAATCAAATCAAGGCACCTCGGTCGGGGGATTATTCTACTTTCCAACTTTTTGCCACACACTCAAAAGTTCCATCTTTCATGAAGAAAACATAATGTGAGAAACCTTCTTTCTCTGTATATTTTTCATCCAAGATCTTTGTGCCTTCTCCGAGTAAGTTACTTTTCCAATCAACACCAGTGATTTGATGAAAGTCGCCAAAATCTAAATTTGGAAAATTCTTTCTCGAATAGATACTATCGTTTTTAATTCTCGGATCAAAACCAAAACCGTAGAATCCTTCATCGTTTGGAGCACCTACTCGATAGATGAGGGGTTTAATGAAAGTTATTCGTCCGGCAGTATCTGAATCTTTTGTGGTAAAGCTCAGTACCAAATTATCATTCAAAACCTCAACCTGTGGTACTGCTACATTTGGTTCAGCCTCAAATGGAATACTCAGTTTTTGGAAAGTAATTTGTGAATCCATGTCTAGCCATATTAGCTTAATCTAAGTAGGATTGAAAGCGATCTGTCTACTTTTAGGACTCTCAGTCTCTCTCACTAGCGTGTGCCCCTGCCAGGAATCGAACCTAGAATAACGGCTTAGAAGTCCGCAGTTATATCCATTTAACTACAGGGGCATACCTACCCTAGCTCCCCTACTTCGATGGGTCAACGAAGTGGTAGTCACTGAGGTAGTGCGTGTGCTCAATTGCTCTTGCATCAAACACAGTGCGAACGGTGTCGAGTGATACCGCTTTCACGGATGTTGCAGGTGTTGCTGATTGTGACTCTGCTTCACCCGAACTTATGTGCTCGAACAGCCAATAGCTCCATCCAGCACTGACCGCAAGAATGCCAAGCATTATCATCATGAGGATAAGCCAATCTCGTTGCGGTCGCACACGATCCCCATACGAAAACATTCGTAGGTATTTTTTAAGAAATGTGGTGAGAGAAGCAAGGTTCATGGTTTTGTAGAGGTAGCTGATTGAACTCCTACCGAATAGAGCACCGCTGCGGTCCAAACATTCCCAGTTGGAAGCTTTGCAGTATCGAGAGCAACGGAACTTACTACTCCATCATACGGACCATATTCGATAGCTCCGAGTGTTCGCATTACAGAATCGAACGAACCAGATATAGAAAGTGACAACAAGATGCGGCTGTGACCGTCAGTATTTTGATCGCCAACAGACAATACTTTAACAACTGAACCGAGTGGCTTCCCGGTGGACTGAAGGGTCTCGAGAAATGGCACGACGTCGCTTTTCTGTATCGAGTACTGATTGAGTGCATCTTCATCCGCCGTGAGAGTAGTAAGCTCCACGTGCGCTCGAGTTGCCCGATCAAGCTCTACGGTCTTCGCATCTATCTGGGTTTGTAGATTTGCTGATTTTGCCGTCGAGCTTGTGAGCACGTAATAACCGAATCCGTACAATCCTCCGCTCACGACGAGGAGAAGCGTAGTAGCTGCCAGCGAGATGAGTGAGTTGTTCTTCATGGTGCAAGGGTGCCCGTAAGCGTGATTACGAAGGGTATCTGACTCTCCTGGGCATACGCACTTATCGGCAAATCAACGGAGCTTACAAATGGAAGCGTGGTGAGTGCACTAGTATATGCCCGAAGAGACTCGCGGGATGCAGCAATGCCACCGACTGTCATTCGGCCAACATTTCCATTAGTGGGCGGAGTGAACGTAAATACGGAGAGTGAAATACCTGTGCGTGGAGCACTCAAGACTCCTCGGAGTGCCCCCGTGGCAGTTGTTGTTGAGCCGAGTCGCGAAAGATACAGTGCCGAAGCAGTGAGGGTTGTCAGGCGCGCACTGGCTTCCTTTCCTTGTGAAGCGGCAAGTTTGCTGTCGAGATCAGAAATACTTGAATTGCGAAGCTGTATTTGCTGGCCGGTATACAAATAGGAAGGTATGAGAAGTGCGCCACTCCCGAGCGTAACCGCTGCCAGCGCGAACACGGCGACAGTCGCCAAGCGTACAAAGTACTCACGCTTAAGGCCGTTGGTACGCTCGGGTGGAAGGAGATTGGTGAGTTCGGGATGCATACGATTAAGGGACATATTCACGTAGAGCGAGACCTATCGCTGTCGCGTATGCGAGCGACTCCATGTAATCAACTGGTGGAAGCCAATCACTACGTTTTGCGAGATTGGTAAACACATCTCCAAGTTCAACAGGCACCTTAAGGGACGTTTCAAGATATTCTGGAAGTCCGCGGACGGTTGCGTTACCACCCACAAGAATCGCTCGGGTGACCGCCTCATGTGCTGTGCCGGCGGTAGCGCGACCCTGCCAATACTCAAGACGCTTCACAATTTCCTCGCGTATGACGGAAACAGTAGAAAGCATTGCTGCCAAATATTCTGCATTTTCGTCTCCCGCAACAAGTCCTCGCTCTGCCTTCACTTTCTTTGCCTCCTCTTCTGAGACATTAAAATATTTCTGCACCGCAACCGTGAGCGCATGCCCTCCAATATCGAGCGTGGTTGCGAATATTGGAATACGGCGAGAAACAATTACCAACTTTGTGGTGGTCTTACCTACATCAATGATGAGTACTGTTTCAGTATCTCCGTGCGGGAGGAGTGCACGTGGTACCGCAAAGGTTTCACCTTCCACAGTGCGGACACGTATGCCAGCGTCATCAAAAACGGAGAGTGCGAGATCCACCACCCGACGGGCGACACCAACGCCCGCAACGTGCACGGATTCAGCTGTGGCAAGCATCGGAACGATATCGAAGATAACCTCGGCAGGAGGAAGCGGAACGTACTCATCGAGGTGCTGTTCAACACCCGTACGCCATTCCTTCGGAGTTTTGCCTGACACATCAGCCTCAAACAAATAACTACGGGCTTCGGGGAGTGTTATGTTTGCCGTCCGTACGCCATACTTCCTCGCAATCTCTTTAAGTACCGCAACGATTGCCGTGCTGTCAGTAATCTCGCCACCCACAATAGCTCCTTCAGGCAAAGCCTCTTCTCCGTAATTAGTGAGTTCGAGACCATGCGCTTTTTCCGTAAGGCAAGCGATCTTTATGCCACTACTCGATATATCAATGCCAGCAGTGGGCAGCGAAAGGTATTTCGGTGCCGCAAACTCTGCACGCAAGAATCGTTTAAACACTCCTTCCATTTGTTAGAAGTATAGCGCGACGCACCTGTACGTATATGCAGATATCGCTCCGTAGACGTGAATACTAATGTGCCGGGGTTCCCGGCGGAACCGGGCGATCAGGTGTTAAAAATGCAAACGAGTCTGCATCCCCTACCGCAAACAACATGCCGTTGCTTTCAAGACCGGCGAGTGAGCGCGGCTCAAGGTTGGTAACGAATGCTAACTGTTTCTCAATAAGAGAAACAGGGTCCTCGACGTACTTCGCTATACCAGAAACAATTTGTCGTGGTCCTGCTTCTTCGCCAAAATCTACAACGAGTCGTAGAAGTTTGTTACTGTCGGGCACGCGTTCGGCAGAGCGCACCGTTCCGACTTTCACTTCTATTTTCGAGAAATCGTCGATGTTAATGCGTTCCTTGTCCATGACGGGTGAGGTAGCTGGTAAGTATGAGAGCGGCGGCTGAAGAATCTACATCTCCACGCTTATGCGAATGAACACCCTCGAAGTCCCGTCGTGCTTCTTGTGTGGTGAGCATTTCAGGCTCATAGGCCACGGGTACGCCCGTGCGTTCGAGGAGTTCATCACCAAGAGCGCGTGCCGCATTCGCAACTGGATTCAAATTTCCTTGGAAGTCTCGGGACTCGCCAATGACAATGCCATCGATATGCTGATCCTCGACCAATAGTGAGAGGGCGTCTGAAAGTTTCGCATCGTTTAGGACAATATCGAATGGAAAACCCATGGTTCCCGCTTCATCAGAAAAAGCGAGGCCTACTTTCTTAGTTCCGTAGTCGATTCCCATGTAACGCATATCTGCATCCTACACGGCTCCACCCTCGCATGCTATACTCGCGCCCATGTACATGAACGACCCTTCATCCCTTCCGTTTCTCGCAGTACTTGGCCCCCTACTCTTTCCGGTTCTCGGCCTCGCGGTCATATGGAGCTTGGTGATAAAGGGTTTAGCACTCTGGAAAGCGGCTCGCAACGGGCACAAAGCGTGGTTCGTGTTCATATTGATTGTGAACGCACTCGGGATTCCGGAGTTGGTGTACCTCATTTGGTTCTCTAAAGAGTCCACGACGACTGCTCCAGCTCCGGTGCCTGCACCGTCGTCACAACTGGAAGCATAGCTTAGTGGTATACTGGGTGAGTGTCGGAATCACACAAAAGAAAGCCAAACACTGTTTGTGCGGCCTGCAAATGGGACATATATCGACGCCCTAGCGAAATACGTTCCGGTCGAGTTTTCTGTAGTCAGGCTTGTTTCGGCCTAGCAAATCGTAGAGAGACCCCTTGTGTTGTTTGCGAGAAACCCATACTTGCGAGTGCCAACAAGAAAACCTGTAGCCGAGTCTGTGCAAATGCCCACCGTGCCGGTATCAAGTACAAAATCGGGCGACCAAAAGATAAGGTCATGGATGGGAGAGCAATTAAGTTACGTGTTATTGGATTACGCGGCTCTAAATGCGAAAGATGTTGTTATGACAAAGTTGAAATATTGCATGTCCACCACAAGGATCGTAATCATGGCAACAATGAGTACTCAAATCTTGAGCTTATTTGTCCGAACTGCCACTACGAGGAGCATTACTTAGAAAAAAGCTGGCTCAGTAGTAAGGTGCTTAATTAGGGAGGAGTCGGATAGTGGTTTATTCCAGCGCACTTGAAATGCGCCGTGGCGAAAGTCACCGTGAGTTCGAATCTCACCTCCTCCGCAGATGTCAAAAGAGACCCGTTGGGTCTTTTTTGCTACAGCTACGCGAGGCGTTTCTTTATATACGTGAGTTATATCGCGAAGTGAATAACAACGAAAAGTGTGGCAACGCCAAGCGCCGTCATTGCGGTTGTTATCCATTTCGGATGTGCGTGATGACTTTCCGGAATGAGGTCGCTCGCTCCGATATAGAGGAAGAATCCTGCAAAAAGTGCGAGAAGAAGACCCAGTACATCCTCCGACACGTGGAAGAAGAGAGTCGAGACCACACCAACCACCGGCGCAAGCGCATCAACGACAAGCCAGGTGAACGCACGCTTCCGGTCTCCCCCATTCTTAAGAATGAAGTTCACAGTGTTAATCCCGTCAGAGAAGTCATGAGTAAGTACTGCTGCAGCAACGATAAGTCCGACCGTTGGTGATACTTGGAACGCAAGTCCGATGCCAATACCGTCGAGAAGACTGTGGAACGACAGACTACCTGCACCAAACCCACCACGATGAGTATGTTCATCGTCAGCGTCGTGACTGTGCATGAAGAAGAGGCGGTCCAAAATGAGATAGATAACGAAACCAAGGGCTGTTATTGCAAGAACGGTGCTTATTTCATGAGTTTGAGTTGCAAGCTTGAGGGCTTCAGGAAGAAGATCGAAGAACGCAACGCCTACGATGGCTCCTGCTGAAAAGCCAAGAATAAGATGAAGGCGGTCCTTTAGTTTGAGCGCGAAGATGCCCCCACAGAGAGTGGCAAGAAATGCACCGAGAGTTATGAGTGCAAGCATGTCATTAGTATACGCCTCGACTACTTCTAAAATATGAGAATGGTGATGCTATCATAGTTTCAAACATATGCAGCGCGGTGTCATATTCGAGTGGGAGGGACACGAATACGCCTTTGAAGAAAAAGGTGCTGATTGGTATTGGGCATTGGGTATCATTGCGACCGCTGCAGTTATCGCCTGCATACTATTTAACAACTTTATTCTTGCACTTGTCGTTGCAACCGGCGCCGTTGCACTTGCTCTGCAGGCAGCAAAGCGACCACGGGAACATTACTTCGCCATTACCGAGCGTGGCGTGATAATTGATCAGACGCTGTATATTTATGACGATATGCTTTCGTTCGCAGTACTTGAGTATGCTGACGAAACGATGCCTCCTTCCCTTTCAATAAAGACGCGACACCTCCTCGCTCCCCACCTCGTCATTCCGATTGTGAATCACGACCCCGTTCAGATTTACGAAATCTTCCTCGCACAGGTTCCAGAGGGCAAACATCACGAATCAGTCTTTGACCATCTTATCGAAATGCTTCGCCTGTAGCTTGCGAATAAGCCCTTAGAAAGGTATTGTCAACAACGTTCGCTCTCGTCGTTCAATGGATAGGACGCTAGCTTGCGGAGCTGGTAATGTAGGTTCGATTCCCACCGAGAGCACAAATGAAAGCACGCCCCGACGGGGCGTGCTTTCATTTGTGCTCTCGGAAGAGGTTGTGGGACGACCTCTGGTGGAAATCGAAAGCCGGAGGCGCGACGGCGCCGAGGTGGGGTCGCGGAAATTTTCAGCAGAAAATTATCTGTGACCGATGCGTGACAGCAATTTCTTAGGAACGAAGTGGGTTAGAAATGCTGAACTTCCCACCGAGAGCATGGAATCCTGATAAAGTGTGCGCAAGCTCCCGTCGTTCAGTGGATAGGACAGCCCCCTCCGAAGGGGCAAACGCAGGTTCGATTCCTGCTGGGAGCACAAAGTAAACGTAGTCTGCTCTGCGCTCCCAAGTATGCCTGGGAGGCATACGGGCAGGAATCGAAAACCGTGCGAGTATTTTGTGCAGCAAAATCCGCACGGTGTACTGGTCTTGTAATGACCGATAAGTGTAATCGCGGTCCTGCTGGGAGCACAAAAGTAAAATCGCCCTTCCGGGCGGTTTTACTTTTGTGCAGTTACTTACCTTCTGCGCGCTTTATCGCGAGCGCAAGACGGGACTTCTTGCGAGATGCGGTGTTCTTCTTGATAACTCCGCGCTTCGCTGCCTTGTCGATAGCCTGGTAGGCAGCCGCAAGAGACTTGGTAGCCTCCTTGGTGTCAGTGGTGATGAGCTTCTTTACCGTCTTCGTCGTTTCGGTAAGTGCGCGCTTACGACGGACGTTATACACGTGCTTCTTCAAGCTCGCGCGGTGCGCCTTCTTAGCTGATTTCGTGATAGCCATTGTGTCGGCATAGTACGCTAGACGCTTCTATTCCGCAAGATAGGCCGTAGGAACGGGCTATCTGAGGAGTTAGCCGAGGTGCTACGATACCTTTATATGATAAAGCGGGTACGAGGGACCGTCCTCTCAATTGCTCCAGGAAGTGCGGTCATTGAGATTTCTGGCTGGGGCGTCGAGATTTCCATGAACTCAACTGAGGCTCTGCGTATTGGGAGCGAGGCCACTCTTTTTACCTACCTCGCTCTCAAACAAGACGGTCTTGAATTGTATGGATTCACTGAAACGGAGGACCTTTCCTTTTTCGAACAACTGCTTGACGTCCCGGGTGTAGGTCCGAAGACCGCTCTCGGGATACTTCGTAAAGCACCACGTGAGTCGCTCATGGGTGCTATTGGGAAACGAGATCTTGAATACCTTACTCACGTTGCTGGTATGGGCAAGAAAGCCGCTGAAAAGATATTGGTTGAGCTCTCAGAAAAAATGGGTGACGTAAGCGCACACGACGAGGGTGATTCCGAAGTCTTTGATACGCTCATAGCGCTTGGATACACGGAGCGCGAAGCACGGATGTCAGTTTCTAATATTCCTAAAGATGTCCTCGGAAAGGATGCGCGTCTGAAAGCGGCACTTTCAGCAGGGTCTCGTTAATATGAACGGACTTAAACAATTCATTGAATCACTACTGCCGCGCTCTGTGTACCGGGCCATTCTTGCCCCGTATCATTTCGCCTGGACTCTCTTCACCGGCTACACCTACGGTTTCCCTGCGCGGCGTCTCACAGTGATAGGTGTCACTGGAACAAAGGGTAAATCATCGGTAAGTGAAATGCTCACCGCGGTGCTCAAAGAAGCTGGACACACCGTCGCACTATCAAGCACTATTCATTTTGCGATAGGTGAGGAGGTCCGACCGAACAAGTTCAAGATGACACTTCCTGGACGTGGATTCATTCAGAAATTCCTCTATGAGGCCGTGGAGAAAGGCGCGACCCATGCGGTCATAGAAGTAACGAGTGAAGCGGCGTTACAGTATCGCCATCTCTTTCTCGACATGAATGCGCTCATCTTCACCAACTTGGAGAAGGAACATTTGGAGAGCCATGGTGGCATGGAAAACTACGCTCGCGCGAAACTCCGCATTGGTCATGCTCTTGAAAACTCACCAAAGCGGCCGCGTGCAATCATTGCGAACGCCGACAACCCGTATGGTGAACGTTTTCTGAAGCTTGCTGTCGAGGAGAAGCTTCCCTTCTCACTCACTCAAGCAGAAAACTTGGTTTTGAAGGATGAGGGAATTTCCTTTATGTATGGTGGACAAACGTTTACTCTTCCGCATCCAGGTGCCTTCAGTGCTCTGAACGCGCTTGCGACTATACGAACAGCAGAATTTCTTGGAATTCCCCTTTCGACTATTTCTAGTGGCCTCGCCAAGCTCACGCGTATCGCAGGACGCGCAGAGCGTATTGAAGCTGGGCAAGATTTTCTTGCAGTCGTTGATTACGCGCATACGCCTGATTCGCTCGAGGCGCTCTATAGCGCGTACGGGACACGCCCGAAGATATGCGTACTTGGAAATACCGGTGGAGGACGCGACACCTGGAAGCGTCCAGAAATGGGGCGTATTGCTGACGAACACTGCGCCCACGTGATACTGACCGATGAAGACCCCTACAATGAAGACCCGAGACAAATCGTAGATGCTATGGCCGCGGGCATGAAGCGTACTCCGGAGATTATCATGGACCGTCGCATGGCTATACAGACGGCACTGGCGAAGGCACGGTCGGGTGATGTTGTTCTGGTAACCGGCAAAGGAACGGACCCGTACATAATGCGAGCGGGTGGCGCAAAGGAGGTGTGGAGCGATGCCGACGTAGTACGCGAAGAACTTACAAAGCTCAGAAAGTAGCTGGTATCATACCTTCATGAAAGCCGACGGGTTATTTGTGATAACCGCCATTATTTTTATATTCGTCGCGTGGGTAGCAACTGGTGGTCCGACACGCCCTATTGCACGTCAAGGACCATTTATTACTCCCGTCACACGTTCGGGCGAAGAGTCTCAGGGATACAGAGGTCTTGCACCGACAAACCCCATTAATTCTGGCTCGTACCCGCGTCAGATAGGCGGAGCAACCGCAACTATTTCAAAGGGTGACGCCTATACCCGCACGTCGGATTCGTCTTCTGGTAGTTCGGTGTATATCGAACGTTCGTCTGTTGGACCGCACACTACTGACCCAAACAGAGAATACATATCAATCGTTAATTCAGGATTTGCCACAACAACAGCCGCTGGTTGGACACTGACCAGTAAATCGTCGGGTGCTTCCGCAACTATTCCTCCGTTCACTCTTTTACCGCGAGCTAAAATTACGATTGTTACCGGCACGGCGTCACAAAATGGTGTATGCAGTGTGGGTGCTTCGTGCATTTCTCTCGGGCAAAGCCAGGAACTCTACGCCTCATCTACAGAAACAATAATTCTCAAGAACGGTACTGGTTCCTTGGTCGATACCTACTCCTACTAGAAAAGACCGCTCGCAAATGGTAGTTTGCAAAGGCGCGCCCATAAGTAGGCTTGTGGCCTGCTCACTCGGCGCAAACGAAATATCTCATCAAGAATGATATATTTCGTTCGACCTCATTCGCGCCCATAGCTCAGCTGGTAGAGCAGCTCCCTTTTAAGGAGACGGTCGATGGTTCAAGTCCATCTGGGCGCACCCGAAGAAAAACAGCACCTGCGTGCTGTTTTTCTTTTCGGGTGCGAGGCGGAGTCATGTTTTCATTCCCATGAAAACGGACGAGCCCGGGTCGAGGTTGCGAGCTCGTGTGTGAATACGTGGAACACAAGAGCCGCAAACCGTGACCACAATCCCCAGTACGGGACGTTTACATCGAAAGCGCAAAGCGTTCCAACGCCATCTCAAGTGGTAAATCTCCACTCCTTGAGTCTGACAGGAGTTCGATAAGTTTCATTGAGAGCTCCCGCGCTTCTCCCACAGTCCATCCTCGTCCACCTTTTTGCATCAAATCGCGAGCTTTCCAGTGCAACAGTCCGTGGAGCATTTCCGGCACATCACCCGCACGCTTCGCTCGTATGATTTCTTTCCAGAGTCCGACACGGTCCCGTGCAGCAAGTGCATTCACGAGACCACTATTAAATCCTCGCGCCGGCTTCTTTTCCGCTACGTCTACAGTAAACACCTTCTCTGCGCCAGCCTTCAGTTTCTTTGCACGTGTGGCAAGCAGTTTTGGAGCAATGATACCAATCGGGTTTTGTGACGCGATGAGTTGTGGAAGCGCCTCAAGAACGACGTCACCGGCAGCAGTCAGGGAAAACGGGTCATCAATAAGCACCAGCATCTGTGAAAAGAAGAGCCCTTGTGACTGCACCACTTCTTCAAGCGCGGCAGCAGTAATGGCATCCGCACCAAGGCGGACGTAGGGAGCGTCCGGGCGCTTGGCACGAGCAGCGGCAATCCAGGCAAATGCCTTGGTGCGGATTTTTTCAACGTCGTTTCCCTCAAAGAGGTAGAGCATAGGTACAGTGTAAACGAAAAAGGAGCCGCTGGCGCGACTCCTTCTCTATTCGAGCTTACGCTCTAGTTGCGTGGGTGAAGCAGTGCCGCATCCAGTTGGTGCTCGAAGTCCTGGAGTGACCTGATCGTTCCTTCGTTCCGTTCCGTACGGTTATGGTTCACAACCATGGCTGTGAACAGCAGTCCGAGGGCACAGAGCACCAGGAGGGTCTTGGTACGTCGATTAAAAAGCCGGGGTTTGGGTTTTCTCGCTTCCCAAGCTCCTTTGAGTAGAGTTCCCATTGCGTAACCTCCTGTCGCGTCGTGTATGCGCGACCTAAGACGGAGAATACGCCCGAGCTAGATAATCAACAAGGGGACAGCGTCTCCCCATGTGGTTCCGGACTTCGCTTCAGCCAGTACCGGCACTCCCAGCGTATCTTTTTCTGAAAGGACGCTCTCCATTATTTTCTTAATCTGCACACAAAGTTCCTGAAGCTTCTCTTTCGGAACTTCATACACAAGTTCATCGTGCACTTGTAGCAAAAGGTGCACATCGTCGCTCAACTTCTCTTTCTTGAGCATTTCGTCGACTTCCACCATGGCGAGCTTGATGATGTCCGCCTGTGTTCCTTGTATTGGTGCATTAATTGCCATACGTTCAGCCTGAGCGCGTACGTAAGGAAGCGGAGACTTCATCTCGGGAAATTGACGGCGGCGGCCATATAACGTTTCAGTGAAACCGTTCTTGCGTGCAAACCCGCGTGTTGATTCAAGATATTTTGCGAGCGTATCAAACGTTGTGAAGTAGTCTTCGTAAAATTTGTGCGCTTCACCTATGGACGTACCGAGCTGAGCTTTGAGGGCGTTGACACCCATGCCGTACAGAATGCCGAAATTGATAATCTTCGCGCGGCGGCGCATTTCAGCGTCTACCTGCTCTGGAGCAACACTGAACACAGCCGCAGCGACTTCACGATGCACGTCCCTACCGCTTTTAAAAATCTCGATGAGTTTTTCATCCCCTGAAAGCATGGCGGCAATACGCAGTTCAATTTGTGAGTAGTCGAGAGCAAGAAGTGTCTTCTCTGGCGGAGCAATAAACGCATGGCGAATGGCACGGCCACGTTCTGTACGTACGGGAATGTTTTGAAGACCTGGCTTTTCGCTTGCCATGCGTCCGGTCACAGCTCCGTACTGGAGGAACTGCGCATGCAGTCTGTCGTTCGCATCAAGTAGTGGTGGAATGCTTTCTATATAGGTACCGAGGAGTTTTGCGAGTCCGCGATACTCAAGAATGTCCTCGATAATCGGATGCAGTTCACGGAGTTTCTCAAGCTCGGACTCTTTTGTTGAGCGTTGACCGGTTGCTGTCTTTTTTTGTGATTTGGCACCGGGTGTTTTTAAGTCGAGTTCATCAAAGAGCACATCGCCAAGTTGTTTCGGTGACGCGATATTAAACTCATGCCCTGCTGCTTTGTAGATGCGGGTTTGAATTGCTTCAAGTTCCGTACCGTACGTTGTAGAAAGTTTTGCGAGCGCTTTTTTATCGATCAGAACACCGTACTCCTTCATACGTTCGATAATTGGAATAAGTGGTCGCTCAATATCGTCGTACACACTTTGCAAACGCCCGGTCTCTGTGACACTTTTCTCAAGCGACGCGTACGCCTCATCGAACGTCTGCGCATTGGTGTAACCCAGAACATCTTCAAGACTTGGGTTGGTGAACTCAGAACATATAAGCCATAACATTACCTTTGCTTCCTCAAGGCGTTCGTGGGGAATATCGTCTTCATTTGTGAGTACTCCTTCCCCTTCCTGCTCATCATCTTCAGCTTCTTCGCCACTGCCGAGTAGCGATTGTGCTCGTCCGCGCAGTGAACGGAAGCCGAGTTCATCGAAGAGTTTCGTGATGCGCGCCAAGTTCACCTCTTCATGCCACTCTTCTTTCGGAACCTGGAACGCTATCGGTGCGTCGTCACGAATGGTTGCAAGCATCTTTGAGAACAACGCGTCCTCTTCGTACTGTTCGAGAAGCCCAATGATGCGAGGTTTGATACCTTTATCAAGGAGCGGTTGCTGACTTTTCTTTAGAATTTTGTAGAGATTTTCTACCGTGCCGAATCCTTGTATAAGTTCTGTGGCAGTCTTCTCTCCAATGCCAGGCACTCCCTTAATATTGTCGGACGGGTCACCACGCAAACCTTTGTAATCAGCGATGAATTCTGGAGCGAATCCATATCTATCTATCACCGCCTGTTCGTCGTACAAAATAGTGTCATTCAATCCTTTCTTAAGAGTGTAGACCTGCACTTTCTTTCCTTCGATAAGCTGCATGGTGTCCATATCACCGGAAGCAATAACGACTTCCATACTCTTGTCTTTTTCAAGAAGTTTTACAATCGTGCCGATAACATCATCGGCTTCGAATCCTGCACGTTCATATATGGGTACAGAAAACGCTGCGAACACATCCCGAGATGTCGTGAGTTGCGCTATGAGTGCGTCGTCGCTTTTGGTGCGTGTGCCTTTGTATTCTGCATATGCTTCATGGCGAACTGTAGGGCCCGCAAGGTCATACGCCGCGACGATGTAGTCCGGCTTCAAGTCACCGAAGATACGCAACAACATGGAGGCGAGTCCATAGAGCGCGCCAGTGGGAGCACCGTCCGGGCCGGTAAAGTCCGGTAATGCGTGATAGGCACGGTGAATAATTGCGTGTGAATCGAGTACGACAATGCGTTTTGTTCCCGGAGCTTTCGTTGATTTAGCCATAGATAATAGTTCGTGAGGTGTCGTCATTAACCATGAGAGTAATGGCGACCGTTGCAGGAGGAAGCTTACTCGCAACTCGCTCAGGCCACTCGAGGAGTATGAGGTTCGACGGGTCTTCCATACGACTAAAGAATCCGAGCGCGTGTAGCTCACTCGGAAGTTTGAGTCGGTACGCATCAATGTGTACGAGTTTTCTAAATGTCCCGCCCGCAGGAAGGTCGTAGGTTTTTTCAAGTACAAAGGTAGGACTCGTTACCGACTCGGAGACACCGAGCGCTTTCGCAACCGCCTGCGTGAATGTTGTCTTCCCTGCTCCAAGTTCTCCTGAGAGCGTGATGAGAGTTGCTGAAGCTCCGGAAGTAAGCCTGTTAGTGAATTCGCGCGCTTCCAGCTCAAGCTCCTCTCGTGTAGTGAGTTTCTTTTCCACAGCCTGATTGTACCCTTTCTTACGTATGAAAAGAAAAACGCCCGTCACACCTTGAGGGTGGACGGACGTTTGAAGTTGTTAAGTCTGGCCAGAACCATTAGCACGCCGGGCGGATAGGCCCAGTGTAGCCGGGGGGATTCCCGCAGCCACCGTAGCTGCCGTGCCGGACATAGTTGTTGCGGTAGGTGTAGTTAGGGCTGTAGTACCCAGACGAGTCACCGTAGCGGTACCCTTGATCGTAGTACGGGGTACCGTCGGCGTTTTCTTCCACACAGAGGATGAGGAGCACGCACCGAATGATCGGTTGCGCCCGCTCAATTGTGTGTTGGGTCCCACCGCCTTGTGTCGGTTCCGTCGTTTCGCGGTACACGACCGCGAGGCCAGTAGACGTCCTTGTGTTCGGACGGGCGTTGAAGCTCGCCACCGCCAACTGGTCCTGTGGCGACGTCCGTGGCGGTTGAGCCACAGACGCAGCAGCCGGCATGCGAACCGGCGGATTTGCCGAATCGCAACGAGCGAGGTCTACTTCGACGTTGCCGCGAGGCATAAAGCACCTCGGGGTTTCATCATTGAAAGTCGCCGTCTGCCCGCGCACCTGCACCGTAAAGGTGCAGAGCATCGGGGTATCGGGACCGTAGTACCAACAACTGATGTGGGCACCGGGATGGCGCTCACTCGTGAACTGTGGGCGAACGGGCCGGAAGACGGCCTCGGGCGCCGATTGGCGCGCGGGTGCGCTAACCACCCGAACGTCCTGCGGAACAGCGGCAGGCTGAGCTCCGGAATTCCGTTCCGACAGGGTGAGATACTCCTGGGCGACGGCTGAGGTGCCGAAGCCCAGAATTACGCTTATGGCCAGACTCGAAAGAGCGGCCAGGGTTTGGATACGCATTGGCGAGTTCCTTCCATGGTTTCGCAGTATATATTATAGCGCACATTTAGCTGTTTTGTCAAGTATCTATAAGGCCGAATATGGGCGGTGGTATGATGCCTTTATGTCGTTGCCTTTCAATACTGACGCTGAGGACCAGAAACTGGCCACTATCCGCGAACGCGAAGAAGAAGACCTTGCTCGCATACTCTCGGAGAAATACAGCATTGCCTACACTGACCTCACTATCGTTCCTATCAATATGGATGCTATCCGACTCCTGCCGGAGGCTAAGGCACGCGAAGCAGAGGCGGTTATGTTTGATAAAAACGGTAAGCATCTTTCGCTTGCGATTAAGAACCCTCAAAACGCTTCCCTTCCTGAGCTCGAGCGTTCATTTAATGAGGAGGGCTACACGCTTAATAAATTCCTCGTCTCGCAGAAAAGCCTCGACCGCGCATTCGACCGGTATGCCGACATGTCCTTTGCAACAGAGAGTGATGCGGGTATGTTCTCTGTTCCAAAGCAAGAGCTCGACGAACTTGAAGCAAAGCTGACGAGTGTTTCGGCATTCACTGCCCATCTTGATCAGATGCTCGCAGACGGTAAGCACGCACAGACCTCAAAATTGTTTGAGGAGGTCCTCGCCGCTGCGTTCGCAATGAAGGCTTCGGACATCCACATTGAACCTGAGGAAGCTAGTGTGCGTCTGCGTTTACGTCTCGACGGTATTCTCACAAATGCCTATAGTTTCGACCCACATACCTACCAAGGTCTGGCTTCTCGCATCAAGCTTCTGTCCGGCCTGAAGCTCAACGTTACCGACCGCGCGCAAGACGGACGCTTTTCGGTAAACATCGGGGGTAGTGAAGTCGAAATACGTACCTCACTTATCCCAGGAGGCTATGGTGAATCGGTTGTACTACGTGTTCTTAACCCGGAAGCGATTAACGTTACGTTCGATAGTCTTGGTATACACCCTAAACTGCTCGCTAGGCTCGAGCTTGAATTGAAACGTCCGAACGGCATGTTGCTCACGACGGGCCCGACCGGCTCTGGAAAAACGACGACGCTCTATACGTTCCTTCGTCACATCCACACACCAGATATTAAAATTATTACGATTGAAGATCCGATTGAGTACCACCTTGCGGGAATCGTACAGACTCAGACTGATGGAAAGGAATACACATTTGCCTCCGGCCTGCGTTCTATTCTCCGTCAGGACCCAGACGTCATCATGGTGGGGGAAATTCGGGATTCTGAAGTAGCGGAGACGGCTATTCAAGCGGCGCTTACTGGTCATTTTGTATTCTCAACACTCCACACCAACAACGCAGCCGGTACCTTCCCCCGCCTGGTAGACCTCGGCGCAGACCCAAAAGCTTTTTCTTCCGCGCTTACGGTAGCTATGGCCCAACGTCTCATCCGAACACTCGACCCTATGAAGCGCAAGCAGGTGCCGCTCGTGGGTGAACAACGGGAACTCGTTGAGAAAATACTTTCAACTATTTCAGACCCGGCACTTATGCCTACTTCTCTTGAGATGACGTGGGTACCAGACACGAATGAAGGCGACGATGCAACCACTGGCTACAAAGGACGTGTCGGATTGTATGAAGCCATATTTATGGATGAGGAGCTTGGTGAATATCTCCGTGAGAATCCGAGCGAGCGTGACATCGCGAAGCATGTCGTACGTCAAGGTTTCCTTACAATGGCTCAGGACGGAGTTATCAAGGCTCTCAACGGCACGACGTCGCTCGATGAGGTATTCCGAGTCGTAGACCTACCACGCGGCTAAACGATTCGGTACTCTCCGTCATCTAGTTTTACTCTTTTAAGTTGATATTGATTCAGTTGGCTTGTGGTGTCAGCTAGTTCTTGTGCGTGCACAGGGTTCTCTTCTGCATGAGAGGATTTTAGTTGCCCTTGCTTCGCATGAAGCTCGAGATAGTCGATAAGTGCATTCTCAAGTGCATCTACATGCATACCCTTTCTTCCCTGTTTCTCGAGTACTGCTCCTAACACTTGCAAGAGAACAGCTTCCTGAACGGGTAGTGGCTCGAAACGAGTCCGTGAAAACCCGGCGGAAAGGTCATTAAATATTTCAGAAATAGACGGACGCATATCAGGCGTAGAGCCAACACGCTCGAGACTAATACCAAACCGGTCAATGTGTACCGGTTCAAGAAGTCGGTCGGTACGTATCGCCTCCACCGCAAGTTCCTCTTTACCTCCGGGTATTTCAAGCTTCTTTGCTTTAATTTCCTTATCAAGGTCAGAAAGTCGGGCGGCGATGGCCGATTCGACAGGACCGTTATAGTGCCCATCGAGATATGTCCCATTCTTTTCTACATCGACTCCCAGACTTCGTAATTTATCGGCAAACGGACCTTCCGCCACGGTTGCTCCTGTTTCGTACCGAATGGTTGGGTCAGTTTCGGTAACATGCGCCCAGGAGTCAGCTTCGTGTACGACCCCCTCCGCATGTTCTACCGCTGACACGTCTACACGCTGTTCGGGTGTGTCGAGTGCACCTGTTCGTATGGCTTCTCTGGATGCCTGGTTGAGTTGATTGCGAGCCTGCGTTTGCGCTTCCCGCGCATTCTCTCCTGTTCGTTCCTCCAGTTTTAAACTATGCTGAACTAGTTTCAATTGCGTTCGGGCAAGTTCAAGTTTTCCTAATTCTTCCTGAGGACTAAGGCCCTCGCGGTCGGGAGTTATTTCTGAAGTAACCTCAACTTTGGTAACTGGCTCCGGCCCCGAAGTGTTTTCTGGAGTCGAGGAATTTTCGAGTGAAGTAATTCGCTTGCGTGGCATGTCATTAAGACCCATGGCATACAGTGTTATTTGGTACCTAGAAACAATAACACCCATAAGAAAACACCCCGCATACGCGGGGTGTTTTCTTTTCTCGTATAAAATCCTATGCACTACCCTCCAGGCACTCCTTTCGCAAGCGAAAGGTGAGCGAAACGCCTGAGGAGACAGTCAGCGAGCCACGTACAAGCGTGGTACCAATTGGTCCTTGGGGAGACGCCCTAAGCCGTCAAGCCTTGCCTAGAGGGTAGTATTCGGGATTTTGTTTTTTCTCTACCTAGGCAAAGAAAAAGGCCCTGCGAGAAAGGTCCTCACAAGGCCGACCCTCGTGTGTTAGAATGCTAGCACAGTACGATTTTATGTCAAGTACCCCCCACGAGGAAACTATGAGTATCAAGGGTCGCGACCAAGTCCTCGACTCGGCTCTCCGTCCTACCCTCTGGGACGAATATATAGGTCAGGGCCATGTAAAGGCGAATGTCCAGGTACTTCTCACTGCCGCCAAGATGCGTGGCAGTATGCCTGAGCATATCCTTTTTTATGGGCCACCGGGTGTTGGCAAAACCACACTCGCTCACCTAGTCGCTATCACCCTTGATGCTCCCCTCAAGTCGACATCAGGTGTTGCTATTGAGCGCGCTGGTGACCTTGCTGCCATTCTTACGAACTTGGAGCCTGGTACTGTTCTGTTCATTGATGAAATCCATCAACTTTCAACGAAAATAGAAGAACTTCTCTACCCCGCACTTGAATCAGGCTCGCTTGATATCGTTCTCGGTAAGGGCCCGTCGGCTCGCACGGTTGAGCTTAGTCTTCCTCCATTTATGCTAGTGGGTGCCACAACCCGCATGGCGCAACTTTCTAGCCCACTACGTTCTCGTTTTGGGGGTGGCGTCTACCAACTCGATTTTTACAGCGATGAAGACCTTCGGGCGATTATCAAAAAATCTGCGGAGAAACTCTCAATACAAGCAGATGATGCGGTTATCGAACGTATCGCAGCGAGGAGCCGAGCAACTCCCCGCATTGCAAATGCATTATTGAAGCGTGTGCGTGATTACGGTGAGGTACACCATAAGCCTCTCACACCTGACGTCTGTGACGAGGCGTGTCGTTTGTTTGGTATCGATGAGTATGGCCTTACTAAGGATGATAGGCGCTATCTTGATACTTTGCGGAATGGATTTAAAGGTGGGCCGGCTGGTGTACGTGCACTAGCGAGCGCGATGCACGAAGACCCAGATACGATAGAGAATGTGTATGAGCCTTTTTTGCTCCGTCTTGGATTTATTGAACGTTCTTCCCGCGGACGCATCCTTACTGACAGCGGTAAGCGGTATTTGTTACAGTCATAGATATGTCAGGACATAATAAATGGTCTCAAATTCAGCGACAGAAAGGCGTCACGGATGGAGCAAAGAGTCGTGCCTTCTCGCGTTTCTCCCGACTTATTACTATTGAGGCGAAGAAGGCCGCTGGTAATCTCTCCGCACCAGGACTCGTAACCGCTATTGAGCGTGCTAAAGCTATTAATATGCCGAAGGACAGCATCGAGCGTGCGGTAGTTAAGGGAAATTCTAAGGACGCTTCTTCACTCGAGCAGGTAACGTATGAGTTCTATGGACCGGGCGGTGTTGCTCTTATTGTTGATGCTCTTACCGATAATAAGAACCGTACTACTCAGGAAGTGAAACATCTTCTAACAAAAAATGGGTACGAGCTTGGTACTCCAGGAAGCGCCTTGTGGGCATTTACGAAATCTCCAGCTGGTGTGTTCTCGCCGAACGAGCCGTTAGTGGACGTGGGTGGCGATGATGAAGTGAAGCTCGGTGAAATCCTTACTCTTCTTGATGAGCACGAGGATGTGCAACAGGTGTACACGAATGGGCGCGACTATGAAACAACCAGTAGTGAAGATTAGACGTGTTCTCGGTGTTGACCCGGGATTCGATCGGCTCGGTCTTGCTGTGATTGAGGGTGACGCGAGTAAACCCACGCACGTATGGAGTGATTGTGTGCTACCCGCTAAGGGTGAGCAGCACGAGCGGTTGGCTGCAATTTATAGTGCTGTTATTGAAGCATTAGACACATATTCACCTTCAGTGCTTTCAATTGAGACTCTTTTTTTTAGTACCAACAAGAAGACTGCACTTATGGTTGCTGAGGCTCGTGGAGCAATACTTGCTGCAGCGGGAGCGCGTATGGTTCCCGTGCTCGAATTCTCACCCGCTCAAGTAAAACTCGCGGTTACCGGCTACGGCTCTGCAGACAAGAAAGCAATAGGACTTATGATTCCGAAATTGATTTCCCTTCCAATTAAAAAACGTCTTGATGATGAGCTCGATGCAATTGCCGTCGCTATTGCGGGACTTACTATTCGCTATCCCCACACATAGATATCGTTACTTGCAAAGTAACCGACTTTTGATGAAATAGAGATGCAGTACCGTAAAATATAATTTTGTATGGATGATGACATGAAGGAAATGGACCCTGAGGAGCTCGATGAGGAAGAAGATGCAGACGATGATACTGTCGGCGACGACCCAATAGCAAACAGTATCGATGAAGAGGAGGAATCCTAGTAGAACGGCCCCGAAAGGGGCCTTCTTCGTGGTAGCATGGCGACAATGCCACGTTCGACACGTTTTCAGCGTTTTCTGAAATCCATACGTAAGCACTTGCGGGACCCCCACCCTGTCCTGAAGGTGGTTTTCATGGGAGTTGGGACTGTCTTATTTATCGGAGCAATCGGTCTTGTTTGGATTGCCCTTACGCCGACTCCAGGACTTGATTCGTTTGATACTCGTAAGGTCACACAATCGACAAAAATATACGATCGTACTGGGAAAACAATTCTCTACGACCTCAACCGTGACGTGCGCCGCAACCAAGTGCCGCTTGAGGATATTTCTCCGTATATAAAACAGGCCTCAATCTCTATTGAGGATTCAAATTTCTATCAGCATGGTGGCATAAGTATCATGGGAATTCTTCGTTCCATTTTTGTTGATTTAACGCGTGGTTCATTTGATCAGGGTGGCTCCACACTCACCCAGCAGGTAGTTAAAAACAGTTTGCTTACAGGACAGAAAAGTATTACCCGAAAGGTGCATGAGTGGATTCTCGCCATTAAGCTTGAGCAACGATACACGAAAGATGAAATTCTTAGTTTTTATCTGAACGACACTCCGTATGGTGGAACACTCTACGGCGTCGAGGCTGCAAGTCGCGCCTTCTTCGGTAAGTCATCGAAGGACGTGGACCTGGCGGAGGCTGCATACATCGCAGCTCTCCCACAGGCGCCATCGCGTTATTCCCCGTATGGCCAAAACAGACAGCTTCTTGATGCGCGTAAAAACGTTGTTCTTTCACGCATGAAAGAGCTTGGATATATAACTGATGTTCAATATCAACAAGCAAAGACTGAGGTGGTGGCGTTTAACCCTCAGCAAAACGGGTCTATTATCGCTCCTCATTTTGTGTTTTATATCGAGCAGTACCTTGAAGACAAATACGGGCCTGACGCGGTTAATCAGGGTCTTGGTGTTGTTACAACGCTTGATATAGATCTTCAGCACACCGCCGAATCTATTGTGAGTCAGTATGCACTCGCGAATCAGCAGAAATTCAATGCAAGTAATGCGGCTCTTGTTGCGATAGACCCAAAGACCGGACAGATACTTTCTATGGTTGGTTCGCGTAATTATTTTGACGACGCGGTACAAGGAAGTTATAACGATGCACTGGCTCTCAGGCAGCCGGGCTCTTCATTTAAGCCCTTTGTGTACACTACCGCTCTTCTCAAAGGATACACACCTCAGACTATTGTGTTCGATCTTCCTACTCAATTCTCAACCGCGTGTGGTGTTACGGATAATCACAACGACACTCCGCCCTGCTACGCACCCTCTAACTTTGACGATAAGTTCCGTGGTCCCATGACTTTCACAACAGCACTTGCTCAGTCCATAAACGTGCCGGCTGTAAAGACGATGTACCTTGCTGGTATTCAGAATGTTATTAATCTTGCGACATCCCTCGGAATAACAACCCTCGGAAACGCAAAACAGTATGGACTTTCACTCGCACTTGGCGCGGCTGAGGTGCGCCTTCTTGATCTCACAAGTGCATATGGAGTGTTTGCAGATAGTGGTATCCGAAATCCTCCAACCGGGATACTTTCAGTGACTGATAACAACGGAAAACTTCTTGAAGAGTACAAAGAGCAGCCAACACAAGTGCTCGATCCTGACGTAGCAAATGAAATGAATGCAATGCTCTCCAACAACGAAGCGCGCTTCCCGGAATATTCAGCAGACAATCCTCTCCACTTCTCAAATTATGATGTGGCGGCGAAGACCGGTACAACCAACGACTATCGCGATGTGTGGACCGTCGGTTACTCACCAGACATTGTTGTTGGCACCTGGGCAGGAAACAATAACAACACTCCCATGGTGAAGGAAATCGCTGGGTATGTGGTTGCACCAATGTGGCATGCCTTTATGGCCGAAGCACTTAAGAAATATCCAGCGAGCTATTTCCCTGAGCCTCCGGGTATTCCAGCTACAGCACCAGCAGCTCTTCAGGGCTCGTACGTCGGTGCTTCAGGAGTGCATGACATCCTCTATTGGGTAAATAAAGACGACCCACAAAACGGGACTCCTGGTAATGCGTCCGATCCTCAGCTTGCTCGTTGGGAGTATCCTGTTCAATTCTGGAATGGTGGAGCAACTACAGTAGTCGGAAACGGAACTACGACAAATATTGGTATTGATGGTAGTGACATTGGGGGCCAGTAGGTAGCGACTGGAGTGTAGACCACTTGGTGATTTAACCGACCTTGCTCACAACATCAGTAATCTGTGTGGCAGACTATTGATTCATTGGCATCACAAGATACAAGAATGAAGTATCTCCAGCACCCCGTATAACTGCCGCGCGTCCTATTCCACTTGCTGAGATAGTAATGCTGTCGGCTGGTATGAGGGAGAGAGGTGATGAAAGATAGCGATGATTAAACGACATTTCAATTTCTTCACCTATTACAGATGCGGCAAGACGCTCGTTTGATTCTCCTATGTCGTTATTACGTGCTGCAAGCGCTAGTGTTTTGTCTTTGGGTGAAAGTGCGATACGGACTTTTTGAAATGCGTCGGAGAAGACTGCTACACGACGAAGCCCTGATTCAAAATCTTTTCGTAATACAGTCGCTTCAGTAACAAAAGATTTTGGAATTATTTGTGTGTAGTCAGGATAGGAGTTTGCAACAAGGCGTGTTGTCACAACACCTTCTTTCCATGAAAAAGCACATTGGTGGTCATCAAGGGAAATTGAGATGTCGCCTTCAGGAAGGGCTTGGAGTATGTCTACTGCGTTCTTGGCAGGTATAAGTATCGAGAATGGAGGAAGTGAACCAGAAATACTTGAGCGTTTTTCAGCAAGACGGAATGAATCGGTCGCAACGGCCTTTAAAACTCCACCCTCAGCTGAAATAAGGACACTCGCGAGCTCCGGACGCACAGTAGATGTTGAAGCACACGACACAACAGCACCCACAAGACTACGTAGAGCGTCTCCAGAGAGCGAGAAATTGGCCTTAGGGGCGTCAGGAAGTGGTAACACTGGGAAATCCTCATAGGGAAGAGTTTTAAGGGTGCTCTTGCCACTATCTGAGGTTATAACGACGGTCTCACCTGCATATTCAAGTGTCATCGCACCAGTACCAGTAAAAGAAGATGTTATTTCTCGCAATACAATAGCGGGAAGTGCTATAACACCGGCTTCTTTAATTGTTCCTTCTACTCGCAAATCAATACCGGTCTCTAAATTCGTTGCACGTAATTTAATACCATCGTCTCCAGCGATTATGGCTATTCCTGAGAGAACAGGGAGTGTCGCGCTTCTTCGTTCAGCAAATCTCGAGACGGTATTAACAGCCTCAGAGAATTCTTTCTTTCCTAAAGTGATAATCATACTAATACTATTATTAGGGCTGTGAGTATCGGGATAAGTCTATTTCATGGCCTGCTGTAAGGCTTTCTTGAGGTGCTTCAATCGAACTACCTGTTGAAAACCCTACATAGCTGGTGGGGACAGAAGAAACCGTACGTGAGAGGTTGTGGATAACCATCACATTTTGGCTTGTTGTCCCCAGAGTTTTTAGAAAGTTTTTCATATGTTCTTAACAGGCTATCCCCACCTATACCAACAGTCCTCGTATGTCCTGAATCTCTTTAGCGAGTTCAGAGTCTTCAATAACTTCCCGCTTCACCTTCTCACATGAGTGAATAACAGTTGTGTGGTCGCGCCCACCAAGTTTACTGCCGATAGTTGGATACGAAACACTAAAATCTTCACGCAGGATGTACATAATCACCTGTCGCGGGCGCACCACCTCCCTTCTGCGAGTCTTTTCATAGATACTTTCTTCATCTATTCCATAAAACTCAGCAACTTTAGAAACAACATGCTTCACTGATACTGTCTTAGCCGGACGTGAGAACGAACGAAGCGACTGTCGAACCTCTGCCAAATCCGGTGGAACACCTTTTACTTGGGTGTGGCACACAATTGAGTTAATAACGCCCTCAAGCTCACGAATAGAGCCTGAAATAGATGTTGCTACGTGCTCTACAACTTCATCAGAGAGCAATACACCATGAATAGCTGCCTTCTTACGAACAATAGACATACGAGACTCTAAGTCCGGTTCAGCAATATCTACCGTCATACCGCTCTGAAAACGTCCACGAAGTCGGTCGGCTATATCAGCAATAGATGCAGGGGCCCTATCACTTGAGAAAATAATTTGTTTGTTGTTGTCGTATAACGAATTAAAAAGATGGAACAATTCCTCCTGCATTTTCTCTTTTTTAGAGAGAAATTGAACATCATCCATAATAAGGAGATCGTACTGACGGTATTTTTCTTTGAACCTATTTGCGGTTCCCGCCTGAAGCGAATCGGTGTAGTCAGTGCCAAACTTCTCACTCGTGAGGTAAAACACTTTTCGGTTCGGGTACAACTTTTTGTACTGATTTCCTATCGCTTGGATAAGGTGTGTCTTTCCACGACCGGTATCGCCGTAAATAAAGAATGGGTTGTACGTAATACCAGGACGCTGTATTGCCGCCATGGCAGCGGTATATGCGAGTTCGTTAAATGCCCCCACAACAAACGTGTCAAATGTATAACGAGGGTTTAAATTATCGCTTTTATTGATGTAAAACTCATCAAGGGGAAGTTCTGCAACTTGTTGCGGTACCGTTGAACGGCGGACCTCTTTCGGCTTTCGGCGGTCGTCTTTTACTATCGTATATTCAATATTTCGGTATTCATACGAGACCGTACGAACTATCTTTAAGAGAAGAGTATGGAATTTCTTTAAATACCAATCACGGAAAAATTGACTTGGCACACCGACGTACACAATGCCGTCTTCTATCTTTACTATCGAGCTGTCACGGAACCAGGTGTTGAAGTTTGCAGATGATATAGAAAGTTCGACTTGTGTGAGCACAAATTCCCAGAGTTCTTTCGGATCAAGTCGCTGCATGATTGGCTCAAGTATACCTAGTTTTCAGCTAAAGAGTAAAAGGGCCATTTTCTTGCTCCTAACGCCCGCACCTGGTACTATCCTGTGGACAACTCATACATATGCCAAAGCGAACCTACCAGCCGAAAAAGAAGAAGCGCGCGACCACCCATGGTTTCCGCGCCCGTTCAGCTACTCCGGGCGGCAAGAACGTACTCACACGCCGTCGCCGTAAGGGTCGCACCAGCCTCTCCGTCTCCTCCGAGGCGTAGCCTCATTCCAGAGCCTAAAACATAGGCATCTCAGATATATAGCCATGCTACCGCGTACCAAGCGATTGTCTCGAGATACTTTTAGCACTGTAGCGACCGGAAAACGCGCCATTTCGGCGCATTTTTCCGTTACGGTACGGGCGACCCCTGTGGGTCAAGCGGCAACGGTCGTTTCAAAAAAAGTGGCTAAGAAATCAGTCGACAGACACCTCCTCAAGCGCCGAATTCTCGAGGTCGCCACGCCTTTTGTGCGTCCAGGCTGTTCATTTATTATCTATACACGCGCAGGAGCCGCCTCCCTTTCCTACCCCGCCCTAAAAAAGGAATTAGTAGAGCTTCTCACAACCTCTACAAAGGTATAAGGTATAGCGACATGGGAAATTTCTTCCACACCATCCTCTACGTTCCTCTCTATAACCTTCTCGTATTCCTCGTCTCGGTTGTTCCGGGTGGGGACATAGGTCTCGCCGTCATACTCGCGACCATCATCGTAAAACTATTCCTTTGGCCGCTTTCCATGAGCGCTGCACGTACTCAAAAAGCCATGAAAGCTATGGAGCCGGAGATGAAAGCCGTTCGCGAACGTCTCAAGGACGACAAGGAAGCTCAAATGAAAGAAATGATGGAGCTCTATAAGAAGTACAACATCCATCCTTTTGCGAGCATCCTCCCTGTTTTTATCCAATTGCCTATTATCATCGGATTGTATTGGGTATTTCGAACTGAATCACTCCCCCACATCGATGCGACCATTCTTTATCCGTTCGTACACAGTCCTGCTATTGTCTCTATTATTTTCCTTGGACTGCTTTCAATAACTGCCCACAATATTCCTCTTGCGATTATTGCTGCGCTCACGCAACTTGCTCAAGCGTGGTACGCAATACCAGTCCCACCCGCTCGTACCGAAGTAGGCTCGTCTTCAAGCGACGATTTTGCTCGAGCAATGACCATGCAGGCGCGCTTTATACTGCCGGTTGTCATTGGTTTTGTAGCCTACACCTCTGGCGCCATTGCGCTCTATTTCATAACCAGCAACTCCGTTGCACTCCTACAGGAATTTATTGTTCGCCGAAATACAAAACCACTCACACAATCTGTCTAAAGATCGTAAGCGTATAGGTCGCTGTCAATCTTATTCATAAATATCAAAACATCGTTGGTACTATCAACGGTTAACCCAACCGCATCTACATCAGTATTTCCCGCTTGCTTCGGAGAAATAAGTAGTGTCGCATCACGAGTAATCATATCTATTTTCCAAAGTCGGTCACTAAAACTAATCGCTCCCTGATACCAATCGTCGGGTATTTTTCCCGTCATTGTTGTTGGAACACCGCAATAAAGCGTGAAACTATCAGATGACCAGGCACATTTTTCAGAAAGAGTTGCGAGTGGTAGACGTGTGGCAACATGTGTTCCTAAATCAAGCACCGCAAGCGCTGGCTTTCCACGGTCCAGATAGTTGTACAAAAGATATTTTCCTGACGGGCTGGCAAGCGTGGAGAAGCCCTGGAGTGGGCCAAGAATTCGGGTGAATCCCCCCGTCTTCGCGTCAACAAGAAAAGCATATCCATCACTCGTGGCTGAGCCTTTTGTCGTTACGACATAATTATTTCCTGAAAAAGCGACACGAATGGCAGATAATGCGGTTGTGAAGAGGGTCCGAACACCCGCTCCTGAAGGAGTTGATATGGTCGCTGAAGAACCGTCTGTAGTGGAAAGTAACGTTACGAGCGTGCTGGTGCCACGCGCGATTACCTGGGCGAGGCCCGGCTCGAGAAAGTATCCGCCAGTGCCTGTCGCAGGAAGTGCATAGGTCCCTATATGCTCGCTCCCGCTTCCTTTGTCGAGGAAACGCGCATATGCAAGCGAGCCATCCGGTAGCCAAGTGGCCTCTTCGACACCCGGGAGAGTCTTGTTTGAAAGCCTGGTAAGGGTGCGTGCGTGTGCCTGATAGTCATATATGTTTCCACTTTCACGTTCAATATATTCGACGCGTACATCCGGCTGGTAGGACGTAAGTGGGGCGCTCGTGGCTGTGCTTGTACCCGCTACTTGTCCAGGAACATACGTAGCGACACTTCCAAGTGAAACTGGTGTGTTGGTTATACGTACCAAGCCTGGTGCGATATCCGTCCCGGCGTTTGCAAGCGGTACACCAAGCTCTTGAGTTGAGGCACTCACCACCGCACTATTTGCACCATTTGTGTCTGAACTCGGGAAGCTTGTCCCCTGCCCCACCGTAAGCCCTCCTTTCTTGGTAAAGAAAACAAAATACACTCCAACACCTAGTGCGATGAGGAGAACGACTGCCGCGGTAATCAGAAGGGTACGTCGCATATGCTATGTGGGACAGGTACATGAAGCACCCCTACCAGACCGGTTCAGTGTACATCCTTGAAGTTGGCACTGATCTAAGTCGTATGGATTAGCTACGTTAGTAGTTGCATTACGAGGATACCTCGCTGGTCCCGTTGGGGCCGCTGCAGGTGTTGTAGCCACAGGTTTCAGATTACAAACTTGTCCACGCGCTGGTCTTATCTGAGCTTGGAAACCCGGCTGGGCATTACATGAATCCACACAGTTCCCGCTAATTGTTTGTCCTGCTGTGTATATGGGACATGCTGTTGCACTACTTGTGGGGCCACTTACCCGTTGGGTTGCAGGGGTGCAGCCTGACGCAGCAACACTACAACTACTTGCACGGCTATAACCTGCCGAACAAAATTTTGAGTTAAATGCAGTAACACTTCCGGAAGACGCGTTATAGCACACTGCCTCGCTATACTCTCCGTTTACTGCACTACAAGTTGCTTGCGTACAGGTACTTGACGGCCCAGCAGACACAGAGCGGGACACACTTCCATCAGCAGCGGTTGTTTGTCCTGGAATAGCTTGTATATTCTGAATCTCCGTCTTGAGCGATGCTGCATTAATATCAAGATTCAAAATCTTTGGATTGATGATACTGAACACAATTACCGGTGAGAGCACAAGAATAAGGCCAACTATCGAAAGAGTTATAAGTTCGCGAGCCTCCTTCTTTTCTGTGATACTGTCACCTCCCATATACATAACACCAGCACGCATGAGTTGGAGCACTGCTAGTACCGCCGCCGCACCGATACATATTTTATATATCTGACTTAGAAATGGTGCGAGTGTGGTACTCGTCTCAAGTGTTGAAATCCCTGGAAGTTGAGGTAAAAGCGGAACGAAGGCCGTTGTATCACTTCCTTGTGCCGCTGCAGCAACAGGAAGAATCAGGAGCGCACCGAGTAGGAGATAGTGAGTCGTACGCATACTAGAATCCAAATATATTAACCGACTTTCGTGCCCCGAATGTTATCGGCAGGCTTGCAGATGAACTCTGTCGAGTCGCACTGTCGATAGCAGTGAGCGAAAGGGTCGCAGTCCCCTTCCCTGACCCGGTAGTTCGCACCGTTACATCGGCATCATTACTTGCTGATTGTCCGTTTACTGCCCACGAGAGCGACGGCAGGGTTGCGAAATAATACGGAACGACCCGGAACGCCTCTTCTTGGGTCGTCATAATAAAAGCTGAAAGTGCATGGTCAAAATCTGGACCCATGAGTGCGTCATTATGGTAAACCCGAGAAACAGGGTCAACGGGTGAAATGGTAGTGGCACTCTGGGCTACAAGCGTAGAATCCGAATTGGTAACCGTCACAGAAACTTGTGCGTCACGGTATCGCACAGGCGCTGTCGCCACAAGCATTGAACGTCCGATTCCGGAATCTCCTTTGAGTATCTGATCGCCCAGCTTCCATGTGTAGATAAGAGTGGACGGATTCAATCGTACATTTGGTGTCGTACGCAAATCTGGTAGAGCTATAATGCGGACACGTCCGGACGGTGCGACGAGTCCCCCACCCAAATAAAACGGGTGGGTGATCGAGACTGGCTCGATCACAAGTGAAACATCTGCCGGCTTAAGCAAAACAGTACTGGTATAGCTGGCACCCCCTATTTTAGCAGTTACACTTATTTTAGTTGTCTCTCCCGGTCCTCCAATAGTTACCGGAATGCTCTGAGCTCCTGTACCTGTTTCGACTACCTTTCCGTTAACACTTACAGTCACCAGACTCGCAATGAGATCAATAGCGTTACTGTCAGGAGTGATAGTCACTGTGTCGTATGGACGAGGGTTCTGCGGAGACACGATAATTGAGAGCGATTGACCCGTATCAAATTGCGCATGTGCTGGATATGTCACAAAAAATAAAGAAGCCACAAGGAGCGGCACGAACATCTTGCCGTAGATTCGCATATGAGTAGTATACCGCCACCCTACCTACCAAAACCATCATACCTGGGCACAAAATTACGTAATATATTTGAGAATTCCTGCCTCGTGTATCTCTTCCAGAGCTCCGTTAAGAAGTTTTACTATTTTTGTTTCGCGGTAATGGGTCATGAGTACCAGGATTGTGGTTGCGGGGATAATCTGAGCAAAGGGAATGATTTCAATAATAACTTCAAATATAAAACGTTTCCAAAACCAGGTGAAAATCATTTTCTTCCACCACCACCCACCCATTTTATGCCACGACCACATAAAAATAATAAGATCGGCTACAATGGCCAAAATAGTCGTTAAAATAACACCAACAACAAGAAGGTCTCCCGGGATGTCAATCAAATCCTTAATAAGTGCAATCACTACCATGAAATACGGGAATGATGGTGGAGGTGGCGTATCGTTCACTATTTTCTCTACATCCTCGGTATCAAAGTGCTCGCCGGCTTTACTGAAGCTCGTTTCAATATTCTCAAACGTCGAGCGTATTGCCTGACGCACCATACCGATTGCCTGGGCATCATTCAAATCTCCCTTGTTTGCAAGGATATCGTTCGTCGAACGGACTCCTCGTCTACGTTGACCACGCTCCTCCTTGGCCTTTGTTCGAGCACGCTGTTTCTTTTGCGTCTTTTCGTCGTCAGGATCGCCTGGTCGCAGTTGCTCCTGGCCTGGTACTTCACGACGCCTCTGCCCTTCTCCCGGCACACGATCGCGTTGACGTCGTAGTACTTCAATATTCTTACGTGCGTCGGATGCTCCTCGTTCAACAAAATGACGTTGAGCACTTTCCTCCTGAGGACGGACAGTATCCTTACCGAGTGATTCCGCCCCTTCTTTCTCAGTAAAGCCAATCGCCGCCTTCTCGGCCGCGAGGCCTGCTTTCTCCACCTCCCCTACACCAGTAAAATCGAGTGCAAGACTACCCGCCCCCATGGCACCGTGTGCCACACGCTCTCTTCCAGAAAGAGTTCGCCCAGCCACATCCTTGCCGGCGACTGACTCGCCCATCATCTTTACTCCTCCTACGAAAGGAATGAGATCGGCTCCATCACTCACCTTCTGTCGAAGATTAAGCGGTTTCCGCTCCTGTCCCTCTTCCCCATCCGGCCGGCGGGCTGGTTCTGCCATAGGTTAGGCGCCCGCAGCTTGGCTGTCGAGACGGTCTTTCTCCTGCTTTATGGAAAGCAACTGAGACGGGTCAGACGTGATGATTTGGTCCTCCGTATACGAAGAGACGATTTTAATCGCCACATGCTTAAGACCAGCAAAGAAAAGTCCCTCCCCCACCCCTGATTCAAGAAGTAAGTATTTCTCCTGTTCCGTGAGATTGAAGGTCTCCTTGAGCACGTCAATCGTTGTCGGCGATTGCTTGAGGAGAAGCTGAATCGAAGAGTTGGTAAGAATAGGACGGCCATACGGACTCTTCAAGAAGTCTTCGACGTCCTGAGTAATAGTCGCAAGGCCAAGGAAGTATTTACGTCCGCGTTTTGCAAGCGAGAAGAGGAACGATGCAGTATCTTCCGACTTCATCATCCACCACGCTTCATCGATTACCAGAAGGCGTTTTTTAAGCTCATGACGTACCGCATTCCAAATAAAATGCGTAATGATGTACATGGCGACCGGCTTGAGTTCATCTTCCATGTCACGGACCGAGAAGACAATAAACTGTTTCTTGATGTCGATATTAGTCGGACGATTTATGAATCCCGCCCAGGTGCCATGTGTGTACTTCGAAAGTCGCTGGAGAAGTGACTCACTTCCTTCCATGCCAGAAAGAACGTTCTCAAAATCAGAAAGCAGGGGTGGCTCAACACCCGTGAAATCGTTATCGCCCGTAATGTCCTTAAGGGCGTAGGTTTCCGTAATTGCGCGATCGATAATAGCGTCCTCTTCCGGGGATAGACCACCGAGCATAATACGGAAAAGACCAACCAGGTTAATGATGTTCGAGCGAAGAATATCACCCGGCTCCTCGTCTTCCTTCACTGGCGGTAAATCAAACGGATTGATATGGTGCTCACTCGAAAGCGAAATATTAAAAGTACGTCCGCCTGTAGCGTTCGCCAAGTACTCATATTCCTGCTCAGGGTCGATAACAATGACATCAGTGTCGAACATAAGCGAACGCAAGATTTCGAGCTTCACAGCGTATGACTTACCGGAGCCCGACTTCGCAAACACAACCGAGTTGTAGTTCTCAAGCGAGAAACGGTCAAAGAGGATGAGAGAAGCGTTGTGGCGGTTGATGCCATAAAGAATGCCGTGGTCGCTTGTGAGGTCGAACGAAACGAATGGGAATATGGAAGAGAGGGGCGAGGAATTCAGTTTGGAATTGACTTGGAGTTCATCGAGTGCAAGCGGAAGTGTAGAGCGGAATCCCTGTTCTTGCTGGAAGAGTGCAGGCTTTGTATAGACAAGTTTCGCGTCAAGAAGACCGCGTACCTCTCCTTCTATCTTGTCGAGCTCCTCCTTGGTGTCTCCATAGAGTGTGAGATACAGTCCGACATCAAAGAGTTTTTCTTCCGCCTGTTGCAACCGGTCGCGAAGTGTTTCAAGGTCTTGGTAGGCAGTATCGAGAAGTGGGTCACGGACGAGACCTTTCTGTTCACGGTCGGAAATCTGACTTTGCACCTCTGCGACTTTTTTCTGGAAGTTCCGAAGCGCTAGGCCGGTCTCAACTGGATGTATGAATATGGCGATATCAAGCTGACGCGCGAGGTTAATTACCTGTATGAACCAACCGTCCGTAAGGAAACGCGGGTAAGAAATAGTGTAGAACGAGCGAGAAAATTTCTCTCCAAGCTCAATTTCCTTTGCACTTACCTTAAGTGCGGCCGGGGCAATCGCATCTGTAAGCTGGAGCGCCCCTTGCGCATATATATCTTTTGGCAACACAGGAGTCATTGCCACTGTCTCTTTTCTATTTCGTCCGAGGAAGTCGAGTAGTGCCATATGTTATGTACGCGCGGAAGGTGCGCCACCATCAAGATGGATAGGGCTTTCAATCTGGCCAATATTAAAGGAGCGGTACAGCAGTTCGATAGTTTCTTCAGTTGTCAGTGGGACTGCGCGTATACCGGCTGACTGAAGTCCCGCCGCAACAAGTGACATACGTTGCTCAAGTTGTATACGGTCCTCCTCGAAGTTGTCGACGATACCACCCTTGGCCTCAGGGTGTTTCTTCCCTGTAAAAGGAAGTGCCTTGGAAAGTTGTAATGCTATTGCTGGTGTGTACGGAACAACGACATAGAAAAGTTTTGTCATTATCTCGGCAGAATCCATAAACCCCCGAACGAATTGGATATACTCTCGTAACTGAATACGCATGAGCTCACTCTGCTGTAAATCGATGCGCTGCTCCAAAAGAGTTAGATACGGACGGATGTCCATTTTTCGGGAATGCACCACTATCTCCACCGAAAAATCGAGCGTATTAAGGAAAGACTGGAAGCCTCCGACGATTGCCGCCTGTTCGTCTTCTGATTTCAAAGAGAAATTGAGTGATGAACACATCATTACAGCGCGGTAGCCATCGTCCTTAAGAATAATGACGCCATTGCGCACTTCCCGAACTGGTACAAAATCCTGAGTTGCTTGTGGTAGTGCCATACGTTATACGGGAGGCTGGTTCTGGTCCTTGATATCGAGCGACCATGCGAGCTCCTGCAACTTTCCCTGCGTAAGGCCGAGTTTCTGGCGTGTCACTACTATAGGAGCCGGAGCGGCGGGTGTTTGCGAGCGCTCAGACGTATCTTTGTGCCAAAGGTAGAGTCTCCCTTTCGTGTAGTAATTGAATCCCGCTTCAAGTACTTCGATAAAAGTCTTGTTGTTTATTTTGTAAAACGCCAGCGCCGCAGTAAGAGCTGCAATCGGGATAATGAGAAGGACGGCAATGAAAAGAGGGGTGTACAGAAAGATAGCAACGGATACTCCAACACCACCCGCAATATATATAAATTGCTTGAGTGTGAAGGGGCCGAATATCTTGTCTTCAACCTCGATGAACTGCGGTACCTGATACTCCATTGCTATCAGTATAACCGACTGACATCGAGTTTCTATTGGATAGCTTCTCGGTATGGGTCAACACCGTACTGCTTAATCATCGGAGCACCAGGAAGATTTACAGGAGCAGGAGCGGTCTTTCCTGATGTTTCCATCACTGGCTGTGCGACGGGTATCGGTGCTGTAGTAACAGTCGTGCTCGCAACCTGAGTAACTGCGACCTGCTCGAAGACAGGCATCGCTGGACGGTTTTCTTTCACAGCCTGCATATCGGTTGCCATGGTACGCATAGAAGAATGTTCGCTGTAGGCAGGAACCGTCGCTGCTTGAGGAGTATAAACTGGTGTTGGTGTCGGGAGCGTTACCCGCTGAGGCACTGTCGGAGTAGCATACAGAGGAGCTGTGGTAGCGGGCTGAGGAGTGACCAGCTCAGCGGCAGGAATAAGTGGTACTGGAGCGGGAGGTGCAATCGGTGCCGGAGCGGCAAGGATAGCATCGACTGCGTTAGATCGTTGTATGTCAGGTGCCGATACAGCAGAATGTTGCTGTAATTTTTCAGCATCACGCAAGCGCTTAAAGACTTGCTCATTTACGTCTGCCATAAGCCCCATAGTGCTCTCTTTAGAAATGCCGGCGGTCTCAAGCATGCTGGCGAATTCTCCCGGGGTGATGGAACCCATAAGTAGATAGAGGAAACCACGCTCAAACTCCCCTGCCTGGTCGACATGCAGACCATATTTTTGAGAGAGCGAGAGAGCAATCTGATTACGCTCATCACTCAAAAGAAAATCTTGTAAGGGTTTTGGTAGCGTGTTGAGCAGATACGCCATTGCGTTCTCAAGTTGCTGGTCGTCCGAAGGTAGTGTTCGAGGGTCCATAGACGTTAATGATGTGCATCTGCAGGAGCTTTATTTCCAGCAGGCTTCTGATCGTTCGCATGCACCTCCTCAGTGACCTTTTCAGTCCCTTCCTCAACTGATTTTTTAAGGTTATCCAACGATTCTTCCAGTTTAGTCCTACCAGCGTTGTGAATTATATGGTGCGCGGCGTCTGCGTTTGCTATACCTGTCGCCGTAAAGTTTTTAATTATTGGAGCATTCAGGAACGTCTCACGCTCAAGGTTATGTCCGTATTTTTCTTGTCGTTGCTTCTTAGAATCTAAAACATCTCCCTTTTTAAAGGTAAGCACTTTCTTTTCCGCTCCTTCGGTTTTAACTTTCTCTGCTTCTGCCCTAGCTTTCTCAGCTGCGGTAAGCTTCTCAAGAGCCTCCTTATGTTTCAGCTCGGCATTTCCGGCAAGTGCCTCCCGTGACTTAAGTATGCGTTCTTCCTCCAAAAGCTGGCGCTGGATACTCGCGTCCCCAGGCTTATCTGCAGCCTGAGCACGAAGCACGGCGACACGTTCCTCGGTGCCGTTGAGCTCATCTTTTGCTGTGTTTAGGCCCTCAGTAGCCTTATCGACGAGCTCAGACGCTGCAGTTGCCTCCTCAATTGTTTTCTCGCTGTTCTCTGCCTCCTTTTGGCGACGGGTATCAAATTCCTGGTCCGATTCCGTGCGTTCGCCGTCCTTCTTGGCTTTTACATCTTTAAGACTCTTAGCATAGTCAACACGCTCCTTCTCAGCCTTCTCTTCTATACCGTGCATACCATGCGAAGCGGCCTTACTTGGCTTACCAAGGTCGCCAGTGCGACCTGCAAGTGCCTTGCCGCCTGCTGTAGTACGAAAGTCGAAGCTTGCCCGTGCTCCCTTATCGGCAACACCTGCAAGCGAGCGACCAAACTCGGTCGTACCGATTGGTGAACTGCGTATTGCACGAGAAGCATGACTTGCTGCTGCGCCCACCGTACGCCTAGAAACAAATCCAATCGTCCCGAACGTGGCCGCACCCGCAAACTTAGTTGCCGTACTTGAGCCTATGGCACTCATATCTTTTGCAGATTGCGTCGCCGCAAGTAGGAAACCAACCAACAGAACAAATAAAACCACCATACTTAAGTTTGAGACACCACCACCACTAAAGGCTGCTAAAAGGGTCTGGTTACTATCACCGAGTGCTGTACGTACGCCATCCATAAACTTCACACTCACCAGAACTAAAAGTAAGTAAATTGGGGCAAAGAATGCTTGTTTTAAAAGTTGTTCCCACCACATCTTCGCAAACTTATGTAGGAATGGCACTGCCATGCCAGCGAAGCCTATTGGTGAAACCGCCATAAGGAAAGCGAGTGTGACCGCTCGTGTTGCCAGCATAAATACTGCAGCAAGAAGGACAAAGGCAAGAGTAAACGCGAATATAGTAAGACCAATGAGTGCTATCGCATAGCCCATGTCGTTTGCGGCCAAGAAGTGGGCGCCTCCATCAAAACTAAAAATAGACGTGATACCACTTAGCTGCATAACTGCTCCCGCAACACCGTATTCTGTCGCACAACGTAGTAGGTCAGTAACCGCATCACTTGTACAGAGGCCGGTACCTGCCTGTCGGTAAAACGTACTACCAAGAGCATTACTTGTGTCGATAATTACCTCAGCCGCAAACAGACTGAAATTCATTAAAATCGCGAAAATTATGAGAGTTGGCAATGCTCGACGAGCAGTGAACTCGCTCCCCGGTAAGTTCAAAATGGTACTAACCCCCATGAATATGAATCCAAACAGAAGTAGAATATTTCCAACATCCCGGAGCACACCCCATGCAGCAAGCATGCCTGGGTTGTTACCTATTAAATTTCCGAACTGGAAGACGGTGATATAAATAGTCCAATTGAACAGGAGACCGACAATACCAAGAAAGAAGGTTGAGAGCGAGAGGAAAAAGAGCGCAATGAGCTTTATAAAGCCGTATATTACGCCCTGAATACAAGCCCATAAGTTCCCTCCCCCAAGAATGCCGATATTACACGCATTAGGCTCCGGATTTGCAGCGGTCTGTGCCGCAGCGGTGTTTGTCTGTGTTGCAGCAGTTGTTGCAGAAGCTGCTGTTGCTGTCGCGGTAGCTGCAGCAGCGCTGTTGTTTGCTGAGGTTGCAGCAGAAGCTAAATAAGTGTTTGCGCTTGCCAAGGACGACTGTATGCTTGCCTTATCTGCCTGGATGCTTGCGGCAATAGGTGCAACTTGAGCTGGAGAACCGACAAGTTTATTACCAGTAAGATATCCGTTAACTGTATTGACAATCGGCGAGATGGCTTGTGTTGCTGCGTTTGCATTGTTGTATGCCGTAGTTGCTGCGGGCGTACCGTTAGCAGCTTGAGCATCAGCTGCAGCAGCGCTTGCCTCTCTCGAGAGAGCGGCAGCGTATTGCGCTTGGGCACGCGATGCACTTACCGCGTCCTGATCTGTGGTCGCTGCACTCGTAAGCAGACCATCGTTATTAAATTTTGTGTCTGCTGCAGTAGCCGCCGCCGCCGCCGCAATCGAAGCTTGGTGAGCCGTATCATACGCAGTACTTGCATGAACGAGAGATGGAGCGATTGATAGGAGAAAAAGTGTGAAAACAGCACCAAAAAACAACTTCCAGCTCCTGCACACGAGCTCCCCCTTTTGTGGAACGTACACCATAGAGTCTATTGTCCGCACCTTGCTTGAGCGGTAAGTTGATTCATTTGCGTAAGTAGTGAAGGTGGAGACGTAGTTCCTGAGTCTTGGGACTGCTGTGCTGCAAAGGTGAAATCGCTTGCTGACGGGAAATTAGTCGAGGACGTCACAGTCTGGTAGTCAGTAGAAGCTGTACTGAGTGTTGTTGACCGCTCGGTGCTTGTTTGGGTTGAAGCATCAAGTGCGTTGGTATTAATTGTATCGAGCTGTGCTAGGAGCGGAGGAATCGAGCCGCTCACCGTCGACGCTTGAATGATGACCGGGTCTACCTGCGTAGTAATGAGTGCGCTTGCGTTCGGGAGGCAGGTACTTTGCTGGAGCGCTGTCTTTGCAGCTTGTGCAGCAGAGTTTATAGTCTGCCAGCTTGTTAGATAGGTTTGGAGCTGGGTAGACTGTGTAGAAACTACTTGGAGGAATGACGTAACGAGGGAAACTGAGGCAGATGTTGTTGCTGACGAAGAAGTCGTCGTTTGGTCGAAGTATGCTCGTCCAGCGGTTGCTGTGGAGCTACGCGATACACCTCCTAGACCATTTGATCCGATAACGTTTTGCAGAAGCTGTCCCATCAGGGCGTTTACTATTTCATCAAATTCTTTTGCCTGCACAAGCGAGTCGGCACCGAGCCCCAGGGACTTATTAAGAGAGTTTGCTATGACCGAACCCGGCGTCTCTATGCGACTGTTAAGACAGGTCTGGCGTGGAGTGAGGTCGACCTGCGCACCATTAATGGTCTGTACAGTGGTGCCGCTCCCTTCTAGAGTAGTGACCTGTTTATCGCACTTACGATACGAAAAGAATCCATTTCCTTGCGCAAGCTCTGAATTTATTTGCCCTACCGTTTGGCCGATACGACTATCGAGGGCCGCCTTCTGAAGTTGCTCAGCACCGAACCAATTATTCGATGGGTTTATTGTTTCGGAAAGCCATGCAGGAAAACCTCCTTGCGAAAAATCTCCTCGTTGAAAAGCTGCATCATTCGGACTCACCTGGTTGAGCGTATATGGATTTTGAATGGTGAACCCATCACGACTCGTTGCTACGTAGTAAGCCGCAAGCACCTCCCGTGCGACCGGATCTCGGAACGGAGAATTAATAGCCGAACTATCAAGGAGTGTAGTGAGGTATCGTTCTGCTTCTTGATCAGCTGCATCTTGGAGCGTTGCTTTTAAATCGGTTGCGTAGGCAGGAGAACCTTGGAATCCACTATTAATCCAGGTGACCGTGCTACGAACCATCGATTGTATGGCAGCCTGCGCTATGTGATAGAAAATTGGATTCGAAAAGACCTTTATTTGTGTTATCGAAGTAAGACCGTTGGCAACGGAAGAGTGCCCAGCCGCACTAACCTGAAGTGGACTGTTCCAGTCTGCCGCACGAGCTAGTGGAGCAGCAGGAAGAAGAAAGAGTACAACTGTGAGCGCAACAGCAACCACTCGTGCAAGAGAAACTGTGAATTCCGATAGGGTTCGTTTCATAGAATTATTGTTGCGGTTTCGCGACCACACTGCTTCCAAGAACCATCGTCGCGTAGAAACGCGAGCCGGGGACGTTCTGATTAATCGTGACACCTTCCGCGCTGTAGCTGTTGTTCAAATAACTCAACGCCTGATACATGGCAGTGCTCGCATCCTGGTATTGCTGGAACGCGAGCACTGCACGGAATGGATCTGCATCAAGATACGACATGTCGGTAATCAGTCCTCCCAAACGAACCATGGAATTTGCAAGCTGAAGATGCGCCGTCGCCAGTTCCTTTGGAACCGAAAGCTTCATAAGTCCCTGCCCGATTGATGTGTAAGCCTTCCCTATTACTGCAATTCGTACGAGTGCTTTCGGGTCGCTCTTCGTTGATGCGTCAGATAGGTACTCTATCTCGTTTTCGGTGTCGTTTGTTTGGTAGCGAAGGTAGAGCTGCTCAACACTTGCTGCGTATGCAAGCAGAGCATCGCTGCCAGTCCCGGCTACACGCACCTGACCCACATTAAATGCGGTAGCAACCTGCTGGTCCGCCTTGAGCGTAGAGAGCTTTCTTTCTACGAAGGTCGCAATTTCCTCAGGCGTTGGTTGAGTACTTCCGTGACTCGAAAGATAATCGGAGAAAAGTGTCCGTGCGAATTGGTCGGTCACCGTCTGGGGTCCAACTGCCGCACCAGGAATTGAACTTGCGTCGACCGGGGTTGTCGTTGCTGTTGAGAATTTAGGCTTCACGAGACCCTGAGCAACTGCCTGTCCGTCCGTTACGTCTGCATTCACCGAATGAGGATTGTTTGGATCAGTGCCATAGAGTGCCTCTTCCCAATCCGGAAGTCCATCACTGTCGGAATCTTTGGCCGCATACGAAACAAGCAACTCGTGCGTGGATTCTGCGTTCGCTGCGTTCAGATGAAATGGAAGAGGTCCTGAAATAAGGACGGCCACGACAATAAAAAAGAGCGCTGCAAAAGATGCGATAGCTATTAAAGTGGTGCGGGTAGAATAAGTCACGGTACGTACTGAAATAGTAGCACGCAGGCTTTATTTCATAGGAAAAACACACGCTTACGTGTGCATTGTGTATGACTCCGAAGCGTCGTCAAAGTGTTATTGAAAGTTTTTTCCAGTCAGGCAGCGAAACGTCTTCTGCTCGCGCATTCGTATCAAGCCCAAGCTCGCCAAATGCCTGTGTAATTGCCCCAGTCTGTGCGATATCTTCCAAGTTTTTAGCTAATCGTTTTCTTTTATGGGCGAAACCAGCATGTAGTACTTGAAAAAAACGTTGCTCCTGCTTGGGTGTCTTGAATGGAGCGGCGATGGCCGCAATATGAAGAACTGCCGAATCTACTTTCGGTGCGGGGCGAAAAGCCCCTTTCGGAACGGTAAATTTGTAGCTCGGGGTGCCATAAATCTTCACCGAGAGCGACAAAAGGCTTTCTTTTGGACTCCGCACTATGCGCGTTGCGACCTCTTTTTGCACTAAAAACGTCACCGATGACGGCTTATTCTTTGCCGAAAGCACGGTTCGTATGATTTCTCCCGTTATGTAATACGGAATATTGGCCACTACCGTGTAGCCCTTTGGCATTCTAGACAGGTCGTAGGTGCGTATATCTCCATTCGCGAGACGGAGTTTTCCTGCAGTTATTTCGACTGTAAATGTTTCCTCGAGCTGTGGAAGAAGTTCGCTGTCCGTTTCCACGGCGTATACCTTCCTTGCTCGCTCCAGAAGAGAACGCGTAAGCATGCCGGTTCCCGGGCCTATCTCGAGAACAACCGACTTCTCGGTAAGCCCAGCGGCGTCCGCAATGCGGTCAGCGGTCGCCTGGTGCATAAGGAAGTTCTGCCCGAGTGATTGTTTTGCGCGCATACCTATATATGGATAGTTTCCTCGTGCTCCTCTTCCCCGTAGTTCACCTGCATGAGGCCCGCATCAATATCATGGAGGAACGACGACGGCTCGGACATATAATCAGTGCCGTAGATTCGTCGTACACGCGCCATGGTTAGTATCAAATGTTGTTTGGCGCGTGTCATAGCGACATAAAAAAGTCGGCGCTCTTCTTCCTCGTCTCGTTCTTCGTCCTGGTTCATACCTTCGTGCGGGAATAATCCTTCCTCCAGTCCAGTAACAAACACTGCCTCGAACTCGAGTCCTTTTGCGGCATGCACCGTCATGAGTGTTACGCCTTTTTTATTTCCTTTATCGTTTGTTTGTGGCCGGTCGAGTTCATCTTGGTCTCCGGCAAGAGCAGTTTCGGCAAGGAACGCTGCGATTCCCTCTTCGCCCGGTGTCGCATCATAACGACTGGCAAGCGTTGCGAGCTCTTTCGCATTTTCCAGTCGCTCATGGTCGTCTTCCCCTCCCTTCGCAAGGGTGTCCTCAAGTCCTGAAAGTTGAATGACGCGTCGTACGAATGCCGACGGCGCTGCTGACTTACTTTCTTCATGCAGTGTCTGTACGAGAGATTCAAAGGCATCAACTTTTGCGCGGACTGCGGGAGCGAGGCCATCAATTTTCCCTGCTGCCATTTTTGCAACCGTAACTTTTCCTATACCGCGCGGTGGTGCTTGTACTGCTCGCACGCGGTCGCTCTCACGCGACGGCTCAAGCGCGAGTCTAACCCACGAGAGCACATCCTTCACTTCTTTTCTGTCTAGAAAGCGCGTACCTAAGAGCTTATACGGCACACCATAGGACAGGAACGCTTCTTCCAGCACACGCGATTGGAAATTAGTTCGGTACAACACGGCGATTTCTTCAGGCTCGAGTCCGGTACGAATGAACTGCATAGCTTCGCGTGCAATGTACCGTGCCTCCTCTTCCGCAGTGTCTGAAACATGCAGACGTATGGGTGAGCCATCGGGATTGTCGGTCACGGCGCGCTTCTCTTTTCTGTTTCTGTTCTTCTCAATGATTGCATTACTCGCGGCAACAATTGTTTTGGTTGAACGATAGTTGTGCTCAAGGACTATGGTCTTTGCTTCCGGGTAGGTTACATCGAACGAGAGAAGATTATCTATAGTTGCGCCACGCCACGTGTATATAGTCTGATCAATATCACCGACAACAAAAAGATTTCGATGCTTTTGGGCAAGTATGTTTGAAAGGCGTCCTTGTAGCTCGTTGGTGTCTTGATACTCATCAACGTGCACATACGAGAAACGATTTTGTACGAGCTCACGTGCGTCCGCATGCTCTTCAAGAAGTTGTACGGGCTTCGTAATAAGGTCGTCGAAATCGAGAGCCTTTTCCTTTAGGAGTGTCGCGTCGTATTTAAACCAGACTTCAGAAGCAATACGCGAACGAAAACCCTCGCCACCGTGACGCTTTCGGAAGTCTTCTGCAGTCATGCCTTCTCCTTTCGCCTTACTTATGCGAGAGAGAATAGCTCGAGCTGGAACTTCTTTTGGGTCGATGTCCATTTCCTTAAGCGCTTCCTTTATTGCACGCTCAGAGTCATCACGGTCGTAGACGCTGAAATACCGCGGTACGCCCACTGCCCGCCCATACTGCTGAAGCAATTCTCGCCCAAGTCCATGAAAAGTCGCCACAAACGGGAGCGATCCATCGCCAAGCAAGAGTGCAAGGCGCTCTTTCATTTCACGCGCCGCCTTGTTGGTAAAGGTGACGGCAAGAATCTTCTCTGGCGGAGTCCCTTCGCGAATAAGATGGAGAATACGGGTAGTAAGAACCCGAGTTTTGCCTGAACCCGCGCCTGCCAAGACCGAAATCGGCCCCAGAGTGGTAAGGACTGCTTCCTTCTGCTGTTCGTTGAGACCATCGAGGTACTGCATTGCTCCCACTATACCGCGCGACGCTCTGAGCATGCTATTTTCGCCATATATTACGACACATAATTGACACTTCAGCCAAACTTCATGCTCTCAACAGGTGCTGTTTTTACGCGTTGACCGGCCCTGTGGCCGGGGTATACTGGCCAGGTCACTTGATACCCTGAAACTCAAGAGATGGCTTATGTAGGCCATTTTTGTATTCTGAAGATTGTCTGAATCGCCCTCTGCTTCCCTATTTTGTCTTTCAATTTATCTTCCGATTCCAAGAAGCGTGCTCTGAATCGGAATGCATATCGGCTCGCTATCGTCACTACGGTCGCGGCTACCCTTGCGGGAGGTTCTCTCCTTTTCGTACCTATCGCTACCAGAGCATTCTGGCCTCTTTCGCCTATCGCTCATGCGGACAATACCGCCGGAGACCCTCCTATGGTGCACGACAGCAGTTTGGCACTTCTTGAAGCGGCCACAAATCCGGACCCGAACCCGGAAAAGGGCGATAGTGGTATTCCTGTAACAGAAGGGTCAGCTCTTTTGGCTAATGCAGGGCCGGACGGTACGCTCGCTGACGGACCCAAATCATCGACGCCAGACGCTTTCATCACCACCTATACGGTGGTCGATGGTGACACGCTTTCCTCAATCGCAGCTAAGAACGGCATTTCCATAAATACGGTCCGCTGGGCTAATAATTTGACTGCGAAGAGTTTACTTAAGCCAGGAATGAAGCTCGAAATCCTTCCTATCACCGGTATTCAGTACACTGTTCGAAAGGGCGACACGGTAGCGTCACTTGCTAAGAAGTACAGCGGTAATGCACAGGATATTCTTACCTATAATGGTATTGATGAGGGACAGGGCCTTATTGTCGGCGACTCTATCCTGATTCCCGACGGAGAGCCTGCTGTTTCTGCTCCCACGAAGACCACCACGTCGCGTAGCTCAACTTCCTCGAAGAATGCAGGTACGGCTACACTTTCAACAAGTCTAGGGAATCCCCTCCCGGCTGGTCGCTGTACGCAAGGTATTCACGATAACAATGGTATAGATATTGGCGCTCCTTCAGGAACACCTATTTATGCTGCTCTTGGTGGTTCAGTCATTATTGCTAATGACACTGATACATGGGGTCACGGTTGGGGCTACTACGTCGTCATCAATCATCCGAATGGCGAACAAACACTCTATGCTCATATGTCGAAGGTGGGGGCTGAAGTCGGAGAAGAAGTGAATAAAGGTACCATTATCGGGTACGTTGGGGAGACCGGAAAAGCTACCGGAAATCACCTTCATTTTGAAGTTCATAAGGGCGTTAACCCGTTCTGCAGATAACCAGGAAAGAAAGCGCCCCGAGTATTGGGGCGCTTTCTTTCCCACGCCCACTCTCTATGCACGAGGAGTATACTGAGACTACTAATCATCCGTATATGCAGTACCAAGCAAAAAAATTCAATCTCCCAGAACTCGCCGGCCTTTCACAGAAGCAAATTGATGTGCACCTCGCTCTCTACGAGGGGTACGTGAAGCACGTGAATCTTATTATGGAAAAAATATCCGCGTACAAAGAAGCGGACGCCGAAGGAAATGCGTATGCAATCGCGGAGATGCGACGCCGTCTCGGCTTTGAATTCGATGGCATGCGCATGCATGAATACTATTTCGAGCAGTTCGAAGGGGAAAAGGGTGGTGATTCTGAGTCTGCACTCGCGAAGTCAGCAGCAGAACGTTATGGAAGTGGAGATGCTTTTATTGCACACATACAAGAAGTCGCTGGAACGCGCGGTATCGGATGGACGATTGTGTACTACGACCCTACGGTAAAAATGTTGCACACTGCATGGGTTGATGATCATCAGCTTGGCCAACTCTCGGGGTTACCTATCATACTCGCACTCGACATGTGGGAGCACGCATACATGGTTGATTACGCACCTGCCGACAAAAAAACATACGTCCAAGCTTTTCTCGATAACGTAAACTGGACCGTCGTCGAAAAGCGCTTCGCTGCTGTCGCCTAGTGCTTCGTTACGTTCGTGCCATCGCTTACGAACGTAATAGTTCCACTGTCTATTGTTGAAAATATCGTCGCGCCTTCTGCTCGAATGCGCGCGAGTGCATCAGGATTCGGATGACCATACGTGTTGCCCTTTCCTGCTGAGATAACGACGATACTCGGATGCACTGCGGAAAGCCACAGACTGTCACTCGAATATTTCGACCCGTGATGCCCGGCCTTAAGGACAGTGCTTGGTAGTTCCCCATCGTTTCCATCGAGTCCCACTAGGTAGTCTTCGTACGGACTCGGCAAATCTCCGGTGAGCATGAACGATGTAGAGCCGTACACGATATGCAAGACGATAGAGCCGTCATTGGTTGCCTTCTGTGTTGACTCATCTCGGTCGGGGAACAAAACATCTGCGAACGCCCCGCCGCCTAAATGGATGCGCATGCCTCGGTGAGCGATGATGTGGTGGAGACCAGGCTCGTGCATAGCATCGTCAAAGACGTGTTTCGATACTGCTGTGGTATCCGGTATTCCGGGCTCAAGAAAATTTGAAACTGAGTAGCGCTCGAATACATCCCCGAGTCCACTGATGTGGTCCTTGTCCGGATGTGTTTCGACGAGTACATCGAAATGTCTATCCCAAGGGGCAAGCTGGTGAGACAGTTCGCGGAGTACGGAGCGATCGGGTCCACCATCAACGAGCATTTTTATTCCAGTCGGACCCTGTATGAGAATTGAATCTCCTTGGCCGATATCGAGAAAAGAAACCTTGAGCGCATGCGTATCTGCGAGCGTAGGTGGAAGGATACGTACGAACGCAACGGTCACCGTAAGTATCGCCAACACAAGGACTATTCCTGTATATATCCATTCGCGCTTCGTAGTCATGCAGTTCTTTTACTATTCAAAACCAAACATACCGCGCGGACGGTACTGCAACGCTTCTAAGACGTGAGACGGTTCGACTGAATCCGACCCAGCAAGGTCGGCAATAGTTCGGGCAACGCGCATAACTCTATGGTACGCACGCGGAGAAAGGTCGAGTTTCGAACTTGCACGCAAGAGAGTCTCTTTTGCCTCTCCGGAAAACCCACTCGCTTCGTCGAGCTCCTTTCCAGAAAGACAAGCGTTTGATGCGTTTGGATTAGCAGTGCGCTCTACAGCCCGCGAGCGTGCCTGTGCAACTCGTGCACGCACGGTGGCTGAAGACTCACCTTCTCCTTTCTTTGCGAGAGTCTCATGTGGAACGTGCGGGACTTCTATCCACAAATCCAGCCGGTCTGCTATAGGTCGTGAAATCTTCCTGGATTGTTTCAAAGCTTGTCGCACGGCAACCTCAGCATCGGCAGAGAGCGTATCTGCCGGATTCATAGCGGCAACAATCATACAGTCTGCAGGAAATGTTATCGTCGCACGGGCCCGGGAGACGGTAACTGTCTTATCTTCAAGTGGTTGTCGAAGCGCCTCGAGCGTGCGTACATCAAATTCAGGAAATTCGTCGAGAAATAAGACACCCTTATGAGCAAGAGTCACCTCCCCTGCTTTCGGGTATGCACCTCCTCCTACCATCGCAGTATGAGAAACAGTGTGGTGCGGCGAGCGGAACGGAGGCTCGAATACTGCCCCACCTTTGAGCATGCCTGCCGTCGAGTGTATTGCCGTCACCTCAAGCACTTCGTCGGGTGTAAGTGGCGGGAGAATACTCGCGAGTGCTCGTGCGAGCATCGTCTTTCCGGTGCCCGGCGGACCGTACAAGACAATGTTATGGCGTCCCGCCGCCGCTATCTCAAGCGCTCGTTTTGCGCTTTCCTGCCCCTTCACGTGCGACATGTCCGTAGTCGAATCAGAACAATCCTGACGCGGTGTTGGCACACGGGGCGCAAGAAGTGTTTCACCTGTAAGGTGGTGTACGAGTTCAGTGAGTGAGACTGGCGTATACACTGTGACACCGCTTGCGAGCAGGGCTTCCTCTGCGTTACCGGGGGGAACGTAGACCGTAGTAAACCCGGCGGCCTTAGCGGCTATCACTTGCGGCAAAATGCCACGTACCGTACGCAGTGTTCCATCGAGCGCGAGCTCGCCTGCAAAGAGTGTTGGCTCAGTGGGGAGCACGAGATTGCCACTTGCCACGAGATAGCAGAGTGCAAGTGGAACGTCATAGTGTGAACCTTCCTTCTTTAAATCGGCCGGAGAGAGTGAGAGTACAATCCTGCGGTTTTCAGCTTTGGGCGACTTGAAACCGCTATGGCGTATTGCCGCACTAATACGGTCGCGCGCCTCTTCCATCGCTTTGTCCGCCAGTCCGACAACTGAAAATGAATGAAGCCCGCGCGTGAGATCTGCCTCGATAGTAACGAGTTCTGCAGAGGAACCGAGTGGTTGCGCTGCGACAAGAGTGCCGTAGCCATGTGTTTCAACTATGCGTGGAGTGGTGCGAGCTGCCACCTCACCAGTGTACCGTATCAAAAAACAGTCTCCGTGCGGAGACTGTTTTTTGAAGCTATACGACTTCGGCTACGCCGGGGTCGGCTGACTGTGCTGTCCCACCTGCCAGATGTCGGTACGCATGAATCATCGCGAGTATCGAAACCGGAACACTCACAAACAGTCCGACAACGAGAGCCGCAACACCGAGTAAGTTAATCCCGATGATAGCGAGGATGAGGAAGAGTATTTGCCAGCGGTGCCCTTTCGTCATGCGCGCGCTTTCTTTTAGGGCGTCAATCGCACCGAGGTTCTTATCAATAACGAGTGTTGTTGTGAAGTAGAGCATCGTCGTAAGAATGAGTCCTGGAACGATAAACAGGACGTATCCGACCATGAGAATAATACAGAGCACGAGGGTCGCGCCGAGAAATTTCCAGAATGGGTCCGGGTTCCAGAGTTCTTGAAGTGAGGGTGACATGACAGAGTCGTGTGCCTTCAGGTATACCGCAAGAATTCCCATTGCAACGAATGTGTCTATCACCATGGCAATCACAAACGATATGAATCCGCCCGTATGTGTTCCAAGTAGTTGTGTAATAAAGCTCTGCACAACACCGGAGAGTATGCTTACGATAAGTAGTGCGACGCCGACCTGAACGAAGAACCAGGGGCGTGCCCTGAAAGTGCGCCACCCGAATCCGAGACATTCCTTAATAGTGAGTGTAGTCATAGTATTTTTTGTTGTTACTGCATGTGTGCTCTGCATGTTTTCGCCGCAGGATCTGCAGCGAGACGTTCGGGTTCTATGGTCTCCCCACTCACGGTGCAAACTCCGTAGGTCCCCTTCTCAATTCGCTCAAGTGCGCCGAGCACATCGTTGTAACGAATCTCAAGGTCGTTCAGTATCGCTACATTTTCCACATAGCCCTCGAGGATATCTGCACGGTCGTTTGGATCGGCTTCCTGTCCCGTTTCGTTTGGTACCGCTTCCCAATCTGCGGGGTTGCTGGGGTTCCTACGGCCAATAGTTGAAAGTTCTGCTTCGAGTACGCGTTTTTCGTCCTCCAAAAGCTCGCGAAAATGTGTTGTTTCCATTGGCCCCTACTGTAGCACGCGGGCAGTCGCGAGCAACGTTATTGTTGCTTTGTCGCACTCAGACGATTTACTATCTCCGCAAACGCCTGCTCGTCGCGCGCGATGACGAGCGTGTCCTTGTCCTTGTAGCCGTAGAGTAAAATCGTTCTCCCTGCCCCATCCTTGAGTGCACGAACATTATTGTTTGACGCCACCTCGTCTATAAAGCGCGGAGCAATGGTGGCTACTGGAGCCGCTTGCACGGTCGTTGTTGCCACAACGCGCTTACCTTTTATAAGTGTCGTTGTCGTAGCTATCGTCGGCGCAGGAAGCGGTGCTGCCGGATATTCAGGGTAGAGAATAGCAAGTGCCGATTCCATTGTTCCTTCCCACTGCAACATGCCCGCAAACGTTCGTTCGTACGAGAGGACTTTTAATATAAAGAAAGCACGTGTCTCAGAGCCGGCGTGAACTATGCCGACGGTGCTTTCCGGAGCCACATTCCGAAGAAGAATGTCCGGTGCCGAAAGTTGCAGTGACCCAACAAGCCTTCCTCCGGCAAGTGGTATGGTCGTCGTCTTCCTGTCCGGTGTGGTGGACGATTCTGTGAGGTAGAGCACGCGCACCTGCCCATCAGGGAGCGGAGTCTCGGCAGAGGCAGCCATAGCCTGTACAAGCTGTGTCCCCTCGCCAGTAAGTGCTGTGCGCTCGTCAGCGAATATGAGCGAGGGCACGTTCAAAGCAGTAATCGCAACAACGGAACGTGTTGAGACATAGCGGTACGCTGCATACGCGCCCGCTCCCCCAAGAAGAATCAGAATGAGACCGCCTGCCGCTATAAGAATTCCGCGTCCACGTTTCTTTGTGGGAGCTGCCCCACGTGTAGCGGAGAGCGTTCCTGCGTCTGATTGAGCGGCAAGAACGGAGAATGTAGATGCTCCTTGTACATCGATGCGGTCGGAGAAATCACTCTTGTAGGTGTGTATTGGAGACACACCATCAAGCGATACGGGCTTTTGGGGCTCGGGTTCTGGGATAGGAAGAATGGGTCGCTCTTCCACAAGCGGTTCGGGCTGTGGTGGGGGTGGAAGTGTTGAAGGCTCCGGTATGACTGGGGGTGGAAGTGGTGGTGGTATGACAACAGCAGCTGGTACCTGTACTGGTTCCACAACGGGAACTGGTTCGGGAGCAGGAGTCACGGGGATTTGTTCGTCTGTCGAGTCAGCAATAGGAAGTGGCATCGGAAGAGTCGGCGGAAGCATTGGTGCTTGGTGCACAGGGTCTTTCAGGGCACGCTCGCGTAGGCGTGCAAGAACAGCTTCGCGCTCGACCTCTTGAGGGTCGACTTCGACTTTTGGTGCGGGTGCTTCCACAGGAGTTGGTGGAGGTGTAGAAATTGTGGGCGCCGATGCCGTTACTGTTGGTGCCGGCATAGTCGAAGGAGGCGGCTCTTTTCCGGAAAGTTCTGCCACGTCTTTTGCGTAGGTGCGAATGTACGGATTTGGTGACGGTACGTCGGCCATAGATAGTAAAAGTATAACCGCTTCATGCTCCTCTCAACTACAAAATCCCGCATACACGTGTATGCGGGATTTTGCGCGACAGCAATTATCCGCGACTACCGATGAGAAACTTCTTTGGGTCGTCGCACATATCAGTGAATGCGTGTGCAGCCTCTTTGAGTTTCGCTGAAGATGACTTTCCGAAAGAAATGACCTCCACCTGGACTCCGTGCATATCGAGGTATTCGATGAGCGGGATGAAGTCGCCATCGCCCGACGCAATGATGACCGTATCGAGTTTCGGTGAAAGTTTAACGGCATCAATAGCGATACCAACGTCCCAATCGGCTTTCTTGGCGCCGTCAGAGAATATCTGAAGACCTTTTACCTTGGTTTCGATACCGATTTTGGTCAGAGCCTCAAAGAATGCTGTCTCGTCACCACTTTCCGTCGATATGACATAGGCAATGGCGCGTACAAGAATGCGGTCTCCCACGGCCTCTTCGAGGACCTTCTGGAAGTTAACGCGTGATTTATAGAGGTGTTTAGCGCTGTGGTAGAGGTTTTGCGTATCTATGAAAACCCCAACGCGTTGCGCTGGATGCTTGATTACAGGCATAAAAAATAAACTAACTTATTAAATTCGTACTCAAACTAGTGGTCTGAATAGAATGGTAGCACCTGCTTACCCCACTGGTGCTCAAATCCTAGGAGAAAACCTTTGGAGACGAGGCACGGGTGAGGAGCTACGCGAGCCGTATATGGTATACGGTGAGCGAGCGCCGAAACGAGAAACGAAGTATCCGGAGATTTTCTCCGGATTTACTTCTTGAGTCCGAGCTTCTTGATAAGCGAGGTGTAACGACGCTTGTCATTCTTCTCTAGGTAGCGAAGATGTGAGCGACGGTCGGCAACCATCTGAAGAAGACCACGACGACTATGAAAATCTTTGTGATTCTTCTTGAGGTGCTTCGTAAGCTCTTCAATCTGACGGCTCAAAAGCGCCACCTGGACATCGGCAGAGCCGGAATCCGTATCGTGGCGTGCGGCGTCCTTAATAACGGACGTCTTCACTCGTTTCGTAAGCATTGGATGTACCTTACCACACCTTGCCAATATACGCAAGTGTTGCCTGGTCAGGGGTAGTATCTACGGGCTCTAAGCCAGATTGTGCGTAGGCTTGTTCGTTTGCACAACCTGGCACGCGTTTTGCGACTAAATCCTTAGGATTTTGCTCGCAACAACGACTTATTGTGCGCACTCTGGCTGATATACTTCATGTATGGACGCGGTACAGATGAAGCGTGAATTCCTCGAATATACGGAAATTGAGCGTGGTCGTGCGGTAAAAACAGTCGAAAATTACGACCATTACCTATCGGTTTTCTTTGAACAAATGAAGATTCAGGGCGTTGGAGACATCTCAGAGGACAAAATCCGTGAATTCCGCCTTTGGCTTAACCGCCAGCCAGGTACGGGAAACGCGACCATGAAGCGCCGCACACAGAATTACTACCTCATTGCCCTACGCGCTTTCCTTAAGTATTTACGTAAACGCGGTGTAGAGGGCCTGAATCCCGAACGAATTGAGCTCGCCAAGCTTCCGGAGCGCCAAATTGATATCATCACTTCCGCGGAGCTCGAACGTCTCATGAAAGCACCGGAAGACGTAGCTAAGAAAAGTGATGAGCCGCGCAAACAGCAAGTAGCACTGCGTGATACCGCCATTCTCGAGCTCCTTTTCTCAACAGGGCTTCGTGTGGCGGAACTCTGTGCACTCAATTCAGACATCGATCTCACTCGCGACGACCTTTCGGTACGCGGAAAAGGCGAGAAAGTACGGGTCGTATTTCTCTCGCCTGCTGCCAAGGACTCTGTTACGGCCTATTTGAAGGCCCGTAAGGACATGGAGGAAGCACTTTTTGTAGATGGCCGCGATACCAAACCGCATCGCATCACACCACGTGATATCCAGCGTCACATTAAGAAGTACGCTGCACAAGCCGGAATAACCAATAAGGTAAGCCCTCATACGCTTCGTCACGTATTCGCTACCGACCTCCTTTCAAATGGTGCTGATATACGCAGTGTTCAGGCTCTCCTGGGCCATGCCTCTATCAATACCACCCAGATTTACACGCACGTTACCGACGCGCATCTACGTGAAGTACATAAACGTTTCCACTCGCGTCAGCAATAGTCGATAGCGTAGAATAGTGGCATGCGTATCGTGTCATGGAATGTAAACGGTATTCGGGCGGTCCACAAAAAAGACCTCTTTATGCCGTTTATGAAGAAATATAAGCCCGATATTCTCTGCCTGCAGGAAACAAAGGCAGAGCAGGAGCAGTCCCCTCTCGATCTTCCTGACTATGAGGAATTCTGGAGCTCCTCAAAGGCTCGTAAGGGCTACAGTGGCACGGCCATTTTTAGCAAGATGACGCCAGAGGACGTGCTCTTCGGCATGCCGGAAGATATCGCAAAGAAATGGGGTTTGTCGGACGATAGCTACGGAGACCCGAACGAAGAAGGGCGTATTATCGCAGCAGACATGCATGATTTCTATGTAGTGTCGGTATATACACCAAATGCAAAAGATGATTTGTCACGTCTCGATCTTCGCCACAAGCATTGGGACCCTGCATTTCTCGAATACATGAAGCGTCTTGAGGAAGAAAAACCCGTCATTTTTTGCGGTGACTTAAATGTAGCTCACCTTCCGGAAGACCTTGCGCGCCCCAAAGAAAACGAAGGAAAGAAAGGCTTTACGAGCGAAGAACGCGAAGGTATTGATCAGATAATTGCTGGCGGTTTCAAAGATACACTTCGCCTGTTTAAGGAAGGAAACGGCTTATATACGTGGTGGAGTAACTTCGGTGGCGCACGTGAACGTAATGTGGGGTGGCGTATTGATTACATATTTGTCTCCAACAAGCTTGCAAAGCATGTAAAGACTGCCGAAATTCATCCTGAGGCTATGGGCTCAGACCACTGCCCTGTCTCGATTACTCTCTAGGACATAAAGGACAGTTATCCACCTATACTGTCCTTTACAATGTCCGTGACAGGAATATACTGGATTCTAGCGGGGCAGCAGCATGGTCGTGAGACTCATACGGTGCCCCGGAAAGTAGTTCTTTGATAGCTCTTTCGATCAAGCGAATAGCGTAGAAAAACCGGTGGCTAACGTAACCGGAGCGTATCTCCCGAAAAATAAGTGAGTCCTCCCGGAGAGTTCCACGTGAAAACGCACCGTTCAGTAGAAGTTGATTCGACCTCAATTCCCCAGAGAGCCACCAAACATAGCCCCAGCTCCATTTTAGACTCTCAACCGAGGTCGACCATCAACATAGTCAGAGGCCCTGCCCAATGCACGTAAGTACCAACTTATGCCCATTGTGCAGGGCCTCTTTGTGTCTTAAGTACTTTTCACGTGAAAACGGCCCAAAAAGACCATTTTGACCTTAAATTCCACGTGAAACGGAACTATACGTGGTGTTTCCTCATTATTTCCTTTATTTCCTTTTCCTCCTCAGCTTCTTTCTTCTTCTTACCTGAATCTCCCAATTTCTTTAATTCGTCGTCGCTGAGTTCTAGCAAGGAATGTGTTCGGGTATCTAAATAAGACTCCGTATTCAACTTCGGGCTCTCCAGAACCTCCTCGAGAAGGGCATTAAGTACATTTCCAATGCGTGGGCCGGGTGCCACATGAAACACGTTCATAAGCCGATTTCCATCAGTTTTGAGCATACCAACTGATATCGGGTCGCGAAGTGCCTCGTCCACCATGGCTTTGTACTTACGGAAGCGAAACGGCTGCTCCTTAGGCCTACCGGTTCCAATTCGGTCGCAAATACGCAGATTCAACAGGTCGTTAATGTTTTCCTCTCCCACATTCCGAATCATGCGTCGAACCGCCGAAAGGGTTATCTGATCAGGGTCTGAGAAGAACATGTGCCAGCGCACCAGTTTACTCACTCGCTCTATAGTTTCACGTGGAAACTTGAGCCCCTCCAAAGCCTTTCTTGTCATACGGGCTCCTACAACCTCGTGACCGTGGAAGGTCCAATCTTTCTTTTCGTCAGACCAGCGACGTGTCTCGGGCTTGGCGACATCGTGAAATACAGCAGCAAGGCGCGTGTCAAAGTCCCAGTCCTTATCTGCGGCGTGTTGTAGGGAACGCATGAGGTGTCCAAAAACGTCATAACTGTGAGCTTGGTTTTGGTCGATTCCGATACCCTGAGTGAGCTCAGGGGCTATATATTCAAGAATTCCAAGCTGTTGGCAGAGAACCAGGGCCATCATAGGCTCTTTTGAATTCAATATACGTACAAACTCGTCGCGAATCCTTTCACGTGAAATGTATCGTAGATTAGGACCCTTTTCTTTAATTGCAGCTGCAGTGTCAGCATCAAGGGCAAATCCGAGCTCGGCGACAAGACGGACTGCACGCATAAGGCGAAGCGCGTCTTCTTCAAAACGCTCAGTAGGGGAGCCAACGGTGCGGAGTACCCTAGCCGTAATGTCCTCCTGTCCTTTATACGGGTCAAGAAGTTGTCCTTTAGAATCATCAAGGGCAATCGCGTTAATGGTGAAGTCTCTCCGGGCCAGATCGTCCGTGAGGCTATTTCCAAATGCGACGGAGTCTGGACGACGCTTGTCTGAGTAGCCTGTCTCGGTTCGATAGGGAGTTACCTCGATGATTGAAAGTGTTGAATCTTCTGAATCGGTCTTTACACCAACGGTTCCAAAATCATTTTCATAAAAGGATTCGGGAAAGATGGCCTGAATCTCCCCTGGCTTCGCGTTCGTGGTTACATCCCAATCCTTAGGCGTTCGTCCTATAAGTAGGTCACGGACGCAGCCACCGACCAAATATGCCTCGTAGCCGGCCTTTCTCAGGGCATCGGTAACCGTGCGTACCTCAAGCGGAATGGAGAAGTGCATCGAGAAAATACTACCACGTAGCCTTTCTCTGAGGTCTCGCGTAGTATTTCGGTATTGCCTCTGTAGTGAAATGGATATCACAACAGTCTTCGAAACTGTCGTTCCAGGTTCGAATCCTGGCGGAGGCACTGGTTAGAGTAGCGAGGCGTATGCTATGATGCCTCGCGAAGCGGATATGGTTTAGTGGTAGAACGCGTCCTTGCCAAGGACGAGGCGGGAGTCCGATTCTCCCTATCCGCACCGTCGAGCAAAAACGCCCCTCTGGGGCGTTTTTGCATTGTCGACGGGCGGATAGAGCACGGCGTGGGACGCCGTGCGTGGATAATCGGAAGCCGCAAGCGCGACGGCGCCGAGGCGGGGTCGCGGAATTTCCCAGCAGGGAAATATCTGTGACCGATGCGTGCCTGAATAATCTCAGGACACTTCTCCCCTCCATTCTCCCCATCCGCACCTATACACTCATGCAGAAAAGTGAAAATACAAAACGTTGTATCTAGGCCATTTTGTATTTTCAAACAGTGGACAAACCTGTTAACACTGGGGATAAAGGACAGGCGACCTTTAGGTAGTTTTCATTAATGTCGGTGAGAAAGAGTGTATTTCGGAGCTATACTTTAAAGCCGTGGACCTCTCCCTTTTTTCAACAAAGGACATCGGAAATCTAGGCGAAAAAGTTGCTGCCGAATACCTGCGACGACAGGGAATGAAAATAGTCGCGAAGAATGTCGCACGTAAGACGGGTGAGATTGATATTGTCGCTCGAAAACGAGATTGCCTTCATTTCGTCGAGGTTAAATCAATACTTTGCGTGCAGTTTCCTGATGACGCTGACAACAACGACCGCTATGACCCGTCTGTAAACCTTCATGAGGCGAAGATTAGGCGAGTGGCTCGTACAAGCGAGTGGTATGTGGCCAACACAGACTGGGAAGGGGAGTGGCAGGTGGATGCGGTCCTGGTGTGGCTACGAACGAGGGATGGGAAGGCCCGAGTACGCTATCTCCCCCAAATTCTATAAATCTGCTAGGATGCTCTGACGGGCGTTTCCGCAAGGAACGCCCACAAGACGTAACGGGGTGTCGTATACCGGTAGTACGCTACTTTTGGGAAGTAGATGACGGAGTTCAATTCTCCGCACCCCGACTGAATGAACGAAGTGAGTGAAGGAGTGGTGAGCAGGCCAGACTGCTCTGGCCTGCTCCGGAGAATTGAAAGCCGGAGCATGTTTTCGGGTCCTCCCGAAAACGGCGAGACGGGGTCGCGCTACTTAGGAGCGAAACGACTTAGTGATGCGTGACCAATGCGCGAAGCTTCTCCGCACCCCGACAATGATTTGCAGAAAAGAATCAGCATGTAATCGGATGTCTGGGAGACATCCGGATGACGGAGTTCAATCTCCACCCCTAAGGCACTAGTTGTTTCCTAACTCGTTACACTCGCAACGAAACAATGGCGCGCACCCCGACAATGATTTGCAAAAAATAGGAGCCATCCGGACGATGGGGCTTCTAACTAAGTGTCGTATTTCAAGTCTTCATCATCGACCCGTATACTTCCGAAATGATTATCAAGTCTTGGAACGTGTACTGTTTCAATAAGAAGATGTCGCAGGTTGCGAAGTATATTCGCGAGGCAGATTTTGACGTGTTGTGTCTTCAGGAGGTAACACCTGCGCTTCTCGAAGAACTTAAGAAGATGCCGTTTCATCTTACGTATCATGTTGATGTCCTCAGACTTTTTGGAAAAGGCAGAAGCGAATATAACTACGTTGCATTACTTTCGAAGATTCCATTTGAACATACCGGCACGCTTCAGTTTCTCGATTTTCCGTTTCCTGCGCATACTCGTGCATTCGTAACGTTCATGTCTCTTTTCAAGTGGTCATTCGTTACTGAACGCGGTGCCGTGTACGCAGATATACGAAGAGGAACTGAAGTCGTGCGCATTTTCTCAGTTCACTTCACGCTGTGGGGGCCCGGGAACAGACAGAAAGAATTCGATGCAGTCGTGGGGCACATGCAGCCGGGCGTACCTTCAGTTGTATGCGGAGATTTTAATATTATTGAATACCCGCCGCTTAAGGTTCTGAATTGGCTACTCGGCTCTACGCTTACCGAAGCGATGCCTTGGTATCCCGAGCGAGATATTATCGAGGAAAAGTTTGCCGAGGCCGGTATGAAGAATCCGCTCCGTTCGCTTACAACACATCCGTTCTCGCGTTCCCAACTCGATCACATCTTGGTGTCCGCTGATGTTGTCGTGGAAGGTGTTTCAGTCGAGACCGAGCGACATGGCTCAGACCATTGCTTGATTGCAGCCGAGTTAACTCTGTAGCCCAATAGCTTTACCGAGGAATGTGCCCAGCGTCTGAGCGGTTGGTGCGTAACTATTCACGAGGTCAGGAATGCTTCCTTGGTAGAATGAATCAAAATCTTTACCCGTAGCATCGGTGAACGTACGGCGAATGTAGTCAACAGTTATAGCCCATACGAGCGGGGTACTGCTGGTACTCGTAATTTCGCTTCCGGTAATTACGCCGGTGAGCGCGCCGTTTGAAGTTGCTACTGCGCCTCCGGACGCACCTTCCTGTGCCGAGTCCCCGCCATCAACTGAGAGTGCGTCTGCCGTCCCGCCGCGGAAGCTGTGTACTTTGGACACAGCGCCCTGGATAAGAGTTTGTGTGAGCGATGTAAACACTTGTGTATTGGTAAGGTGCTCAGCGCCGTAGCCAGCAATTTGAACGGTGTTACCGGCGTTTGGCACGATGTTTGCAAGTGGGACTGAAGGAAAGGAAGAAGGGAGTGGCCTACCTGTTGCCGATGCAGTAATCGCCAGAAGGGCAAAATCATCTGAACCGTTTCCTGTCGGGTGTGAGCTAATCAGTGTCGTTGAATTATTTCTTAGCCAATTTTCTGAAAGGTACATAACTTTTGCTTTGTATGCGGTGTGTGCCGGACTTCCCGTACGAACAACACACGACATCGTTTCCGGTCCGTACGCCTGCTCAAGGAGCTCTGCTTGCGCGACGTGAGCAACAGTGAGTATTACGCCGCGTGAGTCGATGATTGTACCTGAGCCAGACAGACCTTGTGTCGTTCCTGTTCGAGACGTACATAGAATATTGACCACTGCACTACCGAGTCCGGATAGGACTGGTGAGGTTACTGGGGGAGTGGTCGTCGTAGCGACCGTAGGTGTGGCAACACTAGGAACAGGCTTAGGTTTTACGCTAACCACCGGAGCGGCAGGTTTTACAGGGACAGGTGCCGGAGTAGCTACCGGTGCTGGCGTTTTGGTTTTCTTTTCGCTCGGTGCAGAAGTACCAGACGGAAACATCTGGTCAATCGTTGATGTGGAAAGAGCGAGTGATGGGAATGTGTTCACCGCGTATGTTGCTGCACCAGGCGAAATAGGCACTAGTGTTGGCGTCGTACGCTCAAGGGGAGCGACGTGTACGGGGCCCGTATTGAAATAGGAAACGAAAAGTGCGAAGCCGACGGCACCGAGGGCGGCCAGGAGATGTTCAATGTGCTCGCGCATACGGCAATGCTACCGTGAAGCTCGAAAAAAGACAGAGAGGGCCAAGATATGGTATTCTCTGGCCTACAGCGGGATTAGTTTAATGGTAGAACATCAGTTTTCCAAACTGAGAGCAGGAGTCCGATTCTCCTATCCCGCACATGTAACACGCGAAGCGTGTGTAATGGCTGGGATAGGAGAATCGGAAGCCGGAAGCGCGTCGGCGCTGAGGCGGGGTCGCGGAATTTTCCAGCAGGAAAATATCTGTGACCGATGCGTGCCTGCGTCTTCGCTGGACACTTCTCCTATCCCGCACCACCGAATGCTATTCTGTGTACATGCTAAAAGAACTTCAGGATTTTGGTCTATCTGAAAAAGAGGCCCGAGTGTATCTTGCATCAATTGAAATCGGTCGCGCGACCGCCGACCAGCTCGCTAAACACGCGAAGATAGTACGTCCCACGACGTACGTACAGATAAAGTCCCTTATGGAAAAAGGACTGATGAGTACGTATGAGGAGGGGAAGAAAACGTATTTCGCGCCGGAGTCCCCGGAGGCTCTTAAGCGAGTACTCGAAAAGCAAAAAGAAAATTTACGAACGAATGAGAGTTTGTTGCAAACTTTGCTTCCAGCGCTACTCCTTCAGTTTGAAGGGGCAGGAGAACGTCCCGTTGTTCGTTTTTTTCCGGGAAAGGAGGGTGTGTCAGCGACAAGGGAGGAGGCCCTCATGACCAAGTCTAAGAAAATTTACACCATCTTTTCATACGAGCATCTCGCAAATCTTTTTTCAGAAAAAGAGCTCGATGAATACTCGGAGCGACGGAGGGGTAAGGGTGTGTATTCAAAAGGTATCCAACTCCATAAACCTCATTTCGAGCGAGTTGAGTTCGATGCTCTCACCGAACGACGATTCATCGCGCCGGATGTGCTCGCTCTAAGCATCGATTTGTCGATTTTCGATAACAAAACGGTAATTCGTTCATACAGTAATGAACCATTCGGCGTCATTATAGAAAGTGAGGAGATAGCCGAGAATATGCGAAGTATTTTTGACTTCTTGTGGCTCAACTCCGAAGAGCCTAAGAAAAAAGAGGCGTAAAAAAGGGCCGGAGACGTTGTGTCCCCGGCCCCGGTACTGGTTGCTTCGTCGCGACGTCATCTTACGTCGCAAGACAGGCACTTCGGTCGGCTACTCGCCGTCGCCTGGAGAGAAAATTCTGGTCATGAATGACCTTTCCTACTTTTTTGCCCGGTTACACCCGGGCGGTCGTCCGACTGACGACCTCAATGAAGCCGCATTCTCATGGATTCCTCCAATGAATTAGGCAGTCCCAAAGGGGCTAGCCAGACCGTCATATCGTAGCAAAGTCAGAAAGATTTGTCAATGTTTATTGTCACGAATTCAAATTTAGTCAGCTGATAATGTCGTTTAATACTAGTAAAATAGCCTATTTTATAGGCATTTTTGTTATAAATTGACTAAATAAGTCAGAATGTCTTGACAAAAAAAGAGAACGGGTGTATACAGCTTTTGTCAGTCGTCATTGACGGCAAGGGTCATTGAAAGATTTCCATAGTGAAAAGTTAATTCGTGATTCCTCCCTGAACGGGAAGGGGACTCAGCAGGATTCATCCGGCGCACTTAATGCCGTACCTGCGGCCCGTTTCCGCTTGGGAGAGGGATTGCGAAAGCAATTCCCAAAAAATGAAGCCTGCTCTCGGGCCAGTCCCCGATGGGGAAGAGGGGTGGTGTCCGTCGCGCCATGTGCATCGTATCTGGTACTTACGTCAAGTTTTGACGAAGTTCGGTAAAACCAGGACGAGTGCATACAAGGAAACGGGTAAGCGAGGGTGCGCACCTCGTACGTTTCCAGACAGTTCTTTAAGAATCAAAAAAGAGCCCATCCCGGGCTTTGGGAGAAACGTCATGACCGACCGTCAACGCGAGCTGGTGAAGGCCGCAACCTTGCTCCTCCAGAGCAAGGGCTACACGCCCGCCGGCCGCTTGCGCCGGGAGGTTGATGGGGGTCAGTGCGGGTTTGAAGCCCGCCTGATCTCCACGCCCTCCGGCGGTAAGCCCGGCTGGCGCGTGTAGCCATTCACCCCTTGTCCTGTGGCGGGGTCATTCCACAGGTTGCTCACAATTTCCTTAGAGCGAAAAAGCAGGGAGGCCGCGATTGCCACAAATTCGCACCAAGAGCTGACAAATACGTCAGCTCCTTTATTCAGCCCGGGAAATGGTTCCTTGGCTGATAGAGAAGGAAACTCTCATGACCGACATCATTACCTGCACCGTCTGCCGTCGCGCAGGCGCGCAATGGATGCTCCAGGTCGGGAGCAACCACTTCACGACTCACAAGCCGTGCGGTACCCGCGTCTGCGAGCAGGCGCCGGAAGGAGTGACCGCCAAGGTTTACCCCTCGCCGGCTCTGCGCGAGCAGTGGGCCAAAGAGCGTCGCGAACGTGACGCGCAAAACTTCTGGGCTGAAAAGTTCCAGGAGGCCGGCCTCAAAAAGGCCGGCACCTCCGGTGGACCTCTCAAGTCCACCGCTTCATTGAGTCCATGAATGGTTCGTGGACTCAAAAAGCACAAGGGGTACTGAATATGAGCTACTGGCGCAATCTCACTCCGCATCCGATCACGTTCCGCAAGCTGGATAATGAAGATGTCACCGTCCCGCCCTGCGGGACGGTGGTCCGAGTCTCAAGCACTCCTGGCGAGCAAATCGCCACTGGCTGTGCCGAACACGGCGGCATCCCGATTCACGCGTCGCCCGTCTGGGGGGTGGTGGAGAACCTTCCGGAGCCCATCCCGGATACGTTCTTCATTGTTTCGAGCCTTGTGCTCGGACACGTGTCGGGACGCCCCGATGTCATCGCTCCGGGAACGGGGCCGATGGACGGATCCATTCGAGATAAGGATGGTCACGTCATCGCGGTAACGCGATTCATCGCTGCGGCCTAGGGATGGCGGACGGGGCTCGCAGAGCCTGGCAACAGAATCTGTAAACTCGGAGGATTTCGGTCCTCCACTTTATTCAGCCCACGAATGGTTCGTTGGCTGACAGAGGTTTAGGAGAATGTAATGAACGATTTCTACGGAAATAAAGTCACGACGGTTGCGGTGGTCTTTGACCTCGCGCGTGCTGCGAAGATCAGTGGGGACCTCGTGCTCGTTGCCATCTACGCCAAGGATTCGCACAGCCCGCTCACGGATTCGGTGAAGTTCCAGGAGATGGAGGCGAGGCTCAAGGCAGTCGCCATGCGGGTCGGCGACCGTCGCGCGACCTGGTTCCGGAATGTCCCCAAAGACATTCGTGACGAGGCAAACCTGGCTCGAGTCGAGCTGAAAGACTTCTTGAACTTCATCCAGGCACGACACAAACAGGGAGAACCTAATGAAACGACGTAATCCGATTGCGAAGGCTCTACGGAGCCCGCACCTGCGTCCGCGGGTCGTCGCGGATAAGACCAAGAAACGAAACCGAGTGGTGACTCGTGCACAACTCAAACAGGGCAAGTACGACACCAAGTACGATTTGCTCTCTCTATTCAGCCCGGGAAATGGTTCCTTGGCTGAAAGGGAATAGGTCACATGATGAATAATGAAATCAAGCGCGCCCGCTTCCGCATCAAGGTCGCCCATGAAATGGAACTGGCAGCCCGTCTCGATGGCATGACGGCACTCGCCGACTTCATGCGCGAGCGTCGCCGGCGCTTCGAGCGCGACCTGCTACTTACCGGTCGTTTCGGACCGTTGCTGCGTTTCCTCGGGATCCGTCCTCTAGGTGAACGCGGAGGGTTGTACTTCAATAAGCGCGGTCTCTGACCGCGCTTTCACTTTATGTAGAGAAGCGTAGAATTTTTGTATGGAGCCTCTCGCTAACCGCATACGACCTACGAATATCGACGACGTGGTCGGACAGGAGCATCTGGTGGGGAAGGGGAAGCCGCTACGTGTGGCCATAGAGAAGAAACATCTTTTCTCGTTTATTCTTTGGGGCCCGCCCGGGACGGGAAAGACGACCATTGCTCGCATTTATGCTCGCGCGTTAGATGCGGAACTTTTTGAACTCTCTGCAGTCTCTGCAAGTAAGGACGATATACGCAAAATACTTGGTGATTCAAAGAACAAAACGCTCGAATTTAAACCGAAACTCCTATTTCTCGACGAGATACACCGTTTTAATAAAGCACAGCAAGATTTTCTGTTGCCGTATGTAGAAAGCGGCGAACTCACGCTCATTGGAGCAACGACGGAGAACCCATCGTTTGAAGTTATTCCTGCGCTCCTTTCTCGCAGTCGTGTATTCGTACTTGAACCACTCTCGGAAGAAGCACTACGAGCCATCGTAGCGCGTGCTGAGGTTACGCTCGGTGACGGGGCGTTTGAGTGGCTTATGGGCTACGCCAATGGCGACGCACGTAAGGCACTTGGCATGCTTGAGGGCGCTATCGCACTGTATGGAAAGAAGATTACCGTCACGAATTTAAATAAATCGCTTGAGTCGCCGCATCTGCGCTACGACAAAAAAGGAGAGGAGCACTACGACATCATAAGTGCGTTTATAAAAAGCATGCGTGCTTCGCAGCCGGATGCGGCCATGTATTACCTCGCTCGTATGATAGAAGCTGGGGAAGACCCACTTTTCATTGCTCGACGTATGGTTATCTTTGCTTCCGAAGATGTGGGCCTCGCTCAGCCCACTGCGCTCGTTGTCGCCAATGCGGTCTTTCGCGCATGCGAAACGATTGGCTATCCTGAATGCTCACTCAATCTCGCACATGGCGTTGCGTATCTTGCGAACGCCGCAAAGGACCGTTCAGTTACGGATGCTCTCGGTAAGTCTCAAGAGGACGTGAAAGCTTTTGGAAACCTCAAGGTGCCTATGAATATACGGAACGCACCCACAAAACTCATGAAAGACTTGGGCTACGGCAAAGGCTATAAGAAATACGACGAAGAAAGCTATCTTCCCGAGAAAATACAGAAGCATTCCTACTTTCCAAAGCGTTCGACTAAGAAAACGAAGGAATAAATGAAAACACCCCGCAGAAGCGGGGTGTTTTCAAAGAAAACTGAAGATTACTTTACAGCGTCCTTAAGTGCCTTAGCAGCGCGGAACTTTGGTGTGCGAGTAGCTGCAATCTTGATAGTCTCTCCTGTGCGTGGGTTGCGACCAGTACGAGCTGGGCGAGCCTTTGCCTGGAAGATACCAAGTCCTGCAATCGATACTTCGTCACCACCCTTGAGGCCTGACGTGATTGCTTCGATAACGGTCTCAACAGCGCGGTCTGCGTCTGCCTTCGTACCACCAAGAACGTCCTGCACCTTCGTTACGATATCTGCTTTGTTCATAGAATTGTTTTGTAAACAATGAGGGTTAATCCCTTTCGGGGCGCACAGCCCCGATGGAGGGCTACCCAAAAAGTATAGGAAATGAGCCATATTGTGCAATAGGGCAGGAAATACCTGGGGATAGCGTATTTTCAGGGTTTTTTGAGACCCATACTGACCCTATGACTGAAGGACACCGGCTCGATGCTCACGCGAACGCACACAATTCCTTAGAACATAAGCAAATAGAGGCCCAAAAAGCTATTGAATCAGTCAAGGAAGGTATCGCTGATGTCACGCAACGCATCGCTAATGGGCAGGAAGGATTGGCACGGTACGAGTTTCAAGTAGTTTTTGACGACCTTTCGAAGGCCCTTAAAGAACGGGTAATTAGCCAAGAACAGTACGACGAGCTGTATCCGGAGTTGCAGCACTTATTCGAACTGGTCGAAGGCAAAGAAGCCGCGTAGAAGAGGATAACGGCATAACCAATTCACAAGCAGACCTATACTTATCTGTAGCAGAAGGAGTACAGCCGTGTTTTCTTTCTATGATCCTGAGTATCCCTGGTTTCTCGGCCCCGTCTGGTGGCAAAAGGCGCTCTGCGCGTATATAGATTTATGTGTGTACGGCAGTCATAAGCGACCGACTGTCGACCGCGAGGAATAAGAATCGTGCTCACCACGCAAACACGAAAGCGCCCCACGAAAGGAGGGGCGCTTCGATGTTCTCAGAATATATTACCGGGCGAATTCGACGACTCTGTTCTCGCGAATAACGTTAACTTTTATTTCTCCAGGGTATTTAAGCTCTTTTTGCACACGCTCAGCAATGTCACGAGCGAGTTTATGCATAGCAAGGTCTGACACCTTGCCTGGATTCACAAAAATGCGAATCTCACGGCCGGCCTGTATCGCATACGTCTTTTCTACACCTTCGAAACCACTTGCAATGCGCTCAAGGTCCCCAAGACGCTCAAGATAGCGCTCCACGGTGTCGCGACGTGCTCCAGGACGACCTGCTGAGATAGCATCTGCAACCTGTACGATTATAGATTCCGGCGTTTCATACGGATATTCCTCGTGATGCGATTGCATTGCTTGGATAACCGGCTTCCCGATGCCGAATTTCTCCAGAATACGCCGTCCAATCTCAACGTGTGTACCCTGCACTTCGTGGTCAACAGCCTTACCGATGTCATGAAGCAGTGCACCGGTGCGGGCGACGTCAGCATCTGCGCCGAGCTGGTCAGCAAGCATTCCAGCCAGGTGTGCCATCTCAACTGAATGCTGAAGTACGTTCTGGCCGTAGCTCGTACGGAAGTAGAGGCGACCCAAAAGGGTAATAAGGCGGGGGTCAAGACCCGCTACACCCACTTCGTAGGCCGCTTCTTCACCCTTTTGTTTCACCATATCGTTTACGTTCTGGCGTGTCTTTTCAACAACTTCCTCAATCTTCGTTGGTTGTATGCGTCCATCCTGGATCAACTGCTCAAGAGCAATCTTGGCGATGTGGCGACGAAGCGGGTCAAACGAAGAGAGTGTAATCTTGTCAGGAGCATCATCTATGATGACGTCGACACCAGTGGCACGTTCAAATGCCTTAATGTTACGGCCTTCTTTGCCGATAACTTTTCCTTTTATCTCTTCAGACGGAATGGCGACTGAAAGCGTCATAACTTCATTGCTTACACTAGCTGCCATGCGGTGAATACTCGAAAGTAGAATCGAACGAGCCTTTTCTTCGAGCTGGGTGCGTCCGTGTGCCTCAAGCTTCTGAAGCCTGGCAAGAAGTGCCTCAGACTGACTTTCCTCAAGGTCCTTCATAAGGGCATCTTTCGCTTCGGTTTCCGAAAGACGACCGAGACGCACAAGTTCAAGACGGCGCTCGTCACGAAGCTTCTCTGCTTCACGCTTCACATTTGCCGCTTCGTTCTCTCTGTTTTTTACGTCCTCGACCTCGTCTGCGATAGCTCGTTCGCGTTCATCCAGAAATTCCTCGCGCTTGCCGAGGCGTTCAGTAGTTTTGCGGATAGTGTCCTCACGTTCTTTGAGTGGACGTTCGAGTTCCTCAACTGCCTTCTCTGCTCGGTCTTCCGCTTCAGTAAGAATTTTATTGGCACGCTCTTTAGCCTCAAGCATTTGCTGCTTGATTTCGAGTTCGAGCGAGCCACGCTGGCCAAGCGCGATGAGAAGACGAAGCACGTAGCCGAGCGCTATACCGGCAAGGCCGGAAAGTGCGAGTAAACTCAGTATCAGTTTTATAGACATACACAGTGTGCCGCAGTCCCCGAAAGGAAGCGGATTAAATCGATTTCAAAGGGAAAACAGGAATTCAGTAGTAGTCTGTCGTTCAATCGTAACGGTACAAAAACAGCCTATCACAAAAGGAAAACGGCCGCTGTTGCGGCCGTTTTCCCATAAAAACACCTAACGAGTCTTGTAGACGACGTCCACAATGCCGTATTTCTTCGCTTCGTCAGCAGTGAGGAAGAAGTCACGATCGACATCACGTTCAATCTTCGAGAGCTCCTGGCCCGTGGTCTTTGCGAGAATCTTATTAAGACGGTCGCGTAGAGAGAGGATGCGCTTCGCGCTGATTTCGATATCGGCAGCTTGGCCTTCAGCTCCACCGTGCGGCTGGTGAATCATGATATCCGCATTCGGGAGTGCGAATCGCTTTCCCTTGGCTCCGGAGGCAAGAATGATAGAGCCCATCGAAGCGGCCATGCCCATAGCGACGGTCGCGACGTCAGGCTTGATGTGATTCATGGCGTCAACGATAGCGAGACCAGAGTGCACATGACCACCTGGAGAGTTTACGTAGAGATAGATGTCTTTCTTCGGGTCTTCAGCTTCAAGGAAGAGAAGTTGCGAAATGATGAGGTTTGCACTGTCATCATCGATGCCTCCGCCGAGGAAAATGATGCGTTCGCGGAGTAGACGGGAGTAAATGTCATAGGCACGCTCACCGAACTGAGATTTCTCGATAACCATCGGGACGAGCATGGATGCGCTTGGGATTGAATTTTTTTTCATACGAAAGAGGCGTTAGGTGAGGGCATGGTACCAAAAAGCCAACGGCTTCGCACGCGAGCGATTATTGGCCGACAGCCCGTACGACTTGGTCCGCGTGCTGTTCCGAGAGACGCTGGCCCCACACATAGAACGCACCGAATACCAAAAGCGCGACGATAAGAAGAATCGCAATGACGCTTCCTGCCGACCCTTTCTCATGTGTGGGTGGTACGGGCGACGGAGCAATGACCGGAATAGGTGTGTCGTTGCTGTCCTCTTCAACACTTGGTGTCATATCCATAGCTTCAGTATATGTCCGGGCGCCTGTATGAGGAAAGGGGATATGGAAACAGCCCCGAGACTTTTGTCTCGGGGCTGTTTCCTCTGCACATATTATTTCTTGTCGGCGTAGAGTTGTACACCCCGTGCGAATGCGGCCTTAGCAGCGGCAGCGTCTTCGAACTCGCCGACTTCCACCGCCTTGTTTTGAATCTGCTTGTAGGTTGCAAAGAAGTGAGAGATTTCCTTAAGGGTATGAGAATTCACATCCTTCAGGTCCTGCACTTCCTTGAAACGCGGGTCGTCCACCGGAACAGCGATAACTTTCTCGTCAGCTTCACCGCCGTCAATCATATGCATGATGCCGACCGGGCGAGCGCGTACGAGTAATCCCGGGAAGAGCGGATACGTAGTGAGGAGCACAACGTCGAGCGCGTCACCGTCGTCCCAGAGCGTCTGTGGAACGAAGCCATAATCGAATGGATAGTCCTGCGCGCTATGCATGACGCGGTCGAGCGCAATCATGCCCGTTTCCTTGTCTATTTCGTACTTATTCTTCGAGCCCTTATTGATTTCCACGATAACGTTCATCTCATCAGCCGTTCCTGGAGCAATGTCGTGTAGAAGATTCATACGCGTCATTATGCGTTATCAGCAACGCTTTCAGAAGACTCGTCGCGAGACTCCTGTGAATCAGCGATAGATACATTCTCGGAAAGGGTACTTTCTTCTTCAGCAGGAAGAGTATTGTTCTGAGCATCATCCTCAGTGACCGTCGACTCTGTTTCCGTTGGGTCGATACCGGCAGCAATTGCAGGGTCCTGGTCCTCAGCCTCAATCTCCGCAACGCTTTCATCGCTAGCACCTTCAGGCGCTTCGATTGCAGGAGACGCGCTTCCCGTAGCTCCACCTGTCGAGTTGATGTCGATGTTCCAGCCTGTGAGTTTTGCCGCAAGTCGTACATTCTGTCCTCCGCGTCCAATGGCAAGGGACTGCTGATCATCGGACACGGTTACTTTTGCACGGTGGTCTGCTTCATCAAGCTCAACACTCAAAACGGAAGCAGGAGAGAGAGCTTCCTTGATGAAGTTGGTTTGGTCCTCGGACCATTCAATGATGTCGATGCGCTCGCCGCCGAGTTCGCTCATAACGGTCGAAACACGTACACCCCTCTGGCCCACGAGTGAACCGACGGGATCAACGTGCGAATCAACTGACAAGATAGCAATCTTCGTGCGGCTTCCTGGCTCGCGTGCAAGACCCTTCACTTCAATAGCGCCTGAAGCGAGTTCAGGAGCTTCCATTTCGAAGAGTTTAATAACGAAACGAGGATGGCTACGAGAAAGGCGAAGATAGACTCCACGGAATCCCTCATCTACAGCGTAGAGATACGCACGGATGCGCTCACCTGGACGATACCGTTCGCCGGGAATCTGTTCCTCGTACGGAATGATGCCGGTCGCACGGCCAAGATCGATAAAAATAGCGCCGCGTTCAACGCGTTGCACTACACCGGAAACGATTTCACCTTTCTTGTGGCCGAATTCATCGAGAATAGAGAGCTTCTCCGCTTCGCGAATTTTCTGGATAACCACTTGCTTTGCCGTCTGCGCAGCAATGCGGCCGAAGTCGTCCTGCGGCTCGAGAGGGAAGATGATTTCGTCACCGAGTGCTACTGCGTTCTTGATGCGACGCGCGTCATCAATAAGCATATGCTTCTCAGCGTCGTAGCGAGGAAGTTCGCCCTCGGCGACCACCTCCTCACGATCGTGGTGCGGATGATGCGCTGGAAGTTCATCAATCTCTTCGCCTTCCTCGGGGAAACGAACCATGGTGTCGTCCACAACGGTCTTAATCTGCTCAAAGGTGACGGTGCCTGAATTCATATCAAGTTTGCCACGGACCACTTGGCCGCGCTTTCCGTATTCCTTCTTGTAGGCAGTCGCCATGGCGCTTTCGATAGCATCAACCATGACTTCTTTTGTGATTCCACGCTCTTCAAACTCGCCGAGCACCAGGTTGATTGTTTTGAGATCCAACATACTTCCGATATTTAATTGTTCGCACACGCCCATTTTATAAAGAAATGCCCGCGGGTGCGGACATATCAGATAGCCCAAATCTACCATATATAGGTGTAGGTAGTCAATTCGGGGAATGCGGAAATATTGACTATACGCTATATATACGTATAGTTATTCAGTAATGTGCTTTGCGCACTCAGTGGAAACCCCTTGAGCGACGCAGAACAGTAGTTCTTTGCGTCGTCTCATACTTCTTGGAGAAGGATTCTCATGTCGCCACTTCCTGTTCGCCACGACCCACAACCGTCAAAGTCAGACGAGGAACGTCTGTGGCTGCGCGACCCTGCGTTCAGACGCATCCTCGCTGCTTTCGTGGTGGTGTTCATCATCATCGGCCTCGGCATCACCTACTCGGTCAGTCACAGGCAGTCACAACACCATGTCGCTGCCGCCAGGAACTAACCGTCAAAGGACGTGAGACGAAAATACCTACGCACCACCGGTGGTGCGTAGGTATTTTCTTTTCCCCGCGAAAAAAATAACGCACACGCGTGAATGCAGTTGCGCGTTATACTTTTAGTACGTACGGCTATGCAGGTATCTGAAACTGAACTAAAAACATTCATCCTCGACTCGGGGCTTGTTCCACGTAAAGACGTGGAGGCTGCAGACGAAGAAGCAAAGAAGCGAAAACAATCCATTGGTGACATTCTGGTATCATCCGGAGCACTCACACAGGACGCACTTCGTCGCATTAAGGCCTATGTTCTTGGAATCCCGTTCGTGAATTTGAAAGATAAGAAAATTGCACTCGATGTCCTTTCGCTTATTCCTGAGCCGATAGCACGTACACACAGTATTGTTGCGTTCCGCAAGGACGCGACGCAGCTTGAGGTCGCCATGCTCGACACACAGGACTTGGTTGCAATCGATTCCGTTCGTAAGAAGACTGGTCTGAAAATTGCTCCGCGTCTCACGGACGACGAGTCACTTAAGCACGTGCTCTTGCAGTATCAGAAGTCTCTCAAAGAAGAATTCGGCGATCTCATTACGACTGAGGCGGGGAAGATTAATCTCGTTAAGGATGCTGACGGCGGGGACGTAACGGGAGACGAGCTTAAAAAAATGGCAGAAGACCTGCCTATCGTGCGCATTGTGGATACGCTCCTGCGTCACGCAATCATCCAGGACGCATCCGACATCCACATAGAGCCGATGGAGGAAGCCACACTCGTGCGATACCGCATTGATGGTATTTTGCATGACGCTATGACACTCCCGAAGAACGCCGGCCCGGGCATTACCGCGCGCATCAAAGTTCTTGCAAACCTGAAACTCGACGAGAAACGTCTGCCGCAAGACGGACGATTCAAAATGGAAACGGAAGCCGACAAGGTGTCGTTCCGTGTATCGCTCCTGCCGACCTACTATGGTGAAAAAATCGTCATGCGTCTTTTGCGCGAAACAGGGGAGGGCTTCACGCTCGAAGGCCTTGGCTTTCATGGAGAAAGTTTGGAGCGCATCCATCAAGCTACCAAGACTACGACGGGAATCATTCTTATTTCAGGTCCAACAGGTTCCGGAAAGACGACGACACTCTATACCGTACTCGATATTTTGAATCGCCCTGACGTGAACATTTCGACTATTGAAGACCCGATTGAGTATCAGATGAAGCGGGTGAATCAGACGCAGGTGAACCCGCAAATCGGTATGACATTTGCCGCCGGACTACGCGCGCTTCTTCGTCAGGACCCGAATGTCATCATGGTTGGTGAAATCCGCGATAACGAAACAGCGTCCCTCGCCATTAACGCTGCGCTCACGGGACACATTGTGCTTTCAACTATTCACACGAACTCAGCCGTCGGCGCAATTCCGCGTCTACTTGATATGGGTGTTGAGCCATTCCTTCTTGTTTCGACGCTTCGTCTTATTGTTGGTCAACGTCTTACACGACGGCTTTGTGACGACAAGGAAGAATACACGCTCGACGGAAAAGAACGCGACAAAGTTGCGACGAGTGACCACTTCGACGCGGCCATGAAGGCGCTTCAGGACGAAAAACTTGCGAAAGATACCGCGAAACTCGACTCGATTCCGTTTTATCACCCGAAGCCATCTGCAGAATGCGAAGACGGATATAAGAGTCGTATGGGTATCCATGAAATCCTTACGGTTACTCCTACTATCCGGGACCTGATACTCCATAGCGCATCTCCTGACCAGCTCGAGGCACAGGCACGTAAAGAAGGCATGCTTACTATGCTTGAAGACGGTATTTATAAGGCGGCGAAGGGTGTGACGAGTCTTGAAGAGGTGTTGCGTGCCGTGAACGACGGATAACACTATGAAATTCAAAGTAAAACTCAAGAAGGAAGATGGAAGCGAAGAGACACGCGAGATGGAAGCGCCATCACGCTTTGCGGTATACGGCGATGCTGAAAAAGAGGGCGCAATGGTCCTCTCTATAGAAGAGGGGGGAGGGAAGGGCTTTTCACTTCGCAAACTCGCGTCATTCAATATCGGCACTGGAATCAAGACCGAAGAGCGCATCACATTCACTAAGAATCTTTCAGCCATGCTCGCGGCAGGCCTTACGCTTTCGCGCGCGCTTTCGGTTATTGAGCGTCAGTCTAGAAACAAAAATCTCAAGAAAATAGTGAATGACCTCGAAGAACAGGTGAAAAAAGGCACCGGCTTCCATGAGGCACTCATGCTACACAGCAAGATTTTCTCGAAACTCTTCATTGCGATGACAAAGGCGGGGGAAGAATCAGGAACACTTGCCGATGCGCTCAAAGTGGTGGCGCGCCAGATGGACCGTTCGTTTACGCTCGAGAAGAAAATCAAAGGAGCGATGATTTATCCGGGTATTATCCTTTCTGCCATTCTTATCATCGGTGTTCTCATGCTTATGTATGTGGTGCCAACGCTTTCTGCCACCTTTAAATCTCTTAATGTCGCTCTCCCACTGGCAACACGCGTTATTATCGGCGCTTCCGACTTCACAGCACACAATGCCCCTCTTGTGTTCGTGATTCTCGGTGTCTTTTTTGGTGTTATATATGCATTCACCCACTCGAAAATAGGCGGGCGAATTATTCTAACCGTGGCACTCCACCTGCCGGTCATAGGTGAACTCGTGCGAGAAACGTTCGGAGCACGTGCCGCACGTGCACTCGCCTCGCTCCTTTCTTCCGGCGTTGAGATGCTCTCTGCAATAGAGATCGCAGAAGAGGTGGTAGGGGATAATGTCTTCGGAAAAGTTATTGGCGAGGCAGGTGTACTCGTAAAGAAAGGTGAGGCACTCTCAAAGGCCTTTGAGAATCATCCCAAGCTGTATCCCTTCTTTATTGCTGACATGATATCTGTGGGCGAGGAGACCGGAAAAGTTGCCGATATGCTTTCGCAGGTTGCCGAGTACTACGAGAATGATGTGGAAGAGCGTACCAAGGATCTCTCGACCATCATCGAACCAATGCTCATGCTCGTTATTGGTGTGGCCGTCGGTATATTTGCACTCGCGATGATTACCCCGATTTACTCCCTTTCCTCGAAGATTTAACCGAAGACGGTGCGCTATCATGCTGGTATGACATTTCGTCCTCTGCGAGGCGTTTCTCTCATCGATGTCGTTGTCGGCTCCGCACTCGTGCTGGTTATATTTCTTTCGCTCATCGGACTTCTCCGAGCGACCCTTCTCGTCTCGTCGCTCGCAAAAGCAAAGGCGGGCGGAACGGCCGTCGCCAATAATCAAATGGAATATATTCGCTCGTTGCCCTACGACTCAGTAGGAACTGTTGGCGGTATTCCTTCAGGGGCTATTCCCCAGTACTCAACCACAACTGAAAATTCCATTCCTTATGGAGTGCGAACCTTCATAGAATATGTCGACGACCCGGCTGACGGCACGTCAACATCCGACACCAACGGCATTACGACAGACTACAAACGTATAAAAGTTGCGGTGACGTACACGATACGTAATACGACTCGAGAGGTGGACTTGGTCTCAAACTACGCACCGCTTTCCATAGAAACAACCACCAACGGCGGAACACTCAAGATACTCGTCGTTAATTCAGGAGGTGTCGGGGTAGCGGGCGCTGCGGTGCATGTAGTAAATGCCAGTAGCTCTCCGACCGTCGACCTAACGACATTCAGCGACTCAAGTGGGGTAGTCTTCCTTGGGGGTGCCACAACGTCGACGCAGTATCAAATCTATGTTTCTAAAACAGGCTACTCAAGTGCACAAACCTACGTGCGCGATGGTACAAATCAGAACCCAACACCGGGCTATCTCACCGTGGTAAAGAATCAAACCACCGCAAGTACGTTTGCTATCGATATGCTCGCATCCATGACGCTTACAACGCTGTATCCAATTAAGGCAACAACAACACTCGATACCTTTGCGAATGCGACGATGCTCGCAAATCAGTCGAACACGGTAGTCTCCGGTGGCTCGTTAGTTCTTGCGAGCGGGGGAAGTGGGTATTCTCTCGCCGGAACTGCCCGCTCGACCGCGTTTACACCGGGGTATCTCGCAGGATGGACGAGTGCAAGCACGACCATCTCAACTCCGTCCGGCACAAGCGTACTTGTGCACGTTACCGACGGCACGGGGACCCTTCTACCGGACAGCGCGCTTGCCGGCAATGCAACGGGCTTCTCCGGGAGTTCGATTACTCTCTCGGGAATTTCCACCACCACGTATCCATCGCTCGGTCTCTCGGCGGAGCTTGCAACGAATGCAACCACCACCACGCCTTCTATTGCCGACTGGAGCATCAATTCTCTCGTAGGGCCTATACCGGTGCCGAACGTCTCCTTCGCCCTTACCGGGAACAAGACGGTTGGCTCAACGGGCGGTGGTGCTCCTATTTATAAGACTAGTATCGCAACGACAACCAACGGCGTGGGTACGAGCACACTTCCGCTCGAGTGGGATTCGTATGCGTTCACGCTTTCTGGCTATGACGTCATCGATGCCTGTACCGCTCCACCGTATTCGCTTGCTTCTGGATCGAGTAGTACGAATCTTCTGTACCTAGGACCGAACACCTCGAACGCAATCTTGGTGACCGTTCACGACAGTACCGGAGCTATCGTGACCGGTGCTACGGTAACGCTTTCTAAATCCGGATTCACACAAGATGTCGACACCTCCTCGTGTGGAGCATCGTACTTCGGTGCACTCTCATCCGGTACCTACACCGTTACCATTGCTAAAAGCGGCTATACGACAACTGCCTTCGCAAACATTTCAATTTCCGGCGATACGTTCTACCTCGCTTCCTTCCCGTAGTATGCACACTTCACTTCGAGGCTTCACTATCATTGAATCAATCGTCGTTGTGGCGGTTACGGCCATGCTCGGTTTAACCATCAACACGCTTATCGCCAATTTCTATAAAGACAATGCGTACTTATTACAACAATCTTCCGCTATCGACAGTGCGCATCGTGGTCTGCGTACCTCGTTTCAGGATTTACGTGAGGCATCGTATGGAGATGACGGCTCATATCCGATTGCCAGTGCAGCAACGTCGACCATTACGTTCTATAGCGACGTGGATGGAGACGGAACGGTAGAACGCATACGACTCTATGTGCTCGGTACCACATTTTATCGAGGCGTGACGGATTCCACGTCGAGTCCGCCAACGTACACAGGCCAGAAGGAAGCCACGACGACGATAGCTACGTACGTCCGGAACAGTTCCACGACGCCACTGTTCCGTTACTATGATAGTGATGGCAGTGAATTGGCGACTACAACAACCGTGGACGTGTCACAAATTTCTTCCATCTCGACATCCGTTATGGTTGATTTAAACCCGCTCCGCGCTCCGGATATCCTTACTCTCCAAGAGACAGCGACTCTTCGTAACCTACGCGCTCAATAACATGACTACTGAACCTCGCGGCTACCTCATGCTTCTTGCCATCGTGTTTGGCTCTATATTTCTTACTGTTATATTTGCGCTCTCAAGTTTTGTACTTACAGAAAACAAACTGCAGACATCGCAGACCGACAAGAGTAAGGCGCTCACCATTGCAGAGGCAGGTATTGAATATTACCGCTGGTTCCTTGCTCATTATCCGAATGACATGCAAAACGGAACGGGACAACCGGGCCCCTACTCACTTGCTTACAACGACCCGGAAGGAGGACCGGCCGGAACCATATCCCTTTCCATAACGGGAAACTCTTCGTGCGGAACACTAACGTCCGTCGACATGCGCTCCACCGGGACGCCTGCCGGAAGCAATAGCTCAGCGACGGTTTCGGCGCGCTATGCTCGCCCAACGGTGGGGCAGTACTCCTACATCATCAACGACTCCGTATGGGCCGGATCCGACCGTGTTATTAACGGACCCTATCACTCCAACGGCGGTATTCGCATGGACGGTACGGCAAACTCACCTGTCACCAGCTCACTTGCTACGTGGTCCTGCACTTCGTCGTATGGTTGTAGTCCGACCGCGACTAAGAATGGTGTCTTCGGCGCCGGTCCCAATCAAAACCTCTGGAATTTTCCGTCGCCGCAAGTCGACTTCAGTGCCATTTCTGCAAATTTCACTTCGCTTAAAACAACGGCAAGTGCAACCGGACTTTTCTTTGCGACTAACGGAACAACCAATGCGAGCCGTGGCTATCACCTCATTTTTAACGGCAATGGAACCGTGACGGTAAAAAAGGTAAATAGCACCAGCAATATACAATCGTATCCAGTCGATAACTCAAGCGGTGGCCAAGTCACCGACTACACGGTCATTTCAAGCGAGGCTATTTATAACGACGGTACCCACCCGACCGGTGTCTACACCATTCCTTCCGGTTGCGGACTCATTTTTGTTGAAGACGATGTGTGGGTGGAAGGAACCATTAACAGCAAAGTTACTCTCGTCGCTGCTGACGTTACGCATGCCGGAATCGCACCGAACGCGAATGTGCGCGGAAACGTTATATATTCAGCCTACAATGGCACGGCCGGTCTCACGCTTATTGCTGAAAATGATGTTCTCGTCACAGCCGATTCACCGAACAACATGACCATGAACGGCATTTTTATAGCTCAGGGCGGTGCCTTCGGAAGAAACTTGTATAACTGCCCTGGAACCTATGAACCACGAGGCACTCTTACCATTCTTGGGACGACGGTTTCCAATAAACGCACAGGAACCAAATGGATAAACGGCTGTGGAGGTTCGGATGGTGGCTACCAGACCCGTATCGACTCCTACGACAGGCGCATAGCTACTGACCCTCCGCCCTTTACGCCGTACACGTCGACAGACTATAAGTTCATTGATTGGCGTCAGAAGTAAATATCAGTACATCTCTTAAATCCCGTGTTATAGCCCCCTATCGTCGTCTGCACTCCTCGGTTGTTCACACCTTCTCTCTAAGAGTTTTACGGTCGGGTAGAGTAGGTGGCCCCAGTGGTATCATGCTCGTATGCTTATCGTCGGAAACTGGAAAGCCTACGTAGAAACACTCGAAAAAGCAAAACGTCTCTATGCCGTTGGAAAGCGTCTTTCTGCGGCAGGCCATCACGACATCGTGCTCGCTCCTTCCTCGCCACATCTTGGCTTTCTTGCTGGCGGTAACCGTTCAAGTGTTGAATTTGCTGCGCAGGATGTCTCAGCTTCTCTGGGCGGAGCAGCTACGGGAGAAGTCACCGCAGCAACCATAGCTGGTATGGGAGTCCAGTACACGATTATCGGCCACTCCGAACGACGTGCAGTGGGCGAGACGAACATGATGGTGCTCGAAAAGGTGAAGCGTGCGCTTGCGCACGGACTTACGCCTATCGTGTGTATCGGTGAGCGCGAGCGCGATGCAGAAGCGCACTATTTGAATGAATTACGTGCGGAACTTGCAACGGTTCTGGAACCACTGTCTCAGAAAGAACGCATGCGGCTAGTTATTGCCTATGAGCCAATTTGGGCGATTGGAAAGTCAGCTGCGGAGGCCATTACACCAGAAGATTTACAAGAAATGGTGCTTTATATACGAAAGATTCTCGGTGAGTATTTGCCCGGCACGGGAGCGGAAAAAATCCGCATTCTCTACGGAGGTTCAGTAGAGCCCGGTAATGCACGTGTACTTGCTGGTGCAACCGGCATAGACGGTTTTCTCATTGGACGAGCTAGTACGGATGCACTCTCATTCGGAGGAATAGTAAAAGCAGTTACTTCCTAGAGACATGCGAAGCGTTCGCAAGATACCAAAGCTCAAGAACGTACCGGTGTTGGTGCGCGCTGCGCTTAACGCACCGATTGAAAACAATACGGTAACGAATACATTTCGCCTTCGACAAGCTCTCCCGACCATTGAGTACCTGCAGAAAAAAGGTGCCCGCGTAATACTCTGTGGCCACATTGGCGAGAAAGGAACAGAAACATTCGAGCCGGTGTATCGAGCGCTTAAGACATTCGTGCCAACTCTCGAGTTCTGTTCCTATTCCATAGGAAAGGAAGCTCGTGAAGCGGTGCGTGCCATGAAGCCGGGCGACGTACTCCTGCTCGAGAATTTGCGTCGGCATCGGGGGGAAGTAATGAATAATGCTGAGTTTGCCGCAGACCTCGCATCGCTTGCGGACGTGTTCGTTGAGGATTCGTTTGATGTGTGTCACCGCACACATGCGTCCGTCGTAGGCGTTCCGAAGCTCTTACCTTCCTACGCAGGATTCCTCGTGGAAGAAGAGGTGAAACAGCTTAAGAAAGCACTTCTTCCCAAGCGTCCTGCCCTCGCAATAATAGGCGGTGCGAAGTTTTCTACTAAAGAGCCTGTGCTTGTGGCGCTCCTTAAAAAATACACACACGTGTTTGTGGGAGGTGCCCTCGCGAACGATTTCATTCATGCACAGGGGTATGCAGTCGGAACGTCGCTCGTTTCAGATGCGGATGCTACCGAGATTAAGAAACTGGTACGTATGCCGGAACTACTGCTTCCTCATGATGTCATTGTCGCCCCGCGAGACGGAAAAAAAGACGAAGGACACGCGGTCGCTATTGGTGGGGTCGCTGATAACGAAGCGATGCTCGATGTCGGACCAGAGACGATACGCGAACTCCTGCCGTTGATTCAGAAGGCAAAAACTATTCTCTGGAATGGCCCTCTTGGCAGATACGAAAACGGATTTACGGAAGGAACCAAACAACTTGCAGACGCGGTTACGAATTCAAAAGCACACAGCATTCTCGGCGGAGGCGATACTGTGGCTGCCGTCGATGCACTCGGCCTCCTTTCCAAATTTTCATTCGTCTCAACAGGCGGTGGCGCAATGCTCGACTTCCTTGCGAATGGAAGCTTGCCGGGAATCGATGCACTTAACTAGCCGAACGAATCTTTTCAGCTAGTGCGGCCAACTCTGCATCATCGGCTCGTCTGTAGTCGTGTGACGAGACGTAGCCTTCGTACGTTAAGAAATATTTATCAATGCTCGACTCGATTGGTTTCCAATGCTCCATATTTTCTGTTCCGTGCATGGGGTACAGTTTTGCGTGCACATGGTCGACACCAAATCCCTCAAATACTAGTGCAGTGCGACCTACGTCAGTAAGTGCTTTGTCGAGTAATTGCGCTACTTTTTTTGTTGCAAGCATAAGCTCAGTAAGTGCAACGTCGGACAGAGCGAAGGCATAACTTGGGTAATGTTCTTTTGGGATTACCACCGTCACACCTTCGGTGTTTGGAAAAATGGTGAGGAATGCGAGGTGTGTGTCGCTCTCCCAGATCTGATGGGATGGGATGGTTCCCGCGACGATGGAGCAAAAAAGACAGTCTTTCATATACAGAGAATACCAGGACGGCCCAGTTTGATACAATCAGCGGACTATGTTCCCACTCCACGATGCCTTAGACGACGCGACGCGCGATGCTCTCAAAGAGCACGATGATTTTACTGCAGGACTTCTTGCACGTCGTGGCATCATCACCGCCGAAGCGGCCGAGGCCTTTCTTACTCCGTCGTACGACGACCATATTCATGACCCTATGGGCATACTCAATATGCCGAAAGCTGCAGAGCGGATTGCTCGCGCAATAAATGACACTGAACGTATCACGGTTTGGAGCGACTATGACTGTGATGGCATTCCCGGTGGCGTCATACTCCATGACTTCTTTAAGAAAGCTGGAGCGAATTTTACGAATTACATACCGCATCGTCACAACGAAGGGTATGGCGTGAATGTCATGGGAATTGAAAAGCTAGCTAGTGAAGGAACGAAACTCATCATCACTGTGGATTCAGGTATCACCGACGTTGCAGCAGTGGCGCGTGCTAACGAGCTTGGTATGGAAGTTATCGTGACGGATCATCACCTTCCCGGAGAAACACTTCCGCCCGCGTTCGCAGTTGTTGACCCGAAGCAGGACGGAGAAACGTATCAGTACCGAGAGTTGTGCGGAGCCGGACTCGCATGGAAGACGGCGTGTGCAGTTCTCGCGCATGGCTTCACCGGACGTGCGGATATTCCGGAGGGTTGGGAGAAGTGGTTACTTGATATGGCAGGGCTCGCGACTATTGCGGACATGGTTCCACTTACGGGTGAGAACCGTGTCATCGCAAAGTATGGACTCATGGTCATGCGTAAATCACCGCGTCTCGGTTTTCAAAAACTCTGCAAAAGTGCACGTGTGGAACAACGCTCAATTACGGAAGACGATGTGGCGTTTATGATTGCTCCTCGAGTGAATGCCGCGTCACGCATGGGCGACCCGCGCGATGCGTTTACTCTTTTCACGACGAGTGATGAAGTTGAAGCGGATATGCTCGCAAAGAAACTCGAAAGTGTTAATCGTTCACGTCGCGCGGCTGCAGGTGCTATTACGCGCGCCGTACACGAGAAGCTCGACGTACTGAAAACGGAAGGAGCGATACCGAGCGTGATTGCGCTCGGTGATCCTGATTGGCGGCCGGGGCTTCTTGGTCTTGTTGCCAGCGGTATTTCGGAAGAGTATGACCGTCCAGTTTTCTTATGGGGGCGTGAAGGCAGCAGTGTACTGAAGGGTTCGTGTCGAGGAGGTCCCGGTAATATCCATGTCGTGGAACTTATGACCGAAGCAGGAGATACGTTCAGTCAGTTCGGGGGCCACGCAGCAGCGGGCGGCTTCACCGTTGCTCCGGATGCAGTGTTTACGTTTGGCGAACGTTTGTGCGAGGCGCTTGCTCGGTTGCCCAAGCGCGAAGCGAGTGACTTATTCTCAACCGCTGACGCACACCTCGGTACACACGAGGCAACGCACACACTTCTCGGTAAAATAGAGCGCCTTGCTCCCTACGGCATGGGTAATCCAAAGCCGTCTTTTGCATTCAGGGGCGTGGTTCTCAAAGAAGTTTCCTGGTTTGGGAAGTCGAACGAACACCTTCGTATACGCGTCCAGCCTGCCGTAGAAGATTTCACGGAACGACCGATGGAGGGCATTGCATTCTATGCACATCGTGAGCTCGGGAAAATATGCGACACGCTCGAAGCAGGGAAGACGGCGAACATACTCGCAAACCTTGAACGCGATATGTTTACGAAAGGCCGACCCGTTCGTCTTCGACTGGTTGCCATTACGTAGCCCCAGGTATACTTCCTACATGCATTTCACCCTCTATGCCGATGGCGGTTCGCGCGGGAACCCGGGGCCAGCCGGGGCTGGAGCGGTGGTATTCGATAACCTTGGGAAACGCGTTATCGAAGTTGCAGACTATCTCGGAGTTGCTACGAACAATATTGCGGAGTACGAAGCGATACTGCGTGGCCTTACGAAACTGCGCGACGAATATCTCGCTGAACATCTGCAAGAATCGAAGCTCACCATAAAGATGGACAGCAAGCTCGTCATCGAGCAGCTGAAAGGGAACTACAAAGTGAAACACCCGAACCTTGTTCCGCGGTATATGGAGGTAAAGAATATTATTGCCCGGTCCTTTCCGCACGTGGAATACATACATGTGCTTCGTGAATTTAATAAAGATGCCGATGCACTCGCGAATAAAGCTATGGACGCGGGACAAAGGAATCGCTGAACACGCATCACATGAAGAGCTCGCTCGCGCTCATTAGTATCGTCGGTTTTGCTGGAGGAATTCTTCTCGGCACGCTTTATCCGCTCCCACTCTCCTGTTCGCTTTTCGTGCTCCTACTTTCTGTTGGATTTTTCTGTGCCTGGTTTTTCGGTAGACGTGACGCCTATCTTATTCCGTGCGTACTTCTCCTTGTGCTCTCGCTTGGATGCGCACGCGCCAGTATCGTGCCACGGACGTTGCCAGCTGCTTTTAGTCACGACCTCGGTCAACCTACTTCGTTTAACGGAACCATAATCGCTGATCCGGATGTTCGTGAAAATAATCAGCGTGTGACGGTCGAAATTTCGAAGGGAACCGTACGTACAAAAATCATCGCCGTCGCAGATCGCTTTCCCGCGCTCACCTATGGCGATACGGTGCGCGTTACCGGTGTACTCGGACTTCCACAGCCGTTTGATACGGAGGGCGGTCGCACATTTGCGTACGATACATTTCTTGCGAAGGACGGAATATTTGCACTTGTTCCTTTGGCGCGTGTGGAAGTAACGGGGCGGCGTACAGATATTGAAACAAAGACGCTCGGCGCACTCTTTGGTGCGAAACACGCGTTTGCGTCTGCGCTGGAGAATGCTCTTCCCGAGCCGAGCGCATCGCTTGCAGAAGGTCTTATAATCGGCGGTAAACAAGGACTTGGAAAAAAACTTTTAGATGCGTTTACGGTCGCGGGCTTACTGCCCATCATCGTGCTCTCGGGGTACAACGTGATGATTGTGGCTGAATCAGTCCTCGCAGGACTCTCGTGGCTTCCGAAACGTTTCGCACTCGGTATCGCAGCTGTGTCGGTGCTACTGTTCGTGGTCGCTGCAGGAAGCGGTTCGTCCGCAGTGCGTGCGGGTCTCATGGCAGGCCTCGCTCTGTTCGCTCGCTCAACAGGACGAACCTATGATGCACTTAGAGCACTTATTGTTGTGTTTGTCGCGATGCTTCTTCTTTCGCCGTTTTCACTTGCGTATGACCCAGGATTCCAATTTTCATTCATGGCAACACTCGGTCTGTTACTCGCATCGAACGCGTTCGAGCTACGACTCATGTTTATTCGGTGGGCGTTTATGCGTGACATCATTGCTACTACGCTGGCTGCGCAGCTTTTTGTGCTGCCTATTCTTCTCTACCAAACCGGTAATTTTTCGCTAGTTGCAGTACCGGCCAATATTCTTGTACTTCCGTTCGTCCCTCTTGCCATGGGTCTCTCTACCGTGGGAGGTTTCATTGCGCTCCTCATTCCGTTCCTTGCTACCTACGTTGGTCTACCTGCGTACGCTGTACTCTCGTACATTATTTTTGCCGCGGAAAGTTTTGCGCAGCTGCCGCTCGCAAACGTTATCGTTCCCGCATTTCCTTTTGTCTTTCTCGTTATTCCCTACGCCGGCATTGCGTGGTTCGTGTGGCACATACGAAAAACGGCGCCTGCTGGCGCCGCCTCTCCGAAGCATTCCGCCTCGTTTAAATAATCCCCGCTTTCTTGAGGGTCTTGTGAGCACCGTTCTTCTTGATGTGGCGCATGCCGTTTGCCGAAATATCGACGAGTACGGTTGTACCAAGCTCTGCTACGAAAATGCGGCGCTTCTGAAGATTAGCCTTACGACGGACCTTTCCGGTAGGGTTGTACTGAGTAGCACGCACACGGTTTGAGTACCGTCCGCCGATTTGTGTGCTCTTTCCCGTTACTTCGCAGCTTCGTGCCATAGTTCCGCCATGCTAGCATGGGCTGAAATCGTATGCAATTAGGTACTGGAATCGAAATCTTCTACTTTGCGGCCCTTATCATCTCCATCATTATCCACGAGGTAGCTCATGGCTATGCTGCAAATGCCCTTGGAGACCCGACAGCACGGCTTGCAGGGCGCCTGACTCTCAATCCGATACCGCACATAGACCCCATTGGCTCCATCATTGTGCCCCTCATTGGTGTGCTCTCACCCGGACATTTCTTCTTTGGCTGGGCAAAGCCGGTACCCTATAACCCCTACAACCTCCGTAATCAGCGCTATGGGGAGTCTTTGGTTGCAATAGCGGGCGTTGCAACGAATCTCGCCCTTGCACTCGTGTTCGGACTTGTGACGCGCATCGCGCTTTCGGCAGGTATGACGAGCTTTGCTCAGGCGGCTGGCATCATAGCGCTCGTAAATCTCTCGCTCGGTCTTTTCAATCTCATTCCGTTTCCACCCCTCGACGGCTTCACCTTCCTGCGCGGTTTGCTTCCGTATAAATACGCCATGTCCTTCCGGAATTTCGAAGCACGCCTTGCGCAAGGTGGTCTTATTACCTTTGTGGCGGTCCTGTTCGCCTTTAGCTACTTCTTCTCCGCGCCGTTTTCAGTACTTATCTCTTTTTTGTTCTCTCTCCTTGTCGGACAATAGTGAAATATTCAGCAGGTGCGCGGGGTACTAGAAAAGAAGCGCATGGATAGCTCGCCTAGTACTATAGAATCTGTGACTCCAACCGAACTAACGGATGAGGTGCTTGCGCGTAGCGTCCAGCAAGGAGATACGGAATCATTCGGTGTCCTTATGGAACGTTACGAAGCAAAACTTAAGCGATACGGAACGAAGTTCCTTGCAGATCGTGATGACATTACCGACTTGGTTCAGGACGCGTTTCTCCGCGCCTACCAGAACATTCAGAGCTTTGACACCTCTATGCGCTTTTCTCCATGGATGTATCGGATTACTCATAATGAATTCGTGTCGGCGGTTAGGAAGCGCTCACGCTCGAAAGTCATTAGCATAGATTTTGATGCTCTCGTTTCGCATCCGGCGTATGACGATCCGGCCCCGGCCGAGCGTGAGCAAAGGGAAATGCGAATTCTTATCGATAGGGGACTTGAGAAGGTGAGCTCGAAGTATCGCGAAGTATTGGTGCTCTACTACCTTGAAGAACTTTCCTATCGAGAAATAGCCGACATTCTTCAGGTACCGGTTTCAACTGTCGGTATTCGCTTGAAGCGCGGCAAGGACGCACTAGCGGCGGTTTATAAAGACACTCCCAATCCCTATGGAACATAACTCACACAGCTCAAAGGAAACGGTTCTTGCGAAAATTCGTGAGAAGAGTGTCCATATGCGGCCCAAGTTGTTCTTCACTTTCGAGACGATTCTCGCAGGTCTTGTCGCGGTGGTAATTCTGGTAGTCTCCATCGCTCTTGTTAATTTCATACTGTTCGGACTCAGGCTCAATGGTCACGAGTCGCTGCTCGGGTTCGGTCCTCGTGGGCTCCTTGCGTTCTTCGTCGTGTTCCCGTGGCCACTCTTGATCCTTGATGTGCTGCTCGTTCTATTTCTTGAGACGCTGTTGCGCCGGTTTAAGTTTGGTTACCGAAGCCCAGTTCTGTATCTGCTTCTTGCTTTGCTTGCGCTTGCGACAAGTGCAGGCCTCGCGCTTGATCGGGGCACGTCCGTCAACGATCGTCTGCTTTACCAGGCTGACCACGGAGGACTCCCGTCGCCATTCGGAGAAATCTACGAACACATGCGCGTACCCGCACCGCATGACCGTGGTATTTTCCGGGGCACGATAACTGAAATCGGTACGTCCACAATTCGTATGCAGCACGACGATTTGGATACGGATCAAGACGAGAGCGGATACATCGTTATCCTTCCGTCCAATTTCGACATAACCCAATTCTCTGCTGGAGAGAAGGTATATGTAGCCGGCGATATGGACGACGGGACGAGTACTATCCGTGCATTCGGTGTGCATCCACTCCCGATGAGCGGTGAAATACTCCTTCCACCACAACCGTAATAGAAGGTATATGAAGAAGTTCCTACTCGCAGCAGTCCTTATTGTGGCTTCTGTCGGCTATGTATTCCTGCAGCGTTCAAACACTACGCCCGTAGATGCCGCATTTACTGATAGTGTTACTACTTCGATTAAAACGTCTTCGACTGCCGCGCAAGCGAATACCACGACAAGTACTCCTACTTCTAAACCGGTGTCACCTACACCCGTAGCAACGAAACCAAAGCATGCTGGTCAGTATAGTGATGGCACCTACACGGGAAGCGTTGCAGATGCCTACTATGGAAATATTCAGGTCGCTGCGGTTATCTCAGGCGGTAAGCTTACGAACGTGAAGGTTCTGCAGTATCCAAACGACCGTGATACTTCCGTCGAAATAAATCAGCAAGCACTCCCCATGCTTATTCGTGAGGCAATCTCAGCACAAAACGCGAATGTGAATGCTATTTCCGGAGCTTCTGATACCAGTCCCGCATTTAATCAGTCGCTCGCAAGTGCACTCGCAAAAGCAAAAGCCTAACACCTGTCATGAAACAGACTCGCACCGACATTATGGGAATGCCCATATCCATAGAAATAGTTGATGCGAATCTTTCCGAAGAATCCTTCACTGCGGCCTTCGAGTATCTGAGTGAAATAGATACTCGCTTCAGTACCTACAAATTTGATAGTGAGATATCTCGCATTAATCGTGGAGAAATAAAAGAATCGAACTGGAGCGAGCCCGTGAAAGTAGTCTTCGCTCTCGCAGAGAAGGCAAGAAGGGAAACGGAAGGATACTTTGACATACATCAACCGAACAGGACGATTGACCCCTCAGGTGTTGTAAAAGGATGGGCTATTAAGAACACTGCAGCTCTTCTTGCACAACGTGGACACCAGAATTTTATGGTCGAGGCAGCTGGCGACATCGCTGTTTCAGGAATGAATGCGGGGGGAGGCGAGTGGAGTATTGGTATTCGTAATCCCTTTAATCGCGAAGAGATAGTCAAAGTGGTGTATCCGAAAGGAAAGGGAATTGCGACGTCAGGCTCGTACGTGCGGGGCGCACATATCTATAACCCACACGATGCAGGCGATGCACTCGACACTGTGGTGAGCGTCACCGTCATTGGCGGCGACGTGCTTGAATCGGACATTCTAGCGACTGCAGCGTTCGCCATGGGAGAGAAAGGAATCGACTTTCTTGAACGCACTGACGGATTTGAGGGGTACAGTATTACCAAGGATGGCATTGCCACCCAAACGAGTGGATTTAGCGCGTATACAACTATATGAATTACATAGACTCAATCTTGAACCGTATAACGATGTATCGCGTCGTTTTGTATTACCTCATTGCGCTTCTTGTGCTTGCGGGTACTCTCGGTCTTTTCCATATTCTCTCGTATTCGCCGTTTGCTATCGGGTACTCAGTTGCGATACTCATTGCTTCTTCCTGGCTGACTAATTTTATATTTGCGCGTGTCTGGCACGCCGTTCCGGGTACTGCCTCACTTTACATAACGGCACTCATTTTGGCTCTCATCGTGACACCGGTTACTCCGGGCGATCTCATGGGTTCACTGCTTCTCGCGCTCATAGGTGTGTGGGGCATGGCGTCGAAGTACATCTTCGCGATTAACGGGAAACACGTATTTAATCCTGCAGCGTTTGCTGTCGTTGTCTCTTCGCTCGTGTTCATGCACGGCGCAAGCTGGTGGGTCGCTGGAAACCTACCTCTTATGGCTGTCATTGTTCTCGGTGGTCTTCTCATTGTCCGTAAGATTCAGCGATTCGATTTGTTCCTATCCTTTACCGCAGCCTCGCTCCTCACTATTGCGTTCACGACAAACACCGATCCGCTCCATGCGGTGTGGACCACACTCATACATTCCTCGTTCTTCTTCCTGGCGTTTGCCATGCTTACGGAGCCGGCTACCATGCCACCGACTCGTTCGATGCGTATCGCATACGGCATACTCGTCGGTATTTGGTTTGCACCCGCTATACATATAGGTTCGTTCTATTTCACACCGGAACTCGCTCTTCTTCTTGGTAATGTGTTCGTGTACGCAATCAGTCCAAAAGGCCGTTTCATGCTCACGCTCACAGAAAAGAATCAGTTGGCGAAAGATACAGTTGAGTTTGTATTTGCACCCGCCATAAAACATTCATTCTACCCGGGCCAATACCTTGAGTGGACTATTCCTGAAGGAAAAGGAACGGACAATAAAGGAAATCGACGCTACTTCACCATCGCGTCTTCCCCGACAGAAAAGAATTTGCGTCTTGCGGTGAAGACCGGAGCACAGCTCTCGAGTTTCAAACAGAAACTCATGGAACTTAGGGCAGGGGATACGATTACGGCTGCGCACCTTGCGGGGGACTTTACGCTTCCTGAAAAAGAGTCAAGGAAAGTTGCTTTTATTGCAGGTGGTATCGGTGTTACACCGTTCCGAGCTATGGTGGGCTCGATGCTCGACCGCAAACAGAAGCGCGATGCGGTTTTGCTCTACTCAAATAAAACAGTCGAGGAAGTTGCGTACTATGACGTATTTGAGCGAGCTCGTATCGAACTTGGTATGAAGACCATCTACGCTCTTTCAAACGATACGCAAACATTCCCGGGGTCCTATGCCGGACTCATTGACGCTGAACTCATTAAGCGTGAGATACCTGACTATCGTGAGCGCATGTTCTACATTTCCGGTCCGCGCGCTATGGTGGTCGCGTTTCAAAAAACACTACATGAACTCGGATTGCCACTGTCGCACATAAAATCCGACTATTTCCCGGGATTTGTATAAAAACTCGCCGCAATCCCAAGGTGGGACTACGGCGAGCAAGTTGTAAGCACGTGGTACTAGATAGTCAGGAGCGTCGAAGGGCGGTTAGGCCTTCGCTTCGGCTGGCGTGACCGTCTTCGCTTCGCCTTCGATTGGAGGTTCCGCAGCTGCCGGAGCAACTGACGGAATGATCTCGTCGAGATTGATGCCGAAGCGCTTCGTGAGCTCGTCGATGAGCGGACCAAAACCCGCCGCCTTCGCCTGTTCAAAGAGCCCGAAGAAAGCCTGAACCGGCGTCGAAGCGAACCGGCTGACGAGGGACTGGCCTCCGTCTTTCCCACCACCGAGATCCACGATGCGGATCTCTTTGACGTTGCCCAGACCGGTTCCGATGGCTTCCGCCGCCGGACGCACGATCCGTTCACCCGCTTCGCCGCACGCCGCGATGACCGGAGGCAGAGCCTCGAGAATCATCAGGAAGCGACCGGCTTGGTCGAGCTTGGCGAACGCCTCGGCACGCTTTTCGGTGCCTTCGGCTTCGGCTAGCAGGCGAGCGCGAATGGCATTCGCCATCGCCATCTCACCAGCAGCCTTGGCTTCCAGGTCGGCCTGCACACCCGCCGCAGTGGCGAGCAGCTGGGCCTTGTTACCTGCGGCCAGAGCCTCGCGCTCAGCTTGGTCGGCGCTTGCGAGAGCCTTACGGCCCGCCGCAACACCTTCCTGCTTCGCTCGTTCGCCCTCGCCCTCCTTGGAGGCCTTGATGCGGAAGGCTTCACCTTCACGTTCGGCCGCCGCTTGGCCGGCGTCGGCGGCGATGATACGCGCTTCCTTGGCCTTTTCAGCCGGCACCACGACGGTGGCCTGCTGTTCGGCCGCGACACGCTTGGCTTCTTCTTGCTGCAGCGCGATGCCGGCGGTGATTTCCGCCTTTTTGGCATCAACGGTCGCGACGTTCAGCTCTTTGGTCCGATTGGCCGCGGCAATTTCCGCGGCAATCGGGATCTGGGCCTGCTGGGCTTTGACCTGCGCCTCGTTGTCGGCGATGGCCATGTCACGATCGCGGTTGGCAGTCGAGATTGCCTGCTCGGCGACCGCTTGCGCAGTGGCGCCAGTTTGGCGGGCCGCCGCCGTCTTGACGTCGGTCTCCTGCTGAGCTTCGGCTTCACCGATGCTGGCGTCGCGGACGACGCCGGCGGTGCGCTTCTTGCCCAGGGCATCGATATAGCCGTGTTCGTCCGAGATGGACTGGATTTTCACCACGTCCACCGACAGGCCCATCTTGGCCAGGTCGGTGCCGGCTTCTTCGAGTACATGCTGGGTGAAGGTTTGCCGATCGTTGACCAGGCCTTCAACCGTCATGGTGCCGACGATGCCACGGAGGTCGCCCTCCAGTGTGGAGTCGATGACGCCGCGGATCTGAGCTTCGGAGCTCCCCAGGAATCGCTCAATGGCGAGCGGCAGGGAAGCCTCGTCGGATTGGATCTTGACGTTGGCGATCGCCACGACCGTCACCTTCACGCCCTCCTTCGAGGGAACGTCGGTCACGGTCACTGTGGTGGAGATGGTGTTGAGACTCATCTCCTCCATCTTCTCGAGGAGCGGCACGATAAGTGCGCCGCCGCCCGAGACGAAGCGATAGCCCTTCTCGACGACCCTTTCCTCGCCGTCGATCATCATCTTGATCTTGTTCTTCCGGCCGGTGATGACGGCCACGGTGTTGGGCGAGATCTTCTTGTAGTAACGGGAAATCGTTCCCATCACCATGAAGAAACCGGCCACGAGGAACAAAATTGCTACCCCCACCGGAATCACAAAGCTTGGAATCTGCATCTGAGTTTGACCCTTTCTCGGTCTATTTAGACGATGGGTTCCACGGTGGCGGTATCGCCATCCATGGCCGTGATGTTGACGATGGTGTTCTGCACGATTTCCCCCGAAGAGGAACGAGCAGGTAGAGCCACCGTCGTGCCTTGAGCATTCGTGGTGGTTATTTCACCGCGTCCCCCCGAAGGGATAGCGGTGAGCACCTTGGCCCGTTTGCCGACGAGCGCATTCGAGTGCGTCAGAGAACTCGCTTGCTGACCGCGCATCGCGCGGTACAGAGCGGAACCCAGAAGTGCAAGAAGCACGCCGGCGACGAGGCCCCAAATGCTCGCGATCAGGTCGTTTGCTCCGAGACGAGCGGCGATAGCGCCACTAGCCCCGAAGCCCAGAGCGAAGATGAAGAAATTGCGAAGCGTGAAGAGATTCGTCATGAGCCCATCGCTTTCGCCGTCTCCTCCGTGATCGTGACCGAAGTCAGCATCATGCCCGCCAATATCAAAGATGTGTGACAGGGAGAGGCAGACAAGGCCGGCGATAAGAGCGATCCAAAAAATCGGCTCCATAGTTGTCTAATCCTTTCAAGGTGCCCGCCGTAACCGCGCGGTTCGGTCCCCGGAAGTCCGAGGAAACTCCAATATGTTTATAGCAACTACTTATGAAAAGTCAATAGTGACAAAGACAGAAATTATTACTTACTTGAAACTGTATTTAGTGCTATATACTGACGCTATGGAGGCGTTTCAGGACCGAATACGAAAACATCTTGAAAAGCGCGGGTGGGACGAGCTGCGTCCATCAGACATTGCTAAGTCAATCACGATAGAGGCAGCGGAACTGCTTGAGATATTTCAGTGGGACAATCTTCATCCACAGGAAGTACGTACGGATGAAAAGAAAATGGAAAAGATTCGGAAGGAACTCTCTGACGTTATGATTTATTGTTTTGATATGGCGTCTATTCTTGGAATAGATATGGATGAGGCGGTAAACGATAAACTTACGAAAGTGCAAGCTAAATATCCGGTTGAATTTTTTAATAAGGAAATACGTGCTTCAGAAGCTGGCACGGAGGAGGTTTACTGGAAAATAAAGGAAAAGCATCGACGAGAGGGAACCAATTGATATGGAAGAGATTCGTCCCAAGGTTGGAATAGGAGTCGTTGTCATGAAAGGTGACAGCGTTCTTCTTGGTGAACGGCTGGTCAGTCATGGTGCCGGTACCTGGGCGATTCCTGGCGGACATCTGGAATGCGGGGAAACATTTGAAGAGACAGCGTTACGCGAAACAGAGGAAGAGTGTGGCCTTACCGATTTGGAGGTCAAAGGCCTGATCTCTATTTCGAATGACTGTGTGTACGAAAAGCATTTCGTATCCATCGGCCTTCTGCTTGAATGGAAATCGGGAAAGCCCTATCCGGCAGAACCGGAGAAATCTGCGAACTGGACATGGTTTCCAAAGAACGAACTCCCGGAGAATATATTTCTTCCAAGCAAACGTGTACTTGAGAATTGGCTGGCTGGTTCTGTATATAATCCGAAACCAATTTCTTAGGCACCTGCACAGAGTGCGCTTTGTTAGAGGAGGAGTAGTCTATATATAGGACAATCCTGTCCGCTGGCTAGGGAGAACATGCCATGCGTCGTTATGGTCTTTACGTGCTTCTGGTGTTGGCGGCAGCTTTCCTCGCCACTAGCCTTGCTTCGAGCGCCCGTGCTGACTGCCTGCTGCCTGACCCGCTCCGGGATGCTGCATTCGCGTCGGGACGGCCGTCTTCGTGCCCGCTACGCCTCAATCTGCGGATTCCGGAAGGCAGGACCTATGACTATGTTCCGCCCCAAACCGAGGTCTTCGTTTCAGTCGCGCCCGTGGAGTATCTGGATTCATTTCTGGCCCAGTACTACCTATTTCGGGGCCACCGCACTCGCAGTGGTATAGAGCCTACGCTTCATGGCTTACCTGTTCGGGAAATGAAACCGGTACTAGCAATCGGCATCACTATTCGCAGATGACCCCCCACCTACCCCGACGCTCTCAGCGTCGGGGTACATGCGTCTATTTGCATTTATATAGGCCTTTCTATATAGTGTGGCTATCCCGCTGAGCGGGTTTTCGTTTACAAAATGCCTACCGTACAACAGCTCACCAAGAAGTCTCGCAAGAGCAATCCCCGCAAATCCAAAGTGGTGGCTCTTGGTCGTGGCTTCAATGCGCTTAAGAACCGCCCGGAATTCTACCCGGCTCCATTTAAGCGCGGTGTGTGTGTAAAGGTAACAACGAAGACTCCCCGCAAGCCAAACTCCGCTATCCGTAAGATTGCCCGCGTCCGTCTCTCAAACGGCATGGAAGTAACTGCCTACATTCCAGGAGAAGGACACAACCTCCAGGAGCACTCCGTGGTGCTTCTTCGTGGTGGCCGTGTGAAGGACATTGGTGTCCAGTACACCATCGTGCGTGGTAAGCTCGACACCGCCGGTATCGACAAGCGTCGCCGTGGTCGCTCGCGTTACGGAGCTAAGAAGCCGAAGTAATTTTAGAACATGCGTACTCCACTAAAAAACAAGCCGGTTCGTCGTCCAGATGAGAAATATGGCTCTGAAGCTGTATCTCGTTTCATCAATACGGTTATGCTCGACGGCAAGAAGGACACGGCACGCGCTGTCGTCTATGACGCTATGGACCTTTTGAAGAAGAGCGAAGGTGAGCCTGACCCACTCGAGACGTTTGAGACTGCTATCCGCAACGTTTCTCCGCTCATGGAAGTCCGCTCCCGTCGTGTCGGCGGTGCTAACTACCAGGTTCCTCGCGAGGTACCTCAGCAACGCCGCGTTTCGCTCGCCTACCGCTGGCTCATAGACGCGGCTCGCGCTAAGAAGGGAAAGCCTATGGCACAGAAGCTTGCTGACGAAATTCTCCTCGCCGTAAAGAACGAAGGTTCTGCAATCAAGAAGAAGGACGACATGCACCGCATGGCAGACGCCAACAAGGCATTCGCTCACTTCGCCTGGTAATTCAGGAGTTGACCAAACACAAAACCCGCCTCTGGCGGGTTTTGTGTTTGGTGCTACTGTGCGAAACAGTTCGTCCATGGTGGACGAAGCAGGGAGGAATTCCTCATGAACAATGAAAATCCCAACAAAACCCGCAGCAAACGCGGTTTTGCCATGATGGACCCGGAGCGGCGGCGGGAAATCGCGCGTCGTGGCGGCGCCAGCGTCCCCTCCGAGAAGCGCAGCTTCGCGCAGGACCGCGACCTCGCCGCGAGCGCCGGCAAGAAAGGCGGAGCCGCCAGCCGTGGAGGCGGTCGCAAGCCCGCTAACCCGGTCTGAGCACCGACTGAACTGTTCGAGGTGCCCCGACCAAAAGAACCCCTGGCTCACGCCGGGGGTTCGCTTTGCTATACTTACTTCGTACTTACAATCTAAATGCACCCTATGAAGAAATTCGATACGTGGAATTCATGGTCTAGCTGGAGTTCGCCAGTTGGTCTTGGAATCTTTTTCCTTACAACCGCACTCGCAGGAGCTATTGCGCTCTATGCACTACTTAATCTTCTTGGAACAGCACTCTCGCTTGCTCGCCCCGAGCCATCCCAGGCTCAGATGATGCAGTACGCGCCACAGCAGGATTCTGGAGCCACGATGACTCCAGGTCAATAACTCAGTGCAACGAAGCAAACAGCGCGCCGAGTACTCGGCGCGCTGTTTGCTTTTTGTCCTTATTTTCCGTATCTTATGGATAACGCCCAGAGGGCTTTTATTTTATTTACCTCTTATATGCAACGCGATTATCCTCTCGAGAAAGTGCGCAACTTCGGCATCATAGCTCACGTGGACGCTGGTAAGACGACCACGTCTGAGCGTGTGCTCTACTACACCGGCTCCCAGCACAAAATCGGAGAGGTGCATGAGGGTGAGACCACCACCGACTGGATGGAACAGGAGCGCGAGCGCGGCATCACCATCACTTCTGCTGCTATTACGTGTTTCTGGACGAAGTCCGGAGAGAAGGACAAGAAGGATATGGCGAAGAAGTATCGTTTCAACATTATCGACACGCCAGGACACATCGATTTCACAGCGGAAGTGAAGCGATCGCTTCGCGTTCTTGATGGTGCCATCGTCGTTTTTGACGGTGTTGCAGGCGTTGAGCCACAGTCCGAAACCAACTGGCGTTATTCCGATGAGGCCATGGTGCCTCGCATCTGTTTCATCAATAAACTCGATCGTACTGGAGCCTCGTTTGAGGATTCTTACAAGTCCATTCTCGATCGACTCTCCAAGAAGGCGGTTCGTGCACACCTTCCTATGGGTGCTGAAGGTGATTTCGAGGGAGTCATTGATCTTCTCTCCATGAAGTCCTACACCTTCTCAGGCAACATGGGTGAAGAAGTCATTGAGGCCGAAGTGCCAGAGCAGTACATGGAAGATGCAAAGAAGTACCGTGCAGAGCTCGTGGAGCGCATTGTTGAGCATGATGATGCCCAGATGAGTGCATTCTTCGAGGGTAACGAGCCATCGCTCGAAGACCTCAAGAAGACGCTTCGCAAGGCGGTTATTGCAAACGAAATATTCCCGGTCTACACCGGCTCTGCACTCAAGAACAAGGGAGTCCAGCTCGTGCTCGATGCGGTTGTTGACTATCTACCGAGTCCGCTCGACTTGAAGTCAGTCAAGGGTATTAATCCGAAAACGGGAGAGGAAATAGAGCGTAAGCCTTCGGACTCCGAGCCGTTCACCGCGCTTGCTTTCAAACTTCAGACCGATCCATTCGTCGGAGCGCTTACCTTCTTCCGCGTCTATGCAGGAAGTGTTGCTGCCGGTTCGTACATCTATAACGCAAACACTGGTACTAAGGAGCGCGTCGGACGTATCGTCCGCCTTCAGGCAGACAAACGCGAAGAAGTGGACCAGGTATTCACCGGAGAAATCGCTGCATTCGTTGGACTTAAGGATACAAAGACGTCACACACTCTTTGTGACGAAGCAAATCCAATCATTCTCGAAGAGATTAAGTTCCCTGAGCCAGTGGTGTCACTTCGCATCGAGCCGAAGACCAAGGCTGACCAGGAAAAGATGGGTATGGCGCTTCGCAAACTTTCTGACGAAGACCCTACCTTCAAGATTACGTCGGATGAAGAAACCGGAGAGACCATCATGGCCGGCATGGGTGAGCTTCACCTCGAAATTCTCGTTGACCGCATGAAGCGCGAGTTCGGTGTTGAAGCAAATGTCGGTAAGCCGCAGGTGGCCTACCGCGAAACTATCCTCGGAACAGCTGATGTGGACAATAAGTACATCAAGCAGACCGGCGGTAAGGGTCAGTACGGACACGTGAAGATTAAGGTTAAGCACCTTGAGCCTATCGACCCTGAAGCGAAGGTTGCAAAGAACACGACACGCGAAGACCACTTCGAGTTCATCAACAACATCAAGGGAGGTGTTATTCCACAGGAATACTTCAACCCTATTGAAAAGGGTATTCGTGAAGCTATGACTCGCGGCGTACTCGCCGGTTACCAGATGGTGGATGTATCGGTAGACCTCTACGACGGTTCATTCCATGAAGTGGACTCGTCTGAAATCGCCTTCAAGATTGCCGCGTCGCAGGCATTCCAGGAGGCTGCTCGTATGGCGAAGTCGGTTATCCTAGAGCCAATCATGAACGTCGAGGTCGTCGTTCCTGAGCAGTTCATGGGTGACATCACAGGCTCACTCTCCGGAAAGCGCGGTTCTATCGAGGGAATGGAGGACCGTGGTATGAACAAGGCGATTCACGCCAAGGTGCCACTTTCTGAAATGTTCGGTTACACCACAAGCGTTCGCTCGATGACGGAAGGACGCGGTTCTATGACCATGGAGTTCGACCACTACGAGACCGTGCCAAACAACGTGGCACAGGACATCATCGCTTCAAGGAAGTAGAGAATCTATTGCAATCAGCAAAAGCGCCGGCCTCAGCCGGCGCTTTTGCTTGACGGGTATTCTCACGACGTGTATTTTAACTACTAACGCGAGTACGGCGCTCTTTTTCATGTTTTCTGGCAACAATGCTGGACGACTGGTAAAAGGCGCTGCGCGGGTGTTTACGCAAGCGCCTTTTTCCGTTTAGGTCGGAGAAGGCAAAATTTATCGGTACTTACAAGTCACTTACAAATATATGGCAGATGCATTTGATCGCTCAAAGCCTCACATGAACGTAGGAACCATCGGTCACGTTGACCATGGTAAGACCACGCTCACCGCGGCTATCCTCAACGTCCTCAACCTCAACTCCGCAGCTGGTTACAAGGCTCGCGCTGAGAAGGTCGAGAACATCGACAACGCACCAGAAGAAAAGGCTCGTGGAATCACGATTGCTCTTCACCACTCTGAGTACGAGTCACCTAACCGTCACTACGCTCACATTGATGCCCCAGGTCACGCTGACTACATCAAGAACATGATTACGGGTGCCGCCCAGATGGACGGCGCAGTTCTCGTGGTTGCTGCTACTGACGGCGCAATGCCTCAGACACGCGAGCACATCCTTCTTGCAAAGCAGGTTGGTGTGCCAAAGCTCATCGTCTTCCTCAACAAGGTAGATATGGTTGATGACAAGGACATGGTTGAACTCGTTGAAGAGGAAATCAAGGAATTGCTCACCAAGCAGGGATTTGACGCGAACACCCCAGTTATTAAGGGTTCCGGTCTTAAGGCTCTTGAGGCTACGGACGCTAATGACGAGTGGGCTCTCAAAGTGAAGGAACTCGTCGACACGATGGATTCTTACTTCCCAGACCCAATTCGCGAAACCGACAAGCCTTTCCTTATGCCTATCGAGGACATCTTCTCTATTGAAGGTCGCGGAACGGTGGTTACGGGCCGCATCGAGCGCGGAATCGTAAAGGTTGGTGAGGAAGTTGAAATCGTTGGACTCAACCCAACGTCGAAGACGACCATCACCGGTATCGAAATGTTCAACAAGCAGCTTCAGGAAGGACAGGCTGGCGACAACGCAGGTATTCTTCTCCGTGGTACGAAGAAGGAGGACGTGCATCGTGGTCAGGTCCTCGCGAAGACTGGCACCGTGACTCCACACACCGACTTTGATGCAGAGGTATACATCCTCTCCAAGGACGAAGGTGGTCGTCACACGCCGTTCTTCTCGGGCTACAAGCCTCAGTTCTACATCCGCACGACTGACGTTACCGGCGAGGTAACCCTTCCAGACGGAAAGGAAATGGTCATGCCGGGAGACACCGTTACCTTCAAGGTTAAGCTCACTGCGCCTATCGCACTCGAGGACAACACTCGTTTTGCTATTCGCGAAGGAGGTAAGACTGTTGGTGCCGGCGTCGTGACGAAGATCACTGCGTAATCACCTAACTATTACTCGTATGGCAACCGCAGCGAAAAAGACCACCAAGGTCGCGAAGACCACCAAGAAGGCAGCTGCTCCAGCAGCAGTAGCGGAATCGAAGCTTCGCATCCGCGTGCGCGCCTACGAGCATAAGATCCTCGACCTTTCGGTGAAGCAGATTATGGATACAGCGAACCGCTTCGAAGCGACCATCGTTGGACCTGTTCCACTTCCAACTGAAATCAAGCGATGGACCGTGAACCGCTCAACGTTCGTCCACAAGGACGCACGCGAGCAGTTCGAAATGCGCATCCACAAGCGTCTCATCGATATCCTCAATCCGAACGCGAAGGTCATCGAGGCTCTCACGAACCTCAACCTTCCGTCCGGCGTGACGATTGATGTGAAGATGGTTTAACCATCACTGTGAAGTAAAACGCCCCGACTTCGGTTGGGGTGTTTTGCTTTTATATTCATGTGACATGCGCTACTATCACCAGTCTGGTCTTTCAAGAAGGAGGCAGAAATGCCATGGTATCCAAACGGATATGTATCCGGTGCGAAGCCGACGGCTGAGCGGAAGCAGGAATACTCGCGGACTGCACCGGTGGGGCACTTCCTACTGGCAGTCCAAGAACTGCTCGAGAAGCGTAAGGCGCGCCGCAAACTCTCAGTGGAACACCTCACGCAGTTCTACGATGGTCACCATGTCCTACGGGAAGGTCCCGGGTACGACGTCGGGCGCGGATGGAAATGTATAGCTGGCAGGTTCGCCAAGGACACGTCTCCACTGCATAAGCGCCCCAAGCGCATTCCGTGGGATAAGAAACAAAAAGAGTCTGCAACAGACTCGTCTTAAATCGACCTGACCAGTTCAGGCGTCGCCCCTTATTGAGGGGCGTTTTCGTTTTCTTGCACCTGGAAACGCCTTAGTGTAGAGTGCCTAAGTCGCATGTACGGAGGTTTGCTCCGGACCAATGGACGGGAAGCCTCTACCGGAGGCCGAACGCGCCATTGGGCGCGATTTCTATTTTCACTCATGAAATTCATCCTCGCCCGCAAAGGTCGCATGACCCAAGTCTTCGAAGAAGACGGTCGTGTTAATGCTGGAACTGTCCTTACGGTCAGTCCTAACGTCATCACCCAGGTGAAGACGGTCGCTACCGATGGCTATAATGCCGTGCAGGTGGGTACGGACACCCAGAAGCTTGAACGTCTTGCAAAGGCGCAGGCGGGTAAGGCGTTCAAGGCTCTTAAGGAGTTCCGTGTTGATAACGTTGCTGACTTTACCGTCGGTAGCACCATCACCATTGATACGTTTGCAGAGGGCGACGGTATCGAGGTAGCCGGAACATCCAAGGGTCATGGTTTCTCAGGCGTTGTGAAGCGCCATGGTTTCCATGGCGGTCGCCGTTCTCACGGTCAGAAGCACTCTGAACGCGAAGCAGGTTCGATCGGTGGTGGTCCAGGACGTGCCGGAGGTCGCGTTACTCTCGGTATGAAGATGGCTGGCCGTATGGGTAATGATCGCGTTACGGTAAAGAATCTCAAGGTGTTGCGGGTCGACGCAGTAAATAACCAGATCATCGTATCTGGTGCCGTGCCTGGAGCTCCAGGCTCAATCGTTGAGATTGTCTCCAAATAATTTTTGTACTATGGCAACTGAACCAAAAAAGACAGCAGTAAAGAAAGCACCAGCTAAGAAGGTGGCAGCTGAAACTGTGGTCACTAAGACCGCAACCAAGACTGAGGCTCCTGCAAAGGCTAAGGTAAGCATGACTGAAGCTACGGTCTACACGATGGCAGGCACGAAGAGTGGAACCATTTCGCTCCCAGCTGAGCTTTTTGCTGCTCCGTGGAATGCTGACCTCGTGCACCAGGTGGTTGTTGGTATGCAGGCAAACGCTCGCCCAATTGTCGCTCACACCAAGTTCCGTGGTGAAGTTTCCGGTGGTGGTAAGAAGCCCTGGAAGCAGAAAGGTACCGGTCGCGCTCGTCACGGCTCATCTCGTTCACCAATCTGGAAGGGCGGTGGTGTGACTCATGGTCCACGCGCAGAAAAGGTCTATGCCGTAAAGATTAATCGTAAAATGCGTATCGCTGCGCTTTCGAGCATCCTTTCTCGTAAGCTTCGCGATGGTGAAATCATCTTCGTTGATACGCTTTCCGTATCCGCTCCAAAGACGAGTGCAGCAGTTGCTGCAATGAAGGCAATCGCGTCAGCGTCCGGACAGACTATGCTCGCTACCAAGCGCAAGAACGCAGCAGTCATCGCGCTTGCAAACAAGGACCAGAATATCGAGAAGTCGTTCAGCAACATCGGCTCGTTCATGACCGAGGAAGTTCGCAACCTGAACGCAGTAGACCTCATGACGAAGAAGTATCTCGTTATTGAGAAGCCGACTGAAGCTATCGCAATTCTCTCTGCTCGCTTCTCGAAGCCTGCATAATTAAATTCGTATGGCACTTTTCTCTAACACTCCAAAGAAGACAGCACCGAAGAAGACTTCGGTAGCTCCAAAGGCATCAAAGAAGCATCTTCCAGAAGATGGTCGCCTTGAGAATGTTCTCATTGCTCCCTGGCTCTCTGAGAAGGCGCTTATTGGCACCGAGAGCGGAGTCTACGTCTTCGAGATTCCTCGCAATGCAACGAAGCCCATGGTTTCCGCAGCGGTCGAGGCTATCTACAAGGTAAAGCCAAAGAAGATTACTATCGTGAATCTTCCAGCGAAAAAGGTCGCGCTTCGCACACGTCGTGGTACGGGAGCTCGCGCTCGCCGCCATAAGGCGTATGTCCACCTGCAGAAGGGAGAGACGATTCAGTTCGCGTAACACCTGATTTATGAAAAGCTATAAGCCAACATCTGCATCTCGTCGCTCAATGACCACTGTCACGTACCGTGGCGTGCTTTCTGGCGACAAGCCGATGAAGAGCCTCATGTCGAGCAAGTCTAACCGTGCAGGCCGCAACAATGCAGGTCGCATCACGGTTCGCCATCAGGGTGGTGGCCACAAGCGTCGCCTTCGCGATGTTGATTTCAAGTACGACAAGAAGAACATTCCGGCTCGCGTTGAGACCATCGAGTACGACCCATACCGCACCGGCTTCATTGCTCGCGTTGTATTCGCTGACGGCGCTCGTCGCTATGTCCTCGCTCCAAAGGACATGAAAGTCGGCGATACATTCCAGGTTTCGGAGACTGCTCCACTTAAGCCCGGTAACCGCCTTCCTCTCGGTAAGATTCCTTCCGGAACATTTATTTACAACATCGAGCTTCAAGCAGGTGCAGGAGCACGCATCGCTCGCTCTGCTGGTAACTACGCAGAAATCGTCGCTCACGACGCTGGCTATGCACAGGTGAAAATGCCTTCCTCAGAAGTCCGTAAGATTTCCGAGCAGTGCTGGGCATCTATCGGTAGCGTGTCGAACGAAGAGCAGCGTCTCCAGGTATACGGTAAGGCTGGTAAGAGCCGTTGGAAGGGTATTCGCCCAACTGTTCGTGGTACTGCTATGAACCCGGTAGACCATCCACACGGCGGTGGTGAAGGTAAGCAGGGTCGCGGACTCCGTCGCGCGAAATCCATGTGGGGCCGTCCTACAGGAAAGGGTCAGAAGACTCGCACTCCAAAGAAGCAGTCCAACAAGTTCATCGTTTCTCGTCGCAAAGTCGGCAAGAAGCGCTAAAAAAGAAAAAACCACCCGACCGGGTGGTTTTGTTTTTATCCGGCGGTCGGTATAGTTACGAAAGATAAGAACCTCGTGAGGGACTAACGAAATGAAACCCAGCTCCATTGAAGACTTAAAGCGTTATGGACGCACCTACGTCCACTATCCGAGCGACCTCCGTAAGGCCGTCGAAGAGGCCATAGTCGCTTGGCGTGCGTTCTATGCGCTTTCAAAAGAACAGAAGCTCCGATTCGGCTACGATAAGGACGCCAAGACGAGCGGCAACGGCTACGAGCTCCAAACCACCGATCCGAAGGAGGACTTCCATCTGCGTGTCGCCGTTCGCGACGAATTGATGCGTCGGGCGCATCTGGTGGATGACGCCGTCGCACCGCACTTCGTGGAGACTGCACTTGCGCTCAATCCGCTTATGGCACAGGTGCTGCGGGCTTTCGGTGAAGCAGTAGAAAAAGACCTCGGTATCGTCGGATTCGCTGACGATGTCATGGCCACACAACCGAAATGGTTGCTGCGCTTCCTCCACTACTTCGGCGACCGCGGCGTTGGCGAGTCGATAGCGGCCCCGCATGTCGACAAAGGCGGTTTCACCCTCCACCTCTACGAGAGCGACGGAGGTGTGGAGCGCCTCGACTACTCCTCGCGGACTTGGGAGCCTATGCCGCTTTCGCATGACGAAACGGTCATCATTCCCGGCATGGGGCTGCAGAACCGCTCAAAGTGCGAACTGCGTGCACTCTGTCACCGGGTAGTGGCGACGGAGAAGACTGCGATCGTCGGGCGCGATTCGGCGGTTTGTTTCATCAACTTCGACCGCACGCGCTACTTCGACAAGGGGACCTTCGGTCGGCTGCAGGACTTCGAGCCGGGATTCTTCTACGGTATGGAGTATCCCCAGTTCGATTCGTACTTCATGGACTGAGCGCATTGTGCGCAAAAGGGTCCGCCGGCAACGGCGGACCCTTTTCTTTTAATACACCGTTCCGAAATCAGTTACGTGCGAGTTTGCTCCTGGAGCCGCAGGGAATTGCGAGAGAGGAATAGGGAGTGTGATAACGCCCGCGGAATACGGAGCAACGGCGTATGGCGGGAATAGAAGAACGAGATTGTTTCCATCTATGTACCAGTCTTGGAAGCTATCTATCGTTGCTTCAGTGCCAGCATTCATCATAGTCTTGTCGACGCTCGATGCTTTGCCACCCTCGCGTTGTGCGAGAACAGCAGGGAGTAGTGCTCGTGTCTTGGTCGAAAGAAGACTCAAATAATCTGTGCCGGGGACGAATATATCCCCTAAAGCAAGGACCGTTCCCGTTTTGGTGTCGAAGGTAAACGTTCGGAAATACGTGTTTGGGTGCGCGCCAAGCGTGTCTGCGTGGATGGTGAACAGATAGGACACAGTGTGCGTTCCGCTCCGGGAATCGTACGTAATCTCAAGAGATTCCTTGCGTTGGTCGAGTCCCATTATTTGCACGTCGTCGTGCGTGAGATTTGCAAAATTACCCTGTGTCTTAAAGTCTGCAATTTCCTTTTGCTCGAATTGCTTCATGAGTGCTACTGCTTTAGCGTCAGCATTACTTCCTACTCCCGATTTAAGCGAGGTGGTAGAAGGGTAGGAGGCGGTTATGTCGTAGTACGCCGCAGACTCATTGAGTGTGAGTGGTACCGTCCCGGCGTTCGTGGTGTTCTGTCCGGTACCTACCTGACTCGGTTTGTTTATAAAGGGAGCCGGATGCTCGTTCATGTACCAGAGAACCAGTCCGATAGTTATGACACCGAGTATGAGAGCTCCAATAATGCCCAAGCTTTTTGTATCCATGCCTATCAGTATAACGCTCGTTCGATTATGAAGATGGCCTCGTCCCAGGTAGGGGCGAGGCCATCAGCTTCATTATTGGCGCTTATAGAACCAGTCGTAGGTGTCGCCGCTATCTATCGAGGCAGAAAGGCTTGAAGTCTCCTCAGGAGAAACAAGCGGCGGGTCGAGCTTTCGCTGGAAGTCCCAGAGTGGGTCCATTTCCTTAGTTCTCCGACTGAGCGCTCTCGCGGAGCGACCAGTTAGAGTGGGTCCGCCGAGGCCGAAACGCCAGGAGCTGTTGTCTGTGGTCATGGTGCAATATCCCTCTATCAGACCGAACCCTAGCATACGGCCCAAAGTTTGACACTTATCACCGTTTCATATAGATTTTACCTATCCCGCACAGCGGGCTTTCCATTGTCTATCTATGTCACGATCACTTAAGAAGGGACCCTACGTGGACGTAAAACTCCTCAAGAAGGTTGCTGATAAGAAGCCGTCCGGCGCGGCGGTTATTCGTACGTGGGCACGCAACAGCCAGATTGCCCCGGAATTCGTTGGTTTTACCTTCGGCGTTCATAACGGCAATAAGCACGTCGACGTGCTCGTCACTGAAGACATGGTGGGTCATCGCTTGGGCGAATTCTCCCCTACGAAGAAGTTTGTACGCCACGGAGGAAAGATGCAGAAGGAGCTCGAGCAGAAGCGTAAGGAGGCTGAAATAACGGCAGCAAAGGCCGCTAAGGCTCCAACAACGGCACCTGCCGCTAAGAAGAAATAATCATGGCTTCCGTCGGACTACAGAAGAAGAATAGGGCGTTCTCAGAGCGCAAGATTGAAACGGTCGGCAAGGCTTCTCTTTCGACGTATAACCAGTCTCCACGCAAGGTTCGTCTCGTTACCGACATGGTAAAGGGCAAGGGAGTCGCAGAGGCTCTTATTGCGCTTTCATTCCTTCCAAAGCGTGCATCCCTTCCGATAAAGAAGCTCATCGAGTCCGCCATTTCAAATGCAAAAGCTAATGGTCAGGACGTAAACACCCTTAAGATTGCTGATATTCGCGTTGATTCAGCGGGCATGCTCGTCCGCTTCATGCCACGCGCCATGGGCCGTGCTGCGCCTATCCGTAAGCGTCGCAGCCAGGTTATCGTCGAACTTACATCAGTAGCTCCTAAGGCTGAAAAGGCGCCAGTAAAGAAGGTCGCGGCAAAGAAGGCTCCGAAAGAAGCTGTGGTTATCGCTGAAAGCGACGCCGAATAATTTTTACTATGACTCATACCGTACATCCCTATGCACACCGCCTCGGCATCATCCGCGATTGGAAGAGTCGTTGGTTTGCTACTGATAAGAAGAGCTACCGCGAGAATCTCGCTGCAGACGCGTCTATTCGTACCTTCCTCAAGAAGCGTCTTCGTGGCATGCACGCTACCGATGTAGAAATCGAGCGCTCCCAGAGCGAGATTCGCGTTATCGTTCACACAGCGCGCCCAGGCCTCGTCATCGGACGTTCCGGTGAGAACGCTACCAAGCTCCGCACCGAGCTTACGAAGGTCGTAAAGAAGGCAGCTCCTACCAACACGAGCGCTGTAAAGCTCGATATCATGGAAATCCGCCAGCCGGAGACCAGTGCGGCAGTCGTCGCGTTCATGGTGGCTGAAGGTCTTGAGAAGCGCATGCCATTCCGTCGCGTTCTTAAGGGAACGGTTGAGAAGGTTATGGCAGTTCGTGAGGTTATCGGTGTTCGCATCGTCGTCTCCGGACGTCTCGGCGGTGCTGACATGTCCCGCACGGAGCAGATTAAGAAGGGTCGTATTCCGCTTCAGACCTTCCGTGCAAATATTGATTACGCTATGGAGCGTGCCTACCTTCCCTACGGCGTTATCGGTATCAAGGTATGGATTTACCTCGGCGAGACCTTCAACGAGAAGGATCGTGCAGGCGCTGTCCGCGACATGAACCCGGGAGGCCCGAGCAACCGTAAATAAACGAATATGTTGTTCCCGAAAAAAGTTAAGCACCGCAAGTGGCAGACAAATCGCAAGTCGCCGACGAAGCTTTCACGTCCTGAGACGCGCGGTATCACCGTAGCTTTCGGTAGTTACGGCCTGAAGGCGACAACGCCGTCTCGTGTTACCTCTAACCAAATTGAGGCAGCTCGTAAGGTTCTTACCCGCGCAACGGGTAAAGGTGGTAAGCTCTGGATTCGCATCTTCCCTGACCGCCCAATCACCCAAAAGGCAGCTGGTCTTAAGATGGGTAAGGGTAAGGGTGATCCTGATCACTTTGTATTCGAAGTACGTCCAGGTCGCGTTCTCTTCGAGCTCGATGGTGTGGATGACGTAAAGGCACGCGATGCACTTCGTCGCGCTGGCGCCAAGCTTCCGCTTAAGTCCACTATCGTCACGCGCATATAAACTTTACGTATGGCAAAGAAAACTAACATCAAAGAAAAGAGTGAAGCTGAGCTCACAAAGATGCTCAAGGAGAAGCGTGAAGAGCTTCGCAAGCTTCGTTTTTCCGCAGCAGGCGCTCGCCCGAAGGATAGCAATGGTCCAACGAAGTCCCGCAAGGAAATCGCTCGTCTGTTGACCGAAATGGGTTCTCGTGCGAAGAAGGCATAAACAAACATGGAAACCACTACTACAACAACTACAGAACTTAAGCCCCAGCGCTTCGACGGCGTCGTGGTTAAGACTGCTATGAAGGACACGGCAACCGTGGAGGTGTCTCGCTACGTGATGCACCCAAAGTACAAGAAGTACCAGACCAAGACGAAGAAGTTCCTCGTCCATGACCCGGGTAACACCGTAGAAGTTGGTCAGAAGGTGACTATTATTTCTTGCCGTCCAATCTCGAAGCTTAAGCGCTTTAAGATAGAAGTCGCATAATTGTATGGTACAGCCACAATCAATCGTCATCGTTGCAGATAATTCAGGCGGAAAAGTCGCCCGCGTCTTCAAGGTGCTTGGAGGTTCAAAGCGCCGCTATGCTGAGATTGGCGATGTTGTTGTGGTATCCATTCAGTCTGCTGAGCCTCGCAAGGCAGTAAAGAAGAAGGACATCTACAAGGCAGTTGTCGTACGCCAGCGCAAGGCATTCCGTCGTGCATCCGGTATTTACGTACGTTTTGATGACAACGCTGTTGTCCTCATTGAGAAGCAGGGTAAGGAGATGGGTCCGAAGGGTAACCGCGTATTCGGACCAGTTCCACGCGACTTGGTAGACAAGGGTTGGCAGAACATCGCTTCACTCGCACCTGAAGTCGTATAACTATTTTAGTATGAGCAAAGCAACCAGCGGCAAGCAGACCGCAAAATTCAAGATAAAGAAGGGTGACCAGGTCATGGTTATGACCGGCAAGGATAAGGGCAAGACTGGCCCGGTACTAAGCGTTATGCCTGAGACCGCAATGATTGTGGTTGAGGGAGTTGCTATCGTAAAGCGCCACCTTAAGAATCCTGTACGTGGTCAGGTAGGACGCATCGCAGAGCGCCCGCGCGCCATTCACATCTCAAACGTCATGGTAATGGACCCGGACCAGAAGAAGCCTACCCGCGTTAAGCGCGAAGTTCGCGAGGGTAAGAAGATTCGTGTCGCAGTAAAGAGCAACGTAAAGCTCGGCTAATCAATTTTGTATGTCACGCACCAAAGAAAAGAATCAGACTAGCTTCAAGACTCTCGGCGAGCAGTTTGGCTACAAGAATGCACTTCAGGCCCCACAAATCGTAAAGGTTGTGGTCTCTTCCGGCGTCGGTTCCGCTAAGGACAAGGCTCGCGTCCAAATTGTGGAGAGCCGTCTCGCTCGCATCACGGGCCAGAAGGCTGCACCGCGCGCTGCAAAAGCGTCTATCGCACAGTTCAAGATGCGCGAAGGTGACGTTGTGGGTTACCAGGTGACCCTCCGTGGCGCCCGCATGTATGACTTCATTGATAAGCTCATCCACGTCGCGCTTCCTCGCACACGCGACTTCCGTGGCCTTTCCGCGGGTGCCATCGATACCATGGGCAACCTAACCATCGGCATTAAGGACCACACTATCTTCCCGGAGACGGCAGATGAAGACCTTAAGGACGTATTCGGCATCGCAATCACTATTGTGACTACCGGAAAGACCAAGGCAGAGGCTGACGCGTTTTTCCGTCACATTGGCATTCCGTTCCGAGCACAGTAAAAGGGCCCGATTTGCTGCGTTGCTTGCTCCGGTGCTCAGTCACCGTATAGCACATACGGCTCCTTTCGCTCCTCGCTCGCGTCTTGCACCTCAGACCCTTTTACTGCACTCACAAAACGGCTCAACTGAGCCGTTTTGTGCTTTGTATCTGATTTTTCAGAATCTTTTCTGAAGCAAAACTTTGATTTGACAGCCTAAATCCTACCTGATACATTACGTGAGCTCCCTCGGAGCGCTTTTTCGTATGGCTAAAACATCACAACTTGCACGCAACGCCAAAAGGGTGAAGCTGTCAGCAAAGTACGCTACCAAGCGCGCGGCTCTTAAGGCTGCTGGTGATTCTGCTGGCCTCCAGGCGCTTCCGAAGAACTCCTCTCCAGTTCGTATCAAGAACCGCTGCGCCGTTACTGGCCGTGGCCGTGGCTACATGCGTGATTTCGGGCTCTCCCGCATCCAGTTCCGTGAGCTTGCTCGCGAAGGTAAGATTCCTGGCGTTAAGAAAGCATCATGGTAACCGACCGCGTTGGAGATTTTATAATCCGCCTTAAGAATGCCGGAGCTATCGGTAAGACGAAGGTGCTTGTTCCTGCTTCTAAGCACATTGAGGAAATTGCTCACAAGCTTAAGTCACTTGGCTTCGTTGCTGACGTGCAGAAGTCAAAGGAGCCCTACCACTTCGAGGTTACCCTCGCGTACGATGAGCGCGGTCGTCACAAGATTAAGGACGTGAAGCGTGTATCAAAACCGGGTCGTCGCCTCTACGCAGGTGCCGCTGACGCTCATGCCGTAAAGAACGGAATTGGTTCACGTCTCCTCTCCACTCCAAAGGGAATCCTTTCTGACAGCGAAGCTCGCAAGGCGCACGTTGGCGGCGAGAATCTCTTCGAGATCTGGTAATTATTTTTGTATGCCATCCCGTCTCGCCAAGAAGCCAATACCCGTGCCCTCCAAAGTAGAAGTTACTGCTGGTAACGGCATGCTTTCTGTAAAAGGTTCCAAGGCAACTCTTTCGAAGAGCGTTCACTCCTCGATTGATATAAAGGTCACTCCTGAGGGCGTGGTCATCACGCCTACGAACAATACGCGCCTCGCGCATGCTCTCACCGGCACATTCGCTGCTCATTTGAAAGCGATGATGCTCGGTGTTGAGACCCCATTTAAGAAAGTACTTATCCTTAACGGTGTCGGCTATAAGGTGGAGCTTAAGGGGAGCGACCTCGTGTTTGCTGTCGGCTTCTCGCACCCAGTTATTGTTGCTGTCCCACAGGGCATAACGGCTACTGTTGTGAAGACCACCATAACGCTTGAAGGTTCCGACAAGCAGCAGGTAGGGCAGTTTGCTGCAGAAATCCGCGACATCAAGCGTCCTGAGCCATATCTCGGAAAGGGCATCAAGTACGAGGATGAGGTTATCCGTCGCAAGCAGGGTAAGAAGGCTGCGTAATATTTATGGCTACAACTATTCTCTCAAAGAAGGAACAGCGCGATCGCCGACATCGTCGCGTTCGTTCTCAAATTACTGGTACTGCGGAGCGTCCTCGCCTTGCAGTGTTTAAGAGCAATCGTTTCGTATCGGTCCAGCTTATCGATGACACGAAGGGCACGACGCTTGCTGAAAGCCATGGTCGTTCGTTCCCGGGTGCTCTTTCCGTACAGTCAGTTGCTGTCGGCAAGGCTATCGCAGCTCTCGCTACGAAGAAGGGAATTACTACTGTCGTCTTCGATCGTGGTGGTTACAACTACGGCGGTCAGATTAAGGCGCTTGCAGACGCAGCCCGCGAAGCAGGACTCACTTTCTAATACTTTATGGACGAAACAACTATCATGACCGAAACACAGGAAACCGCAGTCGCACCGGCTGAGGTTGTCGCTGAAGCGGTTGAGGTTGCGGTAGAAGCCGCACCGGCTGCTCCTGAGGCTGCAGCTCCTGCTACCGAACAGCGTGGTGGACGTGGTGCTTTACGTGGACGCGGAGGTCCTGGTGGCGGACGCGGACGCGGACGCGAGCGTGCTCCTCGCGAGCGCAGCGAGTTTGACCAGGCAACCATCGACGTACGTCGTGTGGCCCGCGTTATGGCCGGTGGTCGTCGTTTCTCTTTCTCCGTTACGGTTGTTATCGGCGACAAGAAGGGACGTGTTGGCGTTGGTCTTGGTAAGGGTGCAGATACAGCACTTGCTATCGATAAGGCTGTCCGCGATGCTAAGAAGCGCATGATTACCGTTCCGCTCACTGCCGACAACTCCATTCGTCATGATGTTTCCGTAAAGTACGCATCATCAACTGTTTCCATTATTCCGTCTCCAGGCCGCGGTCTCGTTGCTGGTTCCGCAATGCGTACCGTTCTTGAGTACGCTGGCGTTACCAACGTGGTTGCGAAGATTCTTACGCGCACGAAGAACAAGCTCACGATTGCTCGCGCAACCGTCGCTGCACTTAAGTCAGCAGCAAAATAGCGTATGCAAACAAACACTCTCAAAGCAAAGACTCCTCGCATCACATCGACCCGTGTGGGTCGTGGTGGTAAGCGCGGTAAGACCTCTGGTCGTGGTACCAAGGGTCAGAATGCTCGTGCCGGTCATCGCAAGCGCCCAGAGCTTCGTGACATCATCAAGAAGCTTCCAAAGCTCCGTGGTCACGGAAAGAATCGTTCCCGTACTGTCCGCACAACTCGTCTTGCGTACGTCCCGGTAAACCTGGGCGCTCTCGAGGCGTCCTTTGCTGCAGGAGAAGTTGTTACGCCAGCAACGCTCTTCAAGAAGGGTCTCGTCACCTCACGTGCAGGACGTGTTCGCTCGGTAAAAATCCTCGGAACTGGTACTCTTACGAAAGCACTCTCCGTTTCAGGTGTTATCGCGTCGACTACGGCGAAGAAAGCAATTGAGGCGGCAGGTGGCTCGATCATCTCCAATGCTGTCTAAATTTCTACACAAGTTTCGTCTCGCCCTAAGCGACTCTGCGCTCCGTACTCGTCTGCTCTTCCTTATCGGAGCCCTCGTGGTGTTCCGTGCGCTCGCTGCTATTCCGATTTCAGGAATCGATAAGGTTCGACTCGCGGAATTTTTCTCTAATAATCAGTTCTTCGGGCTCTTGAACCTCTTCTCGGGAGGCGGCTTCTCGCACCTTTCCATAGTTATGCTCGGTGTTGGTCCGTACATTACGGCCTCAATCATCATGCAGCTTGCGACCGTTATCTTCCCGAACATCAAGGCGATGTATACCGACGAAGGTGAGGCTGGTCGCGCTGCGTTCGTGATGTGGAGTCGCCTCATCACCATTCCTCTCGCGCTTCTTCAGGGCATTGCGTTTCTCTCGCTTCTCGTGAATCAGGGCATCCTCGCTCCGCTTTCGCCGTTCATGACGATGGTGGACGTCCTGCTCGTTGCCGCTGGCTCAATCATGCTCATGTGGATTGGTGAGCTCGTTACGGAGTTTGGCATCGGTAACGGTGTTTCGCTTATCATCTTCGCGGGTATCGTTGCGCGCGTTCCGTCGGGTATTTCTCAGGCACTCTTTAGTGCGTCTACAGCGAACATTCCTGCGTACGTCGGATTTGTCGCAGTCGCCCTTGTCGCCATCTTTCTTGTCGTTATGGTGTCTGAGGCTGAGCGTTCAATTCCTATCGCGTACGCGCGTCAGGTGCGTGGTGCTGCTATGCAGGGAGGTGCGGCAACGTATTTGCCAATCCGTCTTCTTCAGGCTGGCGTTGTTCCGATTATCTTCGCGCTTTCCCTCGTGCTTCTTCCACAGATGGTCTTGAACGGCCTCACCCTCATCGGTGTGAAGGGTCTTGCGGGAGCAACAGCGTGGTACGCGGCGTTCGCTGCGAATCCATGGGAATACGGCGCAGTCTACTTCGTACTCGTCGTTATGTTTACGTACCTCTACACCTCAATTACGTTTGAGCCACAGCGCGTTGCGGATAATCTCCAGAAGTCAGGTGCATTTGTTCCCGGCGTACGTCCAGGTATCGAGACAGAGAAGTATATCTCTGCAGTCGTGAATCGCGTTACTCTTCCGGGAGCGCTATTCCTCGGCACCATTGCTGTTGTGCCGTTTATCGTCCAGGGTGTCACGGGTATCTCGGCAATCCTCGTTGGTGGTACTGCACTCCTTATTGCGGTCACGGTACTGCTCGACCTTATCCGTAAGGTGGATGCGCAACTCTCACTACGCGAATACTAAAAGCCGGCAGGAGCCGGCTTTGTGCGTGATACATTTCATACAATGAATTCAGGAAAACTCATTCTTGTTATTGGCCCGACGGGTAGCGGTAAAAGTATGCTCATGAAGCATGCGATAGCGACGTTTCCTGAACTTGTTCTTCCATTCTCCTACACCACGCGCGCACGTCGCGCAGACGCCATAGAAAATAGCCACTACAAATTTGTCGACAAGGCTGAGTTTCAAGAGCGTGTAGAGAAGGGAGAGTTTCTTGAATGGGCTGAATATGGTGGTAACTTTTACGGAACTCTGAAAGCTGAAATAGAGCTTGCCGTTGCAGAGGGAAAAATCCTTCTCAAAGAAATGGAAGTACAGGGTGCGCGTCAGACGAAAGAAATTCTCTCAAAGGAAGAACTGCTGACGGTATACGTAGATGCAGGAAGTTGGGAGGAGCTCGAGAGGCGTGTGCTTTCGCGAGCTCATATGGACGAAGCTGAACTCCTTGCCCGGCGTAAACGCTACGAGGATGAAGTGACCTTTATACCCGAGGTAGATGTCGTTATTAGTAATGCGGGAGATGACCGCGAGCATGCCAAAAATGAATTCGTTCATTTGATACAATCGGTTTTGGATACGGCGAAATCATAATTTCAATACTCATGACACCACGTACAAACACGTTACTTTTGACAGGTCGTCCTGGTTCGGGAAAGGGCACCCAAGCAAAGCGTATAGCCGAGAAATTCGGCTGGACCTATTTCTCAACAGGCGATAAATTTCGCGATTTACGTAATAGCGACACCGAGCTTGGTGCGCGCGTGCGCGCCGTATATGATTCGGGCGCGCTACTTCCGGACTGGTTCGCTACCTATCTTTTTCACGAGACGCTTCTGAACCAACCGGCAGGAACCGGGCTTGTATGCGACGGCTACCCACGTTCGCTCGGTCAGGCGCAGACGTTCGTTGAGACACACGAATGGCTCGGACGTCCGTACCAGGTCATCGATCTTGAAGTGTCGCCGGTAGAGGTTGCTATTCGTATGCTGAAGCGTTCACAGCAGGAACATCGTCCCGACAGCGCGACCGAAGAAGCAATTAAGGCGCGTCTCACGGTGTATGAACAACACTCAGCACCCGTTATCGATTTCTTTCAACGCAAAGGCACCCTTACGGTAGTTAACGGGGAAGTGTCACTGGAAGAAGTTGAGGCGGCAATTATAGCTGCACTACCCACGGCATGATTGCTTCGACCCAGGAACAAAAGGACGCGCTTATTGTCGCTGGGCGTCACCTTGGTGAAGTACTTGAGCTACTCGCTAAGATGGTAGTACCTGGCCTTTCTACACAGGCCCTTGAAGACGAGGCGAATCGACTTATCGAAGAACGCGGGGATACAACCGCTTTCAAAGGGTATACGCCAGAGGGTGCTCCTCGACCGTACCCCTCGACACTCTGTGTGTCCGTAAATGATGAAGTGGTGCACGGCATCCCGAACGAGTCTGCACGCACGCTCAAGGAAGGCGACATTGTCACACTCGACCTTGGTCTTGCACACGAGGGTTATATTGTCGATTCTGCGCTCACGGTGCCGGTCGGAAAGACCGACCCGGTTGCGTATTCGCTCATAAATGCGACGCAGGCATCGCTCGAACATGCCATACAAGCAGCCCGCGTCGGAAATCGCATCGGCGACATATCGCACGCAACGGAAAAGGCCTATAGAGGCACGGGGTTTTCTGTCGTTAAGGTGCTTGGCGGGCATGGTGTGGGCGCTCATGTTCATGAGGAGCCGTTCATAAGCAACGCCGGTCATCCTGGTACTGGTCCTGAGATTGAAGAAGGTATGGTGCTCGCACTTGAACCCATCGCAAACGAAGGGAAGGCATCGGTGGTTATAGGAAGTGATGGCTACACGTACCGCACACGGGACGGCTCCCGCTCTGCCCACTTTGAGCACACACTTATCGTCACCGATGGCGACCCGCTTGTTATCACTCGACGTCCGAGCGAGAAATAAGTCTATGGCGCACTACGAAAAATTGGTGCGAGACAACATTCCGGCACTTCTCGACGGAAAGGGAGTTCCGTATGAAAAGCGGATTGCTACCGACAAGGAATACAAAGTCGAGCTGTTGAAGAAACTGCTCGAAGAAGCGTCGGAATTTGCGGAAGCAGGAGCGATAGAAGAACTAGCAGACGTGCTCGAGGTGGTAACTGCACTACGCGAACTTCCGGAATACGCTTCAGTAGATTCTATTCAGAAAGCAAAGAGAGAAGAACGCGGAGGATTCGAGAAGCGAATAATTCTTTCCGGCGAGAAGTAGCGCCTCGGAATCGTTCTGCTATACTCCTCTCATATCAGCGCCTCACGGCGACTTTTTACTAAACCCTATGCCTATTCCTCATCCAAAGAAAGAGCGCACCTTCGTCATCATTAAGCCCGACGGCGTCCAACGCTCGCTTGTCGGCGAAATCATCAAGCGCTTTGAGCGTACCGGACTCAAGCTCGTTGCTCTCAAGCTCACGGTCCTCGATAAGGACCGCATCTGGAAGCACTACGATAAGGATGACGCGTGGTTCATCAAGAAGGGCACAAAGATTGCCGAAGACCGCGCTGCTGCTGGTCTCTCAGCCGAGAAGGAGCCTATTGAATACGGCAAGGATATCATCCGCGCGCTTGAGAAATTCATGACCGCTGGCCCCGTCGTCATGATGGCATGGGAGGGTAACTCAGCTGTTTCGGTTGTCACGAAGCTTGTGGGTGGCACCGAGCCAGCTACGTCGGATGTCGGTACTATCCGTGGTGATTTCACCATCGACACCTACAACATTGCAGCGATTGATGATCGTGCGGTCCGCAATCTCATTCACTGTTCCGATACACCCGAGAATGCTGAGACTGAAATAGCACTTTGGTTTACGGAAGATGACCTCATCAGTTATCGTCTGATTCAGGATGAAATCCTGTATGACGTAAACCTCGACGGCATCATGGAATAAGAAAAAGCCCCGCAGAAGCGGGGCTTTTTCTTATTCCCGACGGAAAGGTATAAT
>JBBRPE010000001.1:0-175056 GCA_038228545.1 Minisyncoccia bacterium | reverse complement strand
GAACGAGCAGGCACGCATCACGAACACCGGCCTCTTTGGTATCGGCTCTACCTCGCCGTACGCCCAGCTCTCCGTCCATGCAAACAATGGCTCGACGAATACCACCCTCTTCGCCATCGGTTCTTCTACTGCGAGTGCAACTACGACACTCTTCTCCATCGACAACACCGGTTCCACCACTGCAGCGAATGGTTTCAACATTACCGCAGGCTGTTACGCAGTGAACGGCACGTGTCTTTCTACAGGCGGTGCAAACTTCTGGACCAGCTTGGGTGGAAATATCTACAACAACACCGGTACTAACGTCGGTATCGGTACGACCTCACCCGCTTTCAAACTTGACGTCAACACCACTGGTTCAACAATCGCTGGTATCTTCCAGGGTAATGGTGGTGCAGCACTCGGTCTCGGTTCCCTTAGTGCTACCAGCCCCTTCATCCAGGCATATACCAATGAGAATGCGGTAGCGACGACGAATCTCCTCCTTAATCCCTCGGGAGGAAACGTCGGTATCGGAACCACGTCGCCTGCAGCACTGCTCGCTGTCGGAGGAGCTGCGGGCACCGGCTCCGTGAATATCGGCCAGTGGGCAGGTTCAGGAGCTTACGGCGCAATCAGTTTGAACGGTTCGGTCGCAACGGGTAATTACAACATCTTGAGCTCGCAGGGAGTCGACAAAGATCTGTATCTGAACCGCCCGACGGGTGCTGCTATTAACTTCCGCGAAAATAACGGCACGAGTCAGGTGATCATCGCATCCGGTGGCTTCGTCGGTATCGGCACCACAACACCGTGGGGTCAGCTTTCAGTGAATCCGAATGCCCTCGGTTCCGGCGTACCTGAATTTGTCATCGGTTCCTCAACTGCGACTCACCTCATAGTGACGGGTGCAGGGAACGTAGGAATCAACACCGCAACTCCGAACGGCAACTTCGTTGTACGTAACGCTGCGTCGGGCGCTGTCATACAGACGACTTTGGGAGGTCTTAACGAATTCCGTCGAGCGTCGACGGTATGTGCAGGTTGTGGTCCTGACATCGACTTTATGCGAACACGTGGAACTTTGGATGCTCCAGCTGATGTGAATAATGGTGACACTCTTGGTGATTTCTCCTTCCGTGGAAGGGTTGCAGGCGCTGAGAACTTCTGGGCAAGCTTTGGTGCGACATTAGAATCGAATGGTGGTCAGCTTAACTTCCAGACAGGCAACTTTGGAGGAATATTGTTCCCTCGGATGATTATTACCGCTGACGGAAGAATTGGTATTGGAACTTCAACACCAGCAGGACTTCTCTCTGTAAATCCAGATGGTATTGGCTCAGGTATACCTGAGTTTATAATCGGTTCCACTTCAGCAACGCACTTTGTTGTTACCGGTAGCGGTCAGGTTGGTATTGGTACGGCTGCTCCTGCGGCAGGAAAAGCTCTTGATGTCTTCGGTAACTCGATCTTTGAAAACGGACTTGATGTCAACGGGTCACTGAACGTCGGTCAGTACATCGCTACAGCTGGATATGGTATCCCGTACGCCTACCTCGATGTGAGTGGTGCTTCTAACTACATTGGTATTGGTACAAACGGTGTTGAACGCTTCCGCGTGGCGAACGGTGGTAATGTCGGTGTAGGCTCCACCTCTCCGTATGCGAAGTTCTCTATCCAGGCGAATGCGGTCGATACCAACAAGACGCTCTTCGCCATTGGTTCCTCCACAGCGAGCGCAACGACGACACTCTTTAGCGTCAGTAACACGGGCACGATAAATACCAACCTTAATGCCGCTACGTCTACACTCTTCACGTTCGGAGGCGCGACATTCGTTACCGCTTCCTCGACGGGAAGCAATGTAAGTCTCGGTCTCAACGCGCTTGCTCTCACCACGAGTGGTAGCCAAAACACTGCCATAGGCATGAATGCTTTCCCAGCCATCACTTCCGGTAAGAATAACGTCGGTATTGGTGCATCTGCGGCAACTAACCTTACTGCCGGAAGCTTTAACGTCGCTATCGGTAGCGCCTCACTTGGAGGCGTACTCGGCAACTCGGGTAACGTCGCTGTCGGATATCAGGCCCTTGGAAATGCTGCCGCCTCGAGCACTGTGGCTATAGGTACCAACGCCGGTTTAGGTAATTTTACTCAGTTAACTATTGGCAGTACCTATATCGGTTACGCTTCCGGCTACAATAATGGAACCGGCTCGCACTACAACACCTTTATTGGTCATCAGTCGGGTTACAACAATACGAGCGGTTACAACAATATTTTCCTTGGTGTTCAGTTAAACACTAGCGGTACTGGGTATATCACCACCGGTGCTAACAACATCGGCATTGGTTTCAATACGCTTTTCCCAAGCGCAACTGGAAACAATCAGCTCAACATCGGTAACCTTATTTACGGTACGCTTGTGGCAACTTCCTCCGCGTCAAGCTACTCACTGCCGACGACCGGTACAGTCGGTATCGCTTCCACATCGCCATTTGCTCTTCTGTCCATACAGGCAAACAACGGCTCCACTAACACAACTCTCTTCGCCATCGGTTCCTCAACTGCGAGTGCAACATCGACACTCTTAACGGTGCTCAACACCGGTAGCGTAGGTATTGGTACTACTACCCCCGCATCAGTCTTGGACGTAGAAGGCGGATCAGCTACCCTGAACGTCATTACCACAAGCGGTAACGGCAGTTTCCGTTTGGCGGACTCGGTAAACGGTAGCTCACGCAAAGAGTTTACGATTACTCTGGATAACACAAACAACCGCGTCGATATACAGGCTATCCAGCAAGGTACTGCCGCTCGAAATATTACCTTGAATGCGTCTGGCGGAAATATCGGTATCGGCACAACGACACCTGCGGGTACGTTCTCTGTGTCTATTGCTTCGACCACCTCCGCGGTCTACATCGGAGCTGCCGGCAGTACGACACCATCGTTCTTCATTGGTAGCGCTAATGCTAACGGTCGTGTCGGTATCGGCACTACGACTACGGCGACATCTACCATGCTCGTTGTCGGTAATGCGACCATCGCAACTGGTGCCGGTATCGCGACCTTCGGCAACGCGGGTGGCGTGTGTACCATCACCAACGCCGGTATCGGTTGTTCGTCCGACCGTACGCTCAAAAAGAACATAGCGACACTTGCACCAGACCTCACTTCCGTACTATCGCTCGATGCAGTCACGTACAACTGGAATGCTGAAGCAGACGGTGACCCGGTACACACCGGCTTTATTGCCCAGGACGTTCAGAAGGTATTCCCTGACCTCGTAACGACGGACATGAATGGCAAGCTTCAGCTCAATTACGCCAACTTCACTCCCTACATTGTTTCTGCAATGAAGCAGTTCAATGGCGCAGTAAATATCTCAGGCGCACTTACCGGAACGTCAACGGTTAAATCGACATACAAGGGCACAGCTGTTGCCGCAATTACGGTGGACGATAACGGTAATGTTGGCGTCGGAATCGGTAGTGCCACCACCACCAATCTCACGATTAACGGAAATGTCGAAGCAAATTCCTTTGTTGCAAAAAGCGCGGGCTCGAACTTCTCCGCACAGTTCGGCAATCTCGTCCTTGCGGGTAATAGCGCAAGCTCTGTACTTTCTGCAGATGGAACTGGCGTAGACATACTCAAGCTTGCAACCTTCACGCTTGCCGGACTTGCCGACGTAAACGCGCGTGTAGACGCGCTTACCATCCGCGTCACCTCTATCGAAGAAACACTTGCTCAGCTCGCGGCGGCCCAGAACGCAACATCAACTACTACTTCTCTCTTCTCAACACAGACGCTCGTTTCCGCCCTCGCCGACCTCGGCGTCATCATTTCGAACGGCTTCGCACAGTTCGATACGCTTGCTGCGCACCAGTTCATTGCAACGACCGCGACCGACGGCTCGTCTTCAGCGGGCAACGGTGTTCTTGCAACCGGCACAACGACGGTGGACGTTATCAGCCCACTTGCGCACGCATCAAGCAAGGTCTTCGTCACCTTCAATGGACCGGTAGCAGGCTCGTGGTACATCTCAAGCAAGATAGAAGGGAAGTTCACCGTGACGCTCTCTCAGGGTCAAGCTACTGATACGCCATTTGACTACTTCATCGTGCAAACCCAGAATCTTCCAGCAGCTGTAACGACCGGTTTCAATCAGAGTCAGACGCCGCCGACTCCAACTCCAACTCCAACTCCTACACCAACACCTGTTCCAGCTCCGACACCAGCACCAACGACAGGAACCACTACTCCAACTGGCGATACAGTTGCACCGACAATCACGCTTAACGGTATGGCGTCGATGACGGTGACCCAGGGCTCGATCTACACCGAGCAGGGAGCGACGGCCTCTGACAATATAGATGGTGACATTACCTCTCACATTCAGACCACCGGGACGGTCGACACTGCTACTGTCGGTTCCTACACCATTTCCTACACCGTGACTGACGCGGCAGGGAACAGCACGATGGTCACCAGGAGTGTCGCTGTCACGGCCATCGCAGTAACGTCCGTTGTCGATACTCCTCCTTCTGACGGGGGAACGACTGCAAACGCAGGAGCACCGGTGACGGGGGCATAACGGCGATAGAGTAACATAAGACCATGAGTCGCTATCTATCTACCGGAGTACGAATGATGAGCCTGGTGCTCATCATTGCTCTCGTATTTTCCGTTTCGCCACTTCCGGTTGCTCATGCGGCAGTAACAACCATTTATCTCACGGCAGGATCAAGTTGGACGGTGCCAGGAAACTGGAACAGTTCCTCGAATTCGGTTGAGGTAATCGGTGGCGGTGGCGCTACGACAATTAATGGAGCGGGAACAGGCGGTGGTGGTGGTGGTGCTTATTCCAAAGTAAGTAATCTTTCTCTTTCCGGCACGGTTACCTATAGCGTTGGTGCGGCAGGGGCCGTAGGTACTGCTGGCGGCGATACGTACTTCAATGGTGCAAGTCTGGGTGCTTCTTCCGTCGGAGCAAAAGGAGGTTCTGGTGGTGTGGCGCCTAATCCAGCGACAACGCCAATAACAGGTGCCACTGGCGGTGCATCAGGATCTGGTGTTGGTACGACAAAATTCAGTGGGGGAGCTGGTGGCGGTAACGGTGTAGGAAACTTTCGAGCGAGTATGGGTGGCGGTGGTGCAGCAGGACCAAGCGGAGCTGGTAAGAACGGCGGTGATGCCGTTGCTGGTGGCGGTGGTGGTGGTGGTGGAGGCGCGGACGGAGGTTCATCTACTGCAGGAGCTTCGCCGAGTGCTGGCGTAGGAGGTACCGGGGGTTCCGGTTCAGATGGTACGACCGGTGGTACGGGAGGTGCATCTGGGGGAGCGGCAGGAAACGCAGGTACTGCGGGTACGGGAGCGGGTGGCGCAGGTGGTGGAGGAGGAGGAGGAAGCGCCGTGAGTACGGGAGCAGGTGGTGCCGGTGGTGCCGGTAAGGAATGGGACGCTACACACGGGGCAGGCGGAGGAGGTGCCGGCGGGTCCGGCTCCTCAGGCGCAGGTGGTGGCGTTGGTGGTGCGGGAGGAACGTATGGTGGTGGTGGTGGTGGTGGTGGTGGAGGTACGTCAGCATTCCCTGCAGGCGGTGTTGGGGGACAGGGACTTATTATCATAACTTATACACCACTTACCGTAAGCGGTACCTATAACTACTCGCGAGCTATCACGATAGATCACACCAAAGTTCCAAACACCGACCAGACGAATTTTCCGGTGCTCGTTAGCGGGACGTATAACGGCTCTGGCGGTATTGCCGATCTTCGCTCTACGGGTAATGGAGGTAAGGCGCAGAGTAGTTCCGGCTACGATATTAATTTTTATACGAGTAGCAACTGTACGGGTCTCATGTCCTGGGAGGTGGAATCGTACTCAGCCTCCACAGGAGTCGTAAATTACTGGGTGAAAGTACCGACAGTCTCGGCTACCACTGACTCCGTTTTTTATATGTGCTACGGCAACAGCTCGATTACCTTTGACCCATCAAATCCGACGGATGTCTGGGATAGTAACTACGTGGCGGTGTACCACCTTCCAAACGGTTCGTCGCTCACGACCAACGACTCAACGACCAATGGAAACGCCGCGAGTAACAACAACAGTGTTACTGCGATTACCGGCCTTTTTGGCGGCGGAGCGAGCATGAATGGAACCACACAGTATCTCGAAACGCCCGGATTCACTGAACCATCGAGCATAACGCTCGAAGCATGGATAAAGCCGAACTCGGCCGGCGGCGGCGTGTTCGACGAGCTCGGTCAGGTCGCTCCAGGCGGAGGCTGGCATGATAACCAGATAGAAGTCGAGACGAACAACACCGTGAAGGCATGCATTTGGATAGGGTCACTTTCGTGTGTGACGGCCGGCTCAGGTATTGTGTACGCTAGTGGCTGGTACCAAGTAGTGATGCGTTACAACGTGTCTGGTACACAGCTTATCGGTTTCATGAACGGGGTCGCCAGTTCTCCAAGTACCGTCACGAAACAATCTCCTACACCCGGACCGCTCGCGTATTACTCATTTGGTAATTCAGAAGTAACGAACGCCGGTAACTCGAGTGCCTATAGTGGAGGTCTTGATGAAATACGTATTTCGAGTAGTGCTCGCTCGTCTGATTACATAGCAACCGAATACAACAATTACAGCTCGCCATCGACCTTCTACACCATAGGAGCAGAAAGTTCCTCGGGTGGAGGTTCAACCTCCCGCAATATGCGCCTCTTTGAAGGATTCCGGCTCAAACTCGTGAGTGGTCGCCTGATTCTCAGACAGCAGTAATGCTATGAAGCGAAGTACCTTACTTACCGGAGTCGCCATAGCACTTGTGTGTCTTGTACTTATCATCGTTGTCGTAACACAGCATAAAAAGTTTGGAGCATGGGACGTTCCTATGACACCGAGTACCGGAGTGTTTAGTTCTGGCCCAGCGAAACCGTCGCTACCACCAGCACCAAGAACACCGCCAGCAGGCATGAAGGAGTACCGAAGCATTCCGTATCACTTCTCACTTTTCTATCCCGAAGCATTGAGTGTGTCAGAACGTGACGAGGGTGGCGGGGCACGTACCATCACCTTTCAGAATCTCAAATCGATAGAGGGATTTCAAATATTCATCGTTCCGTATACGGACGCTCAAGTATCCGCTGCACGTTTTAAAAAAGATGAACCATCAGGTGTGCGTTTGAATGCAACTGACCGTACGGTCGATAGTGCTGTTGCTTCAAGTTTTTACAGCACCAATCAGGCTCTGGGTGATACACGAGAAGTGTGGTTTGTGCATGATGGCTATCTCTATGAAATCACGACCCTTAAAGCGCTCGATTCCTGGCTCGACCCCGTTATTTCAAGCTGGAAATTCCTCATATTTTAAGAAATCATACCTATATATAGATGGGGAAAGCGGAAATTGACGATGCTACACTGTACGGACAAACACCTATATACGAAATCTATCTATGAAACCAGTACGTGTCGCCATTAATGGATTTGGAAGGATAGGACGAGCGTTCGTGCGTCAAACGTTTGATAGGCCGGAAGTGGAACTTGTAGCCATAAATGACCTCGGTTCGCTTGAGGACTTTGCTTATTTGCTCTCACACGACACGGTCTACGGCCATGCCCCATTTCCTGTTGAAGCAGTGGACGGAAAGCTGGTGATTAACGGAAAGCCCGTAACTTTTCTTTCTGAAAAGGACCCTCTACTTCTCCCATGGAAAGACCTTGCCATTGATGTTGTGGTTGAAGCAACGGGATTCTTTACGGACTACGAAAAGGCACATGCGCACGTTACTGCCGGCGCACGTCATGTCGTCATCACGGGCCCAGTAAAGGAAGAGAACCCACTCGGCGCGACCGTGCTCATGGGGCTCGACGAGAGCAAACTCGGCACATGCCCGATTACGAGTAATGCATCGTGCACAACGAACTCCGCGAGTCCTGTCATTGCGATACTTGATGAAGCTCTCGGTATTGAGAAAGCTATTCTCTCCACTACGCACGCGTACACAGCGAGTCAGTCCATTGTCGACGGACCGTCCAAAAAGGATATGAAAGAAGGAAGGGCAGCGGCACAGAATATTGTACCCACGTCGACCGGTGCCGCGATTGCGGTCACGAAGGCGTATCCGGCTCTTGCTGGAAAGTTTGACGGCATCAGTCTTCGAGTGCCGGTGCCCGCAGGCTCCATTGCAGACATTACGTTTATTGCGAAGCGACCAACAACTGTGGACGAAGTGAACGACATTCTGCGCACGGCAGGGACGGATGCGCGCTGGGCTGGAATCTTCAAGACGACGGATGAGGAACTTGTGTCGAGTGACATTATCGGCGAGCGCTTCGCATCTATCGCTGACCTTGGTATGACGCGCGTTGTTGATGGCAATCTGGTGAAAGTACTCGCGTGGTATGACAACGAAGCAGGGTACACCCACACCTTAGTCGAACACGTCATAAAGGCTGGTAACCTCTAAACCCTATGGAAGTAAACGGAGTCGAATTTGAAGAAGAAGAAGTCCCGGTGCGACGGACGTTCGTCCGTGCCAAGGAGGAAAGTCTCATTGAGTGGCTTATTCGTGTGAAAGCGGTAAAAAGTCCGTTTCAGGCAAACTATGTCCTGCTTGTGGTTATCATTTTCTCGTTCGCTGCCATTGCTACGGCGATGGTTATAAATTCTCGCAAACCAGTTGGACCGACACGATTTCAGCAACAGCAATTCCAGACTATGAATAGACCAACAAACTAGGGTATGCAACGCGGGTTTACCCTTATCGAACTTCTCGTCGTTATCGCTATTATCGGTGTTATTGCATCCGTTGCCCTTGCAAGCCTGAACACTACGCGTGCGAAGGCGGCAGACGCTACCGTCCGCTCTGAAGCCGAACAGTTCAGAAATATCATGCAATTGCAGTACTCGGATGTGGGCTCGTACGCTGTGATTAAATCGGGTGCTGGCGGATCATGGCTCACTGCCGGCCAGAGTTGCAGCGGCTTCGGAGGAAACTACGCTACGCAAGCTGCGAGTATTTGTACTGCACTCGTGAAAGCTGCTGGTGCTACATGTGGTGGAAACTGTGTCTGGTTTGCCGCAACGAATCCTGACTCGCCTGATAAGTTCACCATCATGGCATATCTGCCGTATGCCAGCGCCTTGGCGGGTAGCGCGCGTTGGCTATGTTACGGAAGTGGCGGAAAATATAGCATTACTGATAGCAACAGTGCTGGATGGACTGACCCGGGCTGTTATTCAAATCCATAATTACTTCACCTGAACTACATCTGGTGTGGCTGATACTCAAAATATGAAAATATATCTTACGGGCGACCATGCTGGCTTCAGACTTAAAACTGCATTGTTTGACCATCTACAAGTACTTGGCTATGAAGTGGAAGACCTTGGCCCAGCTACGCTTGATCCCGAAGACGATTATCCGGATTACGTAACGCCCTTTGCTCACAAAATCGCATCGGAGGATGCCTTCGGTATTATCGTTGCCGGAAGCGGGCAGGGCGAGGCAATGTGCGCGAACCGAGTTCCGGCCATTCGTGCGGCGGTTTTTTACGGTAAAGAGCCGGCACTCGACGCTCTTGATGTCGAAGGAGGACATTCCGAAGATGGATTTGATGTCATACGACTTTCTCGTAAGCACAATAATGCGAACGTGCTCTCTATCGGTGCTCGGTTTGTCTCACCTGATGATGCAGACGAAGCCGTGCGTATTTTCCTCAGTACCGCGTTTGATGCGGCGTCACCGCGACACATGCGCAGACTTTCTAAGTTTTAGTTTAAAACCCCTCTACAGCCCTAAAAATATGAAAAGAGAAGTACCACGCGGGTTCACCCTCATCGAACTTCTCGTTGTTATCGCTATCATAGGACTTCTTTCCTCAGTGGTACTTGCGAATTTACATATGGCACGATTGCGCGCTGCTGATACTGCGGTGCGAGAAGAGGCACAGCAATTTCGCCTCATTATGAATAGTGAATACAGCGAAACAGGAAGTTATACCGCAATAAAAAATGGAGACACTGGGTGGATAGGACAGAGTAGTCACTGTAGCTATATTTCCTTTGGCGGTAATTATGCCGGGTCAGCCTCTGCTGTGTGTAATCAACTCCTCCAATCGAGTGGCACAACCTGTGGGACGTACTGCCTCTTTTTTGTTAACACCTATCCTGACAGTCCGGACAAATTTACTATCCTGGCATATCTTCCCTATGAAAGCGCGAAGGCTGGTAGTGCGCGCTATCTTTGCTATGGCAGTAGCGGGCGAACCAGTATTTCAGACGGAACGACCTGGAGCGAAGTAGGATGTTGGGCGAATCCCTAGTCAGGTCTGTTATTTCACCGAGCACCTTCGTCACGTCACATGCGCGGACTTTCAAAATTCTAGGTCGGGCTTATCCACCTACGTGAATCAGCACTACAACCGCCCCACTATACTTAGCGTATGGGTATAATCGTTCCTGCCATACTTCCAACATCAAAGCTTGATTTGGACGAGAAGCTTGCTCGCTTAGTAGGCATAGCGACTGACGTGCAAGTTGATATTGTCGATGGTGTATTTGCTGAACCAGCTTCTTGGCCATACTCGAATGGCACTGATGAATTTGCACGCATGTCTGCGAATGGAGGAACGCTTCCACAGATTGATAATTTGCATGTAGAAGTCGATTTAATGGTACGCGACCCCGAGCAAATCACTGGAACCTGGATTGCTGCCGGAGCGACACGCATACTGGCTCACCTCGAATCAACAACGTATATGCCGCGTCTCATTACGGACTTAAAAGTTAAATATGGACATGAGAAGGGTTTTGCAACCGAATCACTCTCTTTTGGTCTCGCCATTAACATTAATACCAATTCAGAATTGCTCGAGCCGTATCTCGGTGACATTGATTACGTGCAGTTCATGGGAATACAGAATATTGGTAAGCAGGGACAACCCTTTGCAACGGAAGTCTTGAACAAAATTGCAATATTCAGAAGTAAGCATCCTGATATGCCGATACAGGTAGACGGGGGAGTGAATCTAGAGTCAGCACGTCTCCTCCTGAACGCTGGCGTCTCTCGCCTTGTCGTCGGTTCCGGCATCTGGCGCTCGAACGATATTAAGGCGGCGTTTGCAGAGTTCGCAGAATTAACTGACACTCACGGTCTATACGAGTAGACCTTCATACGCCCTCATTCCGTTTCTGTACCCGGACGCGTGATATTCTAAAAATATGTCGCTGACGGATGAGCAAGTTCAAAATATAGAAGAGAAGGCGGAAAATATTCGCGAGACCATAATCAACATGTTGGTTGCGGCCGGAAGCGGTCACACCGCTGGTCCGCTTGGTATGGCAGATATATTCGCTGCACTCTACTTTCATGTACTCAAGCACGACCCAAAGAAACCTGACTGGGAAGAACGCGACCGTTTGATACTTAGTAATGGACACATTGTGCCGGTACGTTACTCCGCAATGGCACACGCAGGCTATTTCCCGGTAGAGGAATGTCTCACGCTTCGCAAATTTGGTACCCGGCTTCAAGGTCACCCGGAGCGTCTCAAACTTCCGGGACTTGAAACCACCTCAGGACCTCTTGGCGAGGGCCTTCCGCAGGCAGGCGGAATTGCGTACGCACTTCGTATGGATGGTAAGAAAAATCACACGTATGTCGTCATGGGTGATGGCGAGCAGGACGAGGGAATAATCTGGGAGGCGGTTATGTGGATTGGTAAGAACAAGCTCTCGAACCTCACGGCCATCATAGACCGCAATAATATCCAGATAGACGGAATGACGGAAGACATCATGCCTCTTGATTCGCTCAAGGCGAAGTATGAAGCCTTCAACTGGCATGTCCTTGAAGTAGATGGACACAACATTCGTCAGTTCATCGAAGCCGTTGATGAGGCAAAAGCCATATACGAAAAACCGACCGTCATCATTGCACACACTATCCCAGGAAAGGGCGTACCTGATATCGAGTTTGACTACCACTGGCATGGAAAGGCACCAAACAAGGAAGAGGCAAAGAAGTTCCTCAAAGAAATCCGCACCATGGCCGGCAAAGTTCCACACGAATATTCATGATTAAACCCGACACAAAACTGAAGGAGAATCTTTTCGATAAAGACATCGAGAAGAAGCCGACACGTGATGGCTTCGGACTTGGTACGGTTGAAGCCGGAAAGGCGAACGGGAACGTGGTTGTACTGTGTGCCGACCTCGCTGAAAGTACACGTGCGGAGTGGTTCCAGAAAGAATTTCCAGACCGCTTTATCGAGATGGGTGTTGCTGAGCAGAACATGGCCGCAACAGCAGCGGGTATGGCAGCTGTCGGGAAGATACCGTTCATTGCGAGTTACGCAGCGTTTAGTCCAGGACGTAATTACGAACAGATACGCACAACCATCGCTCTTAACGAAACACCGGTGAAGATAGGAGGTATGCATGCAGGCGTGTCGGTGGGCCCCGATGGAGCGACGCACCAAATGCTCGAAGATATAGGACTTATGCGCATGCTGCCGAATATGGTTGTTATTAATCCGGCTGATGCCGAGGAGGGAAGGAAGGCAATTGTTGCGGCAGCGAAGACTGCCGACCCTACTTATATTAGGTTCGGGAGGGCGGCAACACCGGTGTTTACGACCCCGGAGACACCGTTTGAAATAGGGAAGGCAATTACACTTTGGGAAAGCGATAAGGCGAAGGTCACCTTGATTGCTACCGGCTCACTTTGCTACAACGCACTCCTTGCTGCCCGCGCACTCGAAAGTGACGGTATCGGCACCATAGTTATTAACCTACATACGATTAAACCGCTCGATAGCGACACTATTATCGCGGCTGCAAGGAAAACTGGCCGTGTGATAACTATTGAAGAGCATCAGGCAGCTGGAGGTATGGGAAGTGCCGTTGCCGAGATGCTATCCGAAAAATACCCCGTGCCAGTTGTACGAATGGGTATACAGGATGTGTTTGGGCAATCCGGAGAGCCGGATGAACTCATCGAGCACTATGGTCTCGGTTCTACTCACATTACAGATGCTGTGCGTACTTTTATTTCATGAAAACAAATCTACGAACACGAAATCTAGCGATTAATTCATATCTTGGCGTCCTTGCCATAACGCTTGTTGGTGGCTTTGCGACACTCATTATCGTACACATCATTAACGATGTGCCACTAAAAGCGTTCCTCGTACCCCAGACTTACGCTATCGACTCGATCTTGTAGCTCGGTGGTGCGTCTGCAAGGAACTTCTCGAGTTCCTCACGCGTGAGTAAGCCAGCCTGTGCGCCTATTTTCTGTACAACGGCCATTGAGTTAATGGGAGCCCACAAAAGCGCATCTTCAAAACTAAGACCGAGTGCTAGTGCCGACACGAATGTAGACGCAAACGCATCCCCTGCACCTGTGCGTTCATACGCCATTGGTTGGTCAGGATACATCGGCACGTGGTAGCTCTTCGTACCGTCAGACGCGTAGGCACCGTTTGTGTTATCGGTCACAATAACCGTCTTCGGTCCGAGTGCGTGCAGTCCTGTGAGGAGCGCTGGAATGTCATCTCGATCGCCTGACAGAATACGCGCTGCTTCATCGCGGTTTACGACGAACACCTCGGTGCTTTCGTAGAGGTCTTTAAGTGCTTCAATGCCCAGCTTCATCTGGAAGGTGCCCGGCTGAAACGCGAGCTTGGTTTCTGGATGCTCTTTGAGCCAAGTGCCCCATGCCTGATGGTACGGAAGCGAATGATCGGCAAGGGAGGAAAGATAGAGCCACTTTGGTGACTCTGCAATTTCCGGAACCGAGTAACTGAACTCCTCGTGCTTCACCAGAATAGTACGGTCTTGCTCGTACCAGAGCACATAGTGATAGTTTGATTTCTTTCCTGCCTCAGTGACAATGAACTCCGTCGAAACGTTCTCGTGTGTAAGAACATCGATATCTTCACGACCGTAGGTGTCATCGCCTACATACGCACGAAGTGCGGAATTGAGTCCGAGACGTGCTGCAGAGACAGCAGCGTTTGAAGCATTACCGACGGCAGCACACACCGTAGCTGATTCGTAGGGAATTTTGTCGCCCCAGCGCATGGCGAGCTTCGGCTCCGCGCCATCGCGGTCGAGAATTTCAGCTTCTTTCAATCGAATAAACGGTTCGGTAACAATGTCGCCTATGGCGAGAAAATCAATCTGTGACATAGGGCCAGTTTACCACGGCCTGCATGCTACACTTTTCGTATGACTGATCTTTTCGATACTGCACACAAACTTCTTGCGCCAGGCAAGGGGATACTCGCGGCAGACGAAAGCACAGCGAGCGCGGATAAACGCCTCGCTCTGTATGGAGTCGCAGGAACCGATGAAAACCGTCGCGCATTCCGCGATCTATTCCTTGGCGCTCCCGGTATTGAAAAGTACCTTTCCGGCGTCATCCTCTACAAAGAAACACTTGCCGAAAAGGGAAACGATAAGAAGTTGTTTCCGAAGTCGCTTGCTGAGCGCGGCATCATTCCTGGTATTAAAGTAGATGAAGGTACCGAACCATTCTCAGAAAGTCCGGATGAGCTCATTACAAAAGGTGTCATTGGACTCTGCGACCGATTGATTGAGTATCATAAGGAATACGAGACTGGCTTTACGAAGTGGCGCGCGGTAGTGCGCATCGAAGGAGATACACTTCCAACGGCCCAAGCTTTGGTAGAAAACGCACGCCGTCTTGCGACCTACGCACGTGATGCACAGGAAGTGTCCATGGTGCCGCTCATAGAGCCAGAAGTCCTCTATGAAGGGAAGCATAGCCGTGTGCGCACGAAACAGGTCCTCGAAGCAACACTCCGCACCGTGTTTGATGCGCTTACTGACCATGCGGTCGATATGTCCGGGGCTATTTTGAAAACATCGATGGTGTTGTCCGGAAAGGAAAGCGGGCGTATGGACACGCCCGAGGAAGTGGCGAACGACACCGTTGAGGTACTTATGGCGCACGTACCGCCAAACCTAGCCGGCATCGTGTTTCTTTCTGGTGGACAGACCCCCGATCAGGCAACAGAAAATCTTCGCGCAATTTGCAAAGTAGCAAGGGAAAAGGGAGCTCCCTGGCCACTAACGTACTCCTATGCCCGTGCTCTTCAGGAAGAAGCGCTTGATGTCTGGAAAGGAGACCCGAAGAACGTGAAGGCAGCTCGAGTAGTTTTTCTTGAGCGCCTTGAGAAGGTGACTGATGCCCTTAAGGGCTAGAAAAGGCCTCGTATCTTGCCATTCCGATTGTTTTCAGGCATACTCGCCAGGTAAATAGATACATATATATGGTCACTTTGAATGCACAGACTCGTGAACTAACCGGCAAGGAAGCCGCTCGCGCTCTCGTAAAGGAGGGCCGTATTCCTGCGGTTGTATACGGACCAAAACAGGAGCCAATCTCCATCTCCCTTGATCTGCATGATTTCAAGAAAATCCTCCGCGATGCGGGCGAATCATCCGTGCTTTCGCTTACGGGAATCGGCAAGGACCTGCAGGTGCTCATCCATGATGTGGACTACGATCCAGTAACGAGCGTACCTCGCCACACCGACCTGCTTGCTCTTGTGAAGGGTGCGAAGGTTGAAATCGCCGTGCCGCTTGAATTCGTCGGTGAGTCGGCAGCCGTGAAGGCCGGGTTCAACCTCGTGAAGGTTATGCATGAGCTCGAAATCGAAGCTGATGCGGCAAACCTTCCACACGAAATTGAGGTAGATATTTCGAAACTTGCCGCCGAAGGCGACCAGATTCACGTGAGCGATCTCTCGATTCCCCATGGCGTTACGGTGATGGTTGACGGTGAAGAAGTCGTCGCGCTTATACAAGCAGTTGAAATTGAGGTTGAAACCGAATCAACCGGCCCTGATATGGATTCCATCGAAGTTGAATCGAAGGGTAAGGCAGCTGATGATTCCGCAGAAGCCGAGTAACTAGTTTTACATGAAGAAACGCCGATTCCGTACAGGAATCGGCGTTTCTTGCGTCTGCTATACTACATCACGATATGCGTTCTCGGTTCTTCGTACAAGCCGTGCTCGTCGGCATTCTCCTACTCGTTGCTCTCACCGGGGCAGTTCTACCACAGGCACTTTATGCCCAGACTACTGACGACAGACGCGCACAGCTCCAAGCGCAACTCGATGACCTCAATAAGCAGATAGCCCAGAATCAAGCAGTGGTAGACACACTCGATGCACAAGGAAAGTCACTCTCAACTGAAGTCCAGACATTGAATGCAAAGATTAAAGCGGCACAGTTGCAGGTGAAAGCTACGCAAGTCGCCATCTCACAGCTCGGGACGAACATCACCATACATCAGAAGACTATTTCAACGCTTTCAAACAAGCTAGACAGCGAAAAAGAGTCGTTGGCTCAAATACTTAGAAAAACCGATGAGATAGATCACTACTCCATAGTAGAGGTGGCCTTTTCCGCGCAAGACCTCTCAAAACTGTTTGGGGATCTTGATTCCTATGTGTTCCTAAAAAAATCGCTTGGAGATTCCTATACACAAATAACGGGCATAAAGCTGAAGGCTCAGACAGAAAAGGACGCGCTTGAGACACAGCTCACACAGCAGGAACAGATTGCACAGCTCCAACTTCAGGCAAAGAAACAGGTTGTGGATCAACAAACCCAAAAGCAGCAGCTTCTCGCAGCGACAAAGGGTCAAGAGTCGAAATATCAGGAGATTGTGGCATCTCAGCAAAAAACTGCGACGCAGATACGTGCAGAACTGTTCGGTTTGGCTGGTGGCGGGGGAGCGATACCGCTCGGTACCGCAATTGACGACGCAACTATTGCCTCGAAGTTAACGGGAGTCCGTCCGGCGTTCATCCTCGCTATTCTTAGACAGGAATCGAATTTGGGAAAGAATACCGGACAGTGTCTCGTGACTGATCTTGTGACAGGCGACGGGAAAGGAAAGAATACCGGTACACCGTTCTCCGGCGTTATGAAAGCACCCCGCGATACTACTGTCTTCAAAAGTCTCATGGATGCACTTGGTCGGGATTGGTCCACCACTGCCGTATCGTGTCCACAATCCGGAGGCTACGGAGGAGCTATGGGCCCAACTCAGTTTATTCCTTCTACGTGGGTGCTCTACCAGTCACGTATAAAGTCAGCACTGAACGTTTCCGCGACTGATCCCTGGAACGCTCTCCATGCCATTGTCGCAACCGGCTTCTACCTACAAGACGTAGGAGGTGTGGGCGGAAACATAACCGCAGAACACACGGCCGCTGCCAAATACTATGCTGGAGGTGGTTGGGCCTCCGGCGCTGCGCAGGCGTACGCGAATAGTGTTATGAGCTATGCGTCAGATTTCCAGGCAGATATTGATACGGTGTCAGGACACTAATTCCTCTCTTGTTATACTGGAGCTATGACTTCCGCCGGCGAACAACCCCGTCTATTGGACGCAACATCCCCGCTTGTATTCGTGCGCAACATTGGCCTACCGGTACTGGTCACCGTCGCTGCGGTGTTGCTGTCGCCGAATCTAATAGTCTCCACGTTCGTTGTGCTCGGGCAATCACATTTCGTGATGATGTATATCTACCAATATCGCGGCGGTCGCATGAAGACCAAGCGGTATGGGGTGACCATCATACTCGCGCTCGCCGTTACGGTTGCGTATTTCATGCTGTGGGGAAGCTTTACACCGCTCCTCCTCGCAATGCCGTTCTTTTTTGGCCTCCATTTCGCGGTAGACGAGTTCTACCTGCAGGGAGAAAAAATAACGCGAACGAGCCTCGTCAGCATCGCCGGTTTTGTCCTCCTCTATTTCACCCTTTCTTTGAATGCTTTTTTCCCGCAGTACCAAATTGCTTCCGAGGCGCTGGTCGTCGTCCTTGCGCTCGTAGCAATTATTCGCCTCCTGGTGCCGTCGCTTGCGCCGTCGGCTACCGAGCGCTATCTCTGGCTGGTAGAGGCGCTTGCCTGCGTGGCCGCGTTCGCATTCCATGTGCCCGGTCAAGTGCTCGCGCTTATAATTCTCCTTCATTATTTCAATTGGTTCATCGGTTATGCCGCGAAGGTGCAGGGCACGCCGCGTGCACGCCAATATTGGATGGATAACCTCATTACCTTTACGGCATCTCTGGGTGGGTTCCTCTTGTTCGTGTACGGGGGCGTAAGCGGATTGAAATACGTATTCGCTCCCGCCTACTATTACGCGTGGACCTTTGCGCATTTCATCTTTGCGTCTCGATGGGTAAGTGGTACGAAAACACCGCTCAATCTGTAGAGTCGGCTATACTACCTTCATGTCGCGCACCATGTTCGTCGAAGTAATTCTGGTCCGAGTTATATCGGTGATTATTACGATCGCTGTGGCGCTTATTCTGCCGTTCAAGCTCATGGCCTTTACCGTTATTGTGCTCGGCCAAGGACACTTCTTGCTTGCGTATTGGTATCAGGCAGAAGCCGGAAAACTTGATGGACGGAAAATAGCACTACTCTCCGGCGGCTTTTCGTTTTTGCTTTGGCTTGTTCTCCTTGTTCCGGTTTCCTACTATAACTTCATTACGGGTGCCGGTTTCCTTCTTCATTTCGCACTCGATGAGGGACGACTTCTCAATAAGAAACACTCCGTGTATACCGCACTTGAAGCGTTACCGTTCATGCTCATCTACGGAGCCATGATTGCGGAAGGGTACCTTTCTCTGCATATACTTCCGTACATGGCAGGACTTTCCGTGCTTGCAATCATATGCTACGTCGTGTTGTGTGTTCGAAACAAGCGGGCACCTACGACGACGTCGTACGCATTTTTTAGCTGGGCGGTACTCAGTATCATCTTGTATTTCCTTGCCCAGAAATTTGTTCCAGGGTACGCGATTATGTGGTTCTGGGGCCTAATACTCGTGCACTACCTCATCTGGTATGCGGTATACTGGTTTAAATTATCAGAACGCACCGAACAGAAACCCCAGCGAACTGAATATATCTGGCGCGTGGTCGCCCTCAATCTCGCGCTCGTGTTCCTTGCCGTTCTCTACCTCCTGAATGTCATTCCACTACTCGATCTACTCTTCGGGGTGGGTGCTTTCAATGTATGGACACTGATGCACGGTTTCTCTTCGATACGCCCAAAAGAGCTGCGTGACCTATTCAGAATTCAATGATGTTTACAAAAAATCCGTATTTGCTGGCATTGTTAGGTGGCGCGCTGTTCGCCCTTGCGTACCGGGTGCCAGGCGCCTGGTTCGTAAGCTTCGTCGCACTCATCCCGCTACTGATGGCGAGCAGGGAAGTGAGGAGTGCACGCGAGGCATTTTTTGCCGGTACGCTCGCCGGTATCGCCATTATGGGCACAGGATGCTCCTGGTTCTTCGCCGCGTATCCGCTACCAACCGTCTTTGGCGTCACAAATTCGTTGTTTGGTCTTACGTTCATCATATTTAGTTGGACATTAGTTACGCTCTCAACTGCCGTATGTGTTGGGTTTTGGATGATGCTGGTTCGTCTACTACGCCTCGAATACGTACTTGATGGCCTTGCCGTGGCCGTGTTGTGGCCTGCATTTGAATATCTGCGCATGTTCACGTTTAACGCACTTACGTTTGCCCAGGGTATACACAATCCACTCTTTTTCACCGCTGGTTTCAGTGCAGTACCGCTTATAGATAACGAAAGCTGGCGTCAGGTTGTCGCGTATGGCGGACTCCCTATGCTCGCGTTTCTCCTTGCTCTTGCGAACGTGCTCATCTACGGTGCACTACGTACCAAACAGCAGCGCTTGAGCTCTTTCCAGCTCGCTGGAATCTGTGCAGTGCTGATCATCGTATCCGTACTACCGACGGTTGCACTCCGTCAGATGATGGATCCCAATCGTAGCAAGGAGGCGCCGGTGACTGTAGCACTCCTTTCTTCGTGGGCACCCGATACCGGTGGACGCACACTTCAGGATGATGCGCTCACCATTACGAATGGACAGTTTGTACGGCATGCGGTCACAGAACACGCTGATATTGTGCTTATGCCAGAAGACTCGCACCTCTTAACACCGTTTTCGCTTGATACTCTGGGTTCCTTCACGGGCACGACGACCAACTCCGTATTTATAGATTCAGGCCTCATCAAGACTTCGGGTGGTTTGCGCTTTGTACGTGCATACGCCGATACAATTACAGGCGACTATGGATTACGCGATAAACTCGTGCTGACACCGCAAGGTGAGTACCTGCCGTTCTTTTTCAAGCTTCTTTTGCAGACATTAGGCGCAACCAAAGAAGAAGAGCGGTTCACGACCAATCGTAACTACGGCAACGGCATCGGGCATGGAAGCATTGCCACAGCAGGGAATGCGCGTGCATCCGTACTCTTTTGTCTCGAGGTGATGATGCCGCGCCTTGGTGTTTCGGTTAAGAAAGAACAGGGTGCAAATATTCTCCTCGTCCCGGCTTCACATGGCTGGTTCCAACCTTCGGTCTCACTTGAGCACGACATCATACGATTCTCTCAGCTTCAGGCAGTTGAATCAGGGCTTCCTCTCGCAAGCTCGGTTATACACGGTCCTGCGTTCGCAATGGATAAGTATGGACGACTCATTACGAGCATAAATACTCCCGGCGTAACGACGGAGACACTCGTGACTGTTCCCGTCATCCCCACTAAGTAACGTAATGTGTGCGACGTGTGATGTTTTGACTGGTATACTTTTGGTACCCATGAAAATCGCTTCGCGACTGTTTTCATCTCTACTCCTACTTGCACTTGTCGGTACTTTTCCGACGCTTGTGTCTGCAACGACAACGCCTGCGCATAAAGGACCCCCTTCTGAACCAACTCGGGGATATATTGCTCCCGGTTCATCCATTAAACCGACGGGCGAACTTAAGTCCTGTTTTGATTACTATCAATTCGGTTCGGTGCAGGTTTCCATTGATGCTCAACTCCTGAGCGTTGCTGCAGGAGCGCCTATGGCGCTTACTGCTAAGGTCAAGAACACAAACGCCTATCCAGTGGTTGATACGACGGTGTACGTAAAGATATTCCACCAACAGTCAGCAGACCTCACTAAGAATGTGAACGGACCGGACGTCGTAGATTTCTTTCCGATAGCACAAAATATAACGTTGCAGCCAGGCGAGACGAAGCAGGTACAGGTTATTTGGAAAGTGCCGGGCGATATGGAGCCGGGCCTGTACCGCATCAGCACGTATGCGGTACAGGACGATCGTTTTAATTTCGAGGGCCTTACCTTTACGGATGATGTTACCGGCGGTTCCTATAATTTTTCAATAATAAACTCGCAGACGGGCGCCGTCCGTTTCGACAAGACATCAGGAATGCTTGTCGGTAAGCAATATCGCTTTGCTGCGTACGCACCAGCTGTCTCCCAAGAGATTCATGACGTGCCGATTCGAGTCACTGTCGCAAATACGCTCAAAACATCCTACGTCGGAGATGTGACCTGGAAGACGTACGTTTGGGATGGTTTGAGACCAAGTACGTTGCTCGAAACCTCGGTTCAACATATTTCACTTTCTTCGAATGCTTCCACTACCGTGAGTCATGTCGTGACTGATACCCATCACACGGTTTACTACACGACGGCAGAGCTGACGACCTCCAAGGGGGCAAAGTCTATCGTAGGTTTCCGGTTCGTGCGTTTCGGCGGTTCCTATGAAGCACGACTCAGCTCCGTAGACGTCACCGGCTATCCTCTGGGAGGAGTAAATAAGGCCTTTGTATGTTTCCATAGCACTGGCTATGGTGTAGCCGATGACGCTCGTGTTGATGTGTCGGTGAAAGCACTTCTACCGGTGATAGGTGATGCATTCTCCTTCTTACCGCTTGGACACACATCCTACTCAGGCAGTATTCCTGGCAATCTCGTTGCCATTACCGTACCTCTTACACAACGTTCGGATTCGTTCGAAGTTGTTGCAAAACTGTATCAGCACGGAAAACTTGTTGATCAAGTAACGGTCCCGTACACCTGTGAAGCTCTCGGCAAGAACTGCTCGAATACCACACTACTCTTTATAATTGGATCAGTCCTTGCGCTACTCCTTCTCGCGTTCCTTATTTGGCGGGCAGTCGTCGCACGTCGTAAAGCAACCACACTTACCGTGCCGCACCACACGTCACTTGGCCCACCCACAACATGATGAAAACACTTAAAACAGCTGTGCTGCTCACGTTCGCACTCGGTGCGGTCTTGTTGCTTGCACATGGTGCCTGGGCGGGGTGTAGCGGTACCTGTACGTACAATGTTGGTAATAATGCCATTCCTCCGGAAACCGACCCATCTCCAAGTAGTAGTACTGAAACTCTAACTGTTGCTGCATCGGTTCCTAATAGCGGAAGCTATACGCAGCACATAACGGTGAATGATGACCTTTGGTATGCCTGGAACCGGTGGATAGGTGGTGGCGAAAGCAGCACTGAAGGATGGGTAGACGGACTATCAAATCCGGACATCACTATCGGCTATGACGTATCTGTAACGAACGCTTCGAACGGACAAATCATATCGAGCGGAGCTAGTGTTCCTACCGGAACCGTTGTTAATTTTGTGTTCCCTGCATGGACACCACAGAATATAACGTGGTTCGGAACGGGGTATTCTGCAGACTCACCCTATGGTGACTGGCAGGCAAGTGCGCCGTCTTCAATCACCTGTAATCCGAACGACTTTATCGTCAATTATAATTATCAAGACGCGAGCGCTGGTCTAAACCTTAACTTCGACGTCTACGTACCGCTCCGTGTCGCTCCGCCAGCACGCTCTCTTACGGGGACGACTGGCATGAGCTGTGGAGGTCCGGTAGTGCAAGGAGATGGTTCTCTTAAGCAACAGTGCACTATTACTGGAACCGGACCCCTCACCCCTACATTTAATTACGGGGCAACGACAGGCAAATTCTATTACCGGTATTACGACTATCGCAATTCAAGTCAAGACGGGTATAGCTATGTTGCAGGCTGTTATGGAAACAATCTCCCCATGACGGGCGGTGCCATATCCGGTTTCGGTCAACCGACGGTGAGCGGAGGAGCTGCTGCATGGAACAGCAACACCATCATAAAAAGTCCCTATGTGCTAAACGTAGGTGCGATGGTCATTCCGTACGCACTGGTCGGCATTGCCTCGAACAATAACCCCAATGCGCCGACCATCACCGGTCCAGCGTCCGGTCTTACAAGCACCAGCTACGGCTACGGATTCACAGCGACTGACCCTGACGGAGACACTATCCGTTACGGAGTCGATTGGGACAATAACGGCACCGTAGACGAGCTTATTCCTGCGTCGGGCTATATCTCGTCCGGAACACAAGGCACGAGCAATCACTCCTGGGGCTCTGCGGGTACCTATACATTCGAGGCACAGACACAAGACAGTCGTGGCGGGTTATCAGGTTGGACTTCGAAAACCGTTACTATTACAACTCCACCAGCTCCTGTGGCGACATTAACGCCGACTTCGGCGACTATAATTCTTGGCGCAAGCCAGACCCTGACGTACACCTGTACTAATTCATCGAGCGGAACTATTAACGGAACGGCAATAACTGCAGACGGGTCGGCACACACCATGAGTGTCACTCCTGGATCAAGCGGTGTTACCACGTACACACTTACATGTACTGGTACGGGTTCAACTCAGGCGTTCTCCAACATTACTGCCTACCCAGTACTGACCGGCTCCTGCTCCGCATCGCCGTCATCTGGTACAACAGCAACGACCATAACCTGGACCGCGAGTGGTTCGGGCGGAACGGGAAGTGGCTATACCTACTCTTGGGGAGGGACTGCTCCGCTTGCTGGCGCAACTGGACCGAGTGCACCGGTAACCTATCCATCAGCGGGCTCAAAGACCGGTACGGTTACTATTTCAGATGGCGTGCAAACCACGTCTGCACTGGCATGTAGCACCACGGTATCAATAACCGGCCTACAGCCGGATCTTACAGTGACGGCAAATGTTGCGCCGGTTTCAGGAACTGCTGGCACACCGCTCACGTTCACGGGCACCGTTCAAAACATCGGAAATGCGGTCGCGTTCCCGGCCTTCACGTCATACTTCGAGATACAAGGAGTCACAACTGTGGGTACATCTCCGGCCATCGCTATAGCCGCGAGCGGTTCGAGTGGCGTGACCGCCGGAAGCACCTACTCATTCGGTGCGGCAGGAACGTATCAAGTGCGTCTCTGCGCGGACACCTCTAATGCTGTCGCTGAATCGAACGAGGCAAATAACTGCGGACCATGGACTTCAGTTGCTATTGCAGCTCCTGCAGCTCCGGTAGCAACATTTACACCAGCTGCAGCGACCATAAACGTGGGCAGTAGTCAGACACTTACCTATACCTGTGCAAACTCTTCGTCAGGCTCTATCAATAATGGTGTTGGAGCAATAACTGCGGACGGAAGCTCCCATACGGTCGTCGTCACACCATCAACGAGTACTACGTACACACTTACCTGTACCGGTACAGGAACAGCAACGGGCACCTCTGTCGTTACGGTCAACTTGCCGGACTTGGCCGCCGGTCTCGTCTCGCCGACGTCCGCTACTGTGAATGTCGCAGTGACTATAAATTCTACAGTAACCAATAGCGGACTCGGACCAACCAATCCATCAGGTGGTAATTTCAATAACATTATTCAGGTCTCGGGTGGCTCCATCTACGCAGCCAACACGATTGGAAATCTTACTTCCGGTACTTCAGGCACGGCGAGTGCGAGCGTTACCTTCGGGTCTACCGGCACCTTCCAGGTACGTGCATGCGCCGACAATAATTCTTCCTTTGTAGGTTCCGTAAACGAATCAAACGAGGGCAATAACTGCAGCGCATACCAGACGGTCACCGTAACTGCAGCAGCACAACCAAACCTCACAGCGAGTGGACCAACTCCTGCAACGGCAGTGAATGGTATCGCACAGACGTATACCGCGACCATAAGCAATACAGGCAGTCTTAGCTCAGGCGCTGGATTTACCGACCTGCTTCAGCGCGCTACTGACTCAGGTGGAACCGGCGCAACGGACGTCGCCACCTATGCAAATCCAACACTTGGCGCTTCGCCAGCATCGAACACCGCAACATTCACACCAACCGTCTCACTTACGGCTGGCACCTGGTACTTGCGTGCCTGTGCAGATAAGCAATCAGCCGTCGGTACAGGCGTCATTACTGAATCGAATGAGGCGGATAACTGTAGCGTTTGGACTGCGGTCACGGTATACCCAACACTTTCCGCAACGTGTTCGGTGTCACCGACATCTGCTATCACTGGTGCAGCTGTTACTTGGACCGCAGTTCCATCAGGTGGAACCGGCGCGTACACGTATTCTTGGAGTGGTACGGACGGAATCTCGGGGTCAAGCATATCGATATCTCCTTCCTATGCTTCACCGGGAAGCAAGACCGCATCGGTATTGGTTACGTCTGGTAGCCAGAGTACAAGCTTTGCTTGCAGTAACAGTGTAAGTATCGCGGGCGCTGCGTCCGACCTTTCAGCCGGAGCAGTATCTCCGACGACAGCTGTGCAAGGAAACGCCACAAGCTTCTCTTCGACCATATCGAACACCGGTACTATATCTACCGGCGCAACCTTCACAAACCTGCTCCAAAAAGCGGACGATGCAGCGGGCACCGTCAACGTGGTTGATGCAGGTACGGTTGTGACAGCGACCCTTGCTAACGGTAGTACGGAGGCAGCTACTATTTTCTACACATTCCCTGCGAATGATGCGGGAAAGACCAAGTACATGCGTATTTGTGCCGATAAAAACTCTGCTGCAGGCACCGGCACCATAGCGGAATCAAATGAGGTAAATAATTGTGGAGCTTGGACAGCTGTTACCGTAACCGACCAGTGTTCCGCGTACACCGGCGACGTCAGCGTTACGGGCGGTGCAAATGGCGGTAGTGTGTGGGGAAGTAGTCCATATACGCAAGACTCGGACATAGGCGCTGCTGCCGTACATCGCGGACTTATCACCGTTGGACAGTCTGCCGTCATCCATAAGCAAAGCGCGGGTTATGTAAGCACCTTCCCTGGCTCAACCGCAAATGGCATAACTACTAACACGTGGGGAAGTCCGTTCTGTGGCGTCACCCTTACACTTGTGTCGCTCAACCAGCCGAATCTTACCGCGGGCGTCGTAACACCGAGCACCGCTCAAGCAAATTCTTCGGTAGCGTTTACTTCTACGATTTCAAACACTGGTAATGCTTCGACGGGAGCTACGTTCACTAACTTGCTCCAGCGTGCCGATAATGCAGCGGGCACCATCAACGTGATTGATGCAGGCACGATTGTTACGGCTACTCTTGCGAACGGCAATACGGAACCGGCGACCATTTCCTATACCTACCCGCTTGCAGACGCCGGCACAACGAAGTACATGCGCGTCTGCGCCGACAAGAACTCGTCCGCAGGCACGGGTACTATTACGGAGTCAAGTGAAGTCGACAACTGCAGTGCCTGGACAGCCGTGACTGTGACGGCTCCGGCTTCTCCAGTTATATCTTCCTGTACGCCATCACCCGCTAGTGCTGCACCGAATCAGAACGTGACGTGGACCGTGGTCGCAGCCAACTTCGCGCCAGCAGCAAACAGCTACACGTGGAGCGCCGTCGGCGGTAATCCATCGTCACAAACCAGTTCTGCAACAACGTTTATAAACAAGTACGCAGGCGGGGGTAGCTACTCACCGACGGTGAGCGCAACCAATGGCACGCAGAATGCAGGCCCGACCTCCTGCACACCAGTTACTATCACTGGTAACCCCTACACCTGTGGAGCTGGAGACACCCCAACTATTACGGCGACACCGTCGCGCGTCGTTTCGGGCGGTTCGGTAGTCGTCTCATGGAGTGCAACCGGTGTAACTACAGGCGTGGCGTGTACCCTTACCGGAACGAATATCGGTGGTCCAGGCTTTAACACCACCAACTCAACCCTTTCGGACACATCGTGCGATATTACGAATGCTGCAAGCACAAACACGACAACCATCCTGAATGTGACCACCCAGTCTACCTACACCGTTACGTGTGAGGGAGTTTCGAGGTCGGTGACGGTGAATGTCCTCCCGAAGTTCAACGAGTTCTAGCTCCTCACTCTCTAGCGTTCAGAGCTGTCGATACTGGTGTCCTGTGCTGACTCGGCGGAATACGGTTTGCTTTGAACGGTCGATTTTGCTATAGTCCCTAGGCAATGAAAAAGGACACACATCCAGCCGATTACCGTACTGTACTCTTTGAGGATATCTCCTCAGGGGAACAGTTCCTTATCGGCTCCACTATTCGCACGACTGAGAAGGGCACTGTGAAAGGTACTGAATACGACAAATTCACGGTCGAAATCTCAAGTGCTTCTCATCCGTTCTATACGGGGGAGGACCGTACCCTCGATAAGACGGGACGAGTAGAGCGCTTCAAGCAACGCGCCGCACAAGCTAAGAAATAACAAAACGGGCCCATCTGCGTCGTTGCGGGTCCCGTTAGTTTCTTTCGTCGTACCGAAGTACGTCTACAGAAACTAACTTCCCACGCCTTGCATCCAGGTCCGTTTTCTTATTCCCTGTGCGTTAGCGGTGATACTCTATACCTATGGAATATTCCTCCGAATTTAAAAACAATCACGAAACCCGCTACCTCGCGGAGGAATATGAGCGTCTCGAACAAGAACGGGTATCAAGCCGTGAAGCTGCAGGGGAAGACGCTCTCTTACTCGAAATGGCTGCGGAAGACGAAGAGCGCATCACGGCCCGCCAGAAAGAAATACTTGATGATATAGAGCGTATCACTGAGAAAGAGAAAGAAGAGGAGAGTAAGCCAAAGGCTGTTGTACTCGAATTTCGCGCTGCCGCCGGTGGCGACGAGGCGTCGCATTTTGCGAAAGAGCTTCGCGAAATGTATATGAAATACGCCGAAGGTAAGGGCTGGAAAGTGCGTAGCGTGGATGATATGACACTTGAAATTGATAACGCCGCTGCATATGATGCGCTTCGCTATGAGACGGGCGTGCATCGTGTTCAGCGCGTACCGGAGACGGAGAAATCAGGACGTATTCATACGTCCACAGCGTCCGTAGCTGCGCTTCCGATACGCGTGAAGCCGGTGGTGGAAATCAATCTGGCAGATATAGATATGGAGTTTACGCGCTCGGGAGGCGCCGGTGGCCAAAACGTGAACAAGGTAGAATCTGCCGTACGCCTTATTCACCGTCCGACTGGTATCGATGTACGCTCGTCGAGCGATCGCACGCAGTTGGGTAACCGCGCAAAAGCGATGCAGATTCTCGCCGCTAAGCTCGAAGCACTTGCGGTGGAAGAAGAGGCAAAAAAACACTCAGACCTGCGCGCCGGCCAAATAGGTACCGGTGACCGTTCTGAGAAGATTCGCACCTATAACTTTCTCCAGGACCGCATTACGGACCATCGTCTGAAGGAGTCGTGGCATAATCTGCCTAAAATCATGCTGGGGAACATTGACCCCATTGTTGAAGCCCTTCAAGCGGCTGCGGAAAGCGGGGGAGTAGGGCCCGCCGAGGACGATGAATAAGACCACGTACGCCCTATTGAAGCCATAAAAGGCTTATGGTAAGGTACGTATTACATGACTGAAACAACTACCTCCGGCCAGACCGGTGCTGGAATCGAGCGTCTCTTCGGCGCTGGTGCTCATTTTGCCCAGGTAAAGAGCCGTCGCCACCCGACCATGCGCTCCTTTGTGCTCGGCGCTAAGGGTAAGCTCGAAATATTCGATTTGGAGAAGACCGACCAACAGCTTATTGCTGCTAAGACCGCTATCGCAGCGCTCGCCCGCGATGGCAAGACCGTACTCTTCGTTGGCGGTAAGCGCGAAGCATCTGATGGCATTCGTGAAGCCGCAAAGCGCCTCATGCAGCCGTTTGTAGCTAGTCGCTGGCTCGGTGGAACCATCTCCAACTTTACGGAAATCAAGAAGCGTATTGACCGCCTTGCTGACCTTTCAGCCAAGCGCGAAAGCGGTGAACTTTCAAAGCTCTACACGAAACTTGAGCGCGTTCGCATTGACCGCGAAATCGATCGACTTGAGGAGCGCCTTGAAGGAATCAAGACACTTGCAAAGCGTCCTGACGCTCTCGTTATCGTAGACACCAAGCATGATGCTCACGCAACGAAGGAGGCTCGCGACGCTGGTATTCCAATCATCGCCATCATCAGCTCTGACTGCGACCTTAAGGATGCTACATATCCTATCGTTACGAACGACGCATCTCGTGCAAATATTGCTCTTATGCTCGGTGAGCTTGCTTCCGCCTTCGAGTCCGGCATCAAGGCGTAAGCACTCAAAAGTCCCAGCTACCGCGTTACGGTTCATTCGTTTTCTTTCGTCGTGCTAGTACGCTCCAGAAAACTCACTCCCGCGCCTCGTATCCGAAACTTTTGAACGCACTCTGGAGACGAAGGAACAGACTTAGTACAATAAACATACACACCATGGAAATTTCAATAGACATCGTTAAGCAACTTCGTGAGGCAACCGGCCTCTCAGTAATGCAGTGCAAGAAAGCACTTGAGGAAGCAGACGGCGACATCGAGAAGGCAGAGGTTATTTTGCGCAAGCGAAGCTCGGAAGCGGCAGACAAGAAATCAGACCGAGAAATAGGTGCGGGTGCTGTCGGTATGTACCTCCACGATAAGGCTATTGGCGCGATGGTACTTCTTTCGTCTGAGACTGACTTCGTGTCGAAGAATCCTGACTTTGAAACACTTGCACGCGAGGTTGCTATGCAGGTGGCGGCAACCAATCCGCAGTATCTTACGGATGCGGAAATCGCTCCCGAAGCAAAGGACGCTGCTATGGCCGTATTTAAAGAAGAAGTGAAGGACAAGCCTGCCGAGATGCAGGAGAAGATTCTTGCCGGCAAGATGGATAGCTATTTCCGCGATACCGTTCTTTTGAACCAGCCCTACATCAAAGACGAGAGCAAGACCATGAAGCAGCTTATTGATGAGGCCTCTCAGAAGTTTGGAGAGAGGATTGAAGTATCTAAATTCTCCCGCTTCTCCGCCCGCGGATAACGCAATCATACGCGTTCCCTCGTGTGTACCAGCACACCCTATGAGCTACCTTATTGCCATCTGTATTACTTTTTTTCTGCTGGTGGCTTTCGTATTCCTTTCCTGGTTCGAGACAAAGCAAGGAGTACGGTTGTTCTCCGGTACACGCGCTCGCCTCGATAAACAGGTTGCTCGGGCAGTCTATGTGGCTCGCCACATAGACTGGACGGCTTTTTTTGCTCATATGGTTAAAACGACTAGTGAGCGTGTTGCTCATGACGCTGTACATACCACTCTACTCGCTGTGCGTGCCTCAGAACGCGCTCTCACGCGTATTATCCGTACGCTTCGTGAACGAGTTGCCGAGCGTGGAGACACGGCCCCTGAGCCCGAAGGCTCTCCCCTTATAGCGACCATCGTTCGTTTCCGTAAAACCCTTCGGAAGGGCACACCGGGTCCCGATGCCACATAAACGTACAAGCGCTCCGTGAGGAGCGCTTGTACGTTTATTGGAGCCGCCTCCCAGGCTCGAACTGGGGACCTTCACTTTACAAAAGTGTTGCTCTACCAACTGAGCTAAGGCGGCATATGGGACTGTCTTTTCCTGACAGCACGTTTGTACTAACCTAACTTATTTTTTCGTTGTAGTCGAGGTCGCCGTAGACGTAGCAAAAAGAGTCTTGGGGAAAAGCTTTTCGAAGTCATTGAGCGACGTAAAGCCGTAATTCTTCTTCCCGTTTATGATGAAGGCAGGGAACTGCGGCTGGATTTTCTCAACGGCAATCAGCGTCTTTAGAGCACCAAGTTCGAGATCGTAATCAAATGAGTACACTCGAAGTGCAGGATAGGTCTGACGAAGATAGGAAAGCGCGTAACCGGCACGGTCACAATTCTCGCAGGTACCCGGAGTGTTTGAGTAAAAATATAACGCAACCGTCGGTGTGAGATGGCACGTCTTTGAAAGCTGCTGCGTGAGAAGATAATCGCGAATCTGTAAAAGGGTGTACTGCTTCTTCAGGTCGATAACCTGTGCGTTCTTGTTGCCAAGGCGCTCTTCGGCACCCGCAAGCCGGTCGCCAAGTGAACTTACTTCCTGAGAAAGCTCATTGCCACCCGTTATGTCTTCGCATGGCGCATTTTCAAGAAGCGCGTACTGCGTCTCGAGGTTGAGGGTATCGGTAGCAAGCTGGGTCTGGATACCGGTTAGTTCCGCTAGACGTTGGCGATCGAGATAGTTTATGGCGTAGATAACCGTACCAATAATGACGGCCGTGATACCGAGGGCTATGAGAGCGTTGCGAAGGGGTAGAGGCATGATTTTCGTATAGTAGCAGAGATTACCTCCATGCGCGGCGCGTGCCCGTGGCAACGTCTGCAAGTGCTCGTAGTAGCCAAAACGGAGCTATGAAGCCATAGAGGAAGGCGTAACCCAAAATACTGACCGTAAGAGTTGTCTTCGTCTTTGATACATTCCTACCGATGACAATGAACGACGTAGAAATACACAGCACGACAATACTAATGACGGTCACAAAGGTAACTGGCGCATAAAACCACTCGAGCGAGAATCGTGGCGTAATGATATACCAGAACGGTACACCCGAGGTCACAGCGACCGCGTGGTATATCTCGCTACCAAGCTGTCCAATCGCAAGTGCAAACAAAGCAACACCTCCGATAACAGCAGCGAAACCAAGAGGGAGGACCACGAGCCCCAGTACTCCGTACTTCGGGTTACCGACCATGTCGCGGTAGTCTTTCATGACGTTTCTGAGGAAGCCGGTTGTCCAACGTGTGCGCTGCTTTACGAGTTTTGCAACGGTACGTGGGACCTTCGTGTATACACGGGCACGCGGAGAGTTTTCAATTTGGTAGCCGGCACGTTGCATACGGAGCGCCATTTCCATGTCTTCAGCCTGGTGTGCGTGGCGGAAACCGCCTATCTTCTCAATAACGGAGCGTCGATAGACCGAGAAGGGTCCGGGTGTAACGTAGATGCCGTTGACTGCAGAAAGGGCGTGACGCAATGCAATACCGAAAATGTATTCAGCATTCTGCATCTGTTCGAGTATGTTCTTCGGCTGGAAGACGGACATGGCCGGTGTCGAGGCACCAACCTGCGGGTCGCCGAACGCTGACATCATTTCGCGAAGTGCGTCCGTTGCTACGAATGAATCCGCATCAAGACAGCCCACGAATTCACAATCACTAACGATTTCTATACCGAGATTTATTGCGGTGTGCTTACCACCGTTCTCCTTATGGACAACCGTAATCTGCGGATTACCGGTATAGGAATCCATGACAGTTTTTGTGTTGTCAGTCGAGCCGTCGTTTACAAGAATGATGCGAAGCCGGTCCTTCGGGTAATCCAGATTCAAAAGGGACTGCACGGTTCCGTCGATAGTCGTCTCTTCGTTCCAGCAGGGAACGATAAGACCCACTTTGGGGTATACGGTTACTGGTGGACGAGCACGGCGCTCTTTAGCGGGTGCCGAAAGAAAGGTAAGGAGCATGAACACCTCAAAATAGAGGCCGGTAAAGATGAACGGATAAGCGAATACCGCTAGATGCATAGATAGTATTTCGAGCGCCCTAACTCCTGAATACTAGCAAATAAAGGCTATTTTTTCCATCAGGCGCGTGTATACTGGGCTGTATATGTCAGAGGGCCGACTGCACCCCATAAGCGTGGCCACACGCGAGTTCGCGGACATATTCGGCCGCATGGGATTCGGTATTGCATACGGCCCTGAGCTTGAAGACGAATGGCATAACTTTACTGCGCTTGGTGTGCCCATGGACCACCCTGCTCGCGATATGCAGGACACGCTCTGGGTGGACCAGAAAGAGGGAAAGGTGCTGCGCACACATACGTCTCCGGTGCAGATTCGTTTTATGAAGGCACAGATGGAACAGGGAATTCTTCCACCCTATCGCATCATCGTGCCCGGTAAGGTGTTTCGTAACGAAGCAACGGATGCCACGCACGAAGCGCAGTTCTATCAGAACGAAGGACTAGTCGTCGGCGAAGGCATCACACTCGCACACCTAAAAGGGACGCTCGACCGATTCTTTGCGGAATATCTGGGAGAAGGTGCTCGAGTACGTTTTCGTCCGAGTTATTTCCCCTTCACCGAGCCATCGGTAGAAATAGACGTGTGGTTCCCGCAAGGTGATGGAGGAAAAGGAAAATGGCTTGAGGTTATGGGAGGGGGTATGGTGCATCCGGACGTACTTCGGAATGCAGGGGTTGATCCGGAGGTGTATCAAGGCTTTGCATTTGGTGGCGGAATTGAGCGTCTGCTCATGATTAAGTACGGCATTCCGGATGTACGTCTTTTTCATTCCGGCGATACACGTTTCGTGAACGCACTTCCGTACACGACCGAATAATATGAAAATATCACCAGCCTGGCTGCAGACCTTCTTCGCCTCACCGCTTCCGGACTCGAACGCCCTGTCCGAAGCGCTTACCTTTCACGTTGCTGAAGTTGAAGAGATAACACCCGACTACCTTGAGGTGAAGGTACTACCTGACCGCGCGGCTTATATGCTTTCCCATCGTGGTGTGGCCCACGAGCTTTCTGCAATTCTTGAACTTCCTCTGAAGCAGGATCCTCTGCGCGAGGAGGTGCCCGAATTTCCCTCGACAGACCGGGTGACTGTTTCCGTAGAAAATCCGGAGATGTGTTCGCGCTACATGGCCGCTCTCGTGGAAGGTGTGCAAATTGGCCCTTCACCAGCGTGGCTCAAGGAGGCCCTGGAGTCGGTCGGACAACGTTCCATAAACAATGTCGTTGACGCTACAAACTACGTCATGCTTACTATCGGCCAGCCGTTGCATGCCTTCGATGCAAAACTTCTTACAAATGATGCAGGTACATACGCGATTGGTGTACGTGGCGCTCGTCCAGAAGAAAAAATAACGACACTTACCGATGAAGTGTACGAGCTTCCGGAAGGCACGCTTTTGATTACGGACGCACACGTTGACCTTCCTATTGGCATTGCCGGTATTAAGGGCGGGAAAGCCGCAGCTATTACGAACACGACGACCGACATTATCATAGAGTCGGCACACTTTGACGGCAGGAGTGTGCGTACGTCCGCTCAGGCGCTCAAACTCTTTACTGATGCAAGTTTACGTTTCCAGAACAGGCCGTCGCCAGCGCTTGTTGCCTACGCCATGCGAGACGTTCTTGCCTGCATACAAAAAATTGCTGGAGGAGAGCTCGTCGGGGTAACCGATCTGTATGCCGGAGCTCCTGAAATTGTCCCGGTTACAGTGTCGCTTGAGAAGCTGAACGGTATTCTCGGCGCAGTGTTTAGCGACACTGAGGTTCGTGGCGTGTTCGACCGTCTTGGCTTCACCTACACCGAAGCCGAAGGGGTGTACACCATACTGCCACCCTTTGAACGAAGTGATGTCGTTATTCCAGAAAACGTAGCGGAAGAAGTAGGGCGCATATTGGGATACGACCGGATTACCGGTGAGGAATTACCGGGACTTCCGTCGTTACCTTCGCAGACGCAGTTTCGTGGCACAGAGCATATTAAGGACTTTCTTACCGAGCGCGGCTTTAGCGAAGTGTCGTTACAGGCATTCGGTACGCACGGCGATATAGCTCTTGCAAATGCGCTACAGCAGGATAAGCCCTGGTTGCGCGCATCACTGGTTCCGAATATGAAAGAAGCGCTTGCGCGCGCCGTCGCCGTCGCTCCGCGTGCTCTCGGTACTGAACCCATCGTCAAACTCTTCGAAGCAGGAACTATTTTTAAACACGATGGAGAGACGCTAGCGGTCGTGCTTGCGGTGCATGCAGTTGATGGAAAAGAGTCCGAATCGGTATTGAAAGAATACGCCGCAACTATTGAGCAAGAACTGCTCCAGACGCCGGGGGCAGCACGGTTCTCCCTTGAAGGATCGGTTGTCGAGTTCTTGGTGTCGCCTGAACAGCTTATTCGTCTTGGTGAAGGGTACGAGCCGAATAAAGTGAAGCTTGGCCCGTATGAACCATTTTCCCTATATCCGTTCGCGCTACGTGACATCGCGGTGTGGACGCCGGCCGGAACACCACCAGACTTGATAGAAAAATTAATAACTGATGCGGCAGGAAGTCTGCTCGTTCGCTCTGACAGTTTTGATACGTTCGAGAAAGACGGACGTATATCCTACGCCTTCCGTCTTGTATTTGAATCTCCTCTCAAGACGCTTTCCGATACTGAGTTGGTTCCCGTCATGGAGGCTGTAACGAAGGCCTTAAACGATAGGGACGGGTTTGAAGTTCGTTAGTATGGATTACCTCACCGTCGACGGCCTACTGGTGCAGGGCGCACACGGTCATTACGAGCACGAACGCACGAAGGAGCAGGAGTTCGTTGTATGTCTTCGTGTTGGTGCGCACCTCCTCCGGGCAGGGCAGTCTGATTCGCTCATAGATACTATTGATTACGATGCACTAAAGCGGATTGTGAACGAGACATTCTCGCGTGAAAGCCGTTACCTTATCGAGTCGCTCGCGAACACCATAGCGGAGCGGATTTTAACCGAGACTCCGGCCCTTGAAGTACGAGTGACCATCAAAAAGACCCAGGTCTGGGACAATGGTGTGCCTGGTGTCGTCGTTACGCGTCGCGCGTAACTTACTCGAACTTCCACGTGCCCATTATTTGGGCCAACCAACTGTCGAGTTCTTTGTACGTCGTCACTTCGTAGAGAAAGCCGTGATTGATGAACCATATCTCTCGGGTGTCACCAAGTGAAGGATTTGTGCTAAAGAAGACGGTTGCCTGTTTGCCGTCGAGTGTTATCTGCTGCTGGTCGTTAAGTACTCCTGACGGGTCGTCCTGCTTGAAACGCTCTGGAGTTATCTGCTCGAGGCCGTAGGGGACAATGAATATTTGGAAGCTCTGCTTTGGGTCGCTAGCGGACTCAAAGGTAACAGTGAGCGCCGTGCCTTTTTCTTTGAATTCGGTCGCGGTAAGCGTGTCAGGGTAGAAGAACGAGAAATGGTAGAGCGTACTGCGATAGAGCTTCATTCCTGTCGGTGGCGTGCGCTCCGGAAGGGAAGGGGTGACGGCCGAGGGCAGGGTGGTTGCCACCCTCTTGAAGGGAGCATGAGGAAGGGGATGTGTAACGGCAAACCAAATACCAGCACCCAGAAGTACGATGGCGACCACGCTTCCGAAAATGTGGACGGGTTTCATATATTATTTCAAGCGTACTCCACCACGGAATCGTGTTCCGCCACGAATTCGAATGATGCGTGTCGCGCCACCGCCACCTGCACTCGTTGTGTTGCTTCCTGTTGAGGAGAGAGAAGTCTCCACCGTGTCGGTGTTCCGTGCCTTCGAAGCAGCCGCGTAGGTCACACTGCTTTGAAGCCCGGTGATGACGAGGTTATCGAGTTGCGCGTCCGAAAGCCACACCGCAGACGCTGATGGATTGCCGGAACCATCTACCCACTTGTTATTCCAGGTGGCGTCGCTTCCTGCCGTCACTGTTATCTGCACGGCGAAGTTGGTGGTGGGACTTGCGCTCGGATTGCTGTTCTCGGCGTTCGTGAGCGTGAGCGTGGTTGCCGTTGGCGTGCCGAGGGTAGGAGTGCCTGGAGTGTTCGCGAAAGTATACGTTGTAGATGCTGTCGAGAGCGTACTCGTATACCCGCCGCCGTTAATGTCTTGAAGGGTGTATGCGTAGCATTTATTTGGTTGCATTCCGGTATCCGTGTAAGAAGTCGAAGACTGACTTATGTCAGAACCGCCCGTGCCGTCATTTACTCCACAGGCGGCGTGGGCAAACGTGAAGGTCACGGTATTACACGGGCCAGGGATAACGGTCACGGAGACCATGCTTATAGAACTCGCACTTGAGGGGGCAGGGGGGGTTATAAAGTAAGGAGGATTAGGAGCAGAGGCGGCGCCGCAAGGACCTGCAAGCGCTACTTCTGGGTAGGCAACTATTGACCCCCCAATAACGGCCACGGTAAGGAGTGTTGCAAGAAGGAAACGCGGGTAACGCATAGGCCTATTGTAGCGCGTCAGAAAAGTCGCTTAATGTCGGCTCCGCACGGGTTTGAATTGTGGTATACTCTATCTACGAATATGGCTAAGAAAGTGGCTCCTATAGCGAAAAAAGCTGCCTCAAAAGGCGGCGAATATGATGCCTCTAGCATCACCGTCCTCGAGGGCCTCGAACCGGTCCGCAAGCGCCCGGGCATGTACATCGGTACTACCGGACCCGATGGTCTTCACCATCTCATCTGGGAAATCTTCGATAACTCTCGCGACGAAGCGATGGGTGGGTTCGCGGATGATATCGAAGTAGTGTTGCTTCCGGGCGGCTACGTACGCGTCACGGATAACGGTCGCGGTATTCCGGTCGGTATCCACCCAAAGACCAAAGTCTCAGCACTCGAGACCATCATGACCACGCTGCATGCCGGCGGTAAGTTCGGCGGGGAAGATTCCGGGTACAAAGTCTCGGGTGGTCTTCACGGTGTGGGCGCATCTGTGGTGAACGCGCTCTCTGAGCACACGAAAGTCATTGTGCACAAAGACGGCGTCATGCACATGCAGGAATACAAGATAGGTAAAGCGCTTGCGAAGGTTAAGCCGATTGGAAAGACGTCGCACCAGGGCTCCATCGTCTTTTTCAAGCCGGACGTCACTATCTTCAAGGAAGGCATCACTTGGAATTGGGACAAGATTGTCTCGCATCTGCGTCAGCAGGCCTACCTCGTGAAGGGTACGCGTATTACCGTTATCGATGCACGCGAAGCGGGCATGGTGGACTCTGAGAACGAGTTCTACGCACGCAACCTCGGCCTTGAGGTGCCGTCCATGACCTTCTTCTTTGAAGGTGGTCTGCGCTCGCTCATTGGGTTTTACAACAAGCACCAGACGGTCGCCCACAAGAATATTTTCTACGTTGATTCGAGCGAGAATGATGTCGCGGTCGAAGTCGCACTTCAATACACGGATGATTTGTCACCGCGCCTGCTCGCATTCGCCAATAATATTTACAATCCGGAACAAGGTACGCACGTAACCGGCTTCAAGACAGCGCTCACGCGTACGCTCAATTCCTACGGTCGTTCCGCAGGTATCCTCAAAGAAAGCGAGGAGAACTTCACGGGTGATGATGTCCTCGAAGGTATCACAGCAGTTATTTCTATAAAGATGCCGGAGATTCAGTTCGAAGGTCAGACCAAGGGTAAACTCGGCTCAACCGAAGCGCAGGGTGCAACCGCGACAGTCTTCGGCACCGCATTCTCCTCGTTCCTTGAAGAGAATCCGGACGACGCCAAGGCAATTGTAAATAAAGTCCTGCTCGCCCTTAAGGCTCGTAAGGCCGCAAAGGCTGCAAAAGACTCGGTGCTCCGTAAGGGTGCCCTTGAGGGCATGACCCTTCCGGGTAAGCTGGCTGACTGTCAGACCAAGGATGCATCTGAGAGCGAACTTTTCATTGTGGAGGGAGACTCGGCAGGTGGCTCATCGAAAATGGGACGTGACCGACGTACGCAGGCCATTCTTCCGCTTCGCGGCAAGATTTTAAATATTGAACGCGCTCGCCTTGATAAGATGCTTGCGTCTGAACAGATTAAGAATCTCGTTATTGCCATGGGTACTGCTATCGGGGACATCTTTGATATTACGAAGCTTCGCTATCACAAAGTGATTATTGCAACTGACGCCGACGTGGACGGAGCCCATATTCGCACGCTCCTGCTCACACTCTTCTTCCGTCACTTCCGTCAGGTTATTGATGGAGGGTTTGTGTATATTGCACAGCCACCGCTCTACAAGATTAAGCGCGGTAAGGAAATCCTGTATGCCTATACGGATGAAGAAAAGGCTCAGATTCTCGGCAAAGACGCAGACCTTGTGGTAAATGAAGCGGATGCGACCGATGAAGAAGTAGAAGCCGAAGAAGCGGCGGCTGAAGCGGAAACAAACACAAAAGGGAAGCCTGCAAAGTCGCAAAAGATAACCATTCAGCGTTACAAAGGTCTTGGAGAGATGAATCCGTCCGAGCTCTGGGAGACCACCATGGACCCGAGTAAGCGCATACTGAAGCGCGTTACGGTGGATGATGCCGCGGAGGCGGACCGCATCTTCGATGTACTCATGGGTACGGACGTTGCTAGTCGTAAGTCGTTCATTCAATCGAACGCGCGGATGGCGAATCTGGATATTTAAGGTTTCGTTCGTGTGTGTGAATGCCAGGAAGACTCCGGCGTTCCAGGGCGCACGAAGCATATAGTCGTTTCGTTCAAGAAATACCGCCACTCGAGGACCTCGGTCGGATATTTCTTTCCTCAACTCGTTATGCTTCGGCTGCTTTCAGCTTATTCCTGGTATTCACACACACTCACTCCATGATAGGGGGGTGAAATGAAGAAGCCCTGCGGTATGCGGGGCTTCTTCATGAATAGTTTAGGTCAATAAGGCTATCACTTTATAAGAGCGGAGCTCGTTGCCAATTAGGAGCAGTAATAGCGATTGTTCGAGTAGTACGTCCCGTAGGCACAATACTGACCGTTGCTGTCGTACTGACTGTTGCCGGTGTTGGTATTAGTATTAGTGTATGTATTTGCGTTGCAGTAGTACTGACCGTTGCTGTAGGAAGTACCGTAGAGGCAATTGCGACCGTTGATATCGTTCTGATTCGAATTGTTGTTACCGTTACTGTTGTAGCTTGAGTTGCAGTAGTAACGACCGCTTGAGGAGTACGTCCCGTAGGTACAATACTGACCATTGCTGTCGTACGAGCTGGTGTTCGAATTCGAATTGTTGTTACCGTTGTAGCTTGAGTTGCAGTAGTAACGACTATTTGAGTAGTACGTTCCGTACGTACAGTAGGTACCGTTGCTGTCGTACTGACTTGAGTTGTTGTTCGAATTGTTATTCGAGTTGTTGTAGTTGCCACTGAGGTAAATAGTAGCGGTACCAGTGTTGTTGCTTTCGTTTGATTCAGCAATGTAGTTGCTTGGATCAACAGTCACACGAAGGTTCTGACTTCCGCTCTGAGTAGAGTCGAAGCCGAGCGTAAAGATAACGCTATCGCCTGGATTGAGCGCACGCTCAGATGGGGAACGATAGACCGTTGAGCTGTTGCCGCTTGGAATGTTTGCCTCAAAGATAAATGGAGCAGAGACGTTTGTTCCGCGGTTAGCTATAGAGAAGCGAACAGCACCCTGAAGCCCCGTTGGCACGGTATTAGCCGCGACGAAGGAATTGGTGTCTCCGTTGTTGCGGAGGTACCCAACCGACATGATGGACGTCGTAAGATCAGGAAGTCCGGTGTAGTTGGTTGAAGCAGGAACTGCGACAACATGGTACGTCGGTGTTGCTGGAGCGGTATAGGTCGGCTTTGGCGCTGGAGCAGTGTACGTCGGGGTCGGTGCTGGAGGTGTATAGATAGGAGTGATAACAGTGTTGGTCGTGGTTGCTGGTGAAAGCACAATAGAGGTCGGAGCCGGCGTGGTGTTTGTTGGCTGTACCACCTGGAGCTGATTGTTGTCGTTTGGCTGGGCAATTCCCGAAAGGAACACGTTTGCCGAAGAGAGCTTCGAGAACGCCTTCGGAAGGAAGGATGCTGCGTAAATTGCAGTTGCAATGCCAATAAGAATAAGCGCTACAAAGCCGACGACTGCGAGGCCGCCTACGGCAGCGCGCTTAGTCGTCTGTACCTGGGGGTGATTCTGGGTCGTTTCCATATGCGTACTTATTACCACACTCGCAATTCTTTGTCAAACCGAGCGCCCAGGGTCAAAATAGGTAGGGGATGGGGAGGACTTGACATTACCTGTTTTATAGTGTATTTATGTATAAGACCGATATGTCCACAAACCCAACCACAGCCAAGCCGAAAGGCGGAATATCACTCATTATCGCAAAGAAGTGGAGCTTCCTTGCGTTCGCCTTTGTGATATTCGGTACCACGGTACTTGCGCTTTCCGGACTCGACTTGCTCCCTGACACATCAAAGACTGGCACACAGGCGCCGGTGCTAACCGAGCAACAGCAGCAATCAGAAGTTGCTGGAGCCGCAGTGCTTCCGGAAAAGATTTCGATTCCAAAGATTAATCTTTCGGTAACGGTCGCTAATCCGACGAGTACCAATGCACAGGTGTTGGATAACGATCTTCTCTATGGAGCTGTGCGCTATCCAACGTCAGGCTCGCTTGGTGAGAACGGCAAGAACGTCGTTATCTTCGGACACTCGAGTTACCTACCCGTCGTCCACAATCAGGCCTACAAAGCATTCGACGGTATTCAGACTCTTGCGCATGGTGACCAGATTCTGGTGACAGGAGCAGGGAAGACGTACGTCTACGAAATCGAGACGGTTGCACAGGCGAATACACAGAACGACGGTGTGCCGCTTACGGTAGAGGGAAGCAAGCTTACGCTTGTCACCTGCGATTCGTTCGCTACCAAGTCAGACCGTTTCGTTGTTATTGCTCACTTGGTGAGTATTCAGTAAAAAGAGTGTTGAGTGGTATTTGTTCATGAGCTCGTCTCATGCACAGATACCACTTTGCAACAGCAAAGAGGGGAATTACGTTCGTTCAACCAATGCCGTCCCATTCCGGGGCGGCGCTATAAGGGAGATTGAGAAAATGAAGCGCATCACCGCGCTACTCGCCTCAGTCGTTCTTGCGCTGCCGCCTTTGGTGGGAGCGCCGGGAACGGCAGAGGCAACGACACATCCGTACCACGCCTTCTGTCCGGGTGGACTTCCCTCGATTGGGGAGCTCACCACCAGGATGACGGAGTCACTTCGACTCGACTCGACCGGTCATCGTCCGCTCCGCGGATGCGTGGCTAACCCGATTCAGTTCCTCGCGGCTTTCCGCCAAGGGGATCCTGAATCCGAACATCTCGGCGACTTCGCCCAGATGCTTCGCTTCCTTCGGGAAGATGTCGAGCGCTTCGAAGTCGACCACTCCATCGAATACTACTCGTCGTGCGTTCGCGGTCACAGCCGCGAAGCCGACGACGTGTTCATGCAGTGTCAGCCACAGCGGATTGCTGCCGGCGTGCAGGTCTTTCGGGACCGCATCACCGGACGCATCGTCGTGAAGCTTGACTGCGTCAACCCGGGCCTCTCGCCTGTCGCTCCGCCGCCCTGCGCGTTCGTGGTGTTTCGGACAACGGCCGACGACGATGTGGTGAACGTGGGGGCCATGGCCGCCACAGACATCACGCCGCAAGAAGAAGCGGCGTGCCCGATCGGCGTTCAAGGTCCGCTTCAAAACGGCGCCTTCACCGAACGGGCCTACCGGCCACTCGACCAGGTGCGTGACGAAGACTGCGACTTTGCAGCCGTCGCCAGCGCACTGCAGATGCGGGTTCACTCCCGTGGCTGTCTCCGGGTTACTCCGGGCTGGTACTCGGTACGTGTTCCGGTTCGGTTTGCGCACGATGCGAGCCTCCGGCTCGTGCTGTGCAAGACCGAGCACGACGGCACGACGTCGTGTGGCATGGGTGTCGAACCTCCGGAATACCACGCACAGCGCGACCGCAAGGAAGTGGCTATCGTGTGGAATTCCGAGGCAGAAGCTCGGGCCAGCTCCGTGCGGACCAACTTGTGGTTCCGCTTCGAAGACTGTCCGCAGTAGAACGCTTCAGGAAGGGAGGTCGTCCCCAGACGACCTCCCAACCACCCTCTTCTCTCTTTTTTTGTACGCCACCTCGGTGGCAGGGAACCAATTTATTATCGAAATTACCAAGCATTCAACCAAACAATCATGAGCATCGAAACTTCAATGTCCTACGCAAAGCAGCGCCCGATTCTTATCGGTGTCGTTACCGTACTTACCGTTTTCTCAGCAGGCGTCGGTATTGCTTTTGCAACCGGACTCGTAACACCTACGCAGGTTATGGCGCAGGTTCTTCCACCGTGCTGTACTCCGCCCCCTGCTCCGGCCCCACCACCCCCACCACCCCCACCACCACCTCCTGCTCCAGCACCGGCGCCAGCTCCGGCACCCGTGACTCCAGCACCGGCTCCCCTGCCTCCTCCTACCTGTAACTTCGACGCAAATCCGTCGACGATAACTCAGGGCTATTCTTCAAATCTTTCATGGTCCACGCAGAATGCTGATACCGTTAGTATCGATCAGGGCATCGGTGGAGTTGGAACCTCAGGTTCACGTACGGTAAATCCGTCACAGACGACGACCTATGACCTTACGGCTACTAGTAACGGCACAACCGTACATTGTACGACCACCGTTACGGTAACCATTCCGACGCCAGCTCCGACCTGTACGCTCTCAGCAAACCCGACGTCCATACAGAATGGCGGAAGCTCGACGCTTTCGTGGAATACCACGAACGCAAACAGCGTTTCTATTAATCAGAGCATTGGTTCGGTAAATACGTCCGGCTCACGCAACGTGTCGCCGTCCCAGACGACGTCTTACGACCTTACGGCTATCGGTAACGGCGGTACTATCCATTGTTACGCAACCGTAACGGTGACTCAGATTCCTTCCCCAACATGTACGCTTACGGCGAGCCCTGCTTCCATAACGACGGGTGGTGCATCTACCCTCAACTGGGGAACGACAAATGCAGCAAGCATTTCGATTTCACCAACAGTAGGCGCAGTTGCTTCGAACGGCTCACGCAACGTTAGCCCGACACAGACGACGACGTACGACCTTACTGCTAGCGGCAATGGTGGAACTGTCCACTGTTACACGACCGTTACCGTGAATCAGCCACCACAGGCTCCAAGCTGTACCATCTCTGCAAATCCAACCTCGATTCAGAATGGTCAGTCTTCGGTAGTCTCTTGGACATCGAACAACGCGACCTCTGCAAGCCTTACCGGCTTCGGCGCAGTCTCGACTGGCGGTTCCGTGCAGGTTTCCCCAACACAAACGACAACCTACACCCTTACGGTTACGGGTCCTGGAGGCACGGCAAACTGCAACACGACGGTTGTCGTAACGCAGGCTCCACAGCCACCAACCTGTACGCTCTCCGCAAGTCCTTCGTCTATTACGACCGGCGGCGCGTCCACCCTCAACTGGGGAACGACGAACGCTACGTCAGTAACTATCGACCAGGGTGTCGGATCAGTTGGCACATTCGGTTCCCGTACTGTGGCACCTGCACAGACGACGAATTACACACTCACTGCAACAGGTGCAGGCGGCACGGTCCGTTGTTACACCAGCGTTACGGTGAATCAGCCACCACAGCCACCAACCTGTACGCTTAATGCGAACCCAACATCGATTACGACCGGTGGTGCGTCCACTCTTTCTTGGACGACCTCTAACGCAACGAGCGTATCGATTAATCAGGGCATCGGTGCGGTTTCTCCAGGCGGCTCAATGAACGTGACCCCGTGGGGCACGACAACCTACACCCTTACTGCAACTGGTAATGGCGGTAGCGTTAATTGTCAGACCACCATTACGGTGAATCAGCCACCACAGCCACCAACCTGTACGCTCTCGGCTAGTCCGACGTCCGTACTTGCTGGAAACAGCGCAACACTTTCATGGTCAACCACGAACGCAAACAGCGTTACTATTTCGACTCTCGGAAGCGTATCGCTCGGCGGCTCGGTACTGGTATCTCCATCACAAACGACAACCTACGGACTTACGGCAACTGGTGCAAACGGTACGGTGAATTGTCAGGCAACGGTAACCGTTGTTCAGCCAAATCCTCCGATTTGTACGCTTAACGCATCTCCAAACAACATCCAGCAGGGAGGTTCATCGAATCTTTCATGGACAACGTCTGGCGCAACGAGTTTCTCGGTTGACCAGGGTATCGGAAATGTTCAGTCAGTACAGGGCGGTTCCATCGGTGTGTGGCCAAGTCAGACCACGACCTACACCGGTACGGCAGTTGGTCCTGGTGGCGTTGCGCACTGTTCTACAACAGTAGTCGTAACCATCGTTCCTCCAACTCCTTCCTGTACGCTCACCGCTTCGCCAAACTCAATCCAGCAGGGAGGTAGTTCGACCATTACGTGGACGAGCGTGAACGCTACTTCGGGTTCACTCTCGGGTGTCGGTTCAATCTCACCAGTATCAGGCGGGTCAACAGTTGTCTCCCCTGGTGCGAGCTCAACCTACACGCTTACAGTTTCGGGTGCAGGCGGCACTGCTACCTGTCAGACCATCATCTATGTGGTTCCACCATCGAACCCAAGCTGTACGCTCTCTGCAGTTCCGACCTCAATCACCCAGGGCTCAGCGGCAACGCTTTCCTGGACGACGAGCAACGCATCTGCAGTAAGCATCTCAAGCGTTGGTACTGTCTCTGTAAACGGTTCAGTTGCAGTTGCGCCAAGCGTAACCACGACGTACACCCTCACGGCTACGGGTGCGAATAGCACCTCGGTAAATTGTTCAACGACTATCGTCGTTGTAACACCAGAGGCTCCAACCTGTACTCTTACGGCAACGCCACAGGTTATTCAGCAGGGAGGTGCATCCACGCTTTCGTGGACGACCAACAACGCTACGAGCGTATCGATTAATCAGGGCATCGGAGCGGTAGCAACGGCGGCTTCCCGCAACGTAGCTCCTACTCAGACCACGACCTATACACTCACGGCTACTGGCCCTGGTGGAACGGTCGTATGTCCTGCTCCGATTACCGTTACGGTAACGCAGCCACCACCTGCTCCTACCTGTACGCTCTCGGCTAGCCCAGCAAGCGTGAACTATGGTGGTTCTTCTACCCTCATTTGGACGACTGCGAACGCTACGACTGTAACGCTTGCGGACGGAACGAATTCTTCGAACGTAGCAACCTCAGGCAGTGGCAACATAACGCCGACGCATACCACTAACTACGCTCTTACAGCGTCCGGTGCAGGCGGTACGATTACGTGTCCTGCAACGGTTGTTGTCGTGACGCCAAGCCCGACCTGTACGCTCTCTGCTAACCCGGGAAGCATCAACAGCAATGGCCAGACGACGCTTACGTGGAATACCACAAACGCAACGTCATTCGTCATTGACCAGGGTGTCGGTTCTATGAGTCCCGTTACGGGCGGTGCAGTCACCGTTACTCCGGGAGGTTCTCGTACCTACACTGGTACAGCTACCGGCGCAGGTGGCACAGTAACGTGTGCAACAACCGTCTCGACGAATACGTACAATCCAGGACCGTCGTGTACCCTCAGCGTATCGCCGTCGAACATCAGCAGTGGTGACAGCGCACGCATCTACTGGAACAGTACGAACACGAATAACGTTCATCTTGACCAGGGTATCGGGGACGTGAACGCGAGCGGCTCTCGCTCTGTCTCTCCAAACGGCCAGGGAGTCTACACCTACGTAGGTACGTTCTATGGAACGAACGGTAACGTCATCACGTGTTCTGCAACACTCCGTGTCGATACTACTCAGCCGCACATCGTACTCGACTCGCTTCCGGTAACAGGAAACCCAGTCTCGTACGTGTACCTCGCTGACCTTCCGTACACCGGTCTCGACCTGGGTCCTGTTGGCACGGCGCTCTACTGGCTCATGCTCGTGCTCTGGAGCCTTGCGATTGCGTACCTCGTTCTTGGTAACGCACTTCCGTTCGCACTCCGTCGCATGGGAATCTTCGGTGGCGAAATGAGCTACGCGGTAAACGAGCCGGTCTATGCGCCTATAGCGCACGCACCAGTTGCTCACACACAGGTCGCATACGTACCCGCTATGCACTCAGTAGCTGCTCCAGTTCGTCCGGTAGCATCTCGTACCTACTCGTCGTACGAAGGTTTCAAGGCCCTCGCTGACAACGGCACTCTTACGGTAGACGACATCGTGAAGGGACTCTCTCGTGAGACGGAGACTCACAGCTACGTCGCACCGACGCAACATGCAACTCCTATCGCTAATGTGGTAGAACAGATAACCGTCATGACCGCTCCGGTGGCTCATACTGTAGAAGTACCAGTCGCGAAGGTAATTTCTCAGGACGTACCTTCCTTCATTAAGGCGCTTGTCGCCGGTGAAAAGGAAACGGTATTTGCAATCATTCGCGATATCAACAAGACAGGCGGCGACGCACAGGCGTTCCTCACCCATGTAGTTGTTGCACTCGATGATGCATTCCGTGCACACACTGACGGAACGGCTGTACATCCGGAAATTGCACAGGCAACTGCCGGCTGCGCACCAAGCTTCCTTGAGCGCCTCGTATCCTCGCTCTCAACTGCAGTTGACTCTAGCTACTCAGCTGGCGTTACCGGAGTGAAGATGGCGGTGACTCGTGCACTCCAGGTAGTCGAGGGTTAATCTCTTACTAAATGCAAAAGCCGCAGACCTCTGGTCTGCGGCTTTTGCATTTACCTCCATGAGGCGCATACTCTCGCGGGGCAGCAATAGGAGCACAACCCATGGCCTATGACCACGGTGGTGGTTCCGGAAAGTTCAATCACCGTTCCGGACGCCGTTCGCCGCTTACAAAGCAAAAACCCCCGTCCAAGAAGGAGTCCTCGTGGTTCCTTTCAGGTGGATGGATGACCGTCCTTGGAGCGGGTACCGCCCTCGTCTCCATCGTCTTCATCCTGGCACACACCGTGTTCGGGGTGCCACTTCCGCTCATCAGGTAGCGGAGAGAGTGCGGACGTGGCAAAAGGGCCTTGCGCGTTAGCGCCAGGCCCTTTTCTCATTATTGATTCCTTAGGAGCGTGACTGAATTTCGCTCACTACACGCGTAATGAAATCAGGAATACTGAGAGCTCCCAGTTTCTCATCGCCACGCGCTTCGACACTTGCCGACTTCTCCTCTATTTCCTTATCGCCGACGACGAGTAGGTAGGGAATCTTTTCTCCCTTAGCCGCGCGGATTTTCTTGCCGAGTGATTCGTTTGCACCATCCACGTCCGCACGTATACCCGCTGCCTTGAGCTCATTCGCTACCTGTGTGGCGTACTCAGCATGCTTATCGGATACGGGAAGGACACGTGCCTGTACTGGCGAAAGCCAGGTAGGGAAGGCGCCTGCGCAGTGCTCAATGTATATGGAAAGAAAACGCTCTATGGAGCCCATGATAGCCGCGTGAATCATAACGATGCGCTCCTTCTGACCCTCCTCGTTAATGCACGTTAGATTGAAGCTCTCTGGCTGGCTCATGTCGAGCTGGATAGTAGCCACCTGCCATTCTCGGCCGATAGAATCGTTCGCAATGAAGTCGAGTTTTGGACCGTAGAAAGCAGCCTCGCCAACACCATCCATAGCGTCCACATTCTTTTCCGCAATGATGTCTCGTAGTACGCCTTCGGTCTTTGCCCATACTTCAGGTCCTCCGAGGTAGTTCTCCGGATGTTCCGGGTCGTGGGTAGAAAGACGAACCTTGAGCTCGAAACCGAATGTACCGTAGAACGAATGAATAATGTCCCACACCTTAAGGAATTCTTCCTTTACCTGGTCAGTGCGACAGAAGACATGCGCATCATCCTGCCAGAACGCACGGACACGCGAAAGACCGGATAGCTCACCAGTCTGCTCATCGCGGTAGCAGGCGGTCGTATTGCAGTAGCGTTGCGGTAGCTCGCGGTAGCTCCATTGTTTGCGGTCGTATATCTGGGTGTGATGCGGGCAGTTCATCGGCTTCATTGCGAATTCGTGTCCCTCGCGGGTCGTAATTCTGAATAGCTCATCCTTGAATTTCTCCCAGTGACCGGATGTCTCGTAGAGGGCTTTCTTTGTAATGTGAGGAATTTCTACCTTTTCATATCCGGCAGCCTGACGGAGCTCCCACACGAATTCGTCGAGCAAGTTGCGCACCATGGTGCCCTTTGGGGTAAAGAGCGGAAGACCAGGACCGACCAAATCAGAAAACACGAAGAGGTCGAGTTCTTTCCCGAGCTTCTTGTGGTCACGCTTCTTTGCCTCTTCCATCTGCTCGCGGTATGTATCGAGCTCTTCCTTGGTTTCAAACGCGAGTCCGTAGATGCGGGTAAGCTGTGGATTCTTCTCGTCGCCACGCCAATAGGCTCCGGCAATGCGATCGATTGCGAATGAGTCGGACTTAATATCACGCGCCGGGGTGTCGCTGTGGCCACCGCGACAGAGGTCAGTGAAGTTTTCGGCTGTGTAAATGGTGATTGGTTCGTTGGCGGTTACGATGCCGTCAATAATCTCGAGCTTGAATGGATTTCCGGCAAAGCGGTCGCGAGCATCCTTCTCGGATACTTCCGTGCCGTTCATGTCTGCCCACGATGGAAGGAGTTCGCGCATAGCTTCTTCTATAAGCGGAAGGTCGCCTTCCTTCGGAGGAGGTCCTCCTGAGAAGTCGAAATCGTAGTAAAAGCCGTTATCTATAGCGGGGCCAATAGTGGCCTTTGCGTGTGGGTAGCGTTCAGCTACAGCCGCTGCGAGCAGATGTGCCAGGGTGTGTCGTTTTTCCTCGAGGGAGGCCATATATCTCTCTGAGAATAGCATAAAAGGATAACGGCGGCTCCGGAGAGCCGCCGTACTATGAAGACCTAGCGGGGCCTATTTCGAACTCTGGTGATGCGGTCGACATGCTTGAGCGGGTTGTCCCAGACGGGCTCGCTCGTTGCGAGGAAGTGCGCGAGTGGGCCGTCGATATCGACTCCTGGTGGAAGGAGAATGAGGCGACCCCCTTTGCTGACCACGTTGAAGTTAATCCATTTGCGGACGGGTATCACGTACTCTATCTCGAGCAGGCCCTCTATCCATCGATAGTGGAGCGTAGCGCGCATGCTGAAGCTGGCTGCCACGGTAACCTCCTTTGTTCTGTGCTCGGCCTGAAGGCGTTATAACACAAGGGTCGCAGAAAACTAGAGTGCCTTGAGATTTTCGATTGCCAACGACAATTCGCCATTGCGATTACTAACGGTCGCTTTAAGGAGAAGGCATTGTCCTACCTGCACGAGCGCACCGCGTTCTTTATAAATCTTTGGGAAGATAACACCTTCGATGGAGGAAGACTTGTCTTCGAACTTAACAAATGCCATTTTTTCGCCGGTTTTGGTCAGTACTGTACGTACTTCCTGGACAAGTACGGGGATAATAACGGGAAGGCCTATTTGCGGCTCGGTGCGTATAGCACCGATGGTGGTTGATGCTTTACTTATCGTTTCAGTATGGCTATCGAGTGGATGGCCGGATACGTAAATACCAAGCAACTCCTTTTCCCACGCGAGTTTGTCGGATAGTGTTGTCGAAACATCTGCCGCAGGAAGTGTGAGCTTCGGAGCTGCAAAGAGCCCTGCACCGAACAGCGAATCTTGTGGGGCTTCTACTGTGGCGTCCTTGTGGAAGGTGAGTAGTGTTTCGATGTGACTCATAAGGTGCGAGCGTCCGCCCGTCGGGTCCGCAAATCGGTCGAGCGCCCCTGATTTTATAAGACACTCGAGTGATTTGCGATTGAGGTTACGGGACGAAATACGCGAAAGGAAATCAGACAGGTCGGTGAAGGGACCGTTCTTTGTCCGTTCGGTCTGGAGTGCTTCGGAGATTCCCTCGCCGAAGTTCTTAATCGTCGTGAGTCCGAAACGAATCGTGTCGCCTTTTTCTCCTGCCACCGTGAAATCGCTACCGCTTTCGTTTACGTCTGGCGGAAGCACGGGAATCTTCATACGTTCGCACTCGGCAACAAATGTCGCGATGCTTTCCGTGTCACCGGCATCCGCAGTAAGCACCGCCGCCATATACTCGACTGGGTAATTAGCCTTCATGTAGGCGGTTTGGTAGGCAACCTTGCCGTAGCAGGCAGCGTGGGCCTTATTAAATCCGTACGCAGCGAACGGCTCAATGAGCTTCCAGAGTGCATCGCCCTTCTCCTTTGAAATCTTTCCGAACTCCTGGAACCCTTTTAGAAGTTTTTCTCTCTGCGCTTCCATCTCCGCCGGAATCTTCTTACCCATAGCCTTACGGAGTGTGTCGGCTTCAAGCCACGAGTAGCCTCCAAGTTTGATGGCAGTCAGGAGCACATCGTCCTGATACACCAAGAGCCCGTAGGATGCATCGAGGTAGTCTTCCATGCGTGGGTCCAGGAAGCGGATAAGCTTCGGATTTTTCTTGCGCTCAATATATTGCGGAATCGTTTCCATCGGACCAGGGCGATAGAGCGCCACCATCGCGTTGATATCATGAATCGAAGTCGGCTGTAGTTCTTTCAGATAGCGCGTCATGCCGGAGCCATTGAGTTGGAATGTACCTTCCGTCTCACCGCGCGCGAGCATGGCAAACGTTTTTGCGTCGTCTATCGGAATGTTTTCAATATCAATAAAGATGCCGCGGTCTTTTTGTACGCGCGCAATGGCGTCCGAGAGAATGGCGAGGTTCTTAATGCCGAGGAAATCGAACTTAAGAAGACCCGCATCTTCCACCGCATGCATGTCGTACTGCGTAATAAGTTTGCCGGTCTTCGGGTCCACCTGAAGCGGTGTCCAGTCAGTGAGTGGCGTCGGTGCAATTACGACACCCGCGGCGTGCACACCGGTATGGCGAACACAGCCTTCCATTTGACGAGCAAGGTCGATGACTTGGCGTGCGTCGTCATCCTGGTCATAGAGAAGTTTTAACTCTGGCTCAAGTTCAAGCGCGCGTTCAATGGTCATCGGGAAACCCTGACTACCGAGTGGTATGAGTTTCGCAATTTGGTCGCCGGTCCTATACGCATGCCCGAGAGCTCGCGCGACGTCGCGCACGGCGGCACGCGCCATCATGGTGCCGAAGGTGCCTATCTGCGCAACCTTATCCTCGCCATATTTACGCTTTGCATACGCAATCATCTCGTCGCGTCTGTTGTCAGCGAAGTCCATGTCGATATCAGGCGCTTTGGGGCGCTCGGGGTTGAGGAAGCGTTCGAATGGAAGCTTGTAGAAAAGCGGGTCAACGTTTGTGATACCCGTGAGATACGACACCAACGAACCAGCCGCTGAGCCGCGAGTTGTCGTCAAAATACCCTCGCTCTTCGCAAAGGTGAGTAGGTCAGACACGGCGAGGAAGTAGGGAGCGAAGCCCTTACCGATGATGACATCGAGCTCGTATTCGATGCGTTTTTCAACAACGTCCGTCTTTTCCATACCGCGCATGCTGAGTCCTCCATACGTGCGTTCACGGAGCATCTGCTCATGCGTTTTGCCGGGCTCCGTTTCAACAGCGGGGAAGTTCCAGCTCCCGAGCTCCATAGTGACGGTACAGCGCTCAGCAATTTCTCCGGAACGGTCAACCGCGTCGGGTATGTCCTTGAACCACTTTCGCATCTGTTCCTCACTTACAAATGAGAAATCCTCTTCCTCGTTACGACCTTCTGAGCCGTGCGCAATACGACGCATGACCTCAGTTGCTTCGCGGTCGGAGGGCTTCAGGTAGTACACGTCATGTTGAGCGACAAGTGGAATACCGGACTGTAACGAAAGCTCTTTAATCTGTTCCATGCGCTTTTCGTGCCCATCGACTTTCGGGTGGTGGGTAATTTCAAGGAACACATTTTCTGTTCCAAAGATGCTGACGTATTCAGCCAGTGCGGCTCCGGCTCCCTTCACGTCTCCGGCTTTGAGATACTGCGCGACTTCTCCTGCGAAAGACGGCATCAGAGCGATAAGTCCGCCTTTGTGTTCGCGTAAGAGCTCTTTATCGATACGTGGCTTGTCGAACATGCCTTCGGTGAAAGCTTTCGTGACGAGCACCATAAGGTTTCGATAGCCCTCATTCGTTTCCGCAAGAAGAACGAGATGTGAACGCTTTCCCTCGTCTCCCGGATTCTTATCAAAACGCGAACGTTGCGCAATATAGGTATCCACGCCGATAATCGCTTTTAACTTCGCTTTCTCGCACGCCTGGTAGAACTCCACGGCACCGTGGAGATTCGCCACGTCCGTAAGCGCAAGTGCCGGCATATCAGCCGCTACTGCCGCCTTCACGAGAGCGGGCACTTTCGGTAGTGCCTGAAGGAAGGAGTAGTGGGAATGCGTATGGAGGTGTACGAATTTAGAACGTTTCAAATCGACCCCATCTACGTTGTTGCGGGCCCCAGCTTTCTCGCTCACCGTATTGCTATACGCCTCGCTCGCAAGCTCACCCGTGCCTAGTATCTCGGGACTATTTGGTACGCTCTTCGTCATTACGTACAGGATACCAAATTGGTACCAGAGCCCTAACTGCTATGATTTGCCCATGTCGTACCTGATTGGAATTGATGAGGCTGGTCGTGGACCGCTCGCTGGCCCGGTTGCCGTTGGTGTCATTCGCGTCACAAAAGAGTTTGATTTTGAGTCTGCGTTTCCGGGCCTTAATGATTCGAAAAAGCTTTCAGAAAAGAAGCGCGAAGTACTCTTCGCGCTTCTTCAAGAAGAAATAAAAAAGGGAACCGTGCAGGCGGTAGTGCAACTGGTGTCTGCGAAAGATATTGATGCGGGCGGCATTGCGCCTGCCGTGAAAAGTGCACTTTGGCGCGGTGTACGCAAACTCCATCCGAATCCCGAAGAGGGAAAGGTGTATCTCGACGGTTCCCTCAAGGCTCCACCGGAATACGAACAAGAAACAATCATTGGTGGCGACGGTCTCGTTCCGGCCATTATGCTTGCATCTATCGCGGCCAAGGTAACGCGCGACCGGCTTATGAAAAAACTCGCACTCGACTATCCGTTGTACGGATTCGATATACATAAAGGATACGGAACCAAGAAGCACTATGAAGCGCTCCGTGAGCATGGCCCGTGTGAACTACATCGTATGACCTTTCTGCATCTGGACGAAAAGGAATAACGAAAAGGGAAAGGCCGCCGATTGCGCGGCGGCCCCGTCCAGGGTCAAGAACAGATGTTCCGAGATTAGGACTGTGTGTGCGCCTGGGTGGCGCGGGTTGTGAGGCAGCTCATAGAGCTAAGCTACCCATCTCGACGGTACGGCCAGGCCCGTTTTCGTTTGCTCCCCTTGCGGCGAGCAGCAGAAACGTTCATGGAATTCTGTTGGATGTGCATCCGGTATTTCCCAAAAATTCCGGATTGGTACAAGGTCGTAGAGACCGTTCGGATTATCGCCCGGCTGAGGTCCCGCTCAGCACACAAAGGCGACCTAGTAATCCTTGCACTATCTGGGCCGTATAACAAGGAAAAGGGGTGCTCTAGCCATATATAAGGCCATATGGTACGGTATTCCCACTATGTCAGTACGAATGCGCCACACCAGTTCGCACACCAAGAACCGCCGCAGCCACCATGCGCTTGCGGGGACTAACGTCGTTGTCGACAAAGAGTCCGGAGCACTCCGTCTTCCGCACCGCATCGATGAGACTACGGGCATGTACCGTGGCGTTCAAATCGTTTCCAAGAAGGAAGTGAAAGCAGTTGAACAGAAGAAGAAAGACAAGGCAAAGAAGGAGCACGACAAGGTAGAAGCAGCGAACACCAACATGACTCCCGAGAAGCACACGGCAACAGAGGAACGTGAAAAGAAGCAGGGACTTATCGGACGCATGACTCTCGGAAAGGCAAAGTCACGTTCCGGTTTCGGCGGGGGCGTATAACGCTCCACTCGCACTCCGAGAAAGCACACAGCCCGACACTCAGATGTCGGGTTTTGCGTTGTCGTCTCATATCGAACTATCCCTAAAGCGCTTCAGTAGTCGGGATAGTTCTTCTCGACTCTGCGCAAAACTACTCTGTCTTCGGAACAGCGTGCTTTCGCGGAGTACTCGTTCCGTTTCGATTTTCTCCGTTTTGTTTCCTTTCGATATACACATGATGCATTGCATGAGTGCAATGCACTTTTCCAAAGTAGGGTATCCTACTCATACAGCTCTTTCATATGGCCAACAGGCATCTAGCACGTTCGGTAGTTTTGCAAACACTCTTTGAGTGGGACACAACTAGTGCCGACGCAAAAGGTGCAGCAGAAATGCTCGCACGCAACGTCGACGAGTTCGGCGGCGATGATACCGACCAGCCTTTTATGAAAACTCTCCTCGATGGCGTACTCGCCAAAAAGCCCGACCTTGATATGGTCATTGAGAAAGCCGCGCCTGATTGGCCGCTCGATAAGATTGCGCCAGTTGATCGCAACATACTCCGTATCGGGCTTTATGAACTTCTTTTTGCTGACCGTACGCAGGTACCGGCAAAGGTAGCTATAAACGAAGCAATTGAACTTGCAAAGGTATTCGGCGGTGACTCTTCGGGTCGTTTCGTAAACGGCGTTCTCGGTGCGGTCTACAAAGAGCTCGGTGAACCGGGTAAAGACGAGATAGGGAAGAAGGATCGTGTGAAGCGCGAAGACCTTCCTCTTGAAAAGCTTGGTGGCGCAATCGTGTACGCACTCCATGATGGCCAGTACTACCTCGCGCTGGTGCATGACATCTTCGGGCGCTGGACGCTCTCAAAGGGTCATATAGAAGGAGACCCAACTCCGGAAGTGGGCGTGGCGCGTGTTGTGGGCGAAGAGCTTGGGCTTATGAACGTCAAAGTAGAAGACCAGATTGGCGAGAACGAATATGTCGCCTCGCATCCGGAAAAGGGAAAGATACGCAAGCACGTGTATTTCTTCCTAGTCTCGACGGAGTTTGAAACGCTAACGCTTAAAAAAAGCGGTGGACTCGATGATGCAAAGTGGTTCCGTCTTCCCGACATACTCGATTTGAACTTCTATGACGACATGCTTCCGATTGTCACTGCGGCCGTCCAAAAACTCCTCGACCGACCGCGTTCCTCGTAATTTAAAACCAACACCTCGGAGTTGGTCTAAAAGAATCCAGGCGCGAATAGTATTCGCGCCTGGATTCTTTACGGCTGCCACTCCTCATTTCAATCAATTTCAATCAGCTTCAACCAACTTCTGCGACCCTCACGCTACCTTCACGCAACCTTCAACTATCACCTCTTTGTGACGGTCGTCACAAAGAGGTGATAGTTGAAAAAAAGACCCGCTGGCGTTTACAGCGTTTTGCGATAATCTACGGGCATATGGCGGAATTCAGCGGATACGCAGCCCAGCTGGGGCTTAGCTACAAAAACCTCGACTTACTGGTCGAGGCGCTTACGCATCGTTCCTATTTAAATGAGCATAAGGCGACAGGACCGCACAACGAACGCCTCGAATTTCTCGGTGATGCCGTGCTCGAGCTCGCAAGCACGCACTACCTTTTCAATAAATTTCCAATGAAGCCGGAGGGCGATCTCACGGCGTATCGTGCCGCACTTGTGAACACCGTCTCTCTCGCGGAAAGTGCAAAGCTCCTTGGTCTTAACGACATGCTCCTTCTTTCGAAAGGTGAAGCGAAGGACACTGGTCGTGCACGCGACATTATCCTTGCGAATGCCTTTGAAGCAGTACTTGGAAGCATCTACTTGGACCAGGGCTACGAAGCGGCCGAAGCGTTCGTTGCACGCACGCTTTATCCAAAGATTGATTCCATAATCGAGAACAAGGGGTACCAGGATGCAAAGAGCCGCTTCCAGGAAGCAGGTCAGGAAAAGAAAAGCATCACACCGTCCTACAAGACACTTTCTGAAGAAGGTCCGGATCATGACCGAGTCTTTACGGTAGGTGCATTTTTGGGTGAAGAAGAATTCGCACGCGGAGCAGGGAAGAGTAAGCAAGAGGCAGAGCAGGATGCTGCACAAGCTGCACTCGACAAGATGGGCTGGTAGGTACGCTTGTATCTTCAACATACAAGAGCCTCCGATTTCTAGAAATTCTTTTATTTGGGAAATACTCGTTCCAGCGCTATCTCTGAGAGAGTTCGATGCGGTATACTTTTCGTAATGTTGAAACGGCTCGAGATAGTCGGCTTTAAATCGTTCGCGAAAAAGACGATTCTGGATTTTTCTAATGCAACCACTTCGATAGTGGGGCCTAATGGTTCGGGTAAATCAAATGTCGCTGAAGCGTTCCGCTTTGCTCTTGGCGAACAGTCTATGAAATCCATGCGCGGCAAGCGCAGTGAAGACCTTATATGGAGCGGGTCTAATTCCACACCACGTTCCAACCGCGCATCCGTTGCTATCGTATTCGATAACCGCAAGCGCATATTCCCGAAGCTCGACTTTGAGGAAGTCACGATTGAGCGTGCTGTTTTCCGAGACGGGTCTTCCGAATACCTCATCAACGGCTCGAAGGTACGTTTGCGCGATGTGCAGGAACTTCTCGCGTCAGCAAATATCGGCGAAACAGGCCATCACATCATCTCGCAGGGGGGGGCAGACCGCATCTTGCTTGCACATCCGCGTGAGCGGCGCGCCATGCTCGAAGATGCACTTGGTCTGAAAGTTTTTGAATTCAAGAAACAGGAAGCAGAACGCAAACTCGATCGCACGCAGGATAATGTCCGTGAGGTAGAAGCACTTAGGCGAGAGATAGCTCCGCACATCCGCTTCCTTCAGAAACAAGTAGAGAAGGTAGAGCGCGCGGAAGAACTCATGAACGAGCTCGCATCGCTCGCTCGCACCTACTTCGCTGTCGAGGAAAACTACATTGAGTCGGAGCGTGAGCATGCCGCTAAGCGCAAGATGGTGGCAGCAGAGAAGCTCGCGACCGCAAGCGCTGAACTTGCAGTCTTTGACGAGGGTGTTACCGGCGACTCTGAGAGTATGAAGCGTAGTGAAGCTATTCGAATGGCTGAGCGTGAGGTGGATCGTATCGGGAGCGAACGCTCCACGCTTTCCCGCGAGATAGGTCGCATCGAAGGCGGGCTCCATGAAGCAAAGAAACGCACGGCGGCTATCGCGCGCGAGCCGTACGTGAAAGTCACCCGTGAGGATCTCTCTACGCTTCGCGAAGAAGTGGAGAAACAGTCCAAGATTGTCGAAACGGAACAGGCGGAACCAGGCGCGATACGTGCAGCCCTCCAAGGACTACGTGCTGCTGTTGCTGCCTTCTTTGACCGTTACGCGGCTCCAAACGACGACTATCTCAAGGATGAGGAGAATACGGTCTATCAGCTCGAGAACGAGCGTACCGAGCTCATGAAGAAGGACGCCGAGCTCGAGGGTGCTGTCGAGAAGGCGCGTAGCGTGCTTATGAAAGCGCGTGAGACGGCACTTGCCTATGAAGAGACTGGCCGCGAAGAAAAGCGACGCATCCTCGGACTTGCAGAAACGAAAGCCCGTGAAGAAGGAAGTGTTGCTCGCGAAGACTACCGTGTGCGCGAGCTCCAGAGTCTCGCGGACGAACTTGAGCGCGATAGGGCGGAAGTACTCTCGCTTGCAGGAGCGAGTGCGTTTAATCATGAACAGGAAGAAATATCGAGCGAAGAGCGTTCCGTGCAGGAGATGCGAAAGCGTACTCTCGAACGTCTCAAGATTCGTGTGGAAGAAGCGGGCGGCACTGGTGAAGATGTAAAGCGAGAATACACGGAAGCAACCGAACGCGAAGAATTTCTTGCACGCGAGCTTGCAGACCTCGCAAAGTCTGCAGAGGGCTTGGCAGGACTTATTACTGACCTCGACGACGAACTTACAAAAACGTTCGCTGAAGGTCTCGCGCAGGTAAATCATTCCTTCGGCGAATACTTTGGCATTATGTTTGGCGGCGGTGGCGCAAAGCTCATCCTTGAGGAACAGGATGCTATTGAGGAAGACGATGAAGACGAAACCTACGAAGACGAAGAAATATCAGGGAAGAAAACAAAGAAGCAGGGCAAGCCCGGTATTGAAATTTCCGTACATTTGCCGAAGAAGCGCGTGCAGTCACTCATGCAACTTTCTGGCGGTGAGCGTGCACTTACGTCTATCGCACTTATTTTTGCTATGAGTCAGGTGAATCCGCCACCGTTCCTCATACTCGACGAGACGGACGCAGCACTCGACGAGGCAAACTCGCGCCGTTACGGCGACATGATTGAAGAGCTTGCCAAGAAATCCCAGCTCATCGTCATCACCCACAACCGCGAGACTATGTCGCGCGCCGGAATACTCTACGGCGTCACTATGGGCGCGGATGGTATCAGTAAACTACTTTCAGTTAAATTTGAAGAAGCTGCTGCGGTCGCAAAATAGGCTACACTCGTGTGCGCGGATGACGGAAAACTCCGGCGTTCCAGGGCGACACGAAGCGGATAGTCCTTTCGTTCAAGAAATACCGCCACTCGAGGACCTCGGTCGGCTATTTCTTTCCAAAACTCTTTCCGCTTCGGCTGCTTCCAGTTAATTTCCTTCATCCACACAAACTCCTTCCGTTTCTCGCGTAGCGATGGGTAGTAAAGAATATCCGCTATTCCGAACGCAGAGCAACTTCACAATGAGCCGAGGAGAAAACTCCCGACTAACGAAGTGCTTTAGGGAGTTTTCGCTACGAGGGGACTATGTGAAGTGCGACACGTGAGTGTCGAAGTTGCGGAGATTCTTACTACCCCGAGCGAAGCTATCCCCATAGACCGATTCCTGGAGAGGCGTAAGATTCTCTGATAGCAGTCACCAGAGAAGAATATGGCCGCATTTGAATACTTCAAGCAGAATATGGACCGAGCAGCAGAGCTCCTCGGGCTTTCAGAAGAAGACCGTGCGCGTCTTGAAACACCTGACCGCGTGCTCAAGGCAGACCTGACTATTACGCGCGACGACGGAAGCACCGCTACGTATCCTGCGTATCGCGTGCAGTTTAATAATGCTCGTGGACCCTACAAGGGTGGTATTCGTTTCCATCCGGACGCAGACGAAGACGAGGTCTCGGCGCTTGCCGCGATGATGGCTATTAAGTGTGCCGTTGTAGACATTCCATTCGGTGGCGCGAAGGGCGGTGTTGCGTTTGACCCACGCACGCATTCAAAGAATGAAATACATGAAGTGGCACGTGCTTTTGTGCGAGCATTTGCCGACCACCTCGGACCAGACGTAGACGTGCCTGCACCTGATGTGTACACGACTCCTGAAATCATGGCGGTCATGCTCGACGAATATGAAAAAATCACCGGGAAGCCGTCGCCCGCATTCATTACGGGGAAGCCACTTGATAAGGGTGGAAGCGAAGGCCGCGACACAGCGACAGCAGACGGCGCAGTCATAGTACTTGATGCACTTCTGCGCGATCAGCATCGTTCGCTCGAGAATCTCACTGCAAGTGTTCAGGGAGCAGGGAATGCTGGTGCACAGGCAGCACGCCTGCTTGCACAAAGCGGCGCTCGCGTTGTTGCCATTGCGGATTCGCACGGCACAATCGCAAATCCGAAGGGTCTTGATGTTGAGCATGTGCTTTCTGTGAAAGAAGAAAAAGGTTCCGTACACGAAGCAGAAGGCGAGAAGCTTCCTGCCGATTCCATTTTCACCATTCCGGCCGATATCATCATCCCTGCAGCACTCGAGGAACAGATACGCGACGACAATGTTGGGCGCGTACAGGCAGGCGTCGTGCTTGAAATAGCGAACGGTCCGGTGACACCTATAGCTGATGCGGCGCTCACAGAGAACGGTATTATCGTCATTCCTGATGTGCTTGCGAACGCCGGTGGCGTAACCGTTTCGTATTTCGAATGGCTTCAAAACAAGTCAGGGGAAACGTGGACGCGGGCAGAAGTGGAAGAGCGTCTAAAGACCACTATGGAAGATGCGTATCGCGACGTCGCGGACTTCGCCGCAGAACGAAACATCACGCTTCGCGAAGCTGCGTATGCGCTTGCCGTAACCCGCATACTCGAGGCCTAAAAAAGTCCACCCTCTCTCTGGCAAGCCAAAGAGAGGGCAGTGGGACTGTTAGTCCGTGATGTTGAGCACTTTCTCGAGAACCGGAAGAACCGCTTCCGTAAAGAACTGAACCCGGTATTTCTTGGGGAGAAGCGGGCCTTCGCCTCGCGACCAGCCTCCGATATCTTGGCCGGACGTGAAGCCTCCACGGACAGTTGCTCGTGCAGGGGATTTCTCGGCGAGTTGCCAAGGATCAAGCCTACAACCCTCCACTGCGGTGTTCACAAGCTGGACGAAGCCGTGATCAGTCTCGACTTCGTTGACGAAACTGATTTCCTTGGCCAGATAGTCGCGGAACGTCCAGCGGAGAAGTTCGACTTCTTTGTCAGCGAGACGTTTTACCGAGTCTCCGCTCTCCGTCAGTAGCGGCCGGATGCCGTTGCGGACGATATCAACACAGAGTAGCGGCAGAATCATGACGTCATCACCTTGCGCAACGGCTCGCAGTATCGCGACGTCGATGCGTGTATTCGCGTGGGCCACGATGTCTTGCGGACTCACGCCGTTTGCCAGGGCAGTTCGTACAATGAAGCTGAACAGGAATGGGTCTTTCGTCTGTGGTATGAAGCCCGGACGATCGAGCATCCGTGCGAGCTTATTGAGCTCTGCGCGAGACTTTGGGTCCTCGGTGGGCATATGTTCTCCTTCGAATGAGATGTACAGGGGTTTGTACCACTGTACCACATTTACACGTCTAGTCAATACTTACGTTGCTTCTACGAGTGCGAAGTCGAGCTCACGTTCGAGCGGACGCGCTTCTGTCAGCTTCACACGGATAGGATCGCCGAGTGCGTAGGACTTTTTGGTACGTTCACCGACGATGCGGTAATGCTTCTCGTCGTATATGAAATAATCGTCGCCTAGCTCGCGGATGCGAATCATACCTTCCGCACGCGTGAGGTTGAGTTCGACGTATAGGCCACGGTCGTTCACACCGGAAATAACCGCGTCGAATTCCTCGCCCACTTTGTCTGCCATGTATTCGACAATCTTGAGCTTGATGGAATCGCGCTCAGCTTCGGTTGCTGCTTGCTCACGTTCGCTTGAGTGCGTCGCAAGTTCCGGAAGCTCTGCCACCTGTCCACTCGTGAACGGCTCGCCGTTCTTGGTGTGCTTCACGAGGCGGTGGATAAGGAGGTCAGGGTAGCGACGAATGGGGGACGTGAAGTGCGTGTAGAACTCAAAGGCGAGCCCGAAGTGGCCGACGTTCTTCGTCGTGTAGACAGCCTTCGCCATCGAGCGAAGCGTTGCCGTCTTAATGAGATATTCTTCCGGCTTTCCCTTTACTTGCTCGAGCAGGGCATTGATGTCGGTACCTTTCACGCGTCCCGCAGTAGTCTCGAGATGGTAACCCATGACTTTGAGGAACTGCGAAAGATTTTCAATACGCTCTGCGTCAGGTAGGTCATGCGTACGATAAATAACTGAGTTCTGGAGGTGCGCTTTCTTTGCTGCTTCAGTAAGCATCGCCGCTACGTTTTCGTTTGCGAGCAGCATGAAGTCTTCAATCAACATGTTGGTGTCTTGGCGTACTTTTAGGTCTATCGAAATAGGCTTGCCTTCGTCATTCAGTTTTACCTTTACTTCAGGTGTATCAAATGCGATTGCACCCTTGTCGGTGCGTCGTCCCCGTATCTTCCATGCGAGCGTGCGAAGGGTGACGAGCTCATCGTGGTAGTCGCCCGTGCCGGTATCGAGTACTTCCTGAGCGTCCTCATATGTAAAGCGACGGTCGGAATGAATAACACTCTCGCCAAACCAGGAAGAAACTATCTCGCCGTTGTCGTTCAGCTCGAACACTGCAGACACAGCAAGGCGGTCCTCGTTCGGATTGAGCGAGCAGAGATTGGTAGAAAGCACTTCAGGGAGCATGGGAATAGTGCGGTCGACGAGGTAGACCGACGTTGCGCGCTTGCGCGCCTCGTCATCTATCGAGCTTCCCGGTACCACAAAGAACGAAACGTCCGCAATGTGTACACCTACTTCTGTGTTGCCGTTCTCAAGTTTCTTGACTGAGAGTGCGTCGTCGAAGTCCTTCGCGTCGTACGGGTCAATAGTGAACGTGACAGTACCGCGGAAATCTTTCCGACGTCCGGTGCGAATACCTTCTTCGGCGTCCTGTGCAATAAGTCCTTTGCCAGTCTTTTCAAGACCGTCCGCCTGATTCACAACGCCAGGAGGGAAGTTGCTATGGAAACCTTGTGAAAGCGCGAGTGCGCGCATCTCGGTCTCATGGTCGCCGGCTGGTCCGATGATTTCTTCGAGCGTGCCCCACGGGTACGGCTGATTTGCTGCCCACCCCTGAAAGCGGATAAGTACTTTCTGTCCGAGTGGAAGGCTGTCTCCCTTAACAACAAACGGCACATACATCTTCTTCCAATCGGGCTGAAGCATGGTGAGGTTGTCCTCTTTATTTTCGACGAGTGTGCCGACGAATGATTCACGCGTGCGTGTGACGATATCAACTACTTTTCCTATCTCGCGCATTTTTCCTGAACGCGGGTCACTTTCTTTACCCATCAGCTGTACTTTTACTATGTCAGTAGGGAAAGCGCCTCCGAGATTTTCTCCGGGAATGAATGCATCTTCCTGTTCAGGATCATAGGTAAAAAAACCTTTACCCGTGCGGGTAATAGTTATGGGTCCCTCGAACGTCGCGCCATCAGCCATTTGTACTTACTTTAGCAGATAGGATTGTTTCTGCTATGATGCCGACGTTCCGGGGTTAGCACCGGACAGCTCTGTACCTCTGAGAAGAGGCACTGATTAGCAGAGCTACGGCGGTCCCTACAAGGGGACCGCCGATCTGTTTACCTTGAAACCGGTTCTGGTATAGTGCCGTAGTCCGTGGGTTGAGCACGCGGATAGGCATTCGGGTCGCGCGCCACCGCTCGCGAAAGCCGTAATGTTTGGTCTATCGACTAAACGCTCCTTCCGGAATTTCACATTCGGAACAGCAAGGTGCGGCGGGTCCCCCTACACTGGCCCGCCGCATTTTCCTTATATTTGACCAAAACGCCCTATTTTGTTACATTTCCCCTCACTATGTTGATGATTCGATTCCAGCGCATTGGCCGCAAGAACGACCCGGCCTTTCGTATTGCTGTACTCCCGAAGGCCTCTGGCCCTAAGGCAGGTTCCTATGTCGACCTTGTTGGTACCTATAACCCAAAGACCAAGGCGGTAACGCTGAAGCCTGAGGCTATCAAGGACTGGATTTCTAAGGGTGCTCAGGTTTCTCCGTCACTTCACAACTTGCTCGTAAAGGAGGGCGTAATCGAGGGCGCTAAGACTTCTAAGGTTGTTTCGCAGGCTAACCTCGGAAAGAACATTGCGAAGAAGGCAGCTGAAGACGCCGCTGCAGCCGCAAAGGCAGCAGAGGAAGCAGTAAAGGCTGAAGCTGCAGCGAAAGCTGCCGCAGAAGCAGAAGCTGCTGTACCCGCAGTAGAAGAAGCACCAGCAGCTGAGGAAGTTACTGTCACAGCTTCTCCTGAAGTAGTTGCAGAAGCTGAGGCTGCTCCTGAAGCAGAAGCTTCGGAAACTCCTGCAACAGAAGAGGCTCCAGCCGCGTAAGTCTCTCGGCGCACTGCGCCTTTCTCGTTCGTCCTTATATCTTAATTGCCGTCTACTCTGAAACGATATGGAACAAGACCACGCATTTCTCGAATACGTAATAAAGGCACTCGTTGATACTCCTGATGGCGTTGCTATCACTCGTACTGTTGATGAAATGGGCGTACTTCTTACACTCACTGTTTCTCCGGACGACATGGGTAAAATAATCGGTCGCGAAGGCAACATCGCGAAGGCGCTTCGCACACTTCTGCGAGTTGTCGGTATGAAGCATAACGCACGTGTGAATCTCAAGATTAACGAGCCTGCTGGAGGTAAGCATGAAGCGGAAGTTCGTTCGGTAGACGAGGTTATCGACAGCCTCTAAGCGAGCACGAAAGAATACGCCCAATCTGCTTCGTTGCGGCATCGAGCATTTCTTCCGCCGTACTGCTAGTACGTCTGCAGAAATTCTCTCGTCGCGCCTCGCATCTCAGGCATCTCTTTCGCACTCGATACGTTAGAATCTTACGTATGATTCGTTTCCACCTCATTACTCTTTTTCCTGAAGCCTGCGATGCGTATCTGAACGCGTCTATTTTGGGACGCGCCCGGAAAGAGAAACACATTGGAGTGGACTATCAGAGTCCGCGTCCGTTCGTTGATAACAAATGGGGCAAAGTAGATGAGCGTCCGTATGGTGGCGGTCCCGGTATGGTCATGACGGCGCTTCCGGTAGTGCGTGCGGTCAAGAAGTCGCTCACACGTCGTAAGGGCAAGATTGCACTCGTGTGGTTTTCACCGAGCGCATCAAAGTTTACGAATACCGAAGCAGACAAACTCGCGAAGTTTGATGATGTGGTGCTCGTGTGTGGTCGCTACGAAGGCATAGACGACAGGGCGCTCTCAATACTCAAGACATTTGGCATCGTTAAGAAATATTCGGTCGGAGAAGCGACACTCACGGGAGCTGAGGTGCCAGCCATGGCCATTGTCGACGCGGTTACGCGCCGCCTTCCGGGCGTCCTCGGAAAAGACGAATCAGTTGAGGAGCGTCGCACGGCATCACCCGCCGTGTATACACGTCCCGAGTCGATTGCCTGGGAAGGGAAGAACTATAAGGTTCCGAAAGTACTCGCCTCCGGCAACCACGCAAAGATAGAAGACTGGAAAAATAAGAAAAAGAAGGTATAATACTTACCAGGTAATTTGTTCCAACTGCACCGGGAGGGAAACCGTGCACAGTCAAAGAAATATACTTTCGCGTGCACAACGCGAACAATTTCGGACGGATCGGGTTGTAGCTCTTGAGCAACATCCGGGCTTCGTGCGCAATATTGCCGCTTCGCCCGCGCGTATCGGCACAACACGCTTCACGGACAGCTTCGACGTGCTGACGTCTCTCGTTGCTACGCTCATTCGTGAAGCAACGATGTGTGAATTCGCTCTGTACCTGGGAGAACGAACCCCCGGCATTCTGAGTGCACCGGCAGTGGTCGAGGCTCTTACGGAGTTCGTGGCAAAAGGCGACACAAAGGCACGCTTCATCATCGGTACGAAAGCATACCGGTTATCGGAAACCGACCATATGGTGTACGGCACGGGCGTCCCGGAACTGAACGACCCCCGCGAATATTCCGGGCGGCCGCTGATGGGAAAAGAAATTCCGCCACCCGCTTCTGTGCGCTTCATGGTTACGGACACGCACGGCTTTTTGTTCAACGACTTCGGCAATGAGCCGCGCGACTTTACCAGTTCGTACGGCTTCCGTAGTCCGGAGATGGGTGAAGACCTGTGGAGGCGCTTTGATGCGCGCTTCGAACAGTTCAATTTCTAAACGAGGGCCCGGCGCGTCATACACGCCGGGCCCTTCGAACGTCTAAAAATTGACTTTCTTTACTTCAGTGATTGAATAATGCTTACACTTCTTGGTTGGCAGGAAGTAGCACTTTGGCAGGAGTCAGACATGACCGAATCGGTATTCGGGTGGACTGTGGTTGGCGCCTTGTCTGCCACGCTGCACTTCCTCATCACTGTTTCGTTTCGACGGCGATTCGCACACAAGGTCCTCGAGCACCTCGTCGCCTTCATGGCGCTCGTTGGCCTGGTCGCTGTCGTGGCGTGGTGGTTCGACGTCCCGTACTGGGAATATATCTTTATGACCGTACTCGTCACGTCAGCCTGGGTCGGCATGCTTGGAGGTATGGGTGTGTGGCTCGTTGGCTTTGGTCTGCGCAAGCCGCACGTTGGGCGTACGCCCAGCCATAGGGCAAACATCACCGTCGGTGGGTCGTTCCCAACTGAGACTCGAAGAAGTCTCTTTGGAGAAGATGTCATTCGTCACGACAAACATGGCCGCTTTTTATTGGCTAAGCCCGCGACTGGGCATCCAGTCCGCTATGTGGAATCAGAGGGGCAGCGCTACGTACGCGCTGTGGAAGCGACAGACAGAACACCACTCGCTCAGAATCAACCGGAACTGACTCTCGAGCAGATGATCGCGCTCTACAAAAAGGCGTCCGGTCCGGACGACCCGAAACCCGGCGGTAACGGCGACATCATCGTTTAACTGCCTCCACCTGTAAGTAGGCCGTAATGTGGCCAGGAACCCGCCCATCCTCACTTGAGGACGGCGGGTTTTTCTTTATCCCCGCATTTGTTTGACAGGCATATACCGTCGGAGTATTCTATGAATATACAGATTGTGTAACGGGGGAAAGGGGCACAAAAGGGCGTACAACAAGGGTAGAAAATTTTAACAGCGTCTCGATTAACGAGAGACGTTGGTCCGTGTTTATCACGGACCATATGGCGTATATACTGGTTCTATTGTCGTTTTTACCCACACTTATACGAGGGAGTGGGATGAAGACGCGAGTAGAACCAGCCGCCACCGTCTCTGTTTTCGGACGATAAATATTGATGCGACATGTCGAAAACCAAAACGCTTGTGCAGAAGACGTTCAAAGCTTTCCGTGCACCGCTCGTTGAGTTCCCCGATCTCGTGGGACACCAGCGCGAATCGTTTGATTGGCTTCTGAAGGACGGACTCATGGAGCTCTTCAAGGAGTTCTCGCCGATTCCTGATTATTCCGGCAAGAAGTTCGAACTCAAGTTCGAAGGTTTCGAAATAGGTGACCCGAAGGGTACCGAAGAAGAGGCTCGCGAAAACATGCGTACCTACGAGGCGCCTCTTAAGGCTACCGTTACGCTTCTTAACAAGACGATGGGCTCGGAGAAGACACAGGATATATTCCTTGCAGACATTCCGATGATGACCCCACACGGCTCATTTATTGTGTCGGGTGTTGAGCGCGCTATCGTGCCGCAGCTCGCTCGCTCATTCGGTGCATTCTTTATTTCTGAGGAAGTGAAGGGTCGCCAGATGTTCGGCGCAAAGATTATCCCATCACGCGGTGTTTGGATTGAAATCGATTCAGAAGCTGATGGCGCCATCTACGTAAAGATTGACCGCAAGCGCAAGTTCCCAGTTACGAACCTTCTCACCATTCTTGGTGCAGGTACTAAGGAAGCTATTCTTAAGAAGTTCATTGGTAACGACATCGCTACTGCTGCTCTTGAGACCACACTCGCGCACGACACTGCCGCTTCCGTTGACGACGCATACGTTGAGATTCACCGCCGCATGCGCGATGGTGACCTCGCAACTCCAGACAACGCGAAGTCCTATGTAAACGCACTCTTCACCCCAGAGCGCTACGACCTTTCTAAGGTTGGACGTCACCGCCTGAACGCTCGTTTTGGTCTTGCTGTCGACCCGAAGACCCTCGCCAAAGACCGCACCCTCACCCTTGAGGACCTCGTTCGCATCGTCGGAGAAATCGCTCGCCTCAACACTGACCCGACTGCATAGCCGGTCGACTTCGACCACCTCGGCTTCCGTCGTGTTCGTTTCGTTGGTGAGCTTCTCCAGGCTCGTATGCGTGTTGGTATGTCGCGCATGAAGCGCAATATCCAGGACCGCATGTCTACTATTGAATCAGAGACGGCTCTTCCAATGGCATTCGTGAATCCTCGTCCGTTCCAGGCTAGTGTTCGCGAGTTCTATACCGCGAACCAGCTCTCGCAGTTCATGGACCAGCAGAACATTCTTGCTGAGCTTGAGAACATGCGCACCCTCTCAGCTCTTGGCCCAGGCGGTCTCACCCGTGAACGCGCCGGCTTCGAAGTGCGTGACGTACATCCATCGCATTACGGTCGCCTCTGCCCAATTCACACACCGGAAGGTCAGAACATCGGACTTATCCTTCGTCTCGCGCTTCATGCGCGCACGAACGAGTTCGGCGTTATCGAGACGCCATACGCAACCGTGAAGAAGGGTGTTGTCACCGACGAGGTGAAGTATTACAACGCTCTCGAGGAAGAAGGTCACGCTATTGCGCATGCTGCTACTCCCGTAGACGCGAAGGGTCACATCATTCCTGACCAGATTGAAGTCCGTAAGGGTGGTGAGCCTGCGGTCGTTACTCGTGAGGAGATTACACTCATGGACGCATCGACCTACCAGATGTTCTCCGCTGCAACCGCAATGATTCCATTCATGGATCACGACGAGTCCAACCGTGCACTCATGGGTTCAAACATGCAGAAGCAGGCAACACCGGTCCTCATTCCTGAGGCACCACTTGTTGCAACCGGCATTGAAGAGCACGCCGCTCGCAACACTGGCCGCCTCGTTATCGCTCTTGAATCAGGTGAAGTCACGTACGCTGACGCTCGCAAGATTGTCGTTAAGGGGACGAAGGACAAGCCACACGAGTATAAACTTCAGGGACTTACTCAGACAAACCAGAACTCAGCATTCAATCAGCGCCCGATAGTTAACACTGGCGACAAGGTCAAGAAGGGCGACATCCTCGCTGACGCTTCGTCTTCCGACCAGGGCCAGATGGCACTCGGACAGAACGTACGCGTCGCCTTCATGTCGTGGAACGGTGCAAACTACGAGGACGCAATCATCATTTCTGAGCGCCTCGTTCAGGAATCCAAATTTACTACCGTTCACATCGAGGACTTCGAGTGTGCCGTTCGCGACACCAAGCTCGGACCGGAAGTGACGACCCACGACATTCCAAACGTCGGTGAGCTCCGCCTTAAGAACCTCGATGAGGAAGGTGTCGTGCGCATCGGTGCTGAAGTTCGTCCAGGAGACATTCTCGTCGGTAAGGTAACGCCGAAGGGTGAGACCCAGCTGACGCCGGAAGAGCGCCTTCTTCGTTCCATCTTCGGAGACAAGGCAAAGGACGTGAAGGACACCTCACTTCGCATGGAAGGAGGCAAGCGCGGTCGCGTTATCGGTGTTCGTGTCTTCTCACGCGAGAAGGGCGACCAACTCGAGACCGGCATCATCAAGAAGATTGTTGTTACGGTCGCGCAGGTTCGTAACGTATCGGTGGGTGACAAGCTCGCCGGCCGTCACGGAAACAAGGGTGTTATCTCCCGTGTGCTTCCAGCTGAAGACATGCCATACGACGAGAACGGAAATCCGGTAGATGTGATTCTCACACCACTCGGTGTCCCGTCCCGTATGAACCTTGGTCAGATTCTTGAGCTTCACCTTGGTCTTGCTGCGCATACGCTCGGCTACCAGGCTATCGTGCCTCCGTTTGCAGGAGCGACTGCAGACGAAATCCGCGACGAGCTCGAAGCCGCAGGCTTTGCTCGCTCGGGCAAGATGCAGCTCTACGACGGTCACACTGGTGCCGCGTTTGCACAGCCCGTATCCGTTGGTTACATGTACATCTTGAAACTCCATCACATGGTGGAAGACAAGATTCACATGCGCTCTATCGGTCCGTACTCACTCATCACCCAGCAGCCGCTTGGAGGTAAGGCGCAGAACGGCGGTCAGCGCTTCGGAGAAATGGAAGTGTGGGCGCTTCTCGGCTACGGTTCGGCATATACGCTCCGCGAGATGCTCACCATCAAGTCAGACGACATCACCGGCCGCTCCGCGACCTTCGATGCCATCGTTAAGAACGAGCCAGTGTCTCACGCAGGCACACCGGCGTCCTTCTCGGTGCTTACTAACCAGATCCGTGGTCTCGCGCTTGATATCGAGCCTCTCGACATCGAGATAGAAACGGAAGCGTAATCTAATTCTTTATGGCTACACCAAACACCTACGGAAAGAAGACAATGCAAGGCATGGCTGCTCACAAGGGCAGCGCACGCCAGGATTGGAACGCACTCCGCCTCTCACTCGCTTCGCCAGAACGCATCCTTTCATGGAGCCGTGGCGAAATCACGAAGCCGGAAACTATTAACTACCGCACCCAGCGCTCTGAAAAGCACGGGCTCTTCGACGAAAAGATTTTCGGTCCTGAGCGCGACTACGAGTGTTACTGCGGTAAGTACAAAGGCATTCGCTATAAGGGTATTACCTGTGACAAGTGTGGTGTTGAAATCACTCGCTCCATCGTTCGTCGTGAACGCATGGGTCACATCGAGCTCGTTTCCCCGGTAGCGCACATCTGGTTCCTCCGCTCGATGCCGTCGCGCATGGCACTCCTTATGGGTGTTCCTGCGAGCGACCTCGAAAAGGTCATCTACTTCGCAGGCTACATCGTTACCAAGGTGAACGAGGAAACCAAGAAGCGTCTTCTCTCGGAGCTCGAAGCTGAATACAAGACCAAGCACAAGGCAATTAATGACGACAAAGAACGTGATGCACTCAAGGAGCGCATGACGACAGCAAAGCAGGAGATTGAGTCTGTTGTTGTTGGACGTGTCTTCGACGAAGTCTCGTACCATCGCTTCTCGGTGCGTTACGGAACTCTCTTCGAGGCGAAGATTGGCGCAGAGGCTATCTACGATATCTTCCGCACGATGGATCTTCCGGCACTCAAGGTAAAGCTTGAAGAGAAGTACCCAACCAGCCCAGCAGCAGAACGCGAGAAGCTTGCAAAGCGCATCGCACTCATTTCAAACATGATTGCAGCAAACACTCGCCCTGAATGGATGTTCCTCACGAAGATTCCGGTTATTCCTCCAGCGCTTCGTCCTATGGTGGCGCTCGAAGGTGGCCGTCACGCAACAAGCGACGTGAACGACCTCTACCGTCGCGTTATCAACCGCAACAACCGTTTGAAGAAGCTCCTCGACATTCATGCTCCTGAAGTTATTCTCCGCAACGAGAAGCGCATTCTCCAGGAGGCAGTCGACGCTCTTCTCGACAACTCCATCCGCAAGTCGGGTGCGAACGCAGGAGCTCTTACTCCGGCACAGCGCCGTCCGCTCAAGTCACTTGCTGACTACCTGAAGGGTAAGCAGGGCTACTTCCGCCAGAACCTTCTTGGTAAGCGCGTGGACTACTCGGGCCGTTCCGTTATTGTCGTCGGTCCTGACCTCGAGCTTGATGAGACTGGTCTTCCGAAGCACATGGCGCTTGAGCTCTTCCGCCCATTCGTTATTGCTGGTCTTCTCGACCGCGAACTCGCCTTCAACATCCGCGGCGCAGGTCGTCTTATTGAAGACGGTGTTCCGGAAGTCTGGGAAATCCTCGAAGAGGCTATTAAGGGTAAGCACGTTCTCTTGAACCGTGCCCCTACGCTTCACCGTCAGGGTATTCAGGCATTCCGTCCTCGTCTTATCGAAGGTGATGCTATTCAGCTTCACCCACTCGTCTGTCCTGCCTTCAACGCAGACTTCGACGGCGACCAGATGGCTATTCACGTTCCGCTTTCTGACGAGGCACAGTGGGAAGCAAAGAACATCATGTCTGCAAACAAGAATATTCTTAAGCCAGGTTCTGGTGAAATGATTGTCATGGTGCAGAAGCCACTCGATATCGTCCTCGGTACCTACTGGCTCACCAAGGGTATTCCGGGCGCAAACGGCGAAGGGAAGTACTTCCAGTCTCCGAACGCTGCTATCCTTGCGCACGAGTACGACGCCGTAGACCTTCGCGCTTCTATCCACGTTATGCCGGTTGCCGGCAAGGAGAAGTATGGAAGCCTTACGCTTACGGAGCATGGTACGTTTGAGACGACCGTCGGTCGCCTCCTCTTCAACACGGTCCTTCCGTCCGATTACGCGTACGTAAACGACGCTATCTCTAAGAAGGTACTCACTGTAATCATGAACGACTGCATGATTAAGTACGGCATCGACGCCGTACCGGGCATCGTGAACAAGATTAAGCGTTTCGGTTTCGAATACGCTACCAAGTCTGGCGTATCGTGGTCACTTGATGACGTGGCTGTTCCAGCAGGAAAGGCAGAAGTCATCGAAGGTGCTCGCGAAAAGGTAAACCGCGTTGAGAGCGATTACCGTGATGGTCTCCTCTCGGAAGACGAGAAGAAGCGCATGGTGATTGAAATCTGGCACGGCACCAAGTCTGAAGTTGAGAAGCTCGTTGAAGACGACCTCGACCCTATGGGTTCCGTTGCGGACATGCTCCGCTCGGGCGCTCGCGGTTCGATGGGTAACCTTACTCAGATGGCCGGCATGAAGGGACTCATCCAGAACACAGCCGGAGAGACTATCGAAGTGCCTATTATCTCCTCGATGACCGAGGGTATGAATCCGGTTGAGTACTTCATGAGTACGCACGGTGCACGTAAGGGTCTTACGGATACCGCACTTGGTACCGCACGCGCCGGTTACCTCACGCGTCGTCTCTTCGACACTGCACAGGACTCGATTATTACCGAGCACGACTGTCTAACGAAACGCGGTATCTCCATTAACCGCATCAGTGCTTCCGGCATCAAGATTGACTTCGCTGAAGCAATTCGTGGTCGTACGCTTTCCGAAGTAGCTGGTTCCTTCAAGAAGAATCACTACCTCTCAACAGCAGACGCACGCGCTATTTCAGCTGACGAGAGCATCCAGTTCATCACGGTACGCTCACCTATGTCCTGCGAAACTCGCTACGGCATCTGTGCGGCGTGTTACGGAATGGATCTTACGAGCCAGGTCATGGTGGACCTCGGTGAGGCAGTTGGTACGGTTGCTGCGCAGGCTATCGGTGAGCCGGGAACTCAGCTCACAATGCGTACCTTCCATGCTGGTGGTACAGCGTCAGTCGGTGGCGACATCACTCAGGGTCTCCCTCGTGTTGAGGAAGTCTTTGAGAAGCGCTCGCCGAAGAATCCTGCTGTAGTCTCCAAGTTCGATGGTCTCGTCACGGATATCCGCGAGGAAGCACGTGAAAAGGTTATCGTCGTTACTCCCGAGGCAGGTCAGGGTAAGAAGGACGGTTCTGCTACCGAGTACACTGCTCCATTCCCACGCGTTGCCTTCGTGAAGGTAGGCGACAAGGTTACGAAGGGCCAGCTCCTTACGGACGGTTCCGTAGACCTCGACGAGCTCTTCGAGCACGCAGGCCGTTCTATGGTGCAGGAATACATCATTGCCGAGACGTCTAAGATTTACGAGTTGCAGGGTGCAAGTGTCTCCCGCAAACACCTCGAAGTCATCGTTAAGCAGATGTTCTCTCGCGCGAAGATTACGGACACTGGCGACTCCGATTGGTCCGTTGGCGACGTTGTTGAGCACTGGGAGTTCGAAGAGGAGGTAAAGGCAATGGAGAACGAAGGGAAGATTCCACCAAAGGTGCGCGAGATGGTTCTCGGCATCAAGGAGTCGGCACTTTCTCGCCGTTCCTTCCTTTCGGCTGCGTCCTTCGAGCAGACCACGAAGATTCTCATCAACGCTGCCCTCAAGGGTTCCGTCGACACGCTTCGTGGCCTCAAGGAGAACGTTATTCTCGGACGCCTCATCCCAGCTGGTACCGGCTTTGCCGACTCGAAGAAGCACGCAGCTATCGCTGAGCTTCAGAAGAATCGCACTGCACGCATCTCGGCTGAGCATGCGGCTGAAGATTTGGCGAACGAACGAGCACTCGAAGAGTCCAAAGCGTAAAGCTGCGCTCGAGTTTCCGAATTGGAAGCCCGTTTCGTTTCGCTAACGCTCCACTGCACTTCGCTTGAGTCTTCCAATTCGGAATACTCTCGCTCCGCTTTCGAAGAAAGCACAAAACCCCGCGCCTCTGGCGCGGGGTTTTGTGCTATGGTAGCGGGGAAGGAGGGCCCTGCCCATGCTCATTTTGTTCTTCATTATCGGTCTCGTGATCGGTTCCAGTCTCTCGTTCTACTTCCGGGCGTGGCAGTGGGTCTACATCCCACGCAATCCCTGGTCGTCCGCGCTCGAGACGGACATGCTGTTCTACATGATGCTGCCGCGCTTCATGCGTCCTTGGTATAACGCCAACCTCGCGTGGCGCCGTAATGTCTCCGTACGCCGGTCCTACCGGCGTCAAGGCTTAAAAGCTCGAGGCACCGCCTCTGTCTGAGGTGGACGCCAACAAGCTCGAAGAAGTCCTAGGCCGTCCGCTCGATCCGCGGATGCGCCAGCAACTCACCGACCCCAAGCTTTAAAGCGTCATCCTGACGAACCCGCCTCGACGAAAGTCGAGGCGGCGCGTATTTGGTGCCATGAGCACATATCTTAAATACGTCGTAAAATGAAGCCATGGCAGGCGGAGATTCGGTAGAAAAGATAAAAGGGAAACTCTCCATCGTGGACGTGATTTCGCCCTACGTGAAGCTCACAAAGGCGGGCAAATATTGGCGTGGCCTGTCTCCCTTCAATAAAGAAAAAACCCCGTCGTTCTATGTGAACGTTGACCGCGGTAGCTACTACTGCTTCTCCTCGTCGCAGGGTGGCGACATGTTCTCCTTTATTGAAACTATCGAAGGTGTGGATTTCAAAGGAGCTCTTAAAATACTTGCCGACAAAGCTGGTGTGGAATTGGTCTACGACCCGAAGGCGAGCGAGAGCAAAGGCAAGCTCGATAGATTGCGTGAAGCGATGTCGCACGCCGAGGCGTTCTACATGCGTACTCTAACTGAGGCAAGCCCTGCATACGAATACGCACTCTCTCGTGGTCTTACGAAAGAGACGATTAAGAACTGGAACATAGGGTTTGCTCCAGACAATTGGCGTGAGCTTCTCGATGCGCTCACTGCGGAGGGATTCTCACAGAAGGAACTTTTGGAAGCTGGTCTTATTAAGGAAGCAGAAGGGAAGCCGGGCACGTGGTATGACCGTTTCCGCAATCGCCTGATGTTTCCTATTCGTGATTCCGCTGGACGCACCGTCGCGTTTACGGGTCGCGCTCTCTCTGCAGACGACCTTGCCAAGTATTTGAATAGTCCGGAGACAGAGCTCTACCACAAGCACGAAGTGCTCTTCGGCATGGATAAGGCAAAGGATGCTATTCGGGTGCGCAGCTTCACTATTTTGGTCGAAGGTCAGATGGATTTGCTCTTGCTCCATCAGATTGGATTTAATAACACCGTCGCTCTTTCCGGTACGGCGCTTTCCAAGGAGCATCTCTCGCTCATGAAGCGTTACGCCGACAATCTCATGTTTGCACTTGATAGCGATAGGGCAGGTCTCGCCGCTACACAGAAGTCTGCACTCATCGCGCTTGCGGGGGGTATGAAGGTGAAGGCGGTGAAGATGCCTGCTGGCAAAGACCCGGCCGACATGGCCAAGGAAGATAGTAAAGCATTCACCAATCTCGTTGCCGACGCGCAGACCATCGTGGAATTTTTCCTCGCGGTCCTCAGTGGCGCAAAGCTTGAGCAACATCAGATGGTGCTTTCCACAGAGAAGATAGTCATGCCGCTTGTTGCGGCAGTTCAGAGTCCTATGGAGCGGGAGCATTTCATCGGGGTTGTCGCCCGTGCGCTTGGCTCAACGCCCGACGCCGTGCGCGCGTCTATGCCGCGCCCAGGAAGTCAGTCGAACCCGGCGATAGATGCAATTTCTGCACGTGTTCCCGGCGTATCAATACCAGGAAAGTATCAATCCTCGCGAGAGCATCGCACTTCGCTCTTGCATGCTGTCTGGGCCACCTACACGGACAGTGACCTTGCGAAGCGCATAGAAACTGAGTATAATCGCATCAACGGCGCACCGTTCCCGGACCTTGTACCGGATGAACGCTGGCTATTTGAGGCGGGACTTGCCTATGGGGAGTCGCCTATAGAAACTGCTGCAGACGATCTGCTACATGCGTTTGAGAAAATAGTGCTTACGGACGAGCTTGCCACGGCGACTACGCGCCTGCGATTGGCAGAAGCTTCCGGAAACACAGAAGAAATCGGAAAGGCGATAGAGGAATGCACCGAACTCGGCGTGCGTCTCTCCGCCATCGGGTAGAACTTTCACTCGTTCACCACCTATTTAGTATTCGTAATTCTATGTACTATGGCCACCAAGAAATCTCCCAAGAAGACGGTCAAAAAGCCTGCCTCTAAGAAGGTGGTAAAAAAGGCCGCAAAGGCGAAGCCTGCTAAGGCCGCAAAGAAGCCGGTAAAGAAAGTGAAGGCACCAAAGAAAGTAGTTAAAAAAGCAAAGGCAAAGAAGCCGGTCGCCAAGAAGGCCGCACCAAAGAAAGTAGCAAAAGCAAAAGAAAAAGTAAGCGCTAAGGACGTGGTGCGTGCTGCCGTAAAGGGTGCGAAGGCAAAGTCGGCCGGAGCAAAGGCAGACAAGGCCGAGCTTCTTATCGAGAAGGGAAAGACCCGTGGTTACATTACCTACAGCGAAATTCTAAAGGAATTCCCAACCGTCGAAGACGACGTTGCATTCCTCGACGAGCTCTACGAGCGTTTCTCAGTCGCTGGTATAGATATCCTCGAAGGCGGCATGCTCGAAGACAATGCCGACCAGTATCTCGCTACCCGCAACATCAAGGGTCGTGAGTCGTCCGGTTACGACAGCATCCAGATTTACCTCCGCGAAATAGGCCAGTACCCGCTTCTAACTGCGTCTGAAGAACGCGAGCTCGCGAAGCGTATTGATGCTGGAGACGATGAAGCTCGCAACATTCTTGCACGTAGTAACCTCCGCCTCGTGGTCTCTATCGCCAAGAAGTATGTGGGCCGTAGTCCTGACCTCACGCTCCTCGACCTCATTCAGGAAGGAAACCTCGGTCTCTTTAAGGCCGTTGATAAGTTCGATTGGAAGAAGGGTTACAAGTTCTCAACCTACGCTACGTGGTGGATTCGCCAGGCTATTACGCGTGCACTCGCAGACCAGTCCCGCACCATACGCATCCCGGTGCACATGGTGGAAACCATTGCGAAGTACAAGCAGATATCTCGTCGCCTCGCGCAAGCGCTCGGCCGCGATCCACAGCCGGAAGAAATTGCCGTAGAGATGGGTGTCGAGGTAGATAAGATTTACCAGATTGAGAAAATCAATCAGGACACACTCTCACTCGAGAACCCTATTGGTTCGGATGACGATGAGAAGTCCACACTCGGTGACTTTATTGCAGACGATAAGATTCCGTCGCCAATTCAGGAATCATCCGAGCGCATCTTGGGTGAACAGGTTCGCGACATCCTCGACGACCTCAGTCCGAAGGAGCGCAAGATTCTTGAAATGCGTCATGGGCTTTTGGATGGTGTGTACCATACGTTGGAGGAGGTGGGGAAGGAGTTTGGAGTGACCCGCGAACGTATTCGCCAAATCGAGGCGAAAGCCCTCGAAAAAATTAGAACTCATGAGAAGTCACGAAGACTCAAGAGTTACTAATTTTTTCTGCAAAAGCACCTCATCTACGTCGTTACGGGTCCCTCGCGGGCCCGTTCGTCGTATCACATATACGCCTCAGGCCCCGCTCTTCCCGCGCCTCGTATCTAAGGCACTTTTCCGGGCTTAGTGCTGAAAAGTAAACAAAACGGCCGCCCTTGTGGAAGGGGCGGCCGTGAACGCTTGTGTGTCTTGCGTACTTTATTCGAGGAAGGAGGTTGAGGTGGGCGCGCGAAGTGTTTCGTGCCAATTCTCGCTCTCATCCCACAGCTTGTTGCAGTGCAGAGCTTCTTCGTGGAGCTCATCAATGCATTGGCTGATGAACCACTGGGGAAGCGTCAGACCGCCGTACATGGTGCGGTCTTGGCCGTAGTCGCGGAGCTCGCCGTGCTTCACGGCCCTCGTCAGAGTCTCGTAGAAGCCGTTGAATGCGCGGCTGACAAAGTGGTTGTGACGAGGCGTATCGAATGGGCCGCCGCGCTGCTCCCAGCCTCGAGAGAAGTCGCGAGCCCATCCAGCCAAGTATTGCACCAGCTCACGCGAGACGGGAACGCAGCCCTGCATCTTGTCGCACGGCGTGAATGCCGCATCGACGATTGCGAAGAATGCGTGCGCCTCGGGATCGGGCTGCATGTGCTCCTGGTCGCGCAGGTCGGTCGTGCCGTAGGTTTTGAGGAGTAGGTCGTTCCAAAGCCGCTTCTTGGCAGCTTCGTATTCTCCATAGCTCATGACAAATTCCTTTCGATAGCCCCACTTAACGGCAGGGGTAAAACCGCAGTCCTGTTTAATAATACATTATAAATAATGAAAGTCAAATCGATAAACGCAAAATGGGTCAGTCACGACTTCTAAAAAATTTGATTTGGTAGAATGAGAGGATGCAAATCATTCTCTTTGTGCTTGGTGTCGTGGGTGTGCTCGTTGTGTGGGCCATTATCAGCGTGCTGTCGTCACGCGTGAAGGAACCTAAATTTACCGTACTTGAAAAGAAGGACGGTTATACGGTGCGAGAATACGCACCGTATATTGAAGCGAGAGTCACAGTAACGGGTGATTATCGCGAAGCGATAGGAAAGGGGTTCCGTATCCTTGCCGGATACATTTTCGGAGGAAATGTATCGAAGAAGTCCATCGCCATGACCGCTCCGGTGGTGGAACAAGCAAAGTCCGAGTCTATTGCTATGACCGCGCCAGTCATAGATACGCTCACGGCATCAGGCGAGCGTGTTATCTCGTTCATCATGCCTGCGGAGTACACGCTCGAAACGCTTCCGGTGCCGAATAGTAAAGAAATAGAATTTGTCGAAGTGCCTGCTCACAAGAGCGCTGTCCTACGCTACTCGTGGAATAACACCTCGGCGCGCGTTGAAGCAAAGAAAGCACAGCTTCTCGCGCTCTTGAAGCGAGACAATCGCGCTACGAGCGGGCCCGCGCGAAGCGCGGGCTACAACCCACCCTGGACCGCACCCTATATGAAGCGTAACGAAATTATCGTCGATCTCTCCTAACGGGTTATGGAGTGAGATCCGATTTTATATAAAAGAGACTGCAGACTCTTGGTCCACGGTCTCTGGCTTGCGTGATAAAATGGAATATGAAGTCGAACGGTAAGAAAGCGGGCGTTGTCATATATCAAGCGAAAAACGGAGCCCTCGAACTACGGGGTGACTTTTCGCATGAAACTCTGTGGGCTACTCAAGCGGAAATCGCGGCCATGTTCGACGTAACCCCACAAAACATCACTCAACACTTGAGAAATATCTATAAGGATAAGGAGCTGAATCAAAAAGGAACTTGTAAGGATTTCTTACAAGTTCAGAAAGAGGGAAAAAGGCAGGTCACAAGAAACGTTAAACTTTATAATCTGGACGTACTCATTGCTGTAGGGTATCGAGTTAGTTCTGTAACTGGTACGAATTTCCGCGTCTGGGCGACTAAGACCTTGCGGGAGCATATCACCAAGGGTTATACGATAAACCGCAAGCAGGTAGGGAAGAACTACGACGCCTTTATGAAGGCAGTTGCCGATATCCAGGCACTCTTACCGGAACATGTTGCACTTGATCCGAAGAGTATCCTTGAGCTCGTGAAGGAATTTTCTAGCACGTGGATTTCGCTCGATGCGTACGACAAGGAAACACTGAAAGCAGTCGGTACCAGCAAGAAAGCGATTAAGCTTTCGGGTACGGAGCTCAAAGATGCAATCGTACATTTGCGCAGCGAGCTTATCGACAAGGGCGAAGCGACCGATATTTTTGCCCAGGAACGTAGCGAAGGAAACGTCGAAGGTATCGTCGGTAATGTCATGCAGTCATTTGGCGGGAAACCCGTATACGCTACTGCGGAGGAAAAAGCGGCGCATCTGCTCTATTTCATGGTGAAGAACCATCCATTTACCGACGGCAATAAACGGTCGGGTGCTTTTGCCTTTGTCTGGTTTCTACGTAAGGCAAAAGTGAAGGGTGGCCGGAACATAAACCCGGCATCACTTACAGCGCTCACACTTCTTATTGCGGAAAGCAATCCGAAGAAGAAAGACCAAATGGTCGCACTCGTTACCCAACTACTGGCGTAAGGTATGGCAACACGAGCGGAGACCATTGAATACATCCTCGACCAGCTCCGTGGAGCTCAAGGAGTAGCCGCGCGGAAGATGTTTGGGGAGTATGCGCTCTATGCCGATGGGCGGGTGGTGGCGCTTGTGTGTGACGACACACTGTATATGAAAATTACGGAGCCAGGGAAGGAATTTGTCGGGGATGCGTATAAAGAGGGAACTGCCTATAAGGGCGCGAAGCCCTCGATGGAAATAGACGCGGACCTTATTGATAACCGCGAGTGGCTAGCTGAATTGGTCCGTATTACCGCCGCGAACGTGCCGCTTCCAAAACCCAAAAAACCGAAAGTCGCGAAACCGAAGGTGAAAACTAAGCCAAGGAACTAGTTGTCAGAAAGGGCTGTCTTGTCCGTCTATACTAGTACTATGAATACTCGCAACACGCTTTTAGGCCTCTTGGGACTCGTCGTTATTGTTATTGCCGGATGGGGGCTATGGACGGTTATGCATCCAAACGTCGTATCTGCACCGGTCGTTGAACAGCCAGCGCCTGTCACGAACGTACCTTCGGCAACCACTACGGTACCGAATCCTCCTGAAACAGAATCGACCACAGCATCGCTCAACCAGCGTATTCTTTCGAACGGCGTTCACATTACTCCGCTTTCCGTAGTTTCCGACAGCCGTTGTCCGACGGACGTTCAGTGTATCCAGGCAGGTACGGTCTCTATTACTGCAAAGATAGAAGGCGATGGTGGAGTACGTACGCAGACCTTCGTTATGGGTAGTCCGGTATCCTTCGGCTCTAAGCACGTAACACTCATGAGTGTTACGCCTGCAAAGAATTCAAAAACGACCATTACTGCTGCTGACTACCGCTTCACCTTCTCGGTGGCACCCGGTATGGGTGAGGCGATGGGTTCGCTCCAAGGGACCATGACTATAGCTCCTGCATGTCCTGTGGAAAATGCGACTAATCCCTGCAAACCGACACCGGCTATGTTCGCGGCTCGTAAAGTTGCTATATATCAGGCAAATCGCACTACGCTTGTGACCACGCTCACTCCCGGTGCTGACGGCACCTTCTCTGCCTCACTTCCGGCAGGTACCTACTATGTGCGTATGGCAGTTACCGATGGAAGTATTGGGAGAGCACAAGGAGTACCGACGACCATAACCATAAAAGATGGCGGGGTTATCCAGCTCCATATTGATATTGATTCTTTGATTCGTTAGTTTGAATATCAGAAGTTTAAACCCCGCCGTCTCCGGCGGGGTTTAAAAATTCAAGGCCCACCGCTTTCGCGATGGGCCAGGAGGAACGATTAAGAACAGAGGAGTACTGCTAGCAGACTAGTCCGGAGGTTTGCGAGCGATGAAGGTCATCGAACCGTGCCGGAAACGTTTGAAGGCTTTTTCGACGACGAAATTGGCGTGCTGGAGCGTCTGCTTGAACTCGTCCGCAAACCACTCCGTGTAGTACATCTCGCCGTGAGCGCCTTCAGCGAGACACTCCTCACTGTTTTCGTTGTTGGCGAGAACGATGACCATAACGCCGCCGGGAAGGAGCACGCGCCGGAGCTGTGCAAGCGCCTGCGGCATGCGGGCCTTGGGCTCGCCGCCGAAAGCACAGCAGGACCAAATGGCATCGAAGCGATTCGGCGCGAATGTGCCTTCGAGATTCAGATAGCTGGCCTCGTAGAAATGTTCGTCCGGATTGCGCTTACGCGCTTCCTGCAGCATCTCCGGTGAGGAGTCCACGCCGACGTAGCTGAAACCTGCTTTGATGAACTTGTGAACGTAGTGTCCCCAGCCGCAACCAATGTCCAACATATTCCTGTCGGTGGCGGTGCGACTGAACAGCTCAAGATCTTCGACCGGATGAGGCAAGTCGCCACGTCCCGACGCAACGAGCTGAGCGTAACGGGCGGCGCCCGCTAGGTTCAGCGCGTCTATTTTTTCATACGACACATCGGTGTCTGACATGGGATCCTCCCTGGTTACCCGTGTGGACTATAGCATGAAAGTGTACTTTGTCACTTTATATAGCAAAAGGGCGTCCGGATTACGGACGCCCTTTCTTCGCTTGTGGCGAGGAGTAGTGGATGCGTGCGGACGCTTTAGGCTGCCCGGGTCCTTTTGACCGGCGGCTTTTCTTCGCCCATGCTCTTGCCGAAGAAGAAGTGGTCGTCGATGCTCTGAATGAATTGGATCGCGACGTCGTCGGAGCCTTCGGGCGGCGCGAACTTCTGGAGCGCGATGGTGGTCGCACGGGCGAGATTCTGCCGCCACGGCTTATCTGCTTCCACGATGTCGTCGGCCACGGTGATGGTCATCCGCATCGCATTGCCCACATGTACGTGGTGGACCTCGACGAGGATGAAATCCTCAGTGATGCCCACCTTCGTGTTCATGCAGTGCACGAACACAGCGCGCTTCAGGGCCGCATGCAGCTCGGTTTCGCGCATGCTCACACCCCAGCGGCCGGTGATGGGATCTTGGGGAACTCGATCGTCGGCATACAGTCCGGGAATGGCGGCGCTGACAGAAATCATGATAGTACCTCTCGGTTTGCGTTTATGAAGGGGAGCAGTGCTCCTGACAGTTCGAAAGAATAGTACCACGCTTATTATATATAGCAAGTTAGGCGGCAAGCTTTGAAATTATTTCGAACTCATTAGTTGTCACTGGCGTGACAGATAGTCGCGAGCCTGGCTCGAGTATTTTCATACCGGCGAGCGCTTTGGTTGCTCGTATCTGCGGAAGTGTGACGGGTTTTTTGCATTCTGATACAAACGTTATATCCACCAGGTACCAGACCGGTTTCTCCTTCGTTGCTCGCTTTTCAAAGTAATGACCTTTCTCGTCATATTGCGTCTCGTCCGGGTACGGCGACGAAGCAACCTTTGCTATGCCGTACACACCGGGAACAGCACAGGAAGAATGGTAGAACAGGACTTCGTCGTTCGGGTTCATGCTTTGCATGAAGTTTCGGGCGGTGTAATTGCGAACACCGGTCCACAGTGTCTTTTTGTCTTTTTTCAGATGCTTGATGCCGTAGCTCTCGGGCTCAGACTTTACGAGCCAATACCTCTTTTCCATATTGTTCAGTATATCGAATTATTCGTGCTGATGTGGAACAAGGTCAATACGCTCAAGCTCGGGTAGACTGGCTGAGTGGCGTACACTTACGAAATTAAGGAATCCGCACGGGCGCTTAGCGCGCGGATAACTATTCATACGGACGGACGAGTTGTTGTTACGAAGCCACGCTTTGTGAGCACCGCGGCAGTTGAGCGATTCGTACGGACAAAATCGCTGTGGATAGAAGCCGCAGTGAAGAAATTTCAAAAGCGTGCAGAACGGGAGGCGAAGAATCCGAAAGAACAGCTCCCGCGACTGCGTCGCGGGTCAAAGGCATACATAGAGGCACAGAAATCTGCTCGTACGCTTGTGATCGAGCGTGTACGTCACTTCTCTACCGCGCACGGATTCACTCACGGGAGCATTTCAATACGGAATCAGAAAAGTCGATGGGGAAGCTGTTCCCAGAAGGGAAATCTTTCTTTTAATTATCGCATCGTGCATTTGCCGAGTGAGCTCACCGATTATCTGGTGGTCCACGAGCTTGCACACACCGTGCATCACAACCACTCTGCAAAGTTCTGGGCGCTCGTTGGGAGTGTTATTCCTGAACATAAGAAGCTTCGCATTAAACTCAAACGTAGCTACGTGTTCTGAGCTTTTGGTCCTATTTGTCGAGGATAAAAGAAATGGCCGCCCCGGGGTTGGGGCGGCCTTCTTTAATCGTAGCGAGTCGCGTTGGTCTAAGAGGATACTTCGGTGCACTTCGGTCTCGCGGGTGACCCATGTCACCAATGCTGCCGCTTTGCTCTACGCAGAGCTGTTACAATCCGTGGCCACAGACAACGGCTCAGTTGCAAAGATCCTTCCACGTGGTCAACCTCGCTTCCCATACTCGCGTCTACCGCAGCGCTTTGGGAGTGGTACTTATCCCAGTATACGCACATCGGTCTTGCTTGCACCATGTACTGCCAGTGGTACGCTTCAGGAGTACAGGGGTATGCGCCGTCTCGCCACCATGGGCGCCCTATCCGTCCTCGCCGCATTCGGGGCTTTTTCTCCACTGCCCGCTCATGCAGATATTATCCAATCTGTTTACGATACGCTCGTCCCTGGACCACTTTCTACGAGTGGCGACTGGGCGCAACAGTTGGGTACAGGAATAAGCGGAAATCTCACGCAAGCGGTTTTTCAAATACGTTTCAATCGTTCACCGTATTATGGTCCGAACATCTACTTCGGAATTGATGCTTGCGATGATGCAAATTACGTACAGTGCGTTCGTGTTCTAACAACCGGGACTTTAGCACTTTCATTGAATCCTGTTGGCGCAGTAGGAGTGGACACTGACACTACTGTTACGTATTCAATTCCAGGTGGTTACCAGTTGGATCCAAACAAGTACTACCTCATACATACAGGCATCTCCGTAAATAATGGGGCGGGCGCGATGCTTCCGTATGGTTCCGCGAATGATACCTACGCGTCTGGAACTGCGACTGTTGTGGGCCTTGGCGACTTAGGCTTCAATCTTACGGGTATCTCGTACACCGGTACTACAACGCCACCAGGTCCACCGACTGGTGTTGTGCTCGATCACGCCATCGGTGGGAGTATCGTCACGGCACCAAATTATGTAAGTGGTGGAATACCTGATGGCATAGCAATTCAGCATTCTCTTCTGAACTCGTTGCCGGCAGGAGATTATTACGCAGTCGTTTTCTTCGAAGGGTTAACGGGTTGTCCAAGTTCTAACTATCACATCAATGCCTTTATACCGGGAGCGTACTCAGGATATGATGTGCGACCTGATGGATTTGCGAAAGCTCACAGTACTAGTGTGGGAGGCTGTATGCAGCAATTTCATATTGACCCGAACAAAGGTGACCCGTGGCAATGGGGAGCGCTCAGTAATACTGGAACATCGAGTGCAATAGCCGACACAAACAATATTCCTGCGTTCGCCATTTGCTATGACGCGGCGTCGTGTGACATTATTGCTCCTACAAACCCCACCTTAACGCCGCAAGTAGGGTCCACGGGATCGAATGTCTTATTTCTTCCCGGAACCCTCACTAGCGAGCTCATACGAAAAAATGCGAATGGTACGAAGACCGTCCTGTGGGGCTCGCAAATCTTTAATTCGAATCTAGGCGGACTCGCCTTAGACGCGAGCGGAAACAGTCAGCCGAATATATATGTCGGATCGATAATCGGTTCAATATTCAACACTGTCCACGTATACGATTCGTTCATCTCCTACATGGACTCGATAGCTTCCTCGACTGCCACTTCCACACAGCCGCTCATCAATAGGTGGTATGCGTATCCGTATGACTGGCGATATGACGTCACTGATATTGTTGCGAATGGAGTTCTTCGGGAGGACGACACCAGAGATTACTTGGATCAGGATGTTTCTACTCTCGCTTCAAGTTCTGCAACGGGCAAGGTCACGATAATTGCTCACAGTAATGGTGGTCTATTGGCAAAAGCACTCATGCTTAGGCTCGAGGCAGAGGGAAGAAGCAATTTGGTGGACAAGATTGTTCTTGTAGGCACTCCACAGCTTGGGACGCCAAAAGCTGTAGGTCAAATGCTTCACGGTGACGACCTGACAAACATGCTCGGAATCGTAACGTACTCCGGTACGGTGCGTGCCGTTGCAGCAACTATGCCTGGTATGTACGGTTTGCTTCCGTCGCCAGCGTATTTCAGTCATGTGACAACGCCGGTTGCAATGTTCTCCACGACTGATTCTACAAATCCGTATGGGACTGAATTTGGTGCAGACGGCATAAATTCCTATCAAGAAATGGTCGATTTCCTCACAGATAAACTTGGTATCCATAGCACGCTCTCCACATCAGACTTGAAAGTGCCAATGAAACTTTCAGCCACGATACTTAGTAAAGAGGCGACTACCCATGCGAAGCTCGACACATGGGCCCCCACGGCAAGCACTACGATCATAAGCCTTTCAGGCTGGGGTCAGCCAACTCCTGTGAACTACTTGTACACGACGACAAACGGGCAATTCCATTGCGATTCAGGAGGAGTACTCGGGTTTACTTGCGGCTTCGATATAAATTATCAACATATTGCGAGCACAACGGAAGATGGTGATGACACAGTCGTTACCCCAAGCTCCATACAGAATTCCTCCAACACCCTTTTCTTCAATGCAAAGGATTATCTTCGTGATAGGCATGTAAACGTGGTGCATCAAAGCCTACTTTCAGCACTACCGGTTGAAAATGAGATATCTATGCTACTTGGAAGAAGTGATATCCTATCGTCCTATATTCAGACAGTTAAACCTACTCCGGGATTGAATCCTCTAATGTATACAATTAGCGCACATTCTCCTGTTAATATCGTCGCGACCGATAACCTGGGAAATCAAACTGGATTTGTTTCAATACCTGGAACAACAGAATTCTACCGAATGGTAGAAGATATCCCTGGTAGCTATGCGGATTCGTATGACGACGAGAAGTACTTGTATATACCTAAGGGTGTCAGCGTATCAGTCCAGGCAACGGGATATGGGTCGGGAACTACCACGCTTGAGGTCGGTCCATTGAACCAAGATGGGAGTATAACGACCCTGCAACGGTTTGGGGGCATAAATACGCAGACAGGAACAACTGCGACATTTACTGTTAATACATCAGGCGTGGCCATGAATCCGTTGGTCGATAAAGATGGGAATGGAACTGTGGACTTTACGGCAAGCAGTACGGCGACCACTACACCGCAAACTACATTCCAGCTTATTGTGCAACTGAGGTTGAAGATAAATGCGCTCCCCGTCTCTCCTATAATTAAGGCCTTGCTCCTTCTTACCCTTCAGGAAATAGAGAAGAGGCAGATAATAATTGCACTAGCAAAACCGTATATTATTGCACTTGAGAAACTTATATGGTCACAGACGGATGCTAAAATTATTCAGCAACGCGCGCAGCTAATAGAACTCCTAACTCGGATGTAAACATGAAATATCTTCCCGTTAAAGTATCACTTTTTTTGTTTCCAGGGGTATTATTTGCAGTCGGTTTGTTTTTACGCAACCCGACGAAATTTGGGCAATGCATTGATTCGAAAATCCAAAATTGGTTCTGCGCAACTCCAGTTTCTGAAATTGGGTGGACTTTAACCGAAGTAAGTTTTCTGTTCTTTATAGTAGCCGGTCTCGTTCTCATCAGCAGTGAAATCGGATTTAAACGTTGGCTCAAATTTAGTTACGTGGCAATTCCTGTCTGTATCGGGCTTTTCTTTCTAGGACGTGCTGCTTTTCCTGATGGGGCACTCTTCTACATTGAACCAGTTCGAATCGTTGACTTCATTGGTTACTGGCTATATCTCCCACTTAGTGCCCTTATAATAGGATTTTCTTACCTACCATCGAAGGCAAAATAGGGAGTTTTGGCAGGCAGGGTAGAATAGGGGAATGACCGACGAGAAGGCATTTAAGGAGGCCTATGCAAAGCTGAATCCAGCCCAGAAGAAGGCTGTAGATACCGTTGAGGGGCCAGTTTTGGTCATTGCTGGCCCAGGGACGGGGAAGACGCATATTCTCACCCTTCGCATAGCGAACATCCTTAAAACGACCCAGGCGAACGCGACCAATATCCTGGTGCTTACGTTTACGGAGTCCGCGGCACGGACGGTACGTAAACGCCTCGCAGGGCTCATTGGCGAAGCGCCCTCCCGCGAAGTATTCATCTCGACCTTCCATGGCTTCGCCGAGAATCTTCTCACTACGTATCCCGACTCGTTTAAAGCGTCTCGTGGAAAGCGACTTGCTGGCGACGTAGAAACGACGCTTCTCTGGAGAGAGATACTCGAGACGCAGGACCTGGTGCATCTACGCACGCCGAAGTCTCCGTATTTTTATTTGCGTGACCTTGCTCGGCTTCGCGATGACTTGCTTCGCGAGCAGATAACACTCGATATGTATCGAGCATGGGCAGAGACGGAAGGAGAACGCATACGGGCGGATGAGTCGCTCTACTACTCTCGCGACAGTAAGTATGGAAAGAAAGGTGAGATGAAACCGGAAGGGTTCGGTAAGCTTGAGCGTCTCGAGAAAATTGCCGAGGCGGCACGACTTATTGAAGCGTATGAAGCTCTGAAAGATGCGCGCGATGTGTATGACTTTGCGGACGTGCTCAACATAGCTGTCGAAGGACTGAAGCAGGATGCCGACCTCCGCGCTATGGTACAGGAGCAGTATCAATATATTCTTGCAGACGAGCATCAGGACGCGAATGCTCTCCAGCACGCTCTTCTCGATACGCTTGCATATGACGAGCACCCAAATATTTTCGTTGTGGGCGACGAGAAGCAGGCTATTTATCGCTTCCAAGGGGCTGACTCTTCACACTTCAAAACCTTTACTGAGCACTTCCCACGTACGGAACTCATTCAACTTACGGACAGTTACCGCTCGCTCCAAGACGTACTCGATATTTCGCATGGCGTCATAGAAGCGGTGCCTGCAGCTGCAGGAAAACATATGAAGCTTGTGGCTACGCGCTCGGGAGTGGCGAGCCTAAAACTCCTTGCTGCAGCTGACCCGCTCGCAGAGCGCGACCAGGTAGCGCAGATGATAGAGACTGCGATAGCAGAAGGAACAAAGCCGGAAGAAATAGCAATAATTTCAAGCCGGAACGGAACGGCCGACCTTTTCGCAGAACATTTGGCCGCTCGGAATATTCCGGTGCTCCGTGCAGGTGACGTGATGCTTTCCTCACGCCCACTCATGCGCTCGGTGCTCGCGCTTATGCGCTCTGTAGCCGACCCGCTCGACATCGCGGCTCTCCGCGAGACTTTACTTGCACCGTGGTGGGACATGTCACTTAGCGAGCGAAGTGAGATGCTCCTTAAAAATCGCGACCGGGAATTATGGAATGCACTTCGTACTACCTACCCACAGATTGCCTCATGCATAGAAGCACTCCAGAAAGCTGCTCTCGATGAATCACCTCTCGCTCTACTTTCGCGTATGCTTGCAGACACTGGAGCGCGCGGCTACTTTCTTTCGCACGGTGAACACCTAGAAGACATCACACTCCTGCGCAAGATTTTTATGCACGTCGAGGAGATTGTGGCACGCGACCCCTCCCGAACCTTCCGTGAGGTAGTGACGTCATTCGTGCAGGCGCATGAGCACGGCCTTGAAAGCGTAAAGTCTTCTGCCACGCAACAGGAAGGGCTGGTCACGGTGATAACCGCACACAAAGCAAAGGGTATGGAATTCGAGCGAGTATTTGTTGTCGGCCTCAACGCTCGCCAGTGGGAGAAGGGAGGTCGTGGTGCGACTATTCCATCGCCCGTCGACCAGACACGTACTGCAGAAGACGCTATAAAGCTTTTCTACGTTGCTATAACGCGCGCAAAGAATGAGCTCGTGCTTTCGTACGCACTTGAATCCGGAGAAGGGCGTGACTTACCACCGTCCGCACTCATACCTGAAGGTCTTGAAAACATCACTCCAGAAGCCGACCCACTACCGCTCCTGCACACGACGGTGGATGCTCCTAAGACTGTCACTGCACTCGTACTTCGATACCTCACTGAAGAAGGTTTGTCGCCTTCGGCGCTCAACGAATATATAGAATCACCTCCCGTCTTCTTTGCACGACGCGTGCTACGCCTTCATGATTCGGAAACAACCGCGACGCTTATTGGTAGCGCGGTGCACGCAGGCATTGCTGAATATCTTGAAACAAAGGACGAAGGACGCGCGTACGATGCACTGGAAGTATGTTTGAGACGTTCACTTCTGCAACGCACGAAGGCGTATGACAACGCATGTGAAGATGCTCGCGCACGCGTCATGACTTTCATTCAGAACGCTCCTACTAAAGAGCATGAGGCAGTAGAAAAAGCCTTTTCCGTAACAAAAGAATTCGCCGGAACCCAAGTCCTGCTATACGGCAAAATAGATGCTGTGTTCAAAACGCCTCTCGGTGAAGAAATCGTCGACTTCAAGACGTCGAGCAAAATAGACCAGAAAGACGAAAGCTATCCGCGTCAGCTGGCGTTTTATGAACTACTCCTTCGTGAGAATGGCCACAAGCCAGCAAAGGCGACTATCGTGCAGGTGACGACTGAAGAAGTAAAAGACTATGATGTGCCGCTTACAAATGAAACACGCGAAGAACTACTGTCTACGCTCGAGAGTGTCATTGGTGAGCTCGTTGGCGGTACTTGGCGCAAGGGGGAACGAAAGCGAGACGACGCTGACGCGTACGACGACCTGCTGAAACTTTTTAAGTATTGACTTATGTAACGTTCCATGTTATATAAGTATGTTCGCCTATTGGGAGCAACACGCTACTCAAGGTAAGAACAAGGAGGGGCACATGCCCAACGAAAATCAGATCGTTCACATCATCGCCGTCTCGCTCGACACGTGGGACAACGGCAAAATCATCCTTCGCGGGGTGGTCGATCCGAAATCCTTCCAGCATCTGATGGTCGCCGGCTACCAGCGGGAAATCCTGCCGGAGTCGAAGATCAATGAGCTGACCTCCGTCATGGAGGCTGGCGAGGTGCTGCCCGACATCGAACTCGGCATGCGTGGCGATAACTTCGACACGTGCGCCGACGGCACCGTCAACCTGCGCGACGCGACCTACATCATCGACGGCCTGCAACGGGTCACCGCCGGCAAGGTGGTCGTCGAGAAGGGCCGGTCCCCCCGTTTGGGGTGCCTGATCCATCTCAGCACCACCGAGGAGTGGGAGAGCGAGCGCTTCAAGGCCCTCAATCTCTACCGCACCAAACTGTCGACGAACGTTCTGTTCCGCAACATGAGGGACAAGAGCCCCGCCATCGGCGAACTCTATGCCTTCTCGGAAGAAGAACGCACCTCGCCGATGTTCGGCCGCGTCTGCTGGCAACAGCGGATGGCCGGAAACCAGCTGATCACCGCCAACTTGCTACTGAAGGCGGCCGGGTTCATCAACGCCCGGTTCGGCCCCGGCCGCTCGACGGTGTTCGACCAGCTGGTCAGCGCGCTCGACAAGACGCAGGCGACGATGGAGAAGGGGCGCTTCACGGGCAACGTCCGTACATTCTTCAATGTCATCGACGAGTGCTTCAACATCCGTCGGCGCACGTTCAAGTCTGGCGCGACCTGCATGCGGACCACGTTCCTGCGCGCCTTCGCCTACGTCCTCGTCGAGCACAAGGACTTCTGGGACGGTCAAAAGCTCTGCGTCAACAGGCCGATGATCAAGAAGATCACCACCTTCCCGGTCAACGATCCCGAGGTCATGCGCCTCGGGGGCCAGTCCGGCAAGGCCTGGTTCACCCTGGCCGAGATGATGATCGACCACATCAACTCCGGCAAGCGCGTCGAAAACCGCCTCTCCCGCTTCACCGCCGTCGCCTCTGATGAAGGGGAGGACGAGGATGAAGCGCCGGCGTCTATCGCGAGCTAAGCCCACCTACCGGACTGACGGCAAAGACCGTCTGAAGCAGGAAGCCCAGAAACTGCTTAAAAAAGTCCGGAACAACATCGCCCGCGGAGAGGAACTGGTCGAACAGGCCAAAGCTAAACTCCGTTAGAGTACCTATACTAGGCGCGCCCGAATACGGCGCGCCTATTTTTTATATTTTGCACTTTGTATAAAAAGAATCCGCCCGGCCAGAAATGGCCGGGCGGTGTCTGATTCGTCCGAATGCCGACTAGGGCTTACGGAAGAAAATCAGCTTGTCGAGTGGAATCCCTCTCTGGCCATGCCAGAGACCGAGCGCGCTCGAGCCGAGGTCGATGTTGGTCTGCATGAACCAGCATCCGGACATCTTTTTCTGGATGTGCCGGACGGCGAAGAGGTGGCCCTGGCTCGAGAGACCCCAGCGCATCATCATGCAGGCGGCGGCATCGTCCGGGCAGGGTGCAAGACCCTGCTTCACGGCGTTCGCGAGCACCACCCACGGCTGGCATTCGGCCTTGAGGCCGAGCTGGCGGGGAGTGACACAGACGAGCTTGATGTCTGTGGGCTCGGAGTAGACGAACTCAGGACTTCTGAACGTCCGTTCTGCTGACGCACCCACCACGTGTGTGTGCCTGGCGAAACCCGCGATGACTTCGTCGGCATTTTTGAAGAGACCGACGGAGACATCATACTCGGTGTAGTCGTCGACGCTGAAGCCAGTGATGGCATTCATGAGACGCTCGAACATTGGATATATCCCTCTCTGGAATTGGAACGCAGCCGTCATAGGGCCTTAGATATATAATAGCCTGAAATATGGATATTGTCAATATCTCCCACGTCTCACATAACGTAGAATATAGACAAAATATTTATACTGTGCTATAGTTACATGCTACCCAAACAGAGGAGGTTTCAATGGGAAAGCAGGATTCGTTTACCGAGCTCGTCAATTACAGAAAGCTGGCGAGTCAGCTGCGGACCGACGGCCATACGACTGTTCCGGAGCGCGACGAGCTCCTAAAGTCTGCTAAGACTGCGGGGGGCGTGCAACTCGTGGAGTGGGTCATGGACCATCTCGAGCGAGACGAAGGGAACTTCCATGGCATTCTCGCTTTCCACTTCCAAGAGGTGGGCGAGAATGACGATTGATCACAGTACACCACTACCTGGAGGACGCTGCCACTACTACGGCGCGTCCTCCTTTTCGTTTTTCTTATTCTCTAGTGCTGCGAACCGGTCGTCTATTTCCTTTTCAAGTGCCTGCATGTCTATCTGATCGACTATGGAAAGGCTGGTCGCATGTCCCCAGCTCCTGTCATTGTCTCTGTAGTGAGCGCTCTTTTCGCCCAGCTCGTATGACATACAGGAATTGAGCAGGCTTTTTTAAATAACGGTGTGCATAGTCGAGGCTATAGTACGCCATTGGCAAATCGTTATGACGATGATCCTTTTCGGTACCACGGATTTTCCAATCTCCGTCTTTATCATGCTTTACGTCATACGGTGATAAGTGGAAACCTATAGTGAACCCATTTCGCTTTGATACATCAAGAATATCCAGCACGACACCTGTACCGTCCAGTTCTCCCGTTTGTAACCGCTTCGCATATTTTGCGAACGTCTTAGTACGAAGTGCTGCAGGTATGGCGAGCACAGCACGTTTGTTCTCTTCAGAAAGTTGTGCGAAGGTGGCGCTTATTTCCCCATATGCTTCCTCGGAAATATCTGCTTCGACAATATCATCATGGAAAGTTTCCAGAACATGTCCGGCAACAAGTTGGTCAAAGATTTGATTTCGAATTCCTTCACGTGCCTGGCGCGCTTTCTCTTGGGTCTGTACAGCAGGTTTCCCAATTCCTTCCATACCTATGTTCCTGCCTTCGTAATTGCATCGTCAATAATCTTTTTCATCGATGTGTAGGGAAGTGCGCCGTTTATTGGAACCGGCTTCTGTCCATGAATAAGAAGAATCACAAAAGGAGAACCGGTTGCACCAGAAGCAAGGGCGTTATCGTAGTCGTCGTGAATTTTCTTGGTAAACGAGCCAGCTGTCATACATTTCTTGAACGAGTCGTTATTGATGCTGAACTGTGCCACCACTGATTCGTATTGGTTGGGGTTAAACTCGTTATCTCCAGGAGCAAGTGTCTGCATTGCGTCTATGAAATGGAAGAAGGTGATAGGAGTTGAAAGCGAGCCAGCACACTCAGCCGCAAGCGCATCCGTAGCTGAATTCGGGTGTAGCTGTGTCACTGGGAAATGACGATATACCCACACCACTTTTCCGCCGCTTGCGTATCCTGTCATGAGTTGTTCCATAGTCATCTGGAACGACTTACTGAATGAGCTGTCGATATCTGCGTACTCAATAATAGCTACCGGAGCGCTTGGATTTCCAATGATGTGGTCAGTAGTTGTGACAGCGTGTACAGCCTCGGGGTTTCCGGTGCCGGTTACTACCGTGTGCCTAATTCGTATGACGTAGATAGCGCACGCGAGGATGATACCAGCGAGTATGATTGCGGCTGGTATAAAAAGGTCGCGTACGGAAAATGGCTGCTTCATGCAAAAAATGATAGCACGCGCCATTGGTCATAAACTATAAAAATGAAGACCCTGCAGCGCGTGGCTGCAGGGCTTCGGTAGGATGGCGGGCCCGGTCCCCTAGGCCGCCTTAAGGTCGATTCGGGTGTAGGGGAGCGTTTGCTCCGAGCGAGCGTCTCGCACCTCGACGTTGAATTCGCCGTTCATGAGATGTGAGAGCACCGACCCCACGATGTCCGGGATGTCTTCCCAGTTGGGCATGTAGGGTAGCTCGAGCACGGCGATGATGTAGTTTTTGCCGCCCTCTTTGGGCTGGGCCTCCACCGTGAGCTCGTGCTTGGCGCCGCTGCGCTTCAGATAGTGCGCAATCTGCTTGTGCACCGCAGTCCGGCAGAGACGCCGGACTGCGGGTTCGATTTCAATTGGAACATGGATAGTAATCCCAAGCGTGGCCATGGTAGTCCTCCCGAAGATCAGTGCACGAACAACCCGTGCGCCAGTAGCCAATCCTATGCCTATATTTCTAAAATACAACCGGTCAGGGTTTACAACCCTAGTGTATGAGTGAAGGCGGACGGGTCGCTGCCTGTCTTCCAATTGCTCGTATCAATCTTAATCTCTTTGAGCGTGCGAAGGTCCTTATATTTCAGTTTGCCATGCTCAAGTGCGTAGTCGTAGATATCGCGTGTCACTTTCACATCCTGGATGCAGTACTCGCGAACCTTATCGTGCAGGCCTTCCTGCCACCACTTTACGGACTGAATACCATCTGCGGATTTACCATGGCCCAGTGTTGCTTCGGCGAGGTTTTGCAAACGTAGGCGTCGGCCGAGCGCTGTATATACTTCGGAGAGTAAATCGAGCGAACGAATCTGAGTAAGATCGCCCGGGTAGTAATGATTTAAAAGAGGAATGTCGAACGAGTCTGAGTTGAAGCCAATGAGAACGTCTGCTTGCTCGATAATAGGCCAGAGCTTCGGAAGTTCTTCTTGCGAATAGGAAGAATATTCTCCGGTCTCAGAATCATGAATGGCGACGATAGCTAAATCGAGACGCGTCATATCTCCACGACCCATGGTGGGGATTAGGTTCCGCGTTTCGATGTCAAAAGTAATCTCACGCATGAATACGTAGTAAAGTTCCACCTGCGTCGTTGTGGGTCCCAGCGGCCTCATCCGCCGTACTATGAGTACGTCTACTTCGCCCACTCGCCCACGCCTCGCATCTGAATCCTTTAATTCGCATTCTCAAACAATTAATTGCGAGTTTCTGTAAGAATTACAAGCGCTTCAGCCGCAGTCATTTCCTTGTCAGGGTCGTCTGTGGCTACGGACTTGAGCTTCACGATGCCATTCTCAAGTTCGTTCTGGCCGTAGGCAATAAAGTACGGAATGTCGCGGCGGTCTGCCTCGCGGATTTGGTCGCCGAGCGACTTGTCGCTCGTGTTCACAATCACACTCACCCCGCCTTCGCGTAGAGTTGTGGCAAATTCTTGTGCTGAAGCAATGTCCGCGTCTGACGGCGTGCCAAGGAACACGGTCGGTGCACCCGATGCTTTTGGCGCGTAGCCGTGGGTCGTGAGGAAATCGAGTAGAACGACATCTCCCATTGCGAAACCTATGGCCGGAATGGACTCGCCTCCGAAAAGGGAAACAAGATTGTCATACCGTCCGCCACCGAACATGGCGCGCGGGTTCTCTGGATTTGTGTCATATACCTCGAACACCGTGCCGGTGTAGTAGAGGAAGCCGCGCACAATCCCGGCATCAAAGACAACGTTATTCATACCTCGAGCTTCAAGTGCTGCGATTAGGTCATCGAGTTTCGCTTTTTCATCCGCTACGGCCACGTTTCCACCAGCGAGTATGAGTTCGAGTGCATCCTTACCGTCTTTACGGAATGGTGTTCGGTCTGTCTCAAACTCCTCAGCTGAAATCTTATCTTTGCGGTCAAGCAGGCGAAGATACGTCTTTGATTCTTCCTCGGTGTAGCCGAGCGCTGAAGTCGCGGCATTAAGGAGCGCGCGCGAGTTTATTCGAATGGTAAAGTCGCCCTCGAATGCGCCGAATGCTTTAAGCATTTCAGAAGCAATCACGATGATTTCTCCATCAGCTTTGCTGTCGGCAATACCGAGGAGGTCTACGTCTATCTGGAAAAATTCTCGCAATCGTCCCTTCTGTGGACGTTCGTATCGGAAGCGATTGCCAATGTTAAACCAACGTACCGGGAACTGAAGCTCCCGCCGCTTTGCAGCTACCATGCGGGCAAGCGTAGGAGTCATCTCAGGACGAAGCGTCACTCGACGGTCGCCACGGTCGGTAAACGTAAACGTCTGCTCGTTAACAATTTCCTCACTCGTCTTACTCTCATAAAGCTCGGACGGCTCAAGTGGGGAAGCATTGTATTCCTCGTAGCCGTACGAAGTGAGTTTTTTACGAATTATGTCGAACGCAGCCTGAAGCTGGGCCCACTCGTGTGGATAGAAATCACGGACACCTTTATAGGATTCTGTGGAGAGAGCAGCTTTCTTGTCTTTGTCGGTCATAGTCGGAGTTTAGCAAATAAGAGGCTGTGCTACTATGCCGTCATATGAAAACCTACACAGGAGGATGTCACTGTGGACGGGTGCAGTATGAAGTTGATACTGACCTCGGCAAGGTCATTGAGTGCAATTGTACGCACTGTTACAAGAAAGGTCTCCTGCTTAATTTCGTGCTTCCAGACGCGTTCCGGCTCACGAAAGGGACCGAGGAAGAACTTACGACGTACCTTTTTAATAAGAAGAGTATCCATCATCTCATCTGCCCTGATTGTGGCGTTGAGTCGTTTGCCTGGGGCACCGACAAAGAAGGAAACAAAATGTATTCGGTAAATGTCCGTTGTCTGGACGGCGTTACTCGGGATTCACTCACTATCACAGCGTTCAACGGCCTCGATTACTAGACAAGCTCCTAGAAAGGAGTATTCTCGCCCTCAGCTGGGAGCACGATGCATACCAGGGGACTATAAGGACATTGCCATGTGCGATTACAGTGCTGAAGGCGTCAAGAATCGGAAGGCGCGCGTGGGTGACAAGCTGATGGCCTCGATGCTCACCGAGCACACTCTCGGTCTGGTGAGCCCGGACCAACCGGACGAGGCGGTCTGTCTCGACTGCGGCACCCGCCTGATCATTTCGAACATCCCACCCAATCGTCAGAACGACTGGCGCGTGGGCCCGACCGCTCCTGCCACCTTCCAGCAGGAAGACATCGAGCTGTCCGGCTACCGCGACGGCGTGGTGTTTCGACCATCGGCCCGATGTCCAGGTGCTGTTCCAGGCGTTCGTTCTCGGCATGGAGGTCAGTGTCGAATCGATTCCCGGCGAACAGAACAACACGACGTCGGCGGCGATCGACACCCTGAAGGGCGCCGAGTTGGCCCCTGAGCGAGTTCTCGAAGACGCCTAGCGCTTCGGGCGCGCTACTGTTCCAGTACTGCTTTGTTCTCTTGGGCCCGGCGCAAACAGCGACGGGCCCTTGAACTTTTATACTCCCGTTTGTGTACCGGCGACTTGTGTTTGTATTCCGGGGCCGGCAACGGCAACGCCGTCGGCGTGTAGGGCCGCAATCTCTTTCATTATCAAGTCACGTAAGCCTTGGGGGTCGGCAATGTCTTCCATGATGAAATGCTCTTGTTCGCCCGCGCTTTGCACCTCGAGTTGGCCATAGCCGAGGAGAGTGCCGAAAATGCCTTCAACATCGGTGTCAACGTCTTGCACGCGCACCAGAAGAAGGGAAGACACTTCGCGACTGAAAAACCCGTACTGCTGTATGGAAATGATACGGGTCGTCGTGATTATCCACTGATTCAAGTAGTAGCGTGTGACGGTATTGAACGCTGCGCTCCAGAGCATGATGAGCCACAAGCCGTAGACCAAACAGACAAGTCCGTTATCAGGAATAGTAAAGGTCGTAATGTTTGGCGCATTTCCTACGGAGTTCGCAATAAAGTGGAGGAAGGGAATAAAGAGGGACGGCAGCCATGCCAAAAGAACAAAGGGAACCAGACTTACGAGAAGCATAAACCAGTGCTTACGCACTGAGCGGGTTATGGTTTCTCCCGGTTCTATATCAACGTCTACCATACAAGAATAGGCTTAAAAACTTCCCCTGCTTCGTTGCGGGTCGGAGCGATGACTTTCATCGTACGCTGCAGTACGCCTCCAGTCCTCGCTCTCCCGCGCCTCGCACATGAAAGTTTTGTAATCATATTCTTAGGAGTTAGTGCACGAGACCGCTTACTGTATAAATCGCGAGCCATACCGACACAATGATATGGACGGTGATAGCCGACAGTGCGACTGTCGTGTTGTTGCTATAGCGTAGCCAGTGGAATGCAGCGACCACGCTGTAGATTGCCCAGATGAAGAACACGAGGAAAAAGAAAACAGGTACTACCTGTGCAATAGGAAGCGATGCGACGGGAAAGCCAATAGGAGTGGACGAGGGCATCAGTAATAGGCTAGCACAAGGCGTTCGCGACCGTAGTGGTCGGTGCGGATAACGGACTTAAGACTTCCTCCATCTCGGAGTATTTGTGCGGCCTCAGGTGCATGCTCACTGTCGCATTCCATCCACAGCTCGCCTCCATCAGGAAGATGGTGCGGAGCATGGTTTCCGATACGTCGTATGAGATCGAGACCATCAAGTCCGCTAAAGAGAGCGTCGGCAGGTTCATACTTGGTAACACTCGTGGGAAGCTCACGTCCGTGCGGTATATAGGGCGGGTTTGCAGTAATAACGTCAAAGATGTCGTGCAGGAACGGAGCAAACAGGTCGCCGCTACGTATGATTGCGCGACTCCCATCGAGATTATTCTCACGGATATTTTTTGCAATAAGTTCGGCATGTGCCGGTGTTAGTTCTCCAAAATAGACAGTTGCTGTCGGGCAGTTTGCCAGCACCGCAAGACCAACGGCGCCTGAGCCCGCACACACATCCAGAAGCGAAAACGGAGTGTTGCCGAAACGAGTCCGAAGATGCTCGACGAGCAATTCTGCCCACCACTCGGTTTCCGGACGTGGGATGAGCGGCTTGCTGTCCAAGTACACACGCAGACCAAGGAAGGGAATCCAACCAATAACATACGCAAGTGGCTCGCCTGCGGAGAGACGCGCATGGTCTTCGGTTACGTCCACAGACTCGTCACCGTCGTATTTATCACGAATCAGATGCGCCCAGTCTTCCTTTGGCACGTCGGTACTTTCCATATCTGTACGGTACACCAGTCTGGTCTGGTAGGGTACACTAGTGGCTATGTACACTCTTCGCAATCACTTCTGGAGCATTTTCTTATCCGTCTTCTTTGCAGCTCTTATGGGAGCTGGTATTTGGTACCTCGCCGTTACCGGAGGATTCAACCGAACGCTCTCGGTGTCCGACTTCTTTCTTATGGCACTTGCAGTCTGGCGCCTTACACGACTCTTCACCTATGACGCGATAACGAAATTTATCCGCGATTGGTTCGAGGGTGCGAAGCCGTCATCACTCCGTGGCTCACTCCATACACTGGTGAACTGTCCATGGTGCACCGGGCTGTGGTTCGCTTTCTTCGTTGTATTCTTCTACTTCGCGACGGCGTTTGCATTCCCGGTCATTCTCATTCTCGCGATAGCTGCCGTCGGCTCTTTTTTCCAAATTCTTTCAAACCTCATCGGCTGGCATGCGGAATACAAGAAAGTACAGACGGAGATTCTGCGCGACTCCACCCGTACGAACGTCGGACACGAAGCACCGAAGTGTTAGGCAAACAGGTAAAGAAAAAGACCCTCGCAAGCGAGGGTCTTTTTCTTTACCGAGCTGGGGATTAGTATCCGCCGCCGAAGCCTCCGCGGTCGTTGCCGCCGCCGAAACCTCCACCGCGATTACCACCGCCAAATCCGCCGCCTCCGCCACCGCGCTGAGGACGATCACCCGCTGGGCGATCACCTTGCGGGCGGGCCATGGAAACGGAGAGCATGCGCCCGTCCATTTCCTTGCCATCCCAACGATCAATAGCAGCCTGGGCCATTGCCTCGTCTGCCATTTCCACGAATCCGAATCCGCGTGAGCGGCCGGTCATGCGATCGCTGATAATGCTAGCGGACGTTACCGTACCTGCTTCCTCAAAAGCGGTGCGGAGCTCGTCCTCAGTCGTGCGATACGGAATACCGCCAACGTAGAGTTTGTTTGATGCCATGTGGCTATGTGAACTTGTAACCTCGCCTCTGCCGAACTTTTTGGGGCAAATGCCTTGGGGGAGCTGGTGAACCGCGAGTTATTTGCAATATGCTACGAATCGTGATTTTCCGCAAGGATTTTTTGTGCGAAAAGGGGATAGGTCGCTGTGACTACTTAAGTCGCTGTCGCCTTCATCAAAGAAACTTGTGTGTACCGCTATGGTTATAGAATATATGAAAGCGCTCAACAGCCCTACATTCCTCCGAGCCGTGCTTGCTATCGGCCTTCCTATCGCGGTCGTTGCTACTATTATTCTTGCTATTAGTTATGTGCAGGACCAGCAACTGCTTCGTCTCGGCGCCAATGAGCCCCAGGAGTATGTTGCTCGCGATGCAGCACTGCGCGTCATTGCGGCAGGCGCCCTTCCAACCGGTGGGTTTGCTTCAGCCATACCTATTGAAAGTGACCCGGCTGCATATCTCGTATTCTTTGACGCGACAGGAAAAGCGGTTGCTGGTACGGGTGTTGTGCGCGGTGCTCCACCAGTCTTGCCTCAGGGTGTACTTGATGTGGCCAAGCAAAAAGGTGTAAATCGCATCACCTGGGAACCGGTTCCTGGTGTACGCCAGGCGATTGTTGTCATACCTGCGGGCGATGGCTATGTGATGTCCGGGCGTTCACTTGCGTACGCGGAACAGCAAGTAGATATGCTCGGCAAACGAGCTCTCATCGGTTGGCTTGGTACTATGCTCGCAGTTGTTGCAGTAGCTTTCGTATCTGCATGGTTACTTAAGAAACACGAAGACTAAGGAGTACGCGTGATACCCTTTAGCAAAAGGGTATGGATGTACTTACTATCTCTCGCTTACAGTTCGGCGATACTGCCGCGTTCCATATATTGTGGCCGCTTATGTCTATTGGCCTTTCGCTCTACATGCTCACGATGGAAGCGATGTGGCTCAAGACCAAGAAAGAAACGTATTATCGTCAGCTCAAGTTCTGGACCAAGATTTTCATACTGACGTTCGCCATTGGGACAGCCACCGGCTTTCCACTCGAATTTGAATTCGGCACGAATTGGGCAAAATTCTCGACGGCGGCAGGGGACTTCTTCGGTAATATTCTCGGATTCGAGTCCACGGTCGCGTTTGCACTCGAAGCAGCCTTCCTCGGCATCTTTGTCTTCGGTTGGAATAAAGTGAATAAGTGGATGCACTTCTTCTCGAACGCGATGATATTCGTGGGCGCGACGCTTTCAGCGTTCTGGATTATGGCGGCAAACTCCTGGATGCAAGTGCCTATAGGCGTTGAAGTTCAGAACGGAAAGCTCGTCGTGACCGATTACCTCGTCGCTATCTTTAATCCCGATACCCTCGTGTCGTTCCTGCATATGTGGGTCGCATGTATAGAGGCAACACTCTTCATGATGCTTGGCATCTGCGCTCTTGTACTTATGCGTCGCACGGTTCCGGAATCTACGCGTGAATTCTTTCTTACGACATTCAAGTATTGTCTTGCGCTCGCTATTATCGTGACCCCACTCCAGATGGGGCTCGGCGACCTCTCGGGCACGACGATTGCGAAGTATCAGCCGGCAAAGCTCGCGGCAACAGAACTGCACTGGGATACAAACCTTCCGGGCACGGGAGCCGACTGGGCGCTCGTCGCCTGGCCGAACGCACAAAATAACGGGAACGCGTTCGAAATTAAACTACCGGTCGTTCTTTCTCTGCTTACCACACACTCTTCAACCGGTACTGTGCCGGGACTGAATGATTTTCCTACCAACGACCGTCCGACGCTTATCGACGACGTTCTCGTCTTCTACTCCTTCCGTATCATGGTTGCGTGCGGAGTTTGCATGTTCCTTCTTATGATTCTTGGTGTGTGGTACTGGAAGCGTGGCTACTTAAAAACAGGTGAAGCACTGCCGGGTGTGCCGCTCCGCGCCAGTCAGGGAGGAGACAAGCTGTTCTGGTGGCTTTTTATCTTTGGTACACCGCTTGGATTCATCGCAACCGAAGCTGGATGGATGGTGCGTGAAATCGGCCGTCAGCCCTGGGTGGTGTATCACTTGCTGCGTACCGAGCACGGCCTCTCGAGCGGACTGAATGCGAGCGCGGTCGCGATAACGACAGGCATCTTTACGTCCATCTATCTGGTATTTGGTTTCCTCTTCGTTTACTTCACGTGGAAAATAGTGAAGAAAGGTCCCGACCTTACCAGCACACTTCCAAGCGTATGATGCAGTACCTTACCGATCCGATGCTTGCACTCGCGTGGTTCGGCGCAATAGGTCTTGCGGTTGCACTCTACATCTTGCTTGATGGTGCGGACCTCGGTCTCGGCATACTTTCCTTACTTCCGCAGAAAGAAGAGCAACGTGCGGCGATGATGCACACGCTCGGTCCGATATGGGACGCAAACGAAACCTGGCTCGTGATAGCAGGCGGTATGCTTTTTGGCGCATTCCCGACTGCGTACGGGATTATTCTTTCTGCACTTTATATTCCGGTCATGACGATGCTCTTCGGACTTATTCTGCGAGCAGTGTCATTTGAATTCCATGCTGTCGGCACGAACAAGAAGTTGTGGAGTCGCTTATTTGGATTCGGTTCGCTCTTGGCTGGTGTGGGGCAGGGGCTCGCTGTCGGCGGACTGCTCTCGGGTATTTCCGTTACCACTGGGGAATTTTCCGGTACTGCATTCGATTTCATTACGCCACTCACATTCCTTATTACTATTGGTGTGCTGATGAGTTACGTCTTCGTTGGGTACGCATATCTGATTAAGAAAGCAGGGAAAGAAGCGTCACCAAACACCTTCATGCGTATTCTTATCGCAGGAGCTGTGACCGGTGGCGCATTACTTGGCGCGACGCTCCTACTTCCGAGTAAGAGCTATCTTTTCTTTGAGCGTTGGACCATGTACCCGAGCAATTATCTGCTTTTTGGCATAACGGCATGCATGGGAGTGCTCTCACTCTGGCTGATTGTTCTCGTCATTAAAAAAAGCACGGGCCCTGCACTTCACAATCTCTGCCTGGGCATATTCGTGCTCGCTATGCTCGGTATGCTGGTCGGTGTCTTTCCGTACATCATTCCGCCTTCGCTCACTATTTACGACGCCGCGTCGAGCAGAAAGACACTTGAGTTTATGCTCTTTGGACTCGGGCCCCTATTTCCGATAGTCCTTGTATATAACTTCTACCTACATCGCGTCTTCCGAGGTGACACCCAGACCCGTTCCGACGCCTACTAACTCCTCGTAGCTATTCAACGTATACCAAAGACCGTATACCAAGGCCAGGCCTTGGTATACGGTCAATCGAAGTCCACGTCGCGTTGAAACGTATATGCATCTTCCATAAGTGTTTCAAATGTTGGAGTGTATCCGATAAGTTCGAGAACAGAGTTCTTGTTTATTAGATGACCTTCCACTCTTTCATCTTCAGTATCATGGTCAGGCAAACTTGAGAAACGATATGAAGAAAGAAACTGTTTAAGCCTCCTCTCGTCTCGTATCAATCCATTCTTCCATCCCGGCTCATGTAGTTCTGCGGGGTTCCCATGAATATAATTCACGATACGTGCGAAATATTCATCTGTGGCCACATGCTTCGCCTTGAACTTTCCGGAAAAGAGAGATCCGGTGCGCTCATACTTCTTGTTGAAGTACATCGTATAGGCTGTACCCAATTTCTGCATGAAAGCTGTTGTGCCTCCCTCGACTCGTTCACGCAGCAAGAGATGATGGTGATTCGGCATAAGTGCATAGGCACCAATATCCACGAACTGCTCACCTCGTATTTCGCTGATGACCTCTCCCAAGGCCAGGCCTTGGGGACGTTTCGCTATCTCACTTAGATGAATCGGAATAGTACTGTTGCAGACATAGAGAAGCATTTGGAAGCGCTGATAGTCTGCGGCTTCTTGAAAAATCATGCGCTTATCCACACCACGGCTGTAGCAGTGATACCATTCATTTACTCCGAACTGGATTATCCTCATTCCCATGCGAGCAACGGGTTATTACTAAGGCCAGGCCTTGGTACACGCGAGCAGTATACCAAGGCCTGGCCTTAGTAAGATTAGAGGTGGGTGATCATGTCGGCTTTGATGGCGTCAAAGCTTCCACCGACTTTCTTGCCCGGATTGAATATACCCTGAGGATCAAATATCTTTTTCGTCTGCGCAAACAGTTCCACCATTTTTTCTCCAAACATAAGCGAGAGGTATGGTGTGCGGATAATGCCGTCATTGTGCTCGCCGGTGGTTGAGCCACCGTACTTAATAACAAGTGCGTAGACCTTCGGTCCGAGGTCGAGGACGACTTGGCGCACATCAGGCTTGGTGAGATCCATAAGTGGAATGATGTGGAAGTTGCCGTTACCAATATGGCCCGCAATCGTATAGATGAATTTATCCTTGTACTCGTCGAGAAGGGCATTCAGTTCAGGAAGAAACTCGGGGTAGGTAGCTGGTGGTACAACAAAGTCGTCGATGAATGGGGATGCGTACAGGCCGTGTACGTTCTTACGAAGAAGCGCAAAGGATTCACGGCGTACAATCCAGTATTTCTCAGCGGCACGTTCGTCTTTCTTTATCGAAGTAGGAAGCTTCAGGTCAGCGAGTGCTGCGCGAGCCTTCGTGGCCATGGCGAGTGCCTCCGCATGTGAGTCTTCAGAAAACTCCGCCATAAGCACGAGCTTTGGCACGCCACCCTCGAGCACCATCGCCATTTCTGGAATGAAGGAAATGCCGAGACGTGCGGCACGACCAAGTCCCATCTGCGAAAGCATCTGCGGCATGAACTTTACAGCGAGTTTAAAGGTCTGGTCGTCGTAGCTTTCAAAACTTTCCGGATTAAAGGGAAGTACGCGCTTCACTATTTCTGGAAGCACCGTGAGGTCTTGGAGGAATACCACGAGCATGGAGCGGTAGCCTTGTTGCTTCACGAGCGAGAGCTTCATCTTGGTTGAAAATGCGAGTGTGCCTTGTGCGCCACAGATGAGCTTAGCGAGATTAAAGGTGCCATTCTCCATATCCATGACATTCCAGAGCGCGTAGCCTGCGGAATTCTTTGATACTTTCGGCTTTGCCGCTTCTATCGTCTCGCGGTTTTCTATAAGAAGTGCCGACATCTTGCGGTAAATGTCGCCTTCAAGTGTGTTAAGACTCTTCTTTTCTTCGAGCTCGGCAGGACCGAGCTCTTTGAATGTCGTTATAGTTCCGTCAGAGAGAACGACCTCAACTTCCTCCACATACTTTTCCGTCTTGCCGTATTCGAGTGTGCGCTCACCACCGGAATTGTTATTCAAAATCCCGCCCATGGCGCAGAGCTCGCGCGAAGCGGGGTAGGAGGGAAGTATTTGGTTGTCGCGAGCGAGCGTTGCTTTCTCGAAGTCACGATAGAACACACCTGGCTCGGTGATGGCGTAGCCATCACCGACTTCGATGATGTGATTCATGTATTTCGTAAAGACTGCTAGTACTGACTTCGTAAGCGGTCCGCCTGACATGTCGGTCCCCGCGGAGCGAGCAGTGACTGATACGTCTTCACCGACTGCCCTTGCTTCACCAACTGCCTTTACCAAGAGTGAGACATCTTCCGCATCTTTCGGATAGACGACCACCGACGGCGTAAGCGTGAAAATGCTCGTATCACGCGACATCTTGGTGAGGGTTTCTGTATCGGTAGTAACGTCACCTCGTACAACGGACTTGATTCGTGTTTCCAGGTCATTCATGCACAGAGTATAGCCTGTGCAGCTTAGTGCTTCCCAGCTACGTTGAAATTGAGGTGGAGATTGCTGAGGTAGTTGAATACACCAACAACACCGGCAACGAGGATACGCGCGACCAGATAGTACAGACCGAGGTAGGTTACGAGCACGTAGACGGCGCCTGTGATGAATAACGCACCTGCTCCAGCAATAAGGATGAAATACGCGTAGCCATGGTGGACGGACCGTTCCGTGCCCGCGAACACATATTTCCGACTGACTACGTAGTTAATAGAAACTGCCACAAGGAAGGAAATGGGCGTGCCGACGTAGTAAGGGATATGAAGCATCTGCGTGAGGAACGCGAGCAGTAGAAGGTCAAACGTGAGGGTTGAGACACCTACTATGGTGTAGCGCAGCAAACGCAGCGCGCCAGGAGAAAAAGGAAGCCTCATATCCCCAATTTTAGCTAATAAATAGGAAATGATATACTCCCCCTAACAGTTACTTTTTCATGCCAAACTCAACTCCAGCGCTCAAAATTGAAGGACTCAAGAAGGTCTACGACTCAGGAACTGAGGCGCTTAAGGGCGTGTCGCTCACTATAGAGGATGGTGAATTTTTTGGCTTCCTCGGCCCTAATGGTGCCGGTAAATCAACTCTTATTTCGATAGTTTCGGGACTCACTACCATCTCGTCGGGCACGGTAGATGTGGCGGGCATTTCGTTGAACAAGGATCCGGACCACGCGAAGTCATTCATCGGGCTGGTACCGCAGGAATTCAATTTCAATATATTCGAGAAAGTTGAAGACATTGTGATTGATCAAGCTGGCTACTACGGTATTCCTCGCGCAGAAGCAAAAGTGCGTACCGAGAAAGTGCTCACCCAGCTCGGACTGTGGGACAAGCGTGCAAGTAAGGCCATGGAGATTTCCGGCGGCATGAAGCGCCGTCTGATGATTGCGCGTGCACTCGTGCACGAACCGAAGATTCTTCTACTCGATGAACCGACTGCAGGTGTGGACGTTGAGCTTCGACGCGGGATGTGGGACTTCCTCCGCGAGCTGAATGCTTCCGGAACGACTATCGTACTTACCACGCACTATCTCGAGGAAGTAGAAATCCTCTGCCGCAAGGTCGCCATCATCAACAAGGGAGAAATAATCGCCGAAGGGGGAGTGAAGGAGCTCATTAATAAGCTCAACTACGTCACTCTTGTGCTTGATATCACTGAACCGATTCTTGAAGCAACACTTGTCGTGCTCCGCGAGCTTCCACTTAAGAAGGTGGACGATATGACACTCGAGCTCACCCTCAAGCCCGGTGAGACCGTAAACGACTCTATCCGCAAGATTTCCGCTGCAGGCGTGCAGATAGCCAATATCCGCAATTCAGGTAGTCGTCTTGAAGAAGTTTTTGTGAACTTAATTCAGAAAGACGTGTAACTATGCTTAAAAAATCCATCTACTTCGTTATGGGTCCCAGCCGTCTCATCCGCCGTATAGCACATACGTCTACTTCGACGGCTTTCCCACGCCTCGTATCTGAGACTTTTTCAGCACAGTCACTAATTTCAATATGACCAAAAACCCTATCCTCATCGGTTACTACACGATGGTCCGCAAGGACTTCTTCCGCATCATTCGTATCTGGAGTCAGACGCTTCTTCCGCCAGTCATTACGACCTCACTCTACTTCGCCATCTTCGGCACGTTCATCGGCAGTCAGGTGCGTGCGGTAAACGGCTTGTCCTACATCTCGTTCATCGTGCCGGGTATCGTGATGATGTCCATTATTACGAGTTCCTACATGAATACCGTCTCGACCTTCTACTTCGCGAAATGGCAGCGCACGATAGACGAGCAACTCGTCTCACCTATGCCAATGTGGGCCATTATCGCAGGCTTTGTGACGGGTGGCGTGATGCGCGGTACGCTCGTGGGCGTGCTCGTCGTTGCGACGTCACTCTTCTTTACCCATTTGGCAATCGCTAACATCGTTGTGGTTCTGGGTGCCGCAATACTCACCACGCTCCTGTTCGCGTTCGCCGGACTGGTGAACGGTATCTTCGCGAAGTCCTTCGACGCCATTTCCATCGTCCCGACGTTCGTGCTTACGCCGCTTACGTATCTCGGTGGCGTCTTCTACTCGGTGAATCAGCTCCCGCCGTTTTTCCGAACTCTGTCGCTCTTCAACCCTATCCTGTATATGGTGAATGCGTTCCGCTACGGCTTCCTCGGCGTTACGGACGTTTCTATCGCGGTCTGTTTCGCCGTTATGGGTGGACTTACGGTTCTGTTCTTCCTGCTCACTCTTTTCCTCTTCATTCGCGGTTCAGGACTTAAGAAGTAACTATGCACGGACAGAAGGACCAACCGTTCTTCTCGATTATCATCCCTGCACACAATGAAGAGCGCTACATCTCACATACCCTTGAGAGACTTGGCGAGCTTTTATACCCAATCGACCGATATGAGGTGATTGTTGTTGAAAACGGATCGACCGATACGACGTATGCAAAAGCACGAGCTTTTGAGTCGGCGAACGTGCGCGTGCTCACGTATTCTGAAAAAGGAGTATCCTTCGCGCGTAATCGCGGACTAGAAGCGGCAACGCCTACAGCTGATTGGATTCTGTTTCTCGACGCGGATACGTATTTTCTTCCCGGCTACTTGAACGAGCTTACGGAAAAACTCAGTAATCTTGACTCCCGCTCCGTAGTCGGGGCATCAGTCATTCGTCCTGATTCAGCTATTGCTACCGCAAAGCGATGGTTTGCTTTTTATGACTTTATTCATCGCTTGTTTAAACAGGCATACACACTCATGATTGTCAGACATGCAGCTATCGGGAGTACTCGCTTCGAAGAAGGACGAACGTGGATGGAAGACCAGTGCTTCGTGACTGAACTCAGACGAAAAGGAAACTTCTTTTTTCTTGCTTCTGACGCCGTCTACACGTCCACACGGCGGTATGATACAGATGGCTGGTGGCGACTTATGTTGTGGCAGACACTCATTGGTGTACTTCCCGCGTCGCTTTCAAAGCGTTTCGTCTACAATCCAGTCCGTTAATCCTCCATGTTGCTTCATTTCTTTTCCCTCACGTACTTTACCGATTGGCTCGCCGTACATCGTGGGATTGCCTATAGCGTACTTTTCCTGGGAATGTTTTTTGAAACTCTTATCGGAACAAACATATTTATACCGGGTGAACTTTTCCTACTTGGCGGTTCCATCCTCGCTGGTGCAGGTGTATTAAATATTTTTCTTGTGGCTCCTGTCCTCTACGCCGGTGGGGCACTGGGGGACTCTGTGAATCACTATCTGGGTAGAAGAATAGGAGCATCACTTTTCAAAGAGGGTCGTGTAGTTTTCAGCCTCAAGAACTATCACCGTGGGGAAATATTCTTCAAGCGACATGGTACACTCGCGATTTTTCTCGCACGGCTTATAGGTCCCTTCAATCTGATAACACCTTTTCTTTCAGGCGTGTACCGGGTACCGTACCGTACTTTTCTTCTGTACAACATCGCCGGTGTCTTGGTTGGCGTGAGCGAGTTTATTGCGGCTGGCTACTTCTTCGGTAGACATTCCCAGGTCCTTCTGTTTGTGATGCACAGGTACGTCTTTGCTCTTATCCTCATGTTTGGCACTGGTTACCTTGCTTTCCTCTACCTAACCAAGAAAAAAAGGCCGGAATAACCTATACTGTCTTCCATGATTACGTACTTCCAAGCACTCGTACTGGGCGGCCTTCAGGGTGTTACCGAGCTCTTCCCGATTTCCTCACTCGGCCATACGGTGATACTTCCGCAGCTGCTTGGCTGGCCGATAGATCAGAGCGCAGAATTCTTTGTGATATTCCTTGTCGCGACACACTTTGCGACGGCGCTCGTTCTGCTCGGTTTCTTCTGGGAAGACTGGTGGAAGATCGCGTTTGGTTTCTTTCGCTCTGTTAAAGCGCGTCGCATACCTGAAGACGACACGTACGCACGACTTGCATGGCTCATCATTATCGGCACTATTCCTGCCGGAATACTTGGAATCTTGTTCGATAAGAAATTTGAGGAATTATTTGCTGCACCCATCATGGTCGCTTTTTTCCTTATTGGTAACGGTTTCTTACTATACGGCGCAGAAGTGTTGCGCAGACGCCGTTCGATTCCGAGTCATGGAAATCCAGACGAAGCAATTGCTAAACTCTCGTACCTGCAGGCAATAGGCATTGGTTCCATGCAGGCGCTCGCGCTCCTTCCGGGATTTTCTCGCACAGGAGCCGCGCTTGCTGGTGGTCTTCTTGCAAAACTCAATCACGAAAGTGCACTGCGCTTCTCGTTCTTACTCGCAACACCCATCATTTTTGCCGCCGCAGCCCTCAAGCTTCCGAAACTCTTCCATGCGGCAGGAAATTATCCGATAGCGGAAATAGGTGCCGGCTCACTCATTTCCGCAATCACCGCGTATCTTGCTGTCCGATTCCTTACCAAGTATTTCAAGACCAAAACACTGGTGCCGTTCGCGGTCTACTGTGTGCTTGCGGGTATCGTGGCGCTTATCGTGCTTCGCTAAGAGCGAAAAGCGGCCGGGCCAGTTCCTACGAGTAGGAACTGGCCCGGCCTGCTAGATTCTCTTTTTCCTATGCATACGCGTTCGTGAAAGAGGAATAATATTCAGTACTGCATCTCGCGTGCGCGTCCGATTACGGAACGAGATGCGGAAAGTGGTTCGAAAGAACTGGTGTGGGTGCAAAGACGTTGTCCCGCAGCCCAGTACAGGAAGTGTAGCGAGCAATCAATGAAGTAAGAATGAATTACACGTCGCCCGTAGTAAGCGCAGATTTGTGCGTGCGGGGGAGCGTTACGTGTACGGTCGTTCCTTCCCCGACGGTACTGCGCACGGTAATGGTTCCGTGGTGAAGACGAATTATTTCGTTCACAATAGCGAGTCCGAGACCTGAACTCCCGGTGCCGATATCGCGTGCTCGCGAGGTATCGGCGCGATAGAACGGTTCGAATATGTGCTGAATATCCTTTTCCGGTATTCCGATGCCGTTATCGCGTACCGAAATAACGACTGATTTGAATTCCGTGCTGACGGATACGACAACCTTCCCGTCTTTGTCTTTCGGTGTGTAGGTAAGGGCATTTTTTGTAAGGTTCGTAATGATTTGATCCAGTGCCGTTGCGTTTCCAAGTACAAAAGCCGATGGCGCAATTTCGCCTTCGAGGTGTAAACCGCGTGAATGAGCCAGCTCCTGATGCCGCTCCACTACAGTGACGGCGACTGCGCCTACGTCAACGGGTTCAAAGTGCATTGTCTTCGGGCGAGCGAGTGTGTCCAGAGATAGAAGGTTATTTATCGTCTCCGAGATACGGTCGAGTTCGGTAACGGTACCTTCCATTGCTTCGCGCACGGTCTTTGGAAGGGAAGGGTCAAAGAGCACCACTTCCGTGGAGGTTTTTATAATAGCGAGTGGTGTGCGTATCTCGTGGGCGATATTGCCTATAAAGCGCTTTTGATAGGCGAGTGTCTGGCGCGTCGGACGAAGTGCAAACTGTGCAATCAAATAGCCGAACACTATATTCAAAATGAGCAATACTGCAGAAACCAGAATGTAAATATTCCGATGTGTTTCGTGGAGCGCGCGTGAGAGTGAATCAGACGAGGTCGCCGTCCTTGTAAGCACATCCTGAATATGCTGGATAATCGCAGCACTAGTATCAAGCTGTACGTACTGCAGCGCCCAGCCGAATGCGACTATAGAAAGCAACGTGAAGCTTACCTGCAGAACTATTATCTGCACTGTCGTGCGCACGTTTGCATCAAACCGATACTTATCCGTTAAGTCGGTAACCCACCCCGCGGACCGTCTCGAAGAGGGCGTCGTTTGTTTCATACGTGTCTAGCTTTTTACGGAGATTTTTCATGTGCACGTCGAGTACATTCGAGAATCCAGGAAAGTCGAAGCTCCATACGTGGTCGAGTATAGATTCACGCGTGAGTGCTTCATTCGGATGCCGCATAAAGTACTCGAGAAGAGAGTACTCCTTAAGTGTGAGCGGTACTACCTCACCGTTCTTTTCTACCACGCGTCGCGTTGAATCAAGATTTATATCACGGATGGTAAGGGTGGAGGAAAGTGTTTCTGTAGGGCGACGGAGCACTGCAGTGATGCGCGCCACGAGTTCGTCGAAGGAGAATGGCTTTGCGAGGTAGTCGTCCGCTCCGAGGTTCAAAAGTTCAATCTTGTAATCAACCTCGTCACGTGCCGTAAGGATAATGATAGGTGTAGTAACACCTTCGGCTCGTGCATCACGGCAAATCGTAGCGCCATCGATGCCGGGAAGCATGAGGTCCAGAAGAATAAGATCGTATTCGTCGCGATAGAGCAGTATACGCGTCCGAGCCTTTTCAGAATCAGAAAGCCAATCCACAGCAAAGCCCTTGAGCTCAAGCCCCTTCTTAAGAGCTTCCGCCAACTTGGTTTCGTCTTCGACAATGAGTATGCGCATGATGTAATCGTTATCTGGTAATCCCTGCGTCACCCTATTACATAGTACGTCGCATGAAGCATTCATTAAGCATCACTATTTTGACGTGTCAGAGGGGCAATCCTTTCAGCACATAGGCCTTCCTGCAGATTTCATGCACTTGCGCATATGATGAAATTGTTTCGGAACAAAAAGTGAATGGCGTACTTCCTCGCTCGAATAATCCACAGTAGGAATGTATGGAATAGGGGTCTAAAATAAGTAAGTTCGTCTCGCAGTCGAGAGCAGGTTGAAGGGAGTAGGGAGGTTCTTTCCCGAGTGTTTTTTACCCTTCTCCGTTCATGCCGAAGCCACTGCTTCCTGCTCCCGGTCGACTGTATTATCACGTGCGATAAAGGCATCACGGTTATATGAAGCAAGTCAAAAAGCGCAACGGCACTATCGTAGAGTTTGAGATTGAAAAGATTACTGAAGCAATGCGTAAAGCTTTCGACGCAATGCATGTGCCGGTTGAGTCCTCGAAGCTCGAAGAAATGACCACAGCAATTATTGCTGAACTTCAGGAACGTTTTCAGGACCAAACTCCTTCGGTGGAAAACGTGCAGGACCTCGTTGAATTCACGCTTATGCGCGAAGGACACCTTACGGTTGCTCGCCACTATATCGTGTACCGCTACGAGCACTCCAAGAAGCGCGAAGAGAAACTCCAGGAAGTAATTCAGAAGGTTGAGGAGAAGAAACTCACCATTAAAACCGCAAGTGGAAAGGAAGAAGCCTTTGACGAATCACGCGTACGTGCAAATCTCGTGAAATTCGTAAAGGGAGACGTTGATGTAGATCACATCATGTCCCAGCTCAAGTACGAGCTCTACGAAGGAATGACCACCGACGAAGTGAAGCGCGCACTCATCGCGGTTGTTCGTTCCATGATTGAGCGCGACCCCGCGTACTCGAAGCTCGCCGCTGCTCTTCACTTACATCGCATGTATGGGGAAGTCTTCGGCTCGTCGTTTAAGGAAGACGAGCTCGCACTCGAACATGAGCGTGTATTCGTCCGCAACATCACTAAGGCCATCGAAGAAGGTAATCTGGACGTGCGCATGGGCGAGTATGATCTTGCTGGCATGGCGCGCAAGATGAAAATTGAGAACGACTCGCTCTTCGAGTACATGGGCCTCGAAATCATGTCCAGCCGCTACTGTATGGAAGACCCAAAGACTAAGAAGCCGCTCGAGACTCCGCAGATGCTCTGGATGCGTATTGCTATGGGACTTTCCCTTAACGAAAAGAAAGAAGACCGCGAGCGCGTCGCACTTGAGTTCTATGGCTTGCTTAGTAATTTCTACTACACACCGGGCGGTCGCACGCTCTTCCAAGCAGGAGCAAAGAAGGCACAGCTTTCTAACTGCTTCCTCAACACAGTGCCGGACTCTCTCGAAGGAATCTTCAAGTCTGTATCTGATAATGCACAGTACCTGAAGTGGTCGGGTGGTACCGGCACTGACTGGACTCCGGTTCGCGCTACGGGCTCCTTTATTAAGGGTACAGGCGTACCGTCGCAAGGCATTGTGCCATTCCTTAAGATTGCGAACGACGTGAATCTCGCTATTAACCGCTCAGGTAAGCGCCGTGGTGCGGGCTGTGTGTATCTCGAGACGTGGCACCTCGACATCGAGGACTTCCTTGAGCTTCGCAAGAACACGGGAGACGAGCGCCGTCGTACGCACGACATCAATACAGCAAACTGGATTCCGGATATGTTCATGAAGCGTGTACGCGATGGAGGAGACTGGACCATGTTTTCGCCAAATGACGTACCGGACCTTCACGACCTCTATGGGGCGGCATTTGAGAAGCGCTATGTCGAATACGAAGCGATGGTTGACACTGGTGTCATCGAGCAGTTCAAGCGCATTCCAGCAGGTGACCTCTGGAAGAAAATGCTTGCCATGCTTTTTGAAACGGGCCACCCATGGATTACCTGGAAGGACCCATCCAACGTCCGCTCACCACAGGACCATGTCGGTGTCGTGCACAACTCAAACCTCTGCACGGAAATCACACTCAATACGAATTCAGAAGAGACTGCGGTATGTACCATTGGCTCACTCAACTTCGCGAAGTTTGTTTCCTACAAGGCAGATGGCACGGCGTTCTTCGATCATGACTTGGTCGCAAAGGTGACGCAGGCATCAATGCGTATGCTCGATAACGTTATCGACCTTAACTTCTACCCAACGGAGGATGCTCGTCGCGGAAACATGCGTCATCGCCCGGTTGGTCTTGGTGTTCGTGGTTACCATGACGCACTCTATCTTCTCGGCATTAACTTCGATACACCTGAGGCAGTTGCCTTTGCTGACGAGTCCATGGAAGTCGTTGCGTACAATGCCATCCTCGGTTCGTCCAAACTAGCAGCGGAGCGCGGTACATACGAAACCTACAAGGGTAGTAAGTGGGATCGCGACATTTTCCCGCAGGACACTATCGATTTGCTCCAGAGTGAGCGCGGTGAGGAAGTGAAATTGAAACGTGGTGGTAAGCTCGACTGGTCTTCGGTTCGTGAGCACGTGAAGGCGCATGGTATGCGCAACTCAAACACGATGGCTATCGCACCGACTGCCTCGACCGCAAATCTCGTCGGTTGTATTCCGTGTGTTGAGCCTATCTACAAAAACATCTACGTAAAGTCCAACAAGGAAGGTGAATACGTTGTTCTTAATAAATACCTCGTTGAGGATTTGAAGAAGCTTGGCATGTGGTCGTCTGCAATGCTGAACCGCATCAAGTATGCAGACGGTTCCATTCAGGGTATTTCGGAGATTCCATTCGGCCTTCGCGAGAAGTACAAGGAAGTCTTTGAAATTGATGCGAAATGGCTCATCGAGGCAGCTGCACGTCGTGGCAAATGGATTGACCAGTCCCAGTCCCTTAACATCTTCTACAACGGAACATCCGGACGCGAACTCTCCGAGGCCTACTTCCTCGCATGGGAAATGGGTCTCAAGACTACCTACTACCTTCGCACACTCGGTGCTTCCCAGGTGGAGAAGTCGACCACCAGCACTGCGGAATACGGCTCTACCCATACCCGTGGGGCAGCTGCAGTAGCCGGTGCCGTAGCTTCGTCGGTGATGGTGGGCGAGCCTGCCTTGGCCATGGTACAGCCAGCTCCAATGACCGCAGAAAGCCACACAGAGGTCGTGGTGGAGCGTATTGAGAATCCACAGTTTGGCACCATTGAAACGGTCACCGTGAGCGAATCAGGCATTCCTGTGGGCTTCTCAGACACCGAATGGAAGGCGAAGTTGGCTCGTGTGGCAGCGGGGATGGAGTCCGGCATCTGCGAATCCTGCGAAAGCTAGCTCGTAAAACGACACCATCTACGTTGTTGCGAGTTCGTTCTCGCTCGTCAACGTACTGCTAGTACGTCTTCTCGCGCGAACTCCTCGCGCCTAGTATCTGAAGTCGTGAGGACATGAAAACGAAATCAAAACCCCTCTGGCGAGGGGTTTTGATTTATTGGCGAAGTGTGGATAAGTCACAAATCTAGGCCGTCTCTGATTATCTCAAAAGTTGCTAAGAGCGGGGAAGAAGGCGAAAATGGTACGACCTAAGTCGGAGACCTCGAACCCGGATTATTAATTCAAACTACCTCGTATGCCTATCAACCACGGTGCAGCACCCGTCAACGTTAACAACCGAAAGATAATTAACGGTGGGGATGCCGATGTGATGCAGCTCTATCCAATGCGTCATAAATTTGCGTGGGAGGCATACATGGCAGGTAATAGTAATCACTGGCTTCCAACGGAGATTTCGATGCAGCGCGACATCGAGCAGTGGAAGAGTCAGACTGCTCTGACTGCAGACGAGCGTCAGGCGTTCGAGACTGTTCTTGGTTTCTTTACGACTGCAGACTCCATTGCCGCAAACAATGTCGTGCTTGCGGTGTACAAGCACGTTACTTCTCCCGAGTGCCGCATGTACCTTCTTCGTCAGGGCTACGAGGAAGCTATCCATACGCATGCGTACCAGTACATTGTGGAATCGCTTGGCATGGACGAGAGTCGTATCTTTAATATGTATCGTGAGGTAGAAAGTATCTACAACAAGGACAATCTCGTCCTTAACTTGAACGAAGGAATCTTCGACCCGGCGTTTAAGACCGGAACATTTGAGAATGACCAACTCTTCCTGGAGAACCTCATAGTGTTCTCGCTCATCATGGAAGGTATTTTCTTCTATTCATCATTCGCTGTTATGTTCGGCTTCCAACGTCAGAACAAGCTCACTGGTTCTGCAGAACAAATTCAGTACATTATGCGCGACGAGTCGCAGCACCTGAACTTCGGTGTGAACATGATTAACTCCATAAAGGAGGAACAGCCTGAGCTGTGGACCCCAGAATTCCAGCAGCGCATGGTAGACCTTGTGAAGCGTGCTGTCGTCCTCGAATACACCTTTGCTACGGAAGTTTTCCCAAAGGGAATCTTCGGTATGAACGCAGACGGCTTCAAGCAATACATCGAGCACATTGCTGACCGTCGTCTTGCGAGCGTGGGACTTCCAGCGCAATACAACGTTGCCAATCCATTCCCCTGGATGAGCGAGGCCGTTGACCTCAATAAGGAGAAGAACTTCTTTGAGACACGCGTGACCGAATACAAGACCGGCGGTCAGCTTTCCTGGTAAGTAGCTTCTATATAAAACGATGGGCCCCGCCGGAAGCGGGGCCTTTTCGTACTGAACTAAGAACTGTAGGAACTAGGGGAATCCTTCGATGGCCCGTTCAAGCCAGTCAGGTAGGTGAGCCGCCGAGGGAATGATCAGATGCGCCTCGTGTGGGTGGCTATCGCGATGCACGTGCGGGTAGGGCCCGGTTTCGACGATGATAGTGTCTATACCAGCCGCGCGACCCGCTTCGAGGTCGACGATTGTGTCGCCGACAAATACCAAGTCCTCCTTCTGATAGCCGAACGCGCGAAACGTCTGGCGGGCTGCATCAAAGGCTTTCGGATGCGGCTTCGGGAAAGCCGTATCTTCGCGGGCCGTAAGACTTGCGAAGCAGTGGTAGATTCCTTCGTGGCGTAGCAACTTGAGGAGACTCGGTCGTTCGCGGCTCGTCACGATGGCCAGATAGTAGCCATCGTCAGCGAGAAGTTTGACCGCCTCGCATGCGCCTTCAATAAAGGGGACATGGTTGTCCATGTCGTGTTGCTCCCATGCGCTGTTGACCTTCTGTGCATCCTTGAGTGGAAGGTCGAAGCAGAGCATCAAGAACTCGACTGTCGTCATTCCCCAGTGCTTAGAGAGTAGTTGCTGGCTTCCGTCAGGGACGGGATACCCCAGCTCGAGGACCAGTGCAGTGATGAAGTTGGGACGGTAGGTATTGGCGATGACCCCGTCGAAGTCGAAGATAATTCCACGTTTACGGGGCATACATGCCTCCTTTCAAGGTTCAGGTTCGAGCTACCTTACCACGTTCCTGTAGTAGCCGTTATTCTCCATAACACGGACGTCGCGGATATTGAGAATAAATTAAACACACCCGTTAGATAACGACACTATCAGTATTAGCACCAGCAACCGTCGTCTGCACTATCATCATCTTGTGACGGTCGTCACAAGATGATGATAGTGGTCCTTCGGGCAAGTAAGCCTAGGCAGCTGGGAGGTTGAAGTGAGAGCGGAGCTCGGCATCGTGTTCGATATGCTCCGCAATAATGTAAAGAACGTCTTTGCCGACCTTAAGGTCCGCCTTAAGAAGGGTAATCAAGTCTTCGCAGTCATACGGAAGTACCCATACACTATTCTGAAGTCGATAGAATCCTGCTTCCTGCATGGTGTAACGGAGCTGGGTGCGAGTTCGTCTGCGAGCTTCTGGGATATCAAATGTAACTATCCGCCATCGCTTATCCCAGCGTTTGCGTGCATTCTGCGTAAGTACGAGCTTCTGCGTCTCATACTCCATGTGCTTCTCACCCTTTTCAGTTAAACGTGCGTATCGTTTCCCGTCTTCGCTACTGAAAGTAATTAGTCCTCGTGTCGCAAGCTTGGTGAGTGTTGATTTCGTTCGATAGCGAAATTTTGAGTTACTTTGAGGTATGTACCGAACTAATGAAAGAAGTTTTGGTGCGATAACGCCTACAGCGACTATTCCGGCTGCAGCAGTAACGCCGAGTATGGCGCGTTCGAACTCTCCGAGACGCCGTTCGTGCTTGGCCTGTGCTTCGAGCTTTCCCATGCGGTCATCTTACCGCTCCACTATCCCCATCTTGTGACGACCGTCACAAGATGGGGATAGTGGAATTACGAAAAAGAAAACTTAAACCTTAAAAGAATCAGAATCAGAGGGGGAGGGAGAAATAGACAGAGACTAAGACCGGAATATAGAAATACATATGGCCCGCCAGAGGCGGGCCATATGCGTGCAAAATCCTACGTTAACGCGTGACGCTTATTGCTGGTGTTACTTCACCAACGGCGCTCACGGTCACACGTCCTGTAACTGAGTCCTGGAGGACCGTGTAGCCTGTCGTGTAACCTGCGGTGCATGCCGCATCTACACAGGCAGTGCCTGTGGTTGGATCAACCGGAAGCTCTGGAAGGTAAGTGGGGACGAGACACGAGCGTACATCAAGTCCGGTGCTACTAATAACGGTTGCAGTTGTCGGAAGTGCTACTGCGCACGTAAAGACTCCTTTGTGGTCGGCAATATTTTGACCTATACCGTTGAGAATTGCGTTTACATTTGAAACACGCTGACTGTCATGTGCTTGCTTAAACTGACGCGCCGGATTAATGGCGATGATAACAATGGCCGCAAGAATTGCGATGATACCTATAACAACGAGAATTTCGATAAGAGTGAATCCACGAGGAATGCGAGAGACATAACCTTGGCGAGCAGGTTTCATAGTGTGTAGTACGAGCTTGTAATCGAACTATAAGGAATGTAGCACTGGCCTCGTAATGTTCAACGATCAGAATGTGGGTAACTCAGTAAAAGACTGCACGGATAGATCAGAACCTCGTACGGAAACTGTATAGATTGTGTACGCACTCATGACAGTGGCACGAGTTTTAAAAGAATACAGCTCGTTAGGTGGAGTGCCGTCTCGTTTAATAAGACCGGTGTAACAGGAATCGGCCTCTGTAAGCGAGGTTGTCGCGAGTGCTGTGTAAGACGGATCATGTGCAAGCGCTTGAAGAGTATGCTCAACGCACGCACGTGCAAGCCAAGCGCTCCGTTCCTTTGCTTCGAAATCAAGTGAATCCATACGCCCATAGAAACCGGAAAGGCTTCCACCAGTTGCTATAAGTAAAAGAACCGTAGCAATAATAAGTGCTGACATAAGTGCTATGAATCCACGAGGTTTCGAATTCTTAAACATATTTATTTTTGAAGATACGAACGAGTTGTAAACATTCTTCCATCCACAGTTGTAGATGCTTCAATACCTCCTCCCGGCAAAATATAGAAACCCAGGGACTGTACGGTGACATTTGCGCTCGTGAGAGCGTTTGGAGTCATGTCGGTACCTCTCGTTAGTCCAATAGTAGTCGCCGTTTTTGTTATGGTTACATGTGTGCCGTCAGTGAGTGTGACCGAGAGCTTTTCACCATACCCCGAGGAAGGACTCTGTACGCTCGCGGTATTCTCGAAAATCCATTCTAATTTGCGGAGAACGAATGTCCCCTCGTCCTCAGTCGTAGTGTGTACGGAAAGCCGGTCACTATTCTCTAATAGTCCATAGACGCTCGTTAGTACTCCGGTCATGAGTAAGCCGAAAAGCGCTATATAGATAATCGTTTCTATGAGAGTAAAGGCGCGATTAGGCATATACCATTTCTTGCTAGCGGGTATACAGCACCTGCAGGGTCGGATTTGTCTGCGCCCCTACGAATAGATACGGGGCTTCATAATCGACCCCTCGAGATACTAAATTTGGGACATGGAACGTGGATACGTTAGTTATGTGCGAAAGGTCCTGAATGTTCCATACCTGGAGCTCCTTATTATTTTTTCGGGTTCCGAGAAATGCTAAACCGTTTTCGACACGAATCGAAAGTACGTCTGCACCTATTTCCTGTGTTGCAAGTTGGATAAGTCCGGATACAGGAGACGTCACGTCAAATACGTATAATTCGGGTCCGGTAGAAACGTTTAACCGGCCGAAATATAATCTCGAACCTATGACATACAAGCTTGAGCCGTCTTGAATTCCTGGTAAATCCACATCTTGTACTTCCGTGACGTTGTAGGGATCAGTAACATCAAGCACGCGGAGTTCACGATTAGACTCATCAGTTGCGAGATAGGCATACCTTCTTCGAATACCATTCACCGGTTGATCACGCACAACCATCTCCTCTACCGTATCGTTCAATTGGAAACCCCTACAGCCGGCACTTCCTACAGAGAGCTCGGTTGGGGACGATGGTGTAGAAATATCGATAATATGCAATTCGGGTCCGGCTGTCTCGCGCGTAACAAGGTAGAGACGGTTACCGTAGGCAACTGCATACCATCCTTGGGGGAAAGAGCCGGTTACACATGAAGATAGGGAGAGCGTCGCTGTAATGAGTGGGGCCGACGGAACCGTAACATCTATAATCTTGAGCTGGTTCGCACTTGTGTTCATGGTTGCGAATATATAGCGCCTAACGTCTCCCGATGCCGGATTCGTCCACCGGAATACATCAATAGAATTTATCTTATTTCCAGGGTTGAATCCGGTTGTAAACTGTATAAAAAGTCCGCCACTCTGGTGAAGCGTCGCTCCCGCCCCTGACGCTATTTTCAGAAAAGGTGCCGTGTCAACGGCCATGTATACAGTGCCATCGAGCACGTCGAGGGCAGTAGCCTTTGCAGGCGAAACTGTGTCGGAGGCAAACAGATTCGGCAACGCCCATGAACCAGTTGTTGTAGCGGTATCGCAATCGCCACCAAGAAGAAGGGTGGAGAGAATGTCCACAAGATAGGTGGTAACTTCCGTCTTTTGTGGACGGAGTGTACTGGTATTCCAGGCAACACTCGCGGTAGCCTGTTTTTCACACGGAGTCATGTCTTCAATCGACATCGTTTCTGTGTAGGTGAGTCCACCACGCGTGACTAGGTTGTTCGTAGAACTGGCGGAAAGATACGCGTTCGAGGTAAATGTGCGTTCATATTCCAGCATCGCATGAGCACGCGCCAGTGCTTCAGTTGCTGTTTCTGTGTCTACTGCAGCAGATTGGTTTCCGAAGAATACGGAGATGACAGCAGTAAGAGTAAGTGTCAGTACAGCGAAAGCAATAACAAGCTCGATGATACTGTTGCCTTTAGGTACTGGTCTTGTATGGAAAGACGCCGTCATGCTACTACCAAAGAATCGTGCCCTCTTCGTTCACTCGTACATCTGTATTTTTGTGCCCACGTTCCGTTAGGACAATCATGTCGTTCTCGCTCGTTGTCGCTTCAAGCTGGCTAAAAATAATCCCTACTCCTTTTGTGCAATCGAAGAAATCATTAACCGAAGTAAGCTGTACCGCAGGGTTTCCGGGTATACGTTCATTCATAGGTGAAGCTGGGTCGTACATTTCTCCCTCAAAAAGAATAAGATCTGGGGGTAATGAACATACGCCATGTGGTGACTGGTTTAAGTTTGCAAGCGAACGGGAACGCGCCGTCGTGAGCGTACTCACCAACACTGCTCGTGTCGAACGAAATGCAGTAGATCGATACACGTCCATGGAAAGTAGTAGGCTGAGCGTCATAAGCGCACCGATAAGGCCAAGTACTACGAGTGTTTCAATAAGCGTAAAGGCGCGATGTATTCTATCTATAGGACTTTCCATACCATTATCGCGGTGAAAGGTGCTGAGTAATTTCATAAATAGGAGTAATAACGGAGACAGCAATAATTCCTACGAGCAATCCCATTACGAGCATGAGTATCGGTTCTATTGATGAAGAGAGATTTTTTGTACCTTCTTCCACTTCGAGTTCATATAATTCGGCAAGGTACGTAAGTGATTGAGCAAGACTGCCAGAGGTTTCCCCAACGGCTATCATGTGCGTTAGTGTGTCGGGGAATAGGTCTGGAGCAGATGCCAGACTACGTGCCAAGGGCTCGCCTCGCGTAACATGTTCTGCAAGACGATGATACTGAACTCGGTACACTCGGTTTGGTGTTGTTTCCGCGGTTATGGTCACGGCAGAAGCTACCGGGACGCCAGAATTAAGCATAAGACCAAGGGTCCTACAAAAATTTGCCAGGTTATAACTTCTCGCAATTGGCGCGGCAAAGGGTAGATGCAAAAGGGCTGTATCCGTTACGTAACGGATGATTTCAAGACGATTTCGAATAATGGTACATCCTATCCCTAGAATAATGACAACGAATAGTGTAAGCAGACCCCAGCTGCGGAGGTAATTCGATACCCCAATAAGCATTCGTGTAGTGAGTGGCAGGGGTACGTGGAGTGATACAAATATCGGCATTATTTTCGGAAAGATGTAGACCGTAAGCATAGATGTTATCCCGAGTGTAGCTACGGTAATGAACGCGGGGTAGAGAAGTGCACTGAGCACTTTGGTGCGAAGTAGGTGTCGTTTACCCAATTCATCCGCAAGATAGGTCAGATTCTGTGTAAGAATACCGCTTGATTCGCCGACCCGAATAAGATTAATACCGAAATCTCCAAAGACGTCTTGTGTACGGACCAAACAGGTTGCTAGATAGTGGCCACCTGCCAAGTCCGTACCGATACGTCCTAACATTGCCGCCTTTGTTTTCGATCGTGTCTGGCCTTGTAGCATGGTGACTGCTTCTATAAGAGGTATTCCCGCTTTCGTTAGGAATGAGAGCCGTTTAGCGAGAAAGATTTGGTCACGAAGGTTGAACCGTGGGCGATATATATACCTAACGGAGTCTTTTAGACGTTGTAACAGAATAGCGCTTAGGGTGTTAGTCATGAATTACACGAAGCATCTCTTTAAGAGAGGTCTCTCCAGCTCTGGCTTTCGTGAGAGCGTCAGTAATCATCGTGGTCATACCGTTCGCAACCGCAATACGACGAAGCTCGACAGGAGATGCTTTTCGTAATATTGCTTCTTGGATGTCCGCATCGGCCACGAGTACTTCATTAATAGAAAGACGACCTACGTAGCCTGTTCCACCGCAGGCATCACATCCGATAGTGCGACGGAATGGCTCTCCTGGATGTATATCAAGATGCGCAAGCGATTCGGCAAGCGCGGGCGTCACGGAAATTGTTTCCGCACAGGACTCACAAATACGGCGGACAAGGCGCTGCCCGATGGCTATCGTAATGGTTGAAGCGACGAGATAGGGATCGATACCCATATCGGTAAGTCGCGGAAGTGTCGTCGCAGCGTCATTTGTGTGAAGAGTCGAAAGAAGAAGGTGGCCGGTAAGGGCAGTGTTCACGGCTATGTTAGCGGTTTCTGCGTCGCGAATTTCACCGACCATGATGATGTCCGGATCCTGTCGAAGTATGGAACGAAGACCTGTAGCAAAAGTAAGTCCGGTACGGGCGTTAACCTGTATTTGCTCAATGGAATCAACGGAGTATTCGATAGGGTCTTCGATAGTAATAATTGATACATCAGGAGTGTTTAGACTCTTAAGCAGTGTATAGAGCGTTGTTGTTTTACCTGAGCCTGTGGGCCCAGTCGCAAGTATCATTCCATTCTGTTTCTTAAGCGCCTGCTCTATCCTACGGATGTCACTTTGATTAAAGCCGAGACGACTTAAAGTGAATTCTTCATGATTATTGGTGAGGAGACGGAGTACCACATTTTCTCCGTAATATGTTGGTGCAATGGATACACGCATATCTATGAAAGCGCCGTCAGGCAACTCGTACCGAAATCGGCCATCTTGAGGCATCTGGTGTTCATCAGTACGGAGCGCCGAAAGAATTTTAATGCGAGATATTATCTCGTGCTGTATGTTTTTTGGAAGCTGACGGTAATCTACTAATACGCCATCAATGCGAAGCCTGGTGCGTAAATATTCGCGAGAGGGGTCAATGTGAATATCGGAAGCACCTGTTGCGTGAGCTTGCGCGATAAGAAGCTCAACCACTTCTATGATTGAAACGGACGAATTAGTAGAGAGCTCGTCATCCAAACGCGATACAAGCATCGCGTTCATACTGCCACGGCGAGCGTGCGGCAGGGAGTTCATGTGGCGTCAGTATACGATACGAATTATCTGTATTCAGATGAAACGTGGATAGTAACAACACCATAAGTTGAAACACGGTTACATACCGCATCATCATCTTGTGACGGTCGTCACAAGATGATGATGGTGCTGTATATTCGGTTTGACTCGTGCAGTTAAATTTCCTGTTTTAATCTTGTCTTAACTTGTATTAAAATGTGGCATTTGAATACGTCTGTACGTGCGCACTGTCTGTCTTAATCGAAGATAGAAACCAGATAAGTATCTATGTCACGTTGCGCCATATCGTAGAAGTGCACGTTGGTGTTGTGGAGATAGGTGGCGAGCGAAACACCGACAAAACGCCAGTGCCACGGCTCATATTGGTAGAACGTATTGCCTGCAGGATAGGAAAGTATGAATCCGTACTTGTAGGCGTTCGCGTCCATCCACGCACCTGCAGAGGACTTTGCGAATGCTACCGATGTGCCAGCGATGTCCGAGGTAGTGAGGTCTACTGCCGTCCCGAGCTGATGCTCAGAGTACCCTTGGTCGGCTGAGAATTTGTTGCTTCCTGAGCCGTAGCTGACTTTATAGCTATTTTTGAGTGCTGCTTGCTCGCCAAAGGAGCGATACGAAGAAAGCACAAGAATAGGAACACCTGCATCTTTTGCGTCTGCCAGCATGTTCTCGAGGAATGGCTTTACCTTGGCGTGTATTTGGTAGGTACGCGTGGGCTGGAGTATGTAGTTGCTATCTATCGGCGCAAGTGCCGACGGAGTATAGTTTTCATTCAAAAAGTAAACACGCGAATACTTCTGTAAAAGCTCCTTATCGGTCTGGGTGAGCTTCGTAAGTCTGCCGACCGTGCTTGTGATATCAGAAATCTGATGTTCGAAATCGCCGTTCTTTGCGAGTGCTGCATTATAGCGATCAGTCAGGTCGGCATTCTGTTTCTGTTGGTCAGCGAGCGAATTGGCTAGGGTTGCGTTCGCGGCGGTGGTCGATGCAAGGTCGGATTGCGTCACTGTGAGCTTGCTATCAAGCCAGTAACCGCCGTAGCCAATGCCGCCCAGAAGGGCAATTCCGGCAATAATACCGACGATAAGGAGAGGTGCAATCCCCTGGAGTGGCGTCTTCATTGGTCGAGTGTAGCACTTCTAAGCTTTTGCGGATTAGGTGCGCGGATGGGATTTTGGCCACTCGATAATGCGACCCGCTTTGCGTTCCATACGGTCTGCGTTCCGGAGATACTTTTGATTTTCCGGTGGATAAATAGGGAACTCAGGAGCATCCTGAAGTGCGTAGGCGATATGCCATAAATCCTTTTCACTCGTCACCCATTTTGTGCCGAAGCGTTTGAGTGAAAAAGCTCGCGTGTACGCACGCAGCGTTTTCTTCCCATCACTATTGAGAAAGTACTCGTGGAAATAGGAGAGTGCTAATTCACGAATGGTTTTGTATACCGGGTCTCGAAAGCGTAATGAGACATGGTTTGTTTTGGAAACAGCTCCCCAGTAACCGTTTCGTTTATAGAGAGCTACTGCGTGGTCTTGGTCGCCTCGCGCGACTTTAAGCTCCATGAGGAGTGCCGGCTCCCCGTGGAGCCAGAACGCGGCGGCCGCAAGAAATGCTCCCTCTATACAGTGCGCCTTACGCTCCTTCATGACCTGGCGTGGAGACATACAGGTCTCATTTTGTTTCTCATGGTTAACCGCGAGCTTGTCCAGGTAGTCCTGAATCTTCGCGGGAGTAGAAAGTCGCTTCAGTATAGCGAGTTCTTTCTCCTCAAGGCCAAACGGTACGAGCATGCAGTTCATAGTAACCTTTCCCAAAGCGAAGGAATACGCTATGGTGTTCCAATCACATGAAGAAGAAAGTCGTTCGCGCATCTAAATACACACCCGGAGGTTACGACCTCCGGGTACATCGTTCATTGGCCGGTCTCGGTCTTTTTGCCGGTGAGGACATTCCAAAAGGGAAGTGCGTTATTGAATATATCGGACGCGTGATTTCGGAAAAGGAAGCCTACACCAGTAGAAGCAGATATCTGTTTGAGATTACGAAGAGCAAAACCATCGACGGTAAGCCGAGGTGGAATAAAGCTGGATATATCAATCACTCTTGTAAACCAAATTGCGAGCCGGAGATAGCAAAGGGAAAAATCTTCATTTTTTCAAAGAAGAATATAAAGATGGGTGAGGAGCTTACGTATGATTATGGAAAGGACTACTGCGTTGACCATTGTCTGCCATGCCGTTGTCCTGCAGAAAAACATTTGTACACAAAACCGGCGAAGAAATAAGAACTATTGACCACAGAGCAGTTTTGTGTCAGTATTAGGACACTGATCTTTCCAGTTTTCGTTAACCGCATGGGGGAAACATGCAAAGTATGTTTGATAGACTGCTCGATCTGGATCCGAAAAAAGACTTCAAGGAGGCCTTCGTAGGCGTCCTAGAAGATCTTCGCGGGCTGGTCATCCACTCCGACAGGCTATTCGGCCTTTCGTGGGATGACCTGGCACGCGATTCAGGTCTGTCATATGTCACCGTCCGTAATCTGGGCGAACGTGTCACCATGCGTCCACACCTACAGACCGTCCTTGCGCTGCGTGCCGCATTCATGCGACACGAGCACGTATATCGTGTCCGTACGGGTTCGACGCCTGCCAAGACGGCGTCCGTTACGTTGTCATCCCGTGAACGCACTACGCGCTCCCAGTACGGTGACTGGCGATTCCAGCAGGAACGTCGCAAGGCGGATGCAAAGCGCACACCTAAGCGCAAGCCGTTCATGCCGCGAAGGCAGGCATAGTTTTTTGCCCAAGTCGAGACTGCAAGGCCGCCCGCACCCGCGGGCGGCCTTTTCTTTACTATGAACTCTTCATCTTTTCTTCAGTATCATGATGATTATATAGCTGTGGTTGCTTTATAAGAGAGTAAAAACAATAGCTATGGGAATTCTTCTATGGATTGTGTTCGGTGCCATTGTGGGCTGGGTTGCCTCGATCATTATGAAAACGAACGGCGGTATCCTTATGGATATTGTCGTCGGCGTTATCGGGGCGGTTATAGGAGGATATACAATGAGTTTCTTCGGGAACACAGGCATAACTGGCTTTAACCTCTACAGCTTCATTGTTGCGCTCATTGGAGCAGTTATCCTCCTCGGCATTGTGAGGGCATTTCGTCGCTCAGCATAATTTCTCTATCGTTCGGACAATGCGAACGCGCCCTGTGAGGGGCGCGTTCGTTTGTGTATAAAAGCAGCAGCTCCTCTCCGGAAGGCGGAGAGGAGCACGTGCGAATTTACTGGAGTAGACCTTGGAACGGCGTATGTCGTACTACTACCGGTCGCAAGATACCGTCACCGATATCCACCTCAACCGCGTTGATAGGTGCGATGATGTTGCGTTTCCAGAAGTTAAGGAAGTCGTGCGTCCGCGGAATGGTAGGCACGATGTCGTCGAACTGGTGTACAAAGGTCTGAAGCAACAGAGGATGGTCGGGACGCCAGTAGAAAACACGCAGAAGAACGTTCGAGGACATGAGATGGGTCATGGCACGTCTCCGTTGATACTTTCCAAATCGTACGCCTACGTTCCGAGGTGTCAAAGGACAACAGAAAACCGTCCGCCAGAAGCGCCCAGAGGGCAGTCTTCTGGCGGACGGTACTTAGCGCACCGGCGCATACAGTTTCACTTCATCCCCGACGAGGGCTTTGCCCTGCGCGTAGACGAAGCCCATGACACCTCGCTTTCCTTGTGCGGTCTTTACGAAGTCAGTGATGCTGACTTCCGGATGGATGTCAGCAAGACGCTGGCCCACGGTCTTGCAGGGACCGTTCTCCTCCCACACGGCGAGGATGAGCTGATTGCCGTGGCCATTGTTTTGCCGAGAGGGAAACACCAATCGCGAGGTCGGCTCGATTTTGGTGAAGTCGTCCATGCCTTCGAACACGATGTTCTCGAGCAGTGTGCCTTGCGGGATATCCACCCCGAGACTGGCTTCCACCTGCTCAAGCTCCTCCTTTGAAAGAGCAGTCCACGAACGGGTATTGAAGACCTTGTTGCCTCTCACCAGCTGAGAGGTACGCGTGTAGCCTCCGTCATGTCCGGACAGCATCCGTGCAAAGCCGGCGTGCTTGTCAGTGCGCGGACCAGTGAGTCCAAAATCAATGTACTTCACGGATTTGCCGTTGATTGAAAGGGAAGCGACGGTGAGTGTCGCCAGCGGCTCGTAAGTGCGCGAAAAATCGCTCATAGGTTGTCTCCAGGAACAGGTTCGGGCTGACTGTAGCACACGCCTCCGCCATAGGCCACGCGATATACTTTCTGCATGGATAAAGCATGGAAAGTTATCACGGTACTGCTTCTTATCTATGCCATTCTCGGCATAGGGCATCTTGTTTTCATACATCCGAAAGTGAGTACGGAACCAGTTCAGCTTGAAGCAACTACGACTATCAGTAAATAGAAAAAGACCCCTTCTTGCGAAGGGGTCTTTTTCGAAGCGGATTAGGAAACGCGGCTGACGTTCGTAGCGTTCGGTCCCTTCTCGGACTGAGTTACTTCGAACGTAACCTTCTCTCCCTCGCGAAGGTCATCAAAGGCAACGCCGTTGAGGTCCTTCGAGTGGAAGAAGAGATCCTTTTCCATGCCGTCTGCCTTGATGAAGCCGAAGCCGCGATCAGTTAGACGAGCGATAGTTCCATTCTGCATATACAGTGGTGGGATGTGGTTGGTCGATAAAGCATCAGGCAACAGCTGGAGAAAAAGCTTCGATCCGTACTTCTCTGGATCAGCGCAACTTGACCTTAGTAAAGTATCACAATCACTTTATTTTGTCAACCGTTTTTGAGCTATCGAATCTCTCCCTCAAGCTCGCGTTCCTGTCCTTCTAGGTCACGTATTTCCTGCGCCAGTGTGCGTGTACGGCGCTCATGGTCTTGTTTACGGGCGAGGGCAGAACTTGCTTTCGTCTCAACTTCGCGCATGTGCTGTTCTTCTTCCTTCTCATTTCTCGTAGAGGTATCCAGTTCTACCTTATGTTCAGCAAGCTCAGCAGTGAGAGACTTCTCCTGTCGACGTAGTTCGTTCAAGTTCTGTTCGCTTTTCTTTGCCTCACGTTCTTCCTCTGTTGCTTCGCCCTTTTTTACACCCGCTTGTTCGGTTTTTCGCTTCGCTTCTCTGAGTTTTCGCTCACCCTCTGCTATCTGGGCTTGGAGTGTCTTCTGTGCGAGAAGTTTCGCGTCACGCTCCTCTTCAAGCACCTTTGTATCATTCTCGTGAGCGGTTATTTTACTCTCAACGTCTCGCTTACGAATTTCAAGCAGTCTCTTGTGCTTTTCAAGTTCCATCTTTGTTTCGTTTACGGTGCGCTCCAGTCGCTCAATCTTTTCCGTATTCGTTTTTACGTCCTGCTCTTCAGCATCGATTTTATGCGCAAAGCTTGGGTCTCCTCTTACCACCGCGGATTTTTTAACAGTCAGCTGATGCTTCATGCCATCAAGATCGCGGGTGAGGGAAGCCAAAAGTGTCTCGTGCTCCGCAATCTTTTTTTCAAGCGCGGCGAGCTCTGCTTTTTCAGTAGTTAATTCACGACGTACCTTTTCAAGACTCGCTTGTTTCTCACGCAGAGAGCGTTCTATTTCTCTACTCGAGCCGTCATCTGGTCCGACTTTGGTACGTGTGCGTCCTTCCGCACTTTTGTCGTCTTCGAGATGTTCACGTGCATCCCTCAGAAGTCCGGAGACGTGTTCCAGCTCTGCCAAAGAACCAGCAAGCTTTGTCCGTAAATCACGTGTTATCCGCTCTTCGGCCGCAACTTCGAGGTCCGGTGGAGCATAGGAACTCTTACGCGACTGGCCGGTAAGTAAACGGGCGAGTTCGACAAGGCGCTGACTAAGTGTCTGTTCTTCAGATTTTCCACGTTCAACCTCACGCTCAAGTTGTACGACCAAGGTTCCTTCCGTCCCCCGTGCCGCTTCTCTGCTTGATACTTCGCTGGCTCGCTTATGCTCTTCTACTTCAGAGGTAGCTGCACGAACCCTACTGCGCACCTCATCTAATTGAGCGATAAGCTCATGTACTTTTGTTTCTGCTTGACGAGACGTGCTGGTTCCTGCCCGCATAGGAGATATTCGCGCAGCTCGTATGATGTGCTCGAGAGAATCGCTCTCAAGCTCTATGGCTCCTAGCTCTCGTTTTTTACTCGAAAGCAAATCCTGAACCGTCCGAAGTTTCCGTCGTAACGTTTCTTTGTGCTGTTCCTCGCGTTCCTTTTTCTGACGTTCTTCCCGCTCAAGCGCTTTCTGTGTATCGCGCTCAGCCTCTTTACGTAACTGCTCTTTCTCAGGTTCAGAGTCGTATGCCATTTCCCTTAGTATGGCCCAGAAGCGGATAGGGAAGAAGCGAACCTGTTAATTAGATAAAAGTTCCTCGAGTGCGGTGCGTAAATCACTCGCCCCCGCTGGTTTTGTAAGATGGCGTGTAAAACCTGCTTTTTCAGCTTTTTCCTTATCTTCCGGCAATCCATAGCCAGTGAGCGCAATGATAGGCAACATATAGCCACGTTTCCTGATTTCTCGCGCGACTTCATAGCCGTCCATTTCCGGCATACCAATATCTATCAATGCCAAATCTGTGCCTCCGAGCGCAAGCGTGGAAAGAAGATCGTTTCCTGAATACACCGGCCGAGCATCAAATCCGAGAGCATTCAAAAGTCGTACCATCCCGTCGGCGGCAGGGCGGTTATCGTCTGTGACTACTATTCGTTTGAGTAACGGAGGAGCATCCATAGATACATAGTGTAACGAATAGGTATGAGGATTTGTATGAAGGGCATTGTCGAGTTCATGCTACGCAATTTCAGGAATTACTCGCTTCAAATCAGCGAGACCTGCGGGCTTGACGATATAGCCTTCAAACCCCGACTCGCGCACCTTCAATCGGGACTCCTCTCCGCTCCATCCGGTGAGCGCTACCAATTTTCCCCGATAGCCGCGGGCACGCATTGTTTTGGCTGTTGCGTACCCGTCAAGATCGGGAAGACCGAGGTCCAGTAAAATGACATCAGGAGAAAGTCGAATCGCACACTCTATCGCTTGTTGAGCGCTATAAGCATAGTCAACGACGCATCCCCGTACTTCAAGCAGTTTACCGATTCCCCACGCGGCAGCGTCGTTGTCATCAACAACAAGTACTGTCGGACCGACATCTGCACTGCGCTTCTGGCTCTTCAACGAGGGCATTGCTCGCCCCACTACTGCCGAGTGCTGGTCAGAGGAAAGCGGGAGAACAACGGTGAGTATACTACCGTGACCTGGTCCCTTACTTTCCGCTTTGACCGTACCTCCATGCAGTTCCACAAAGTTTCGTACAAGTGAAAGTCCGATACCGATACCGCGTCTACTTCGGGCGCCGTTATCTATTTGATGAAAGGGCACGAAAATCTCTTCCAGATTTTCCGACGCAATACCCAATCCCTCGTCTTGTACCTGCAGAGTTGCATAGTCGGCATCGGTCGTAAGTTTTAAAAACACTCTATCTCCGGGGTCAGAATATTTAGATGCGTTCGTAAGAAGATTACATATGATTTGTTCGAGTCTAACGCGATCCCCCGTTACGACGACCGGCTTTCCGGGAACGTTTGCCGTTAGGGGTTGGTGCCGTTCTGTAAAATGATGTTCCGTTGAAACGACCGCATTTCGAATCGTCGTCTTAAGGTCCACTGCTTCTTTCCGAAGTGTGATCTTTCCCTCCGTAATTCTTGAGACATCGAGAAGGTCGTCGAGAATTCTACGTATGCTGTGCATGCGGTCTTCCATCATTTCGAGTGTCTCCATTTCGTCTTTTTTTCTATCCGGTGTGAGGCGAAGTAAATCTATGGCGCTTGCAATTGGCGCAAGTGGATTGCGAAGCTCGTGTGCAAGGACTGCGATGAAATCATTCTTCGCCTTAGCCTCTTGCGAGACTCGGGTAACGGCATTCTCGAGAGTTGCGACTTGCATACGAAGAAGATTTGCACTAAGACGACGACTTTCCTCAAGTGAAGCGATGATAAAAAAAATGAAAGCCAGTGATGAGAGGAATACCTGCATCTCAAAAAGGTGTGCACTAAAGACAGTTGGCGTAACTGTGTCACGTTCAAATAGACTCGCTATTCCGAATAGGGAAGTTATGACGAGGGCCAGTGTCACAAAACGTGGACGCAATCTAAGTGCAATCCAAAATAGCGGAAACAGTAGTATGTAGACCATCGGAATCGGACCAAGAGCCACTATTCCAGCAATAAAAACACTGTAATCAATCCAGGTAAGAAGAGCGAATATAAGGAATAGTTCCGCAATCTCAGGAATAGACCTGCGGAAACGTACCTTGCTGAGCCAGCGCAAAAGAAAAGGAAGGAAAATAAGTAGGCAGAAGACATTCGCTGTGTACTGAGCGCCCCAGGATATCGCAGGGACAGGGACTTCCGAAAGCGTGGTAGTGAATGCATAAGATATGGTTCGGACAGTGGGGACGATAATGGATACAGCAAAGATGATGCCGAACAGCCAGAAAATGTCGTACGCTCTTCGAAAAAGAGGGTCAACTTTCACCTTCTTCAATAGGTAGGCGGCGACTAGTGCTTGTAGCGCGTCCGCAAGAGGTAGTAGAGATAAGGATATTGGCGAGACGTGCGCGACGAGGCCTCCGACAAAAGAAGCTACAACTATAATCGGCCACAGCCATAAACCCTCAAGAAATAGAGCGGCAATAGCAATCGCCTCAGCTGGAAAGAGGAGGCTTGGAGTCGGCACGAACGTCGTGGAAAAAAACATGACGGTCGAATACGAGATAAACACAATTCCCAAAACCCACCACTGTCGTTTGGATAAAGGAAAAGGGAAAGTGAGGGTGGGCTTAGCAAGGTAATCAGACATATGTCTTTATATGACGAACAGTATCATTCCTACATGAAGCGCACATGAATAGCTCGACACGACGCCATACAGCAGAAGCGGCAGGCCCTGGTGGGGGTCTGCCGCTGTCAGTAGGGTATCCACGCCAGGTGATTGAAGACTCCATAGTCCTCAATGACCATAGTGTCATCTCCGAAACGTTCTTTGATGAGCCATTCGAACCAGGTCGTAAGATTCACCGTAAGTAGTCCCGGATAGACGCTCGATTCGTGAACATCGAACAGGGTGTGTGGAGGAACTCGAAGAAGTTCTTTCGGAGACATCAAATCAAACTTCAACTCCTGCCACAAGCCCCGAAGGATAGTTTGAAGCGGTGTCTCGTCCTTCGTCGCGGTTTCGCTCACGGTCCACCGTGAGGGGAGGGAACCATTTGTCCCGCCAATTGTTTTCTCCACACGTAGACCGTTTGGGTATATTCGATGAGTCTCCACCAAGCATTCCGCTTTGGTTCGAATCAACACCTTGCTGCTCTTTGCGAATCGAGCCGGACGCATCTTTTGTTCATGTAGTCGCAGCATAAGGTCAACTTCTCGACTCTGTATTTCGATGAACAGGTCTTTGAGTGTCTTGGCTCCTCGGTTGTCGAACGTTTCCGTGTCTATTCCCCCCTCTCGGAGGAAGTCAATCATCTCTTGGTAGATCATGAGCTCCTCCTGTGCTGTGCTCGTGACGAAGACTACTACAAGTGGCGTGAATCGCAATAGAAAAATGAATCCTTCATACAAACTGAAAGCCCGCCTTTTTGTAAGGCGGGCTTTCAGTTTGTGGTCAGCTATTTCTTGGCGCGGGCTGCTTGCGCCGCTTTCTTTACCGCAAGGCGCTTCTTCGTCTTTGGGGGTGATTTCGGGCGGTTCTTCGAACTTACTCCATGTCCATTCTTTACCATATGTCTGTGTTAGTAGGTGTGTATAGAATACTACGCATCTGCAGAAAATGCTTGGTGCAGGGTGCTTCAGAATTTCTTCAGGTAAAGATGGTAGGGTAAGGCGACATGCAAGACGCCGCTACACCACCCGGGAAGAAAGTCGACTGGGATGTCGGTGTACTTATAAATACAGCAAGCGGTAGCAGTACAGAAAGCTCGGCAGGGGAGATGACTGCAGTGCTGGCTGAATTCGGCATTACACCTGTGCATCTCTGGTGCATAGATTCCTCAGGTATTGAAGAAGCATTCAAGGAATCGGATACGAAATCTCTGGATGTCCTCATTGTGCTTGGGGGCGACGGAACAATACGCACCGCAGCAAGCAGAGCACGAGCTACTAGTCCGCTTCTCATACCACTTCCCGGGGGGACTATGAATGTACTACCAAAGGCTCTGTATGGTGAGTTGGATTGGAAAGATGCTCTGCGAGCAACTCTTACACGCCCACATGAAAAATCAGTTTCAGGCGGGGAGGTTAATGGTGAACGCTTCTTCATCTCCGGGATTTTCGGTTCTCCCGCACTTTGGGCAGATGTGCGCGAGTCGTTACGACACTTGAATGTGAGTGATGCATTCAAGAACGCCAAGAAAGCTCTCGGGCATATGTTCGCCAATAAAATTCGGTACACGTTCAATGAGATGCATGCCGGTATGACTGAAGTGCTTATTGTTACCTGTCCACTCGTCTCACGCAGTCTCGAAGAAAATAGGACTGTCTTTGAAGCCGCAATAATAGACGTCGATCATGCGGGAGAGTTGCTCGGTCTCGCTAGCGCAGCGGCCTTCGGGGCATGGCAAGAGAATAAAAATGTCGCTGTGGTGCGCACCGACCATGTGACCGTATCAGCCAACCACGCGATTCCACTTATTCTTGACGGTGAAAGCGTTAGTGTAGGGAGAAAAGCAAAAGTCTCTTTCATTACTGATGCGTTTAGAGTGCTCGTGCCTCTTCCTGATGAAATACTTTCTTGATTTCGATAGAACGGTGTTTGACACTGTGGCTTTTAAGAAAGCGGTCGCAAAGCGACCGCCCGTGCTTATTGTTATTGGTCAACTCAAGGATGCACTCGTTGAGTTCTTTCGTCCTAGTACCGATACGTCGCGTCGTCGTCACTTCATGCGCACGTGGGGCACATTCCTCAGTCATGGTCGCTTTGCATTTACGCCCGAAGAATTACAAGAATTCTTATATCCGGATGCGGTTGTATTTTTACAGACACACGACTGCACTATCGTTACCTATGGAGTCCGTGCGTTCATTACTGCAAAGGTTGTTTCAGCACTCTCGGCATTTCCTAATTTGCATATTGAGTACACCAGTCGCAAGAAGGGTAGGACTATACGACGATTATGTCAGGAGTCGAAGGATGACTGCACCTTTGTGGACGACGCGCATTTCCAGCTTGAATCGGTTGCGGAGTGGTGTCCTTCCATGCGCATCATAGAAATGCGTCGTGACGGTAATCCGGGTCTTGGTCGATGGCCAGTTGTTCATTCCTTTTCTGAGGTTGTCTAACGGTAATCAGAGAGCAATCAACACGCCAAGACAGGTTTGATTCTCCCCACCTACAATGTAAAGAGTACTTTACATTGTACACATAGCCGAATACACTCGATACAGTACTTAACTCTCTATGAAACTACTACCAGTACTTTTAATCGTCTTAGGGGTGCTCATTGTTGCGGGATTCTATATGTATAGTCGTGCCAGACCCGCGACCGCGAATCCTATTACACAGTCTCCACCTGCCAAGACAATTTCTGAGGTTAGTGAAGATGCCATGACCACATCTTCATCTACCAAGCCCGAAATTGAGCAAAAGCCGGTAGCACGAGTAGCTACTGTAGCGACCACACCAACAAGCGTGTCAGTACAAAAGACAACTACGTATAAGTTGGCACACGAGTTCGTGTCGCCCGATGGGTACCTCAATACAGACGGAAAGGCCATAACACTTGCGCAGTATCGTGGCCACAACGTTGTCGTGCTCGAGTTCTGGACGTACAGCTGTATAAATTGTGAGCGTACGCTTCCCTATGTAACTTCCTGGTATGCAAAATATAAGGACCAGGGACTTGTGGTTATCGGGGTGCATACTCCTGAGTTCTCCTATGAGCATGTGACTGCAAATGTCGCAGACGCACTCAAAAAATACGGCATTGAATATCCGGTGGTACAAGACAATGAGTACCAGACCTGGAATGCATATGCTAATCAATTCTGGCCACACACGTACGTAATAAATATCGATGGATATATCACACACGATCAGATAGGGGAGGGAGGTTATGCGGAAACTGAGAAGGCGATCGAGGACGCACTTCAAGAACGTGCACAGCGTATGGGAAAATAATTCCTACTCAAACCGTATGGCTCACGAAGAAAGAGTCTTACAGAAGGCTTTCTTCGTGCTCCACTTGCTGGACGGTAGTGGTGACTACTCCTAAGTCCTGAGTCGCTCAACATCTTTTCGCGTGACCATCAAATACGCTACGAAAGCGGCGATCACTACTGCTAAAGCAATACTCACAGGCCCTGTACCCCAGCCAAGCCCACCGCGTGCAGCGGACACACCCATCCAGTCGGCAAAAGAAGCTCCTAGAGGACGTGTGGCTATATAGGCTACCCAAAAAGTGAAGACCTCGTTTACACCAAAACGTAGATATGCGATGAGTGGCACGATAAATACGATTGCAAATAGTACACCCGATGCAAGATACCCAAGATGAAGTGTGACGGCTGTCATGTCACCAACGGCAGTGCCAAGTGCAAATGTTGCTAGTACAGTCGCCCAATAAAAGGCCTCACGATGTTTGGTGTAGATACTGTGAATCGAAAGAGTCTTCTCTCGAAGATACCAAAATAAGAATATGATTCCGAGTACGATTCCATAGAAAATACTTGAAACGAGGTACGGAATCCCGAAGCCCACATGCAGAATGTCTGCAGCCATAGTGCCGAAGATACTGACCATAACAACCGCGAGCCAGTACACCCAGGGCACATAGCGCCGAACGCCGAACTGAAGAATAAGAGCGACAACGAGTCCGCAAGCGCCGATAAGCACTGCGACTATCGGATTGAGAGCATGAGCAAGAAAATCCGAAGTCGTTTCACCCATCCCTGTAGTGAGAATTTTAATTATCCAGAAATACAGGGTAATTTCCGGCACCTTCGCTAACGGGTGTCTTCGTTGCATGTACCTATCTTACGTGATTATGGCGTGGTGAGGGTCTTTAGAAGTGTTTGAAGAGCTGCCGCTGAGCTTTGCTGATTCGGATGTACAGCACGTATTTCACGGAACACTGTATCGAGCGCGCCATCTATCTCCGTCCACTTGGCGTGGTTCATCGGCTTTAACCGAGCCTGGGCGTTATCCCACGCAGACTCAATATCGTTCACGCGACTGTTTGCTGTCGACCAGTCGTTCGCATTCACTGCGGTAAGGGTTGCTTGAGACAGGGTGACGAAGTTCGAGAGGTCACCAAGAGGAGAGATTTGAATAGTCGTGGACGTTCCCGTTGTATTCGTTACCGGAACAGCGTTCTGTAATTGTTGGTGACGCCAGAAGTATCCACCAACTGAAACTATAAGTACTAGCGTAATGACTACCGCGAGTTGTATAAAGGCGCTCTTCGACTTCTTCTCGTCCGGCTTTTCCTCAGCTTGAGGGTTTTGCACAACGTCTTTCTGACTGAGGGAGAGATAGGTCACCGCGAAAATAATTCCAGCAACGAAGATAATCGTAGTAGTGGTCGGACCAAGACCAAGTCCACCGTTTGCGCTCGACTGGGATAGTAAGTCGCCGATAGATGCTCCAAGCGGACGAGTGAGAATATAGATAAACCAAAACGAAAGAATAGCGTTCAGTCCAAGTCGCCATCCCACCGCAAAGAGAGCAATGGTTGATGCGATGATAATGCCCGTCGTAAGGTAGCCAAATCCAAGACTTTCTGCCATCAGGTCTCCTGACGCTGTACCAAGAGCGAACGTAAAGAGAATGGCGAGCCAGTAAAATCCTTCTCGTCTGCGTGTGAATATGGAGTGTATGGAGAGTGTTTTTTCCTTCGCATACCAGACCGCAAAGGTGATCGCGAGACAAATAGTGAAGAAGATAGTGCTGTATTCAAGTGGGATATGGAGGTTGTCGCTCATGTTGTCGGTAACGAGGGTACCGAAGACGCTGATGAGCATCACCGCAAACCAATAGACTACGGGAGTATATTTCTTCGTCTTAAACTGTACGAAAAGTGCGGCAATCGTTAGCACACCCATAATTACCGAAGTAACAGTAAGCCCGAGATTCAGGTTCACATTCAAGAAATCAGCAGCAGTTTCACCGACCGTGGTACAAAGTACCTTGATAATCCAGAAGAAAAGGGTAACTTCAGGTACTTTACTCCAAAGCTTTTCAAGCGTAGCTGGGCTTCCTTCTGAAATGAGTGCGGGCATGTTTAAAATAGTTATAACTAACCACGCCAGCAACGCTGGCGTGGTTAGTTCGGTAATTAATCTGCCTGTTCTGTACCGGGTGCTTCCTGAGCTCCAGTAGCGTCGCCATTGGTCTCTACGTCAGAATCCGATTCCGAGGACGATGCACTAGTTGAGACTTTTGCATCATCGTTTGTCTCGGTGTCAGTGTCTGTCGAATTTGAAACTGTAGACGTTACTTGGGTGGGGGCAGCAGGCGCACTCGGGACTGTAGAGTCAGCAAATGCAATGCTTGCAGCCGTGAGCCCGATAATTGCCACTGGTATGCCCGCTAAAGCAAATAGCTTGGTTTGATTCTTCATACGGCTGTGTCTTAAGAAGGCTGTATTACCCTCATCTGTAGTATGCACCTCACCTCAACTTTCTTTCAAAAAGGAACTTGTACGTCATCACTAGAATGTATGAGGGCGTTATAGAATGTTGTGTGGTGGAGGAGGTAATAGTGTACCGTCTGCCCGAAATCGAAAAGATTTAGGAGCATTCCCAAAGCAATGGTTACAACAATGACGCCGGATACCGCAAGCAGGGCCCGATATTTATAGCCACTACGGGTTTTACGCAGACCCAAATACGCACTTGCTACGAAGAGACCAAAGACAATAAGCCATACAAACGGAACTGTCTGCACAATTACCTCAATAGGAGACTCAAGAATAGTTGCTGCGCTCATTCCTTCATTATCAAAAAACACATAGTCAGCTGCCGAGAACGCAATGGTTCCGACGATTATTGAAAAGACCGCAAGCGTCCAGAATACTGATCGGCGTACAAGGAAATGCCAGCGGGGAAGTGGCGTTACACCCCGTGCCACGATTTCTTTTTCTACTTGTTCCGAAAATGTATCCATCGTTTCCATATTATATGTCAGTTATGTACTTATTTTTGAGCTCGAGCGCCAATGCTTTCTTGCCTCGAGCAAGGTTTGTCGCCACAGTACCGTTCGGAATTTCAAGAATATATGAAATTTCGTCGTAACTTTTATTCTCGAAGAAACGGAGAACGAGAATGTCTCTATACACAGGTTTTAGTTTTGCGATGGCTTGACCAACATCGACACTTGTACGCCCCACATCAATTTCTTTCTCTATATCCAGTTCATCCGGAATGGATTCGAACAACGTCGTGTACTGTTCCGGGTCGAGCACTACTGGACGGTGCTTTTGTCGCCGGAAGTGTATCATTGTTTCGTTATGCGCAATTCGGTATGCCCACGAGCTAAAAGGGTGCGTCGGATTATAATCGTTTAAATTTAAGTACACCTTGATGAACGTCTCTTGGAGAATATCTTTAGCCACGTCAGCGTCGAGCGTTCCGAGACGCTGAATGTATCGAAGTAATGGCGCCTGATATCGCTCAACAAGTATTGAAAACGCATGTCGATCTCGTAGGGTCGCTTCTACTGCCTGTTGGTCGGTCAAACTCATGCGTTCATTCTATAGAAAGTACGAGAAGGTTCCAGTGGCGTTCTTGGTGAAGTAAATGAACAACACCCCGGAAGGGGTGCGTTCATTTGCTCTGGTGACTGGACGGTAGTACAGTCGCTTCCCGAGTACAACAAGTTATACAAGCCCTTTTTTAATTGAGTTGTCCTGAATTGAATAAAACCCCAAATGTCTTGCACCACGTAAGCACATATTTGTAGTCGTTCGGATTAACAGTGGCAGGAATTTCGTAATTTATGTTTCCTTCGGTTGCGGTTACCTTACCGAGGCTGACATACTCTTTTGCACCAAGATCCTTGGATAGATATACATAGATATCTGGACCGTTTATTGTCTTGAAGTTTTCATAACGAATATATTTTTTATCGTTTACCGTCACGATGCGCACAGTACCTGAAGCTGGGTGACCGAGCGTTCCCATAACTTCTGCAGATGCAGTACCTTTCATTGCCGGCTCATTCGTGGGTGAGGTCGTGCCGTTTGCACTAGGCACACTGGTGTTTCCGGCAGTACTTACGGGAAGCTCGTCGTTAACTTTGACTTTATTAAAAACAGGGGAAATAGCGTAGTACCCAAATCCAAGTACTGCTATTCCAATAATTCCTCCAATGATAAATTTTATGTGCATAAAGTGTATCTTTAGTAATGTTAAGTAATCTTAACATTTAAAAATGAGTCATTACTTAGATTAAAAGTCTGACTTGGCTAGCTAGAGGATGTTAAAACCTGTTTAGTGTAAAAGAAAACCGCCCCTCCGTCGAAACGAAGGGGTTAGGCTTCGTTTCGACGTGGGGCGGTAAGCCGTTCTCAGAAGAGTCGGCGTGCTTTTCGATCAGGGCGTTCTCGCCCAAGCGAAAGGCATATCGAAGGATTCGTTCGTGAAGTGAATACCGATGCCTTGCGGCTGGAATCCGCCAAGCCGGACCTTACCGTGCGTGGCCACGCTCGAAGTCCTGACGTAGGTGCTGCCGTAGAGGCGGATCCCATAGACCTCGTAGAAGGTGGTCAGCATCCAGCACATCTCGACCGCGCTTGGCACGTACGCCCATGTGGGACGCACTTCGTCCCACATATTCGTGACGGGCTTTGGAAGTTGTTGCTTGCCGACCAGGAGCCAGCCACTGCCGGTCTTTGTCACCGTCGAAAACTTCTCGGCGTGGTCGGCGTACCAGCCGCCAATCTTCGAGAAGAACAGGCTGAGGTTGAGTCCGCGCACCTCGAGGAGAGACAACGGTAGGGGCGGCAGAGGCATCAGAACGAAGTTGTTTTCCTGACACCACCGAAGGACGTCTTCCGTCGGAATGGTCTCGACGAAGTGGGCGAGTTGCTCGTCGGTGTAGACGACACCGCGCCGCGCACGCATCACTTCCTCGGGCGTGACGAAATCACGACCCAGGAAGGTTGAAGCGAGTTTGTAGCCGCCCGGAGTCTCGACCGAAACATTTTCGGGCGTTTTTCGATTTCCGTGTGTGCTCACTGTATTCTCCTAATTTCATGTAAAGAGCAGAATATAAATTTTAGCACTCTCACTGTTTTTGTCAAGTCTTGTTCCGGGGGTAGGGACTTTTCCCTACGGGAACGTACATGTTGAGGATTTTGCTTCACAAAATGCACGCAACATCTTCGATCCCTGCACGTACGTCTCCCAGACGTACTCCGCGGAGAAATAGGTATCCTAATCGGGGTGTATACTTTTGATATACATTTGTTTCCTAGTGTCGATGCGCTCAGCGAATGTCACGCCGGTCACTTACTCTCCTAAATCCCTTCTCACTATGTTGTGGACCATTGCTGTCATCGTCTTCGTACTATGGTTACTAGGATTCAGCTTCCATTTGGGAGGTAATCTTATCCATACGCTTCTCGTTTTAGTTGTGATTATTGTTGTCGTGCGCCTGCTAACTTAACCTTATATACCTATGGACTCATACAATTCACCGACCACCAAACCTATTTTTCGTGGGACTCAGATCGTTTGGTATATATTAGCCGTAATCGAAATACTTCTGGCCTTTCGTTTTGTATTGAAGATGACCGCTGCAAATGCAGGCTCCGGGTTTGCCAGTTTTATTTACACAGTAACGTGGCCATTCGCTCAGCCATTCCTCACGGTGTTTCCAAGAACGTATGTTGCTGGCTCGGTATTTGAATGGACGACCGTTCTTGCCATGCTGGTATATCTACTGGTGGCGTGGGGGATTATCCGGATTTTCTTAATGAGCAAGACCGTCTCAACCCCTGAAGCGGCCGCGAAGCTTGGCTCATAGACGTTTCTCAACTGCTGAAATGAAAAAAGCGCCATTGGCGCTTTTTTCATTTACTCCGCTGGCTGGAGGATGTTCGAACCTGTATATAAAAGAAAAACGCAGAAGTGGGGAATGGAACCTCGTCTTGCGGCGCTAATCTACTACAATGCCGACTCTCTGTCGGAATTAGTGCACACGAACTAACTTGAAGAGTTTCAGCCTAAATCATTCATGGTGCCCATCCACACCTTTCCATACTAGTCGGCACGGAAGAAAAACCCTGTGTAGCGTTATACTTAAAGCAAATGCAATTTATTCAGAATGCCTTAGTGATAGTGTTCCTCGGTATAAATTCGTTTATCAATTCTGTTTTCCCTGTACCCCTTTTAGGGATTGCAAAAACTCCGGCGAACAGTGAAGTTACTGTAGTTCAAACTCGAATTAATAATCAGGCAAGCACCTCTCCGTCTCCTAAAACCACAGGGGTTTCAAATTCTATTTATCCGTCACAAACTCAACCTCTCCCAAAGACTCCACTATCTCCTCCCGTCGAGAATCCTGTCCAGCCTGTGATTCCAACAGTACCAAGCACTAAAACTGAAGCAGTTTCTACAAAGGAGATAAACCCCTGCATAACTTCACTTAAAATCCCGGTAAGTCGTTCAGCAATTGACCAAACTGACGATCAGTCCGGCTACCAAGTTCATATCGTCTATGTCCTTCCGAGCGATGGGACTGATCACGCATACGACACGAATGGTGCCATCGCAACATCAGTATCTTCCTGGGAAGATTGGCTTTGTACGCAGACCGGAGGTCAGGGTATGAAGGTAGACACTCATAACGGAGCACTTGACGTCACCTTCGTTCGCTTGAATCAAACTGATAAAACAGTTAAAGAAGGCTCCGATTTACCGTGGAGCACGAGCGCAAGTTCAAACCCCTATGTACGAGACGACCTAGAAAAACATTTACGGGAATTAGGATTTATTGATCCGCACAAATTGTACGCGGTTTACTACGATGGTCATAGTAATACGAGTTGTGGAGGTGGAGCATGGCCACCCAATCTGAAGGGGCACGTAGCGGCAGAATATATGCAAGGTGGCAATCCTGTAGCCGCTCCATGTGAATCTAATTTTCTTGCATCTTCTGCTACAAATCCTGGGTATCTTGATTTTGATATGTTGCATGAAACGATGCATACTCTTGGATTCGTACCGACTTGCTCTCCGCATCAAACGTTGCGCGGTCATGTTTCGGATAGTCCTTCGGATCTTATGTACGCAGGTGCTGAGTCATGGAAGTACCCAGGACTTGTTCTCGATGTAGGTCACGATGATTATTTCAAAGCCTCAATTCCTAATTGCCTTGATCTTTCAAAAAGTATCTTTATGACCGGTGGGGGGACGGAACTTCCACCTGGTTGGTAAAAAGATTTGCGATCAGTAAGTGCTTACCCTAAATAAAGGGTGAGCGTCAAGGTCATAAATGCGTAATGAAATAGGATTCTCAAGCTACACTCGCTGTCCACTTTGCAATTTTTGCATTGCAAAAAGCGCGCAGAAATTTTTCGAATCCTACTCGCGAACATGTAACGCAAAATCGCCACGAAGGGCGATTGGGCTAACCGGCTCCGCTGGGTGGAGGATGTTTGACTTTTGTATAAAAGAAGATGGCCGCTCTCGGGGAGAGCGGCCATCGGAAGATCGGCGGGGAAGTAATTCCTCCGGGCTTCTTCGAGCGACTAGTCGTGTTCGACTGTTAGGGTCATGTCATGCTTCTCGAACTGCCGGAGAGCCGTTAAACCTCCAGACCCGATTCCCGAATAGCGCCATGAGCACGGCGGCGCCAGGGTGCCGTATTCACGAGCGTGCATTGCCATCAGGTAGCGTTCGTTGGTGAAATAGACTGCGATGTGGTCGTCTTCGAGTTCGAGACGTGGTAGTTCTTGAAGACTGTTAAGTACCCACGATTCTCGTGAGTCGAGCGGCACCATGAATGTACCGTTCTCATACCCGAGCGCGAGGCATTTTCCGCTTCTAAGCTTAACTGCGCCGAGGAGGATAGTTTCGCCGCGACACGGCCACCACACAAGATCGCCAACTTCGACAACCATATCGTTGCCGATCGACATGCCCTCAAACGCTGCTCGAATCGGCGATGTTTGCGCGAGCTGTCGCGTCATGAATGCCTCGTATTTTTCGATGCACATGTTTCCGTTCCCTTGATTAAATTGAGTAGGACAAACGAACTTTAAGAGCTCGTGCTATTTTCTATATATCACATTTATCTAAATCTGTCAAATATTAGCTCCGCGGGCAGGGAACTCGACCTACGGTCGCTATCTACTTTGCGGATTTTGTTCTTAGAATCACAAAATGCTCGCATAAGTTTCTTCGATCCCTGCACGTACGTCTCCCAGGCGTACTCCGCGGAGCAAACGAAAAAGCACCACAAGGGTGCTGATTTCATTTACTCCGCTGGGTGGAGGATGTTCGAACCTGTTTTGTATAAAAAGTAGCCCCGCGACCGTTGCTGGCGCGGGGCTCTTGTGACGAAATCACGACACATCATCGTTGATCAAGTCGGAGGCTTCACAACAAGCAAGTCACGCGCTTGCTGCATGATAAACTCTTCGGAAAACCCATTCTCTTTAGCATATAGGCGTAAGGCCTCTGTGATTCCCCGAGCTAAGTCAGCCTGGAGTTTTCCTCTGACATTTGGGTCAGTGCCCATCTGTAATCTCCTTCGTCAAAATGACGTAAATAAAGATTACATTACGAATGAAACTTGTCCAAATAAATCTTGGCTCCCAGAACATCACATTAATATACCCTTGCTATTCAACCGAGAGTACATGAAACAGATGGCTCAACAGTTGTATTTGATTAGGTTGATGGAAAAAGTTGCTGCCGTTTAGGGTAGTCCCGTGATTAGAGCCTTGTATGTTCCTTCGATATCACCCTCTGTAGATTCGATCGTAATCATATTCGGACGCTTAGCGACTGCTTCAATCATCTCCTCATATAAACGCTCGATTCTCGGAAGGTCCTCTTGGGTTATTGGAGGAAGTCCTGTCTCGCCCCATGAACCACGTGCAAGCAGACGTTTAATCGCCTCGTCCTTCTTATCGTAGATGTAAAACTCGAAGAAATCAGCACCTGCTTCGGTTGCAAGATTCTCATACATTTCTGCATGACTTTCATTTCCGAGAAGAAAAGGAAGTATCACGTCATATCCAACACGCAGATGAGTCGTGGCCATGCATGCTGTCAGTGAGAATTTGGATTCCACCGCTTCCTTGATATGCGATCGCCATTGACCAAGTTTGGTTATGATCTCGTCACCCTCGACGCAAAGCGCAAGTGGGTGGTCTGAAATATACCGCTCCGCGATAGTGCTCTTGCCGGAGGCAGCAAAGCCACCGAGCATGATAAGTTTTGGGCGCTCCCTCATGAGACGGAGTATAGCAGTGAAGAAAGCGTTCTAAACTGAGAAAGTTATATTCGCGATAGCATCTAACGCAAAAGAGCCACGCATTACGTGGTTCTTTTGAATGCTCCGCGGGTAGGACACTCGAGCTACACTCGCTGTCCACTTTGCGGATTCTGCTCTATGAATCACAAAATGCTCGCATAAGTTTCTTCGAATCCTACACGAGAGCCTCCCAGGCTCACTCCGCGGAGAAATAGAAAAGCCCCCTTTCGGGGGTTTCTATTTGCTCCCGGAACATCAGATTAATATACCGATGCTGTTCAATAGGGAATATATGAATCAGTTAGCTCAACAGCTCTATTTGATTAGGATTATGGAGAAATCCGGCACTTAGTTTGCCAGCAGTATTGAATTTGAGGTGTTTTTGGGAGTATTTGCAAGTGGCGACAGTCTAATATTTTACTCCACTGGCTGGAGGAAGTTCGAACCTGTTTGAGATTCAATACTCAGACTACCGGCACTTTTCAGGAAATGTTATTGATTATGACATCCACAACCTGTTCTGGACCAAGTTCTTGAGTATCAATAATTGAAACTAGGTTTGATGGATTAATTATATAAAACTCGTCATTTGGCCCAAAGTAACTTTTCAATTCTAAGACTTTTGATTCAGGTAATTCTGGAATCTCCATCATTCCACGAGTTCTTTCTTTCACCCGTTCCATTCGAACTTCCTTAGGTGCGCTTAGCCTGTAAGCAAAGAATTTAGCTCCATGTCTTGCGGCAATACCTTTGAGTATCTCAATACCATCGGCTTTTGCTATTTGTTCAACGATTACGCTTGTATCAAGTTCTAGATACTTATCAATCATTACCTTCATTACCTCTCGGATTACAGGAAGAGTTTTCTCGTTCTCTTTATAATTCGGTATAAGGCGTTTGATGTCGGGAAACGCAATTCGGGCTGCGTCAGGCAGCTTCTGACTGAGTAGTTTTGTGGTAGTCGTTTTGCCGGAGCCCATTGGGCCGTCGACAAGGATGAGGAAGAGTGATTTCATTGTCTATTACTATAAGCGAACCTCAAAAAGGTTCCAGCATCGTCCCAGTCTGCCTGGCATAGACTTCAAGGTTCTATTCCCGCTTGGGTCTTAGCTCTACGTGTTTAGTTCGAGCAAGTGAACACAAGGCAGGGGGGGCAGGACTCGACACGGGAAGGGAATTTTCCCCGAACATCACGTTAATATACGACTTCTATTTAATAGGGAGTACATGAGCGGAATGGCTCAACAGTTGTATCTCATCAGAGCGATGGAGAGGCTTGATACCTAGTCTTCCAGCAAGACTTGTTTGTTATACTTATAACAAAACCTAAACCCATGAAAGGACTATTGTTTTTTGCACTCGCGTTAGTAATAAGCTTCTTAAGTGCCGCTAGTCTTAATTTTGTAGTGTTTTCAATCATCTTCCCATTTATAAAGACTTATCCTCAGATACGTGGGTATGCAGTGTTTGGGATATTCATGCATATTCTCCCATGGCTTCTCGAAATCATAGGAGCATTTTTAATTGCTAGCAGTGGTTATTTTCTTTTGCACAAAAAAGTTCTGTCTTTTGTAGGATTATTCTTTGTAGCTCTATGTACTGCATGGCCAGCAGGTTCATATGCCTCTGTAGTTAAAATTGTGGGATGGCCTTCTGTCTTTGAATTCTCCTTGAATTTTTGGATAGCATTTGTTCACATAGGTCTAGTTACTTTCAATCTTATTCCATGGATTTATGCACTTGCTTTTTTTTCTTTTGCTCTTTTAATATACTTTTTGTCTGTATGGCAGAGAATTAAGTAAAGTTCCAGTATCGTCCCATACACCAAAGGTTCTACTCCTACTCCCGTGCAACCCACAGAGCATCAGTACTACTAAGCACCCACCCGACAGGGAAGTGGGACTCGACGGCGAGACGCAATTTTCCCAGACCATCACGCAAATATACCGCTGCTGTTCAATAGAGAATACATAAATCAGATGGCCCAGCGGCTCTATATGATTAGGCTGATGGAAAGTACGGCAGTATAGGATAAGCCTCACTGGTATAATTTGCCCATGGAACCCGAAGCCACAAGAAATACCGAATCGATAGTCTTTTTAAACGAACCTCGACTTACCGGGTATGAGATCGATAAGGAGTTTGACGAAAAGAGAAAACTGCTCGCTCGCGAGATAGCAAGTTTCATTGCTGAACACAAACTATTTAACGGAAAACCGATAGAGGTTACTTTCTCGCACAGCGGCATATCATCGCTGGTTAGTATTCTGGACACTGGACATGAGAAATATGTTTTAAAGATTCCTCTTAAAAAAGAATTCTCACGAAACGAAGCGGTCTTCCTTAAGGCTTGGGAACAGGTTGGAGTGAGTGTCCCTCACGTTATCGAAGCCGGAGAGATAGTCGGTCACCCTTATATACTGATGGAATATATTGATGCTCTCCCGTTACGTCATGCGCATACCGTAGAGCAACTTATAGGAAAAAAATTATATGTAGAAATGGGCGTAGTCTTAAGGAAGATGCATACGGCAACAGCTAACGGCTATGGATCCATAATAAACGGCCAGCCTGAATTCCCGGATATTAAAACTTGGTTAGACAGGTCTTCTTTGCAAGATAAATTCTTATACGTGAAGGAGCATGAACTTTTGAAAGATGAGGCACATGGTTCATTACCAGAGGCACAAGAGGTTCTCTTTAGAGAAATAGGCTCTGACTCGAGTACTGTGTATGGCCACAGTGATTTTTCTATAGCGAACATCTTTGCAACTGACCCTCTTACGGTGTTTGATCCGATTCCATTTCTAAACCACCCTTATATGGACTTGGCTAGAACGCTAGTCTTAGCAGTAAGGAGTGGATTGAATGAACCAGGTAGGCAAATAGTGGAGGGCTATTTTGGAGATGAAAAATACGATGAGAATCTGCTCAAGGCCGCAGTGGTAGTGAACGCCTACATGAAATTACGGTACTGGCACGAAACAAATCGATTTGAGGACGTTAAAAAGCTCCAAGACTATTTGGTTCAGCTACCTTCTTTATTTGAATCGCCATAAGTAATATTCCTGTTCTCCCCCCAACGCGAAAGAGCCATGTATTACATGGCTCTTTCTTGATGCTCCGCGGGCAGGGATCGAACCTGCGACCAATCGATTAACAGTCGACCGCTCTACCGCTGAGCTACCGCGGAATAGGTAGAGATATGTCCTCGTAGGAGGACTGTCGTATTCTAGCGGAAATCACCGAATCGGCAACGGGTATACTACATGAATATGATTACGCTCTATATCAATCCTGAGTGCCCCTTTTGTATAAAGACCGTCGAAGCCGCCCGAGGTACAGGACAGCCGCTGGTGCTCAAAGATGTTCACGACCCGGTGTTTGCGGCAGAACTTGTGGAGTTTGGCGGAAAGAAGCAGATGCCCTATATGGTGGACGATGAGACCGACGTGTCTATGTATGAATCAGACGACATAATGGCCTATCTTCACGAGAAATACGGGTAAGGGGAGTACGCTATAGTGGAATGAGTCTTAGGAGCTAATCGATTTCACATGAACATACAATTCAAAGGTACCAATTATGAAATCACTCCCGACATACAGAAAATAACGACACGGAAACTTGAGTCGTTACAGAAATTCCTGGGCAAGCGTGATACGCCTGCACTTGCGTATGTAGATCTCGGTAAAATCACACAGGCGCACGTAAACGGGAACGTTTGGTATGCGGACATTCATCTCACCGTAGATGGTATAAGCCATTACGCGAAGGCTGAATCCGACTCCATTCGCACGGCTGTAGACACAATGATCGGAGAACTTAATCGCGAACTCCGTGTAGCAAAGAAAAAACGCGAGAGTATATTGCGGAAAGAGGGTAATCGATTTAAAAATCTATTCCGATTTGGTGTGTAGCACTATTGTTGTCGATACGGTACTGTGTGTTCCGGCAGCAGGACACGAAAGGAATGTGCCATGAGAAAAAGGAACGCATGCAAGACCGACATTGAGCGCGAAGGCAGTCGGTTGCCGCTGAAGACTATATACAGCGGCTCTACGAGCTCACGTCATGGCACACGACGCGAGCCATTGAGTCTGCCTCAAAAGCCACAGGCAATGCCCGGATGCGTGGTGGGCTTCGACATCGCAACCAATAGCTGGAAGCAGATTCGGTTCAATCCGTTTTTGCGTCTGTAGTAACAAAGGAGAAGGGGTCGCGTGCAAGCGCGGCCCTTCTGTGACTTATTGCCCCTTGGGCTTTGCTGAAGTAAGAAGTGCAGCGTAGTCCGTCTCGTTCTTTCCTTCAGGAACGACTCGTAGTGGCGTAAAAACTCCGTCAGCAAAGTGTGCAGTCTTTATCTTGATGCGCATTTTCTTGCCATTCTTTTCGATGAAAAAATATGTTCCCGGCGACTCCGCATAGGCACGGTACTTGTTCCAATTTGTCTGTGCGTTACCTGCAAGGTCGAGCTCGCCTTCGGATTTATCAATCTTTCCGCACTTGGTGGCGTGTAAAGCGTCCTGGGGTGTGGGTGTGATAGCTCCAGAAAGAAAGTCAGGAAGCGTCTCGATAAGGAGTTCACTACCGGCAGTGATGAGCCGTGGACGAAGTTCCCGTGTTGTGTCAGTTTCAGTAATTGCTACTTCGCGTAGGGAGACTATATCTCCCGCGTCGAGCTCCTTTACCATCTTCTGCACAGCGACTCCTGTTACTGAGTCTCCAGCGAGTAACGCGCTTTCTACGGGGGAGGCACCGCGATATTTGGGAAGAAGGGAGTAATGAATATTAAGGACTCCTTTTGGAAAGGCGTGGATAAGTGACTCGGGAAGGATTTTCCCGTAGGCCACGACTATCGCGTAGTCAGCTCCGTACTTCTTGAGAGACTCAATTACGTCACTGGTGAGTTTTTCTGGAGTCAGTACTTCCAGTTCGTGTTCCAGCGCCCACGTTTTGGTAGGTGTTGGTGTGTGCGTCATACCTCGGCCTTGCGGAGCGTCCGGTGAGGTAACGACCGCAGCTGGCACATACCCTGCATGGACGAGCGCAGAAAGCGTATCGCGGGCTACGTAGGGAGTACCGAAGAACAAAAAAGTACCGCTATTCATGTTCATCTTCGTCCTCTTGGTGCTCGTCTGTCTGGCCCTGCTCATGCAATTCTTGAGCGTGGTCTATAAAAAGCATGCCATCGAGGTGGTCGGTCTCGTGTTGAAATGCCTGGGCAAGGATGCCACCAGCACCTCTAGTGAAGCGAGTACCGTGCTCATCGTACGCGACGACAGTCGCACGTTCGTGGCGAAGTGTCGTGCCATATATACCACGCACCGAAAGACACCCTTCCTGCATCTCTTCTCGCCTACGGGACGATTTAATTATTTCCGGATTTATAAATATGCCCAGCTCTGCAGCACCTTCTGACGCTGATTCATCCTCTCGGTCTTGCATGCGGTCATAGCGGACTATAAAAATCCGGTAGGAAAGTCCGACTTGGGGTGCGGCGAGTGCCACACCATCCTTCTGTGCATCAAGAGTTTCGGACATGTCGTTAAGCATGTCTTGCAGTTCCGGAGTATCAAAAAGCTCCGTAGGCACGGCTAGTGCCGTTTTGCGGAGAATAGGGTCGTCTGTTTCGCGTAGAGTAAGCATGGTGTAGGAAAACTATAACAAGAATGCCGCCCCAAGAAGAGACGGCGGTGTGGGACGGGGTCGAATCCGCCGGTGCAATGGTAAGAGGGGGAGGGATAGTGCCTCTCACTCAGTGCACCGGCGGCCGACTCAGCGGACCCTAGGGGGACAGACAGCCCGCGAGTTGGCAGGGTAATTAGTCGGGGGGAGACCAAAACGACCCTGCCATGTGGCACTACGAAGAACTTCCTTAGTTTTATAACACTTCTCAAAACTAAGGTCAATACTAAAATGGCTGTTTCTTAGAATCTACCTCATGCTTCTTCGGGTCAATTTCCCACCAGAACTTCTTGCTGAAGTTCTTGGCCCTGCTACAGACCGATTTTAGGTAGTAAAGGTCGTCTGTCGGGATGCCTTCCAGGATTTTCCCCATGCGGGACATAGTAAGAAAAGGGAGTCCATCGCGTGCTCGGGTGTAATTGAGGTGGCGCTGGAAGAAACGCATGAGCTCACCACGCTGGGTTGCCTTAGATTTCTTCTTCGTCTCTAGGTCCTTAGGAAGAAAATCACCGATGGGTCTCATAGATGCAGTTTACCGTATATAGCGAATCGCATGTATTTCTAGCCCAGAGTGAGTGCTTGGAGAAAAAACGCTATTCCGAACACAGAGCAATTTCGCAAGGAGCCGAGAAGAAAACTCCCGACTAGCGGAGCGTTTTAGGAAGTTTTCGCAACGAGACGACTATGCGAAACGCGACAGGTGAGTGTCGAAGCTGCGTGTTTTCCTCCGAGCGCGAGCGGAATTTTATGCTTGTTCTATCTTGCCGCCAATTGACTGCAAACGTGATACCAAATCTTCGTAACCACGATTTATGGAGTAGACGTTACGAAGCATGGATGTACCCTCGGCAGCGAGCATGCCTATAAGAAGAATGGTAGCGGGACGAAGAGCAGGCGGGCAGACTATTTCTGCAGCACGCAAATGACGCGGACCGAGTATCTGAATACGATGCGGGTCCATGAGATGCGTATCTGCACCGAGGCGGTCGAGCTCGGTGTAATAAATCGCACGCTTCTCAAAGGTCCAGTCGTGGATAAGTGTCGTACCCTCAGTAACGGTTGCTATGACTGCAAAGAATGGAAGGTTGTCTATGTTCAATCCTGGATAGGGACGTGCGTGAATCTTTTCAGGAAAGGCTGTGAGATTTGATGGCTCGATATGTATGTCCGCCAACTTCGTAATGCCGTTTTCAGAAACACCCGCGTCGGTAGTGGTGAACTGCAAGCCCATTTTTTCCAAAATAGCGAGTTCAATTTCAAGAAATTCAATCGGCGCTTTCGCTATGGTGAGCGATGACTTGGTGACGATGCCACTTGCAAGGAAGAACATCGCGTCCGTCGGATCTTCCGCAACAGTGTATTCCACGTCCATATCTATGTCGGGCTTTCCGGTGATGGTGACGGTGGTGGTACCAATACCCGAAACTTCAACGCCAAGCGCACGTAGGTACCCACACACTTCCTGCACTTGATAGTTTGCCGAAGCGTACTTTATAACTGAAGTGCCCGGTATGCGCGCAGCTGCAAGAAGGGAATTAATCGTGCCGGTGTCGCTCGATTCGAACAGCACAACCGTCGCAGGCGCGAGGTCGTCATGCGTGACGTGGAAGCTGTCGGTGAGTGCTTCGATAGAAACGCCGAACCGTTCAAGTGCCCAGAGATGCGGACGCACACTGCGTGTGCCGAAATTACATCCGCCGGATTGCGGGATATCGAATGATTTGAACTGATGGAGAAGCGGGCCGATGAACATCAGAATACTGCGCGTACGCACGGCAGCTTCCTTGTCTATCGTGTCGAGTGAAATAACTTCCGGTGGTGTGAGTTTTACCGTGTGATCCTCACGCTCTATCTTCATACCAATAGACTCGAGCACTTCAAGAAGACGGTTTACCTCTTCAATCTTTGGTACGTTCCTGAGCGTTGTGATTCCCTTATTAAGGAGAGAAGCGGCGAGAAGCGCAACGGCACCATTCTTTGAGCGATTAGTCAGAATAGTGCCCCTGAGCGGGTGGCCACCTTCCACTTTGAAGTTCATTTCCTCGGCTTGCATTGCGAAGATTGTATACCAGAGGCGCTCGATTACCCACAGATTTGGCCTCACTTCCCGTCTCGCGGTATAGTACGCCCACGGTATGGGATTTTTTTCACCTAAACTAGGCATCGACCTCGGCACCACGAATGTGCTGGTGTATCTCCCGGAAAAAGGTGTAGTGCTAAATGAGCCCTCGGTCGTCGCTGTCTCAAGCGAAAACAATAAAGTTCTTGCTATAGGAGCGGCAGCGAAGCAGATGATAGGTCGTACGCCTGACGGCATAACAGCCTATCGTCCGATGAAGGACGGTGTTATTGCGGACTATCGCGTCACGGAAGCAATGCTTCGTTACTTCATGCGGAAGGCGCTCGGCAAATGGAATTTCTTTAAGCCTATCGTTCTTGTGTCCGTGCCTGCCGGCGTGACCTCAACAGAAAAGCGCGCCGTCATCGAAGCCGCTGTGAAAGCGGGAGCGAAAGATGCGTATGTGGTGAAGGAACCTATTCTTGCTGCTATCGGCGCCGGCATTCCGATTCAGGAAGCACTCGGACGCATGGTTGCTGATCTTGGTGGCGGCACTATCGACGTGGCTGTGATATCGCTTGGCGGCATCGTCGCGTCGACGTCCGTAAAATGTGCTGGCAACAAACTCGACCGCGCTATCATCGACCATGTAAAGAAGCAGTACAATCTCGCAATTGGCGACAAGACCGCAGAGGAAGTGAAGATAACGATAGGCTCCGCTGTGCCAGTTACCGAGGAACTTTCCATGGCAGTGAAGGGTCGTGACCTCGTGACGGGACTACCACGCACTATAGAGCTCAAGACCAACGAAATCGTGCAGGCAATGAATAGGGAATTGCGCGAGATGATGGGAGCTGTACGTAAGGTACTTCAGGAGACGCCACCAGAACTTGCTTCCGACATCATTGATAACGGCATCATCCTTACCGGTGGAACGTCGCAGCTTCGTCACTTGCCGGAACTAGTTCTACGTCGGACAGGAGTAAATGCGAAGCTCGCAGACGACGCCTACTACTGCGTTGCGCGCGGTACCGGTATAGCACTCGCACATTTGGATACGTATAAAAAGAGCATTGTCTCAAAGCGGTAATATTGACATTTAATAAAAATTGGTGTATAGTAGCTCTAACTCTTCTCCGTACCTGAAAGGGGTAGCTCGTGAAGAAAGTTCTTCTTTTCTCATCTCTCGCTCCCTTGCTTGTGCCGCTAGCGGCGCGTGCTGAAGGCGAAACCGACCGACCGGCAACTGTCGTCGTTGAAGGGAGCGTGGCCACAAACTACATCTTCCCGAAACAAGCCATCGTGGTCTCCAGGAATCCGGTCGTCAACGCGACCGTCACCTGGAACCAGAGCACCGACTTCTCAGGCTACGTCTGGGGACAGATCGGCGACTACGATGCGGTCGAAGTCGATGTGGGCGAGTCTTTCTCGCACACACTCGCCAACGGCGTGAACGTGCACAGTGAGGCAGCGATTTACCTGTACCCGAACGGCTCGTCCATCCCGGTGGGTACGGTCGCGGTCGGCGTCTCTGTGCCGCTCGGCCACGGCTTCATCGCCAGTGCCGATGCGCAGGTCTACCGCGGCGGATTCGATTCCGAATTCTACAGCGTGGACGTCTCGCACGCCGTCGGGGTCGCTACGGTGACCATCGGTCACGCCTGGAATCCGCGCCAACGTCTGGAGCCGACGTACGCTATGGTGTCGGTGCCGCTCGGTCACTCCGAGCGTCCCGTCACCATCGGATTCAGCGGTTTCATAGGCGCCGGCCACGGCTTCGGCGTTTCCGCCAGTCGTCGTTTCTGGTAGGGAGGGTGAGATGTCTGTTAAGGGCCCGATTGCGCAAGCGTCGGGCCCTTTCCTATTTCATGGTTTATTCTAGAGCAATGAGTCATCATGCATATTTTTACGCAGGCGAGCGCGAGGCTGGTATAGCGAAAGCGACCGATTATGCGCACGATGTCATGGGACTGAGTAGCGGGAATAATCCCGACCTCATTATTTTTCGTTACGGTCTTTTTTCTGTTGACGATGCGCGTCGAGTGATTCGACTGGCCGATCAGCGTGCTGTGGGAGGAGATGCCAAGGTACTGGTACTAGCCGCGGAACGCCTTTTTCATGAAGCGCAGAACGCACTCCTCAAACTGTTCGAAGAGCCACCACCAGGGACCACACTCATTCTGATTGTTCCTTCTGCTGGAATTCTTCTCAAGACTCTTCGCTCGCGTATGCTTCCACTCGCGCACGGCACGATGCATATCAGTAGCGAAGCCGAACAGTATCTTTCTCTCAAAGCTAGCGAACGCGAGAAATATATTTCCAAGCTACTCGACCGCACGAAGTCGGATAAAGACGAAGAGAAGCAGACAGCGCGCGGGGAAGCACTGCGTCTTGTCGAGGGACTCACTACAGCCGTATACGAACAGTGGAGTAAAACGGGAGCGATTGAATACCAGGAATTCCTCCGAGATGCTACTAGGCTTATTCCTGTCCTCCATGAGCGCTCAGCACCACTTAAGCTCATTTTCGAACACCTTTCACTCATTATTCCTAAAGATTTGGTACGATAGGTACATACACTATGGCTTACGACTTTAAAGATCTCAGCGCACATATAAAGGAAACTGAAGAATGGCTCGGACGCGAGTTCGCGACCATTCGTACCGGACGAGCGTCAGCGTCTATTCTCGATAACGTTCGGGCGGATGCGTACGGCGTCTCGACGCCAGTATCTCAGATGGGTTCTATTACGGTCGAGGACGCTCGCTCGCTCCGCGTTATTCCGTGGGACAAGAGTGTCATCAAGTCGATAGAAAAAGCTATTACAGACGCGAATCTCGGTATCGGCGTGGGCGCGGACGACCAAGGGGTGCGTGTTACGTTTCCGGAACTTACGAGCGAACGACGCGTCATGCTACAAAAAATGGCAAAGGATAAACACGAACAGGCTCGTGTGACGCTACGTGGTCACCGTACGGACGCAATGAAGGAGCTTGAAGCAAGCGAGAAAGAAGGTGGTATGGGTAAGGATGATCTCGCTCGTTACAAGGAAGAACTTCAGAAACTTATCGACAAAGCGAACGAAGCGCTTGATGCACTTGGTAAGAAAAAGGAAGCTGAGATAGCTAATTAGGACTCCGCAATCAATGCGATTTTTAGGTACGCTGTATTTCTCTGCTGAGAAATCAGCTCGCTCTCGCGCCGTCGCACTCCGAGAGCCCTAAAAATCGCATTCATTGCTTCGCCTGTAGTACACTCATCAACACATGACACTACTCCTCTTTATTCTAGTTTTGGTTGCACTCATTGTTGTGCACGAACTTGGTCATTTCATCGTCGCAAAACTTTCGGGGATGCGCGTGGACGAGTTTGGTATTGGCTATCCGCCGCGCGCATGGGGTTTTAAAAAAGGGGAGACGGAATACACCCTGAACTGGCTTCCATTCGGCGGTTTTGTGCGTATCTACGGAGAAGATGAGGAAGATAGGGTGGCTGCAACTGCAGACAGTAAGCGCTCGTTTGCGTCCCGTCCGGTGCCGCTACAGATACTTGTCCTCATTGCCGGCATCGCGATGAATCTGGTCTTCGCGTGGGTGCTACTTTCCGCGACGCTCGCGCTCGGTACTGCCCGCGCTATTGACCCTTCCGAAATAGCCTCAGCACAAAACGTCTCGCTCCTTGTTGCAGACGTTCTTCCTGGCTCACCTGCTGCCGACGCGGGACTTGCCGCAGGCGACGCCATTCGCAGTGCTTCTTTTGGTACAGAACAGTGGAGTGGGAGTAGCCCGAGTGAGTTCACTGCTTTCGTTGCGAAGGATACGAGCGGAGAGTCAATCACGCTCAAGGTTGGCCGTGGCGATAAGGAGGTGTCTATAACGACAACCCCGCGTGTGGGCATTATTACCACCGATGTATCTCGACCGGCGCTTGGTGTAGCTGTCGCGCTTACTGGCGTCATTCCCGTTCCGCTCCTCGAGGCTCCATGGGAGGGTGCCAAAATAACGTGGGAATTAACGAAAGAAACTGCCCAGGGTCTTGTCCACTTCTTCTACGGTCTTGCGACATTCTCGGCGGACCTCTCGCAAGTCTCGGGCCCTATTGGTATTGCGGGGGCAGTGGGGAATGCATCTGCGCACGGCCTCGCAGCGCTTCTTTCGCTCACGGCTATTATTTCTATAAACTTGGCGCTTATAAACATCCTGCCGTTTCCAGCGCTTGATGGCGGACGTCTACTTTTTGTTCTTATTGAAGTAGTTATCCGACGGCCCCTTCCTGCCGCAGCCGCACGGACGGTAAATATGATTGGGTTCGGACTTCTTATCCTACTTATGGTCGTGGTGACCGGGCACGATCTTATCAAATACTTGCCTCACTAGGTTTTTTGACCGCACCCAGATGAGTCGTATACTGGTGTGACGATATGAGACAGAGCAAGCTATTTACGAAGACCAGGCGTGAAGCGCCAAAAGATGAAGAAGCGAAGAATGCGCAGCTTCTCATTCGTGCTGGCTTTGTACACAAAGAAATGGCTGGCGTGTATGCGTATCTGCCGCTCGGCATAAAAGTACTCGAGAATATTAAATCCATCGTCCGTGAGGAAATGGATGGCGTCGGTGGGCAAGAGCTCATCATGACCGCGCTCCAGCGCAAAGAACTTTGGGAGGTAACCGACCGTTGGGACGATAAGAACGTCGATGTGTGGTTTAAGTCTGCACTTAAGAATGGTGCAGAGCTCGGGTTTGGGTGGTCACATGAAGAACCTATCACCGACATGATGAAGCAGTTCGTGCACAGCTATCGCGACCTTCCTGCATACGTATATCAATTCCAGACAAAGTTCCGTAACGAGCTTCGTTCAAAGTCCGGCATCATGCGCGGACGCGAATTCGTTATGAAGGATATGTATTCCTACAACACTGACGAAGCGACACACACCGCCTTTTACAATGCGACTATTGAAGCGTACATGCGCGTATTTAATCGCGTGGGCCTGGGCGATAAGACCTTTGTGACGTTTGCGTCCGGCGGCGCGTTTACGCAGTTTTCTCACGAATTCCAGACAGAGTCTGACGTAGGCGAGGATTTGGTCTATATCAACCGTGCAAAGAAGATAGCCATCAATAAGGAGGTGCTTACAGAGGAAGTGATGACCCTACTTGGCGTCTCTCGCGATGAGCTCGAAGAAGTAAAGACCATTGAAGTAGGCAACATCTTCAACTTTGGTGGCATGAAGTCAAAGGACCTCGGACTTTTTTACACGAACGAAGCGGGGGAGGAGATTCCCGTGCATCTTGGCTCGTACGGTATCGGTATTACACGTCTCATGGGTACTATCGTAGAAATCTTTGCAGACGATAAAGGCATGGTGTGGCCAGAATCAGTTGCACCGTTCAAATTCCATTTACTCTCACTTTCTACAGATGCTGAGGTGGTCGCGTGCGCCGACAGTCTGTATACGGATTTGGGTGAATCCAACGTTCTCTATGACGACCGTGATGCGCGTGCTGGAGAAAAGTTTAACGACTCCGACCTCATTGGCATTCCGTGGCGTCTCATTGTCGGAAGAGACACGTTAAAAGAGGGCACGGTCGAGCTCGTGCACCGCGCAACCGGTGAGGTGAAAAAGATTTCTCGCGAAGAAGTCCTCGCACTCTAGTATGGCTAAGAAACGTTTTTCTCGTAATTCGCTCTTCTCGAGCGATATCGGTATTGATCTCGGTACCGCCAATACGCTGGTGTATGTTCGTGGTCGAGGCATTGTTATTGATGAGCCTTCAGTTGTCACACTGAATGAAAAAACAGGACAGGTGGTCGCTGTCGGTAAGGAAGCAAAAGTCATGCTCGGAAAAACGCCCCCGCACATCCGTGCCGTGCGTCCGCTATCGCATGGAGTCATTTCAGATTTTGAGGTGACAGAAGAATTGCTGGCGTACTTGATTAATAAGGCACAGGGAGGCCATTCCCGACTTCTGGGACCGCGTGTCGTGATTGGCGTACCAACCGGTGTTACCAACGTTGAAAGCAGAGCTGTGCGCGATGCAGCGCTCACCGCAGGAGCACGCGAGGTGTATATCATGGAAGAGCCTATGGCAGGAGCTATCGGTGCAAAGCTACCTATCACGGAGGCAATAGGCACTATGGTGCTCGATATCGGTGGTGGTACAACTGACATCGCTGTCCTGTCTCTCGGTGGCACGGTTGCAAGCAAGTCCTCGCATGTAGCTGGCGACCGTTTCAATGAAAATATTATCGACTACGTACGGAGCGAGTTTCAGCTCGCCATAGGCGAGAAGACGGCGGAGGATACGAAGATAGGTATTGGTGCTGTGTTGGAACTCGATGAACCACTTGAGCGTGCTGTCCGCGGTCGCGACCTTGCAACAGGACTCCCACGCGAGATTATTCTTACGGATTCACACATTCGCGAAGCGCTCGCTCCGTCTCTCGACAGTCTTATGGAAGCAATGAAGGAGGTGATTGAAAACACACCTCCCGAACTTCTTTCCGACGTTCTTGAACGTGGTGTCACTGTCTTTGGCGGAGGAGCCCTCTTGCGCGGGTTGCCGGAGCTTCTTGCAAAGATGCTCGGTGTGCCGGTGCACGTTGCGCCTGACCCTCTTACTGCGGTCGTACGGGGTACCGGTATTGTGACGGAAGACCCTCGCCCGTGGTCAGAAGCTTTTATGCACGAAGATGCCATTGTTTCGGAACGATAATTCATACCGAAGGCGTAACTCCCTTATCCCGCCAGGGGTATTCCTTGGTAGTGGCGTCATTCTTTTTTTTGCACTTTTGCTGGTAGTTCTGCAATTTGTCGTACCTGGCTTTGTCGCTCGAAGTGCGTCTCCGTTCTGGATGCTGGGTAACGGTCTTACGGGAGCAACTCTGGGTGCAACATCTCTCTTTGGCAATTCATCCGAATTAACACGCGAGCGCAACCAGTACGCGGATGAGAATCTGGCTCTCCATGAAGAGAATCGAACACTCGCCGCACAAATCGATGATTTGAAGCGACTTATTGGCACAACACCGGAAACGTCGCGCCGTATTCTTGCCGGAGTACTGGCACGTCCACCTGTCTCACCGTATGACACCATAATCGTTGATGCAGGAAGTACGAAAGGTGTACATGTGGGAGCGATTGCGTTTGGTCCGGGCGGTGTGCCGCTTGGGACCATGGCAAACGTCACCGATGTTTCCGCGCGGATTGAACTTTTTTCCACAGGTGGTCGTACGACGGAAGGTTGGGTGGGGGACACGCGGGTACCGATAACGCTAACGGGGAAAGGAGCAGGAGTGTTCGAAGCGACACTTCCACGCGACAGTGGTGTTGCGCTGAATGCGGTCGTGTACGTACCGGGCCCAGGTGCGCTTCCTATTGGTACGGTGGTGCGTATCGATTCGAATCCGTCATCGCCTCGCGACATCATTCATATCGCGCCCTACGCAAATCTCTTTTCACTTACCTGGGTTGAGATTGCTCCCTAGCTATGTCGTACAGTCGTATACTGGCTACGATACTTGCGCTTATTTCTCCGTTTGTGTTTCCGTGGGTGGTTACGCTTGTCACTGCCGCGCTCGCTTCTGTCGTGTTTCCTCCGCTCGGAATTGTGGTCGGAATTATGATGGATATTCTCTATAATTCACCTGCTACCGGCATACCGTACGCCACGATTATTGGGGCACTCGTAAGCGGAATTGGCTACGTGGTGCACCAGTTCATCAAAACGCGTATTATGGAGTAATGCTCTTCGGGAAACGACGAAAACGACAGAAGCCAGACCTCAATCCGGACGAAATCTTTCTGGATTCGTCGAACCTTCCCGATTTCGATAAGAACCGACTTGAAGGAAGGCTCGAGAAGCCAATCTCTGAAAAAACACTTTTTGGTATTGGTGTCGTAACCGTACTTATATTTTTTGCACTCGTTGCGCAAGCAGCAAACCTCGAAGTACTGAAAGGTTCGAGTTATGCGCAGCAAAGCGAAAAGAATCGCCTTCGTCCTGGCGTGCTCTTTGCTGAGCGCGGCGCAATTCTCGATAGAAATGGTCTGCCGCTCGTATCGAATGAAGCAGGGGAAAACGGTTTCGTGAAGCGCATGTATAAGACACCGGGTTTTGCACACTTGCTCGGCTACGTATCGTACCCAAAGAAAGATAAGTCCGGTCACTACTATGATACGGATATTACGGGACTTGCCGGTCTTGAAGCTGCGTTCAACAGCACGCTCGCTGGAAAGAACGGAACACTGCTCGTTGAGGAAGATGCACTCGGCAAGACTCATTCAGAAGGAACGGTTGCTCCCCCCGAGAACGGTCAGAATCTCACGCTCTCAATTGACGAGCATGCGCAACTTGCCTTCTATCATGCCATTTCACAACTTGCCGACAAGATTCCATTCCAGGGGGGTTCGGGCATTCTCATGGATGTGCAGACCGGGGAAGTGCGCGCACTCGTTTCCTATCCCGAATATGACCCAAATGTACTCTCCTCAGGAGGGCCGTCGGATGTAATTGCCGGCTACTCGACTGATTCTCGTCAGCCCTACCTCGACCGTGCCGTATCCGGTCTCTACACACCAGGTTCCATCGTGAAGCCACTGGAAGCCTCTGGAGCGCTCACAGATGGCATTATCACGCCGTCCTTTACCATTAATGACACAGGCTCGATTTCGGTCCCCAATGTCTATGACCCGGCACATCCGTCTATTTTCAAAGACTGGAAAGCGCTCGGTGTTGAGGATTTGCGACGTGCAATTGCCTACTCATCCGACGTCTACTTCTATACCGTCGGTGGGGGATTCGGTGGCCAGAAAGGTCTTGGTATCGATAGGCTCGACTACTGGTTTCGCACCTATGGGTTTGAAAAACCAACGGGAATTGAGCTTCCGCGTGAAGCATCCGGATTCCTTCCAACTCCTGCATGGAAACAGAAAACACTCGGCGAGCCGTGGCGCATTGGCGACACGTACCATACGGCAATCGGGCAGTATGCGGTACAAGTGACGCCACTGGAAGCTGCGCGTGCTATCGCAGCGGTTGCTAACGGTGGCAAACTTATAAAGCCGACGATTCTTACTGGGCAGGCCCCACAGGGAGAATCGATTGCCGTTTCTCCTGAAGCACTTCAGGTGGTGCGTGAAGGAATGCGTATGGGAGCAACCGAAGGTACGTCTGTCGGTCTCTCAGATCTTTCCTTTGTACATGTTGCCGGCAAGACCGGTACCGCTCAGCTTGGTTTTCATAATGAATTTTATAACTCCTGGGCAGTTGGTTTCTTTCCCTACGAGCATCCGAAGTATGTCTATGTCGTCGTAATGGAACACGGCCCATCAGGCAACCTGTTAGGAGGCATCTATGCGGTGCATCAAGCTCTAGAAGAACTGCACCAGACGGCGCCTGAGTACTTTCAATAGTAGGCCGTACAACATACGCAATTGTCCCCATTGTTGACGCGCGGTGGCGCTCCCGTACAATACCCTTACGCATTAGTTACAACGTTATTTCACATGACCGACCAGGATACAGTAGTGAGCCAAGAAAAGTTCGACGAGATGCTCGGAGAACTCGAGACACTCAAGACCGTGCGCCGCACTGAGATTGCAAAGAATCTCGAATATGCCCGCAGCCTGGGAGATCTTTCCGAGAATGCAGAATACCAAGAGGCACGTGACCTTCAGGCTGCAACCGAGGAGCGTATCCGCAAGCTCGAGGAGCTCGTGAAGCGTGCGCACATCATGACGGATGGTAAGAAGAAAGATATCGTTGGATTCGGTTCGTCCGTCGCTATCAAGAAGGATAGTGGGGGTGATATCCACGAGTACACCATCGTCGGAAGCGAGGAAGCAGACATGCGAGCACATAAGCTTTCGCACGTCTCGCCACTCGGCGCGGCCATCATGGGAAAAAAGAAAGGAGACGTGTTCACCTTCGAAACTCCTAACGGGAAGCAGACGTACACGATTGAAAAAGTTGCTTAGTCGAGCGTCGAAAAAAGTTAGCTAAAAGGGCGGTCCGTGAGGACCGCCCTTTGGCATTTTCGGTTGCCGACCGTTTGGTTCAGGATTCGAGGAATTCCTCGCGTCGTGCATTCCGCGTGGCCCTAATCCGTGCCGCACGTTTCTGGTCGGGTGTGCGGGAAGAATCTGAAAGTCGGTTACGACGGAATCCGCACAATTGTTCCAGAGCATTCGTGAAGCCGGTGAGATGCAAGGAGGAACCTATGTCCATGCACACTCCTTCGGTAAGCCGTGACGGATTGATGGCCACGATACATTCAGTTACTCGCAACCATGGCATAGCGTCCATAAGTCGAGCACGTTCTTCGTGCGCCTTCGTACCTTCGACGGCGCTCCGAGGCAGTATGCGGATATAGCGACTTGGAAAGTGCACCTGATCGCTCGTTACGAACGCTACGCAATTCTGGGGAGCGCAAAAGTTTTCGCCCCGGAGGCGTACGGTTTTCCGCGCGTACCGGTTGTCGAGGATGCTGAGCGCGTGTATTCCGGCCTTGTTGATTTCATGAGCAGTAAAGATCGTAGTTGTGTGCGTAAGCATCGTCATCCCTATGAGTTGCGGCCCTACGGCCTTGGTTGAAAGAACGTGGCTCAGTTTCCTATACGGAAGAAGACCCTGACGTTTTCGGTCAGGGTCTTCCTTCAAGTTCCAAATTCTTTCTACTTATTTGGAAACCTCAAGCGAAACCCCGACCGGCCTAACTAGGCCGACGTAGACGAAGATCGCTAGGATCCAAGAATTGAGGTTGTGTACTACTTGAGTCATTACCGTTTCAGTATACGAATTCAGCTGGAACTGTCAAAAGAGACAGATAGTTGCTGGGGATAACCAGTATGATGGTGGGGTGAAGTGTCATATAATTCCATACAGTGGGATGAAGTGGGAAGAGTCGTTTTTCTTCTTTGCCGGCACTTCCTACTCCTCACTCAATTTCTATGTTCATCGGAGAATACCGCCACACATTCGACACAAAAAATCGCATCTCACTTCCTTCCAAGTTCCGCAAAGAGCTTGGTGGAAACGTTGTCGTTACGCGTGGTCTCGACCGATGTCTCTTCGTATTTTCGAAGGCCGCTTGGAAGAAGCATGCCGAACTCATGGCAGCCCATTCAAGCGGTACTAGAGCAGGACGCGCATTGTCGCGTCTTTCGCTTTCGGGAGCCGCTGAAGCTGATGTAGATAGCGCAGGACGCATTCTCGTTCCTGATTACTTGAAGGGCTATGCAGGTCTCAACATAAAGTCTGCTGTTGTGGGTGTGAATGACCGTGTAGAAATCTGGGACGAGAAAGCATGGATGACGTATACGAAGGCCATGGAGCGTGATGCTGACGAATTTGCTGAGAGCCTCGGCACAGCTGGCGCCCTGTAACAGATATGGAACCGCGTCACGACACTGTCCTCCTCCATGAAGCTGTCGAAGCACTCGGCATACGTCCGGGTGATGTTGCTGTAGATGGCACGCTTGGTGCTGCTGGCCATTTTCGCGAGATGGCTATCGCACTCGGAAAAGAGGGAACACTCGTTGGCATTGATGCCGATCAGGCTTCTATAGAACGTGCGCAGAAAGTAGTGGAAGAGTTTGCAGGTACGGGCCCAACACTTCATTTGGTAAAGGACAATTTCCGAAATTTAGGAACTATTCTCGATGAGTTGCATATCACGTGCCTCGACCGTGCACTGTTCGATCTTGGCTGGAATGGTTTTCAACTGTCTGCGGGTCGTGGCTTTTCCTTCCGTGCTGATGAGCCACTTCTCATGACCTATGGCGAGCCAGAGCAAGGGAAGACAGCGGCAGATCTCGTGAATTCACTTCCGGAGGAAGAACTTGCTGACCTGATTTATACCTATGGAGAAGAACGCTTCTCACGCGGCATTGCGCGCTCGATTGTAGAGACTCGCAAACACACTCGCATCCTTACGACTCAAGTGCTCGCTGAGGCAGTGGAGCGTGGTACGCCGGGCTGGTACGGTAATCGTCGTCTGCACCCGGCTACCAAGACGTTCCAGGCGCTCCGTATTGCGACTAATGACGAGCTCGGTGCACTCCGTGAAGGACTTGCAGCGGCGATGGAACGACTTACCCAGGGCGGACGTGTCGCTGTCATTACCTTCCACAGCATCGAGGACCGGATTGTGAAATCAGTGCTCAAGGACGCTGCGTACGCGGGCCAAGGCACCGTTATTACGCGTAAACCGGTTGTACCGAGCGCGGAGGAGCTTGTTGCTAACCCCCGCGCCCGCAGTGCCAAGTTGCGTGTGTTTGAGCGTTGTAACGGCGAGGGCGTGTGCATTACCAAAGAAACTAACGTTCATCAGTATGTCTAACATCACCAAAAAAGTACGCAGTGGTAAGGGAAGGGTGCTGGCGCTGCCAGACATGCCGGATAGAACGATTACCGTACTCTCGTTTACTGCCGCCGCCATCTTCGCGCTCTACATCGTGCTTGTTATCGTCACCATCACGTTTGCAACAGTGCAGACTTCACTTGCTTCATCGGTCCGCTCAACAGAAGGTTCTATCGCTCAACTTGAGACGACCTACTACGCTTCCATTACAAAAGACAATGCCAGTAGTCCGGCAAGCGCAGGACTCGTGGCACCGGTTGATGTGGAATATGCTGTCGCGAAACCCGCGCAAGGACTTTCGTTCGTTGGTCGCTAGCTAGACTATGCGACGCGAGGTCAGGCTCAGGCTTCGTATTCTTTCGGGAATCCTTCTCGCCATTTCGCTACTGCTTTTTGTGCGTCTGTATTTTGTTCAGATAGTACACGGTCGAGATTTCTCATTGCGTGCTGATCGCCAATACATAAGTTCGAGCCAGGAGTTATATGACCGCGGAAGCATCTACTTTACTCGTAAAGACAAAACGGTTCTTTCAGCTGCAACTCTTGGTACGGGATTCACTGTTTCTATAAATCCATCTCAGATAAAGAATGCAACGGGGACCTACAGTACGCTCAACGCGATTACACCGATTGAACAAAGTACCTTTACCACATCCGTAGCTAAAACAACTGACCCCTATGAAGTACTCGCGCACCGTGTACCGGAGAACGCTGGTGCAGCCATCAGTACCGCGAAGCTACCTGGTGTGACCGTAACGCGCGAGCGATGGCGCACGTATCCGGCAGGTACTGAGGCTGCCCAATCCATTGGGTTTGTTGCGTTTGATAATGACAACTCGCTCGCTGGACGTTTTGGACTTGAGCGCTACTACAACGACGTGCTTGATCGTGATTCCGTTGGCCTTTTTGGTAACTTCTTTGCTGAGCTGTTTGCCAATCTTGATAACGTGGTCGTTAATGCGCGCGCTTCACGCCAGGGCGACCTCATTACCACGATAGACCCAGTCGTACAGGAGAAACTTGACCAGGTGATTGCGGCAACAAATGCTCGCTACTCCAGTGCTGAAACAGGCGCCATTATTATGGACCCAAAGACAGGTGAAATTATTGCACTTGATTCGTATCCGTCATTTGACCTGAATGATTTCGCTCACGGCGATCCGGCGCACTTCGGTAATCCTCTTGTGGAGCACCAGTACGAATTTGGTTCCATCATGAAGCCGCTTACTATGACAGCTGCGCTTGATGCAGGCGTCATTACCCCGACATCAACCTATAACGACACGGGTTGTGTCACGGTGAATAAGCAGACATTTTGTAACTATGACTTGAAAGCACGTGGCCCGAACACTCCTATGCAGGAGATTTTGTCGCAGTCACTTAACGTCGGTGCAGCGTATCTTGCAACACGCCTTGGGCATGAACGCTTCCGTTCTTATTTTGAACATCTTGGTTTTGGAACGGAGACCGGCATCGATTTACCGAGCGAGGTTGCGGGTAATATTCAAAATATTAAAACAAGCCCGCGTGATATTGAGTACGACACCGCTTCCTTTGGACAAGGTATAGCTGAAACACCGGTGCAGATGATTAAGGCCCTCGGTGCACTTGCTGATGCGGGTTCCGTCGTGACGCCTCATTTAGTGAGTGCCATTCGACTTCAAAATGGAGTAACGAAGTCACTTACGTGGGGTAAACCTGAGCAGGTGTATTCTCCAACTGCAGTCACGCAAACAAGCACTATGCTTATTAAAGTGGTTGATACAAAGCTTGCAAACGGTAAAGCTGCCATACCGACTATGAGCATTGCGGCAAAGACTGGTACGGCGCAGATTGCAGGTCCGGGAGGGAAGTATGCTCCTGGGCTGTATTTCCACTCGTTCTTCGGCTACTTTCCGGCATCTGACCCGAAATACATTATCTTGCTCTACACGAAGGAGCCAAAGGGTGTACAGTACGCATCTGAGACCCTGACTGCACCATTTTTTGAGCTGACCCATTTCTTGATAAACTATTACACTGTTCCTCCCGATAGAAAGGGATTCCCTGCCTACTAGTATGAAACAAGTATTCCGCATTCCGATCGCCCTACTCCTCGCTATGTGCGCGCGGATGATACTTCGTAAGTACAAACCGCAGGTCATAATGATTACCGGTAGCGTGGGCAAGACATCAACAAAAGACGCTACGTATGCAGCGCTTTCGAAGACAACCTTTGTGCGGGCAAGCGAAAAAAGCTACAACAGCGAATTCGGCGTACCGCTGACAATTATTGGCGCAAAGAATCCATGGACAAGCATGTTTGCCTGGCTTCAGGTGTTTGGTGAGGCACTCGCTCTTATCTTTCTTCCGAATCACTATCCGAAGACGCTGGTGCTTGAGGTGGGTGCAGATAGACCGGGAGACCTCGCACGTATTTTGCGCATCGTGGCGCCTGATGCGGTCATTGTGACGCGTCTTCCGGAAGTGCCAGTGCATGTGGAGGCGTACACTACTCCCGCCGCCGTACGCGAGGAAGAATTTGCTCCAGCCTATGCACTATCTACCGGAGCCCCACTCATTCTTTCCTCACTTGATACGTATGCAGTCGGAATGGCTAAGAACACACAAGCAAACATAACTCTTTTCGGCTTCTCTCCAGAAGCCGCTATTCATATAACGCAACCAGAAGTAGTGCTTGAAGAAGGTGTACCAGTCGGTATGAAAACTACAGCGACCGTAGACGGTAGGTCGTTTGTCTTACATGCCAAGGGTGCTTTAGGAAGACCGCAAGTCCTAGCACCTGCCGCTGCGTTCGCGCTCACCTACGCGCTTGGTATAGCTCCTAAGGATGCACTTGCAGGCCTCGAGCAGTATCTGCCACCACCAGGACGTGCTCGTATAATCAGGGGGTTACATAACTCACTTATTATCGATGACACCTATAACGCATCACCGGCTGCGATGGAGGAGGCACTTGAAACTCTCACGCTTTTACCGAAGAACACTCGGCACATTGCCGTACTGGGTGACATGCTTGAACTCGGTCGCTATTCTCTCGAAGAGCATGAGCGTATCGGAGCTCTCGCGGCGAAAGATGCGGACATACTGATTGCGGTTGGAATTCGCTCACGGGCAATGATGCCGGCCGCGCTTGCAGCTGGTATGCAGGAAGACTGTATACACGCGTTTGACAACGCTATAGACGCAGCACGGGCGCTCAAGGACATGCTACAGCCACGAGACACACTACTTATTAAAGGTTCTCAATCCATGCGTATGGAAAGAATCGTCGAGGCATTACTTGCAAATCCTGCAGATACATCGCTTTTGGTGCGACAGGATAAAGAGTGGAAGAGGAGGTAGGTGACGAATTGATGGGAAAGTTCCGCTTCGCTCCACTCAATGCATCGAACCCAACGGGGAACGCGAGTACGCTATCGCTCCTTACAGGAGCTGTACACGCTACGGGTTTTGCTCGCAGACTCACAAAACGCTCGTAGCATCTTCGATTCCCCAACGCAGGATGTCCCACAGCCTGCGTTGGGTCACCAATGCAAAAGCCGCCTTCTGGCGGTTTGCATTGGTGATCTAATTGTAACCTTTGCACGAACTTTTTTCGAGAGCTAATGTGGCACGCCCCGTGTGCGTGGTGGCTCTAAATTAAATCGTACGCTCCACGACGAATTCCGTCACAGCCCAGCATCCACTCCGAGACACTGGATACAGTGTCTCTCCGCTTCTGCTGTTCTGTGTCCGCCCTCATCCCCATCGCTTCCCATCCTAAATTTGTTTTGCGCGGGATTTTTTTTGAATTGAATGGGCGATGGGATTCGGGCTATTACATTATACTATAATATTGGTGTATAATGTAATCAATAATGCTATACTGTGGATTATGAAAAGCGAATCCGCAAAATTAGGCAAGAACCTAAAACGCATTAGAACTGAAAAAGGTATCACGCAGGGTGATATTGTTCGATCATTGGGCTTTAGTCGAAGCTTTGTGAGTAATATTGAAAATGGAAAGACAAACCCAACACTTTCGACCATTTCCAATATTGCAAAAGCACTTAGTGTTTCAACAGATGAATTACTGAAATAATTTTATGACAATCGAAACTATAGAAAAAATTGATTTGTTCAATGCGAAGACAAAAGCCAAAGTAAAGGCCGATGTTATTCTTGGTGATTGTCTTGATGTGTTGAAAAATTTGCCGGACAATTCCATTGATCTAATTGTCACATCACCACCTTACGCAGACCAAAGGAAAAGCACTTACGGTGGAATTAGTCCGGACAAATATGTTGAGTGGTTTTTGCCAATGACGGCAGAGTTATTGCGTGTTCTACATCCAAAAGGAACATTTATTTTAAATATTAAAGAGAAAGTTGCGGACGGCGAGCGTCATACTTATGTCATGGAGTTAATTATTGCAATGAGAAAACAGGGCTGGCTTTGGACAGAAGAATTTATCTGGCACAAAAAAAATTGCTTCCCAGGCAAGTGGCCTAACCGATTTCGCGATTCGTGGGAGCGACTTTTGCAATTTAACAAAGCAAAGGATTTTAATATGTACCAAGATGAGGTAAGAGTTCCTATGGGCGATTGGGCAAAAACCCGTCTAAAAAATCTTAGCGAGACCGACAAGAAAAGAGACAATTCAAAAGTTGGCAGTGGTTTTGGAAAGAACGTATCTAATTGGGTAGGTCGCGAATTAGCTTATCCTACAAATGTGCTTTCAATGGCAACGGAAAGTTCTAACAAAAAACACAGTGCAGTTTTTCCAAAAGAATTACCAAGTTGGTTTATAAAGCTCTTTACCAAGCATGGAGATGTCGTCCTCGATCCATTTTTGGGTTCTGGCACGACCTCAATTGCCGCATTTCAACTTGACCGCAATTCTATAGGAATTGAAATACAGGAGGAATATCATAAACTAGCTGTCGAGAACATTAACGAGCAAACGAAATAACATGAAAAAACTAAACTATGAAAAACTGAATGCGTTTATCGCCTCCGATGTCATCAAGCCGTTCTATGAAATACGGCTTGCCCGGCTTGAATCCGCAAAACTTTCCTATATCTCAAAACGAAAAAATCCATATCTGTTCAAAGCAAAAAATATTGAAACTGCCGGAGATTTAGCAAAAAGTATTCTTGATGCCTTTTTGTCTTCGCAAGAAGAAACAATTTTCGGCGATCTTATGGAAAATCTTGCTATACATGTTTGCCATGATGTATTTAAAGGCGAGAAAGCAGAGGAAGGAAAGTATCGTAGTGTCGATCTGATATTCGAACGTGATAACAAAACCTATATTGTCGGCATTAAGTCCGGGCCAAACTGGGGCAATTCTGATCAGGTAAACACAATGAAAAGAAATTTAAAAATCGCAAAGAAGTTTCTTCGCGCAGGGCTAAAGAAGAATATAGTTTCCGTTAATGGCTGTATTTACGGACGAGACAATGTTCCGCATAAAGTAAACAAAGACCCTGATCTTAGCTACTATAAAATTTGTGGGCAATCTTTTTGGGAACTTATCTCTGGAGACGATCAGTTGTATAAGAAAATCATTCAACCACTCGATAAGGAAGCAAAAAAACGAGATGACACTTTTAAGGAACTGTATGTAAAGAAAATAAACGAAATGACAAAGGATGTCATTGATCTTTTCTATACTAAAGACAATCTTGATTGGGAAAAAATTATTGATTATGTATCAAAAAAATAACAGTAGCTCCTATTATAACTTTTCAGCCAATTCTTTATATGCAGTAATGATATATGGCATCTGGGGTATTATCGTTTCCATATCAACATTAGTTAGCGGGTTATGAGCCGAAACATCTCCTAAAAATTTAATTCCCTTGATTTTCTCTCCTGTTTTAGGAATAAGAAATGGTACGCCGGCAATTTTTTCCGAGCAGGCAATATTTACCATTGTTTCAAGACCGACTTCTCTTCCTCTTGGGTCTTTTAATTTTTGCGACATGCTATTTTTTGCAAAAGTTTTGAAAATTAGCTTTTCTAAAATTTTTCGTAACAAAAAAGCGGTACAAGTTCCACTATGATTGAAATTCCATCGAAGGTCGTTAATTTCGGTTTCAAAAGACTTTCCTAATTTTTTCAGAAGTTCTTCAGAAAATAAATTTTCCTCCACAGTCTGGATTTGTTTGTTAACGGGACTGGTTCTCTGAATATACCTAAAAGAGCCTCGTTTCCCAGTGCATCTTAAAAATGAAGCCTTCCCTAAAGCCTTACTGACTTCGACAGAACCAAAATTATTTTCAAATTGACTCGTTATTTCGCCAGAAACCTCATTCAGAGTACGCCCATCTTTAAAGAACCCTTTATTCCAAAGTAATTCTGTGCAAACGAATGCGTTTATTGGCTTTGGAACTGATGGGGTCATAGATTTCTAGATAAAATATTTATACTTACCACCATCCTTCTTTCGTTTTATTTTCTCGCGTCTCAGCAGATAAAGTAGATTAACCCTTATATCCTGTAACTGCACACGATATCCAAAATTATCTTTGAGATCTTTCCCTATCTCTTCGGCTATTCTCGGGCTTGAGTTCATTACCTTCATCAAAGTTTCCGCCAGACTTGTTTTTTGTGTTTTGGCTTTCATGTTGTTTAATTTCTTTTAAGCTCTTGCTCAACATAGTTTTCGCCGGTTGAAGTAAGATACCAAGCTTTTTTGCCGTCCCTTTTTTCCTTCGCTTCATCCATAAAAGCTCTCTTCACATTACTATTAACCAAATCGTTTATATTTGCTGGGAGCTTCTCCTTAGCTGATCTAAATATGGCCTCAATATCTGTTACATTAAAGGAGGACATGCCTTCTTTTTTTTCAAGGTAATAACCCAGTACCAGAACTTTTTGTGTGACAGTCTCGATTTCCTTAGTTCTCAAAAATTCATTTGCAGATATTTTCTTTCCACCTGCGGGAGTTTTCACACCATCGGCGGAGAACAGAGTATCCTCGAGTTTTTTAATTCGTGTCTCAAGCTCTACGATTTTTTCTTTTGTATTGTCTTGTGTCATTTTATTTTTCAGTTAAATTTTTAATAATTTCTTGTATTCGATAAGAAGGGAGGAGATATCTCTTTCCGCTCTGTTTAATTTTATGCTCGATTGAGAAGAGTTTCCGTAAAGTTGTCTTAACACTACCTTCCGGCATTATTGAGAGTATAATTATCTCTTGAGCGGTTAATCCGTCCTGTTCATTAAAATAAAGAGAGCGTGCTCTGGCCGCAGCGAGAAGAAGTTCGATTTTTAAGGCGTTATTATCTGTCTGCGTGAAGGCATCCTTAAAGTAAAACTCTTTTGAATCTTCATCGATAATGACGAAAGGAGCTAAAAGCTCAGCCAATTTTTGTCGTTCATTTTCCTTACCACTCCCAATGAGCACGGCTAACGGGTCTTTTTCGTCTTTAGTTTTCATAAAAGGAATCATATCAGATACTCCGTTATTTTGCAAGAACTAAATAAGTTACAGAACTTCAGGGTAAATCTGTCAAGATGATAGATTTTTTGAGTTAGTAAATTAAAGCAGAATTTTGATCCACTTTAGGTGGTAATATAGCCAAGAATAGTAATTTACTTGAAATAATTTCTAGAAAAGATATTTTATATTTAGTACACGATTATTACTACTATCTGTTATTAAGTTCTTAGTCAATAAGATATTATTTTAATTTATGCTATTATACTAATATAAATAAGGATATAATCTGTATTGGATAATCAGAATATTTGAGTGAACCTTATAATTAATAGATACAACGACTTGATTCCAAATATAAAATATCTTTTCTAGAGTATGTACTAGGGAGTCCCGCTCGCATCCTCTCCTCCTTCGCGAGCGGGCTTGCGCGCGCACGGTGGGTGGGGCAAGCGCATTTGCATTTGAGCCTCGGACATTTCCGCTAGGGCGTCCTGACTCACGGATGAGCGCCGCCGTAATAAGCAAGAAAAAGTAAATAATCTTGAGAAATACTCGGATATGAAAACGAGGTTGGGGGTTGGCTGAGCCGGTTGGTCGAGCCCTGCCGAGACGAGGCGAAGCTGGGGGAAGGATTCCTTCCTTCCCCCAAACAGTCTCCTGCCCTCGCCACCGCTCCGCAGAGCGGAAATGGCGAGGATAAGCAGGAAACCTAGACATCTAGGCGCGAGTAGCCCTAGCGGAAATGTCCGAGGCGGATGCCGAGGATGGACTCCGTAGTCAGACGCAAAATGATAGAATGTAAGAGGCAACACATTGCATTTTGAATTTGCACTAAGAATTCCGTCAGTTTCTCCCTTCAAAGGAGAAACCCGCCCGAATCCCATCGCCCATTCAATTCAAAAAAAATCCCGCGCAAAACAAATTTAGGAT